>UQGJ01000019.1 GCA_900540545.1 uncultured Eubacteriales bacterium
TGTAAACCCCTATGTATCCCTGACAGAGATTGCAAGGGAGAAGAAATCCTCCAGCTCCAGTTACCTGATTCAGGGCTGGCTACGGAGCAGTACCACGATTGAGTACCTGCGGATGTGGGAGAAAATCTACAACCCCAGATTCCAGGAAGATGCTTGCTGTCAACTCATTGAGGAAATCCGTAGGACAAACACCACCATGACGCCCAGTCGCTGGGTCAATACGACAAATGCCTTGTGAATCAAATCAAGCCGCGGTAGGGGCGGCGGGACGATAGCACATCCGGAGATTGCTGAAGCTTTTCGGGTATGGCTGTTCCCGGAGCATATGCTCAAACTTGTGAGATGGTATCGAATGTATCAGCATGAGAGCGATAGGATAGCGGGAGAGGCAATTAAGTAATTTTCGGTAATAGTAATGATGGGAAGTTGTTGAATAACACAACGGTAGAGAGTACGATTAAGTCTCTAGTGTTGTAATAGTAAACAACACAGAACTGTTTAATTTAGTTCAACGATAACATTTTGTCGCGGTGATGGTGATATTTGAAGTTGGTTTTTATACAAATTTAGGGCAGGGGCGTGAATAAAAGATGACAACGATTGATAGCATGACCGGCATTTCCATACATTGCAATTGGCTTTTCGACAATGCTAAGGTGCTTGAATTTTTCCCGACACACGGCAAGCCAGCAAAGAAGAACCGAGTTGCCTTAGTATATGGAAAAAACGGAAGTGGAAAAAGCACTGTTGCCCAAGGATTCCGTGAATATATTGCCTCAACAATCCCCCGTACCGTTGAGTTATCGCCTTTAGCGACCGGAAATCATATACATGTATCCTCCAGCGGCAGGCCAGAGAAATTCTTTGTGTTTGATGAGAAATACGTTGAGCAACAGGTTAAGGTTAAAGAGCAAGGGCTGGATGCTATTATCCTTTTTGGTGAACAGGTTGCCCTTGAACAGCAAATTGATCAGGTTACTGGCACAATTGATGCTTTAAAAATACAAAAACAGCAACAAGAAGCCGAGTGCGCAAAATTCACAGGGTCATCAGTTGCTATAGCTCCGCAGTACTGGTCTGCTCAAATCACTCAATCTTTGAGGGCTAGCGGCGGCTGGGCAGAAACGAGAGGCATTAAAATCAATGGAAACAGAACGAGTGCATCGGTTAACGATTCAGAGATTGAGAGGATTGGGAAACTAGTGCCAGCTCAGGGTGAATCAGAAACTAAGGAGGAGTTTAGCAAACAATTTGCGCTATTCAACAATGCTACCCCTCAATCGCAGCAAATTGCACAGGCAATTCAACTATACTCATTAGCGGGGAATGTGGAAGAAACCGCGATAGAACAGCTTGCGAAAATAATTGCAAAGCCGCAGACTACTGTACGGGAAAATGAGCTTCTGCAGCTTTTTGGCATCAGAGTCATTGCCGATGCGAAGGCTTTTTTGGTAGATACAACAAAAAACATTTGCCCGACCTGCTTGCAGAAAATTGAGGAGAAACACCGTACGGAAATGCTCTTGTGTATAGAAGCCATTCTCAATCGGGAAGTTGAAGCGTTCCGAACCGCTTTGGATAGTCTGAAGCAAAAGATGGTTGTAAAGAGCGATTATATTATATATAGCGGTTTAGATGCAGAAGCATATCGTAACGTACAAACCTGTATAGATAACTTAAACCAAGCGATTGAAAAACATAATAATGCAATACAAGCCAAGATTGATAATCCTTTCGAAGCCATGGTATATGACGCTTCCATCGGTCTGATAGCCGCTTGCAATACACTAAACCAAGCTCTCACGATTCTCGAAGCAGAGCGCATTGCATTCAACAATGCTATCACCGGACGGGTAAAACTGAAGAATACCGTGCTAAAGCTGAACGATGAGATTGCTCATTATGCAACCAAGGACGCATATACTCATCTCGTTTCACAGAGGGAAGCAAAAAAGGTGGCAGATGACAAGCTGGATTCTTTAAATAAGCAAATCACCGAACTTGAGAAACAAAAACTGGATTTGGATGCACAGCGCAAGAATTTTCAGATTGCAGTTAATGATATCAATAGTTCGCTGGCATACATTTTTTTCAGTACAGAACGCCTTAAGCTTGTACTTGGCACTGACCAGATGTATCATCTGAAATCAAACGGTAAAGAAGTTGATCCAAAGAAAGTATCGTGCGGGGAACGAAACGCTCTTGCGCTCTGTTACTTTTTCACAGAAATTGCTAAGGAAACGGATGTCAGGGCAATTTATACGGATGAAGTGTTTTTGGTTATTGATGACCCCATCTCCAGCTTTGATATGGAAAATAGAATCGGAATTCTGTCTTTTCTGCGATGGAGACTTGGACAGGTTCTTTTGGGTTGCCCCACCACCAAGACTCTCGTGATGACCCATGATATCAGTGTACTTTACGATTTAGAAAAGGCGTTGCAAGAAATCTCCAAAGAATGTGAAAGCCAAAACAAGTCCGCTGAATTTTGTCTGTTTGAGCTTGACTGTACTGGAATTAATGCTTTTAAGAGTGAAAAGCATCAGGAATACACCCGTCTGCTAGAAACGATTCATGATTATGCTCTGAACGGTACAGTCGAAACAGAATTGTTTATAGGGAATACCATGCGGCGAGTACTTGAGGCATTTTCGACCTTTTTATATAGGAAAGGCGTTGCCGATATTTCCCGTGATCCAGTTATCCTATCTGAAATTGATGCGGACAAGAGAAACTATTTCCAGAACCTAATGTACAGGCTCGTACTAAATGGGGAAAGCCATTATAAAGAACAGATTCAGGGGCTTCAAGATATGGAGTTCTTTAGTCACCTATCGCCGGCGGAAAAGCAACGAACAGCACGAGATATCCTCTGCTTTATGTACCTGCTTAACAAGCCCCATATCCTAGCGCATTTATCGCCACGCGTAGAGCCTGACATTTTGGGTTGGCTTACCAGCATTAGGCCGGAAGTGTCCAATATAGAAGAACCAGCGATTGTCGGAATTCGCTGAGCCTTTAGATTAAATCCAATGCTGTTCTAATTACAAGCGATGAATAAAGCTGCACCGCAAAAGGAACCATCATAATTCACGAGAACGAGATTCGTATTATGCTTTAACTAAAAAAGCCGTAGTTTAGTGACACAACCATTTACACTCCAATGTTTCTGCGGAAATATCGATTTTGCATGGTAGTGGCAGCCCAGGAATTGCCTGTTTGGCACGAATCCCCGCCTACGGCGAGGCTTCTTAGCCGGACAGGCAATTTCTTCGCCTTCCACCGGCGCTGTGGGTGATGGAGGAATTTTATGCGGATTTTGATTGACGCCGACGGGTGCCCGGTGGTGGACCTCACGATTGCGTTAGCCGTGGAATACGGGGCGGAGTGTCTCCTCCTCTGCGACACCTCTCATCAGTTTGAAAAGCCGGGGGCGGCCACGCTGACCTTCTCCAAGGGGGCGGACAGCGTGGACTTCGCCCTGGTGAACCTGCTGCGCCCCGGCGACCTGGTCATCACCCAGGACTACGGGCTGGCGGCCATGTGCCTGGCCCGGCGGGGTCGGGTCCTCCACCAGGACGGGATGGAGTACACCGACGGCAACATCGACGGCCTGCTGTCGGCCCGCCACACGGCCCGGAAGATCCGCAGCGGCGGCGGGCGGCTGAAGGGCCCTGCCCGCCGCACCGCCGCCCAGGACGCGGACTTTGCGCGGGCTCTGCGGGGCGTACTGGCGGATATGACTGGAGAGGCGGAATCCTGATAGAACTGGGTCTGACCATCCCGCTGCAGCGGCATTGCAAGCGCAAGGTCCCGCCCCGGGGCGCGGAGGCCGACCGGCGGTTCTGCTGGGACCTGCACGTTATCCCCTTCCGGGGGCGGGACAGCCTGCTGGCCGTCCACTGCCACAGCAGGTACGCCTTCGTCCTCTTCGATTTGAGCCGCCCGGAGTGGGACGGGCTGGAGCGCACCTTTTTTGACGGTCTGGGCCACACCCTGGCTGCCGCCGCAGTCCCGGCAGGCGTCGCGGAGGACTACCTCCACCGGGCCGGAGCGGCGCGGTTCACCGGGACCCACGGGCGGCGGGAGGTGGCCTTCCTCAACCGGGCCTGGGACGACGTAGCCGCGCTGGACTACTGCCTGGACCCCGCCAGCCGGGAACAGCCGCTGCTGGACCACGCCGTCAACGCCCGGCCCAGCCGCTGTGTAGGATTCCAGGGCTTGGCCCCGGCGGCGGACCGGCTCATATCAAGTTTGACAGGAGCAGAACCGACATGAAAGAATTCCAGTTTGAACTGCCCCCGCGGGGAATCCCGGCGGTGCTGTACGGGGAACCGTCCGACGGAGTCTGGCTCTATATCCACGGCAAGGGCGGCCACAAAGAGGAGGCGGCGGCGTTTGCCGAGGCGGCCTGCCCCAGGGGCTGGCAGGTGCTGGCGGTGGACCTGCCGGAGCACGGGGCGCGGCGGGGGTCGGTGGAGACGCTGGACCCCTGGCACGCGGTGCCGGAGCTCCAGGAACTGCTGGCTTACGCCGGGGCGCGGTGGGGGCGCATCGCCCTGCGGTGCACCAGCCTGGGGGCTTGGTTCTCCCTGCTGGCCTTCGGGGGCGCGCCCCTGGAGAAGGCCCTGTTCGTCTCGCCGGTGCTGGATATGAAGCGGCTCATCCGGGACATGATGGGCTGGGCGGGCGTTGGGGAGGACCGGCTGGAGGCCGAGGGGGAGATCGCCACGGAGTTCGGCGAGACCCTGTCCTGGCGCTATCTCCAATACGCCAGGGAACACCCCGTCGCCGTGTGGACGGTCCCCACAGAGATCCTGTACGCCGGGCAGGACCACCTGACCGGGCGGGAGACGGTGGAGGCGTTCGTCCGCCGGTTCGGCTGCAGGCTGACAGTGGTGGAGGGCGGCGAGCACTGGTTCCACAGCCCGGAACAGCTGGCGGCGCTGCACGCCTGGGAGGAGGCCCACCTATGACCCTCCGGGACCGGGCGGCGGGGCTGAAAACCGACATCCCCGCGGTCTATCCTGGCGCTGAAGAGCCGGGACACCCCGTGGCCCGCCAAAGTCCTGGCGGCGCTGACGGTGGCCTACGCCCTCTCCCCCATCGACCTCATCCCGGACTTTATCCCCGTGCTGGGGTATCTGGACGATCTGCTCCTCCTGCCCGGGCTGGCGGCGCTGACCATCCGCCTCATCCCGGCGGAGGTCTTTGCCCGCTGCCGGGTCCAGGCCCAGGGCATGTGGGAGGGCGGGCGGCCCAAAAAGTGGTATTACGCCCTGCCGGTGGCTGCTGTGTGGCTGCTGGTCCTCTGGCTCGTCCTGGCGGCGATTTTTTGAAGCATAGGAGGAATTGGATATGGTACGGGAAATCATGCGTGACGCGGACTTTCTCTCCCGTCCGGCGGAGGACGCCGACCCGGCCGACCTGCCGGTGGCCCAGGACCTGCTGGACACCCTGGCGGCCCACGCGGAGGGCTGCGTGGGCATGGCGGCCAACATGATTGGGGTCAACAAGCGCATCATCGCCTTCGACAACGAGGGGACATACATGGTGATGTTCAATCCGGAGCTCATCAAAACCGCCCAGCCCTACGAGGCGGTGGAGGGTTGCCTCTCCCTGGCCGGGACCCGGAAGGCCCGGCGCTACCGCTCCATCAAGGTGCGGTATCAGAACCAGGACTTCCAGGTCCGCTTCAAGACCTTCACCGGCTGGACGGCCCAAATCATCCAGCATGAAATCGACCACTGCCGCGGGATACTCATATAACCAGAAAGAGCGCCGAACCTTTGGTTCGGCGCTCTTTTTACGTCATACGGCCGCGGCGGTCTTTTGCGTTTTCTTCCGCTTTTTCCTGCGGTGGAGGAACAGGACCACCACCAGAAGCACAGCGGCGGCCAGGGCGGCCCACAGGGCGGTGGGGGCGGCGGCGGGCTTCACCAGCAGGACCACCGACGCGCTGGCCGGGGCGGCAAGACAGAGGTAGCTGCCCTCCCGGACGGTCTCCACCATGGTGAGGACCCCGTCCTCCACCAGGGCGGCCGCGGCCTCCTCCTCCCCCTCCCAGCGGATGCGCAGGGTCATGGGGCCGGGGTCGAAGTCCCCCAAGCCCGCCACGGCGTAGCTGTATCCCCCGGCGCAGTCGTAGCCGGCGGGGACGCTGTCCAGGG
The DNA here is from genome assembly GCA_900540545.1 of uncultured Eubacteriales bacterium. Classification (GTDB taxonomy): domain Bacteria; phylum Bacillota; class Clostridia; order Oscillospirales; family Oscillospiraceae; genus Intestinimonas. Next base: position 6,171 of record UQGJ01000019.1, read on the forward strand.
CGTAGTCCATGACGGCCAGATAGGCGTTGGGGGGAAAGGCCCCCTCCATCAGCAGGGAGGGTTGGGACTCCTTGCTGGCGATGGCGGTGACCCAGGGGCTGTAAACGGCCTCCACGGTGCGGCTGCGGGTGATGTGCGCGGTGGGAAAGTCGGACCAGCGGCCGTACATCCCCGCCCGCTCCGGGACGGCGGGGACCTGACCCAGGTCCAGGGAGCCGCCGTAGGCCACATCCAGGCGCTTGAGGGTGCGGCCCTCCGCCACGAACGTGATGGTGAAGCCCAAAAACTCCTCCGGCAGGCCGGGTAGGGCCCGGAAGTCGGCGTAGTCCAGGGGGGCGGCCTTCCCCTCGTAGTCCACCCCGTCGATGCCGGCCAGGGATTCCCGGACGAAGACGCAGTTTTTGACCTCGCCGTCGGCGGAGCCGGCAATGGCCCCCAGCCGCTCGCCGTCGGCGTCGATGGTGACCATAGTGTAGCAGTCCCGCAGGTCGTGGCCCTCCCCTGCCACGCCGCCCACCTGGTCGTGGCCGATGAGGGCGCACAGGGCATGGCTGCGGCGGATGGTGCCCCGGCTGAGGCCCGCCACGCCGCCGCAGTGGGCGCCGGACGCCGCCTCCACGGCCCCGGTGTTCAGGCTGTCCAGCACCGCCCCCACCTCGGCCCGGCCCACCACGCCGCCGGCGCAGTCGTTCTTGGCGGCGACGGCCCCGGCGTTTTTGCAGTCCCGGACGGTGGCCTTGATATAGGCCGTGGTGTCCACCAGCAGCTTGCTGTCCTCCATGTTCAGGTCTTCCTCCGGGTCCAGGCTCAGCTCCGGGGAGACGGTGCCCGCGATGCCGCCCACGTTGGAGTCGGCGCTGACGGCGCCGTCGTTGGCGCAGGAGACCACCCGGCCCTGGTCCCCCTCCTGCTCCACGCGGTCGGAGACGTCGTCCACCTTTTTCTCCGGGGTCTGGCCCAGATCGGTGATGGCGTCCCGGATGGCGTCCAGCTGGCGGATGATGTCGCCGGTGGTGTCGTGGAGGGCGGTGCTAGAGTCGGCGGCCCCGGCGTTCATCCGGTCCAGCTGGTCGCCGATGGTCTGGAGCTGGCGGTCGGCGTCGTCCACCGCCGTGCCCCCCTTGTCGCCCACAGTGTCCCGGTAGTCCCGCAGCACGGTCTCGATGTCCCCCACCGCGCCGTTCACGATGCGCAGGTCGTCGGTGCTCTGGTCCCCGAAGCGGCGGAAGGTCTCGTTGAGCTGCCCGGCGAAGCCGCTGAGACGGTCGGCGGCGGCGTTTGCCTTTTTCCACATGGCGTTGGCGTCGTCCCCCGCCTCATCCAGCAGGTCGGCCAGGTCCTCCCGCAGGTCCCCGGCCACGGTGGCCATACCGTTCAAATCCTTGCCGATGTTCTGTATCCAGGTCTTGATATTGATGCTGCCCAGCTTTTCTACCTCTCTGCCGATGGCCTCCAGCTGGTCCAGCAGCCCCGCGTCGCTCTGGAGGATGTCGGAGGTGTTCCGGGCAAAGGTCTCCAGGGTGCCGATGTCCTTCCCGATGCGGTCGAGCTGGGTGGTGACGTCCTTGCCGTAGCTGTCCAGCCGGTCCAGGTCCCAGTCCAGGAGGTTGTACACGTCCGCAAAATCCCCGTCCAGGGCGGCGAAGCCCTTGTCCAAGCTGTCCCGGATGTCGTCCATGCTGGCGTTGATGCCGTCCAGAGCGTCGGAAGCGTCGGCGGAAAAGCCCTCCACGTGGTCCAGCAGGGTCCCCAGGGCGCTGTTGATGGTCTGTGCGCTGTCGTAGATCTGGTCGGTGGCCCGCCGGGTGTCGTCCGCCCCGTCGTCCAAGGCTCCGCTGGTCACGCCCCGCAGGGCGTCCATGGCCTCGTTGATGACCCGCAGGTCCTCCACGGCGCTGCCGGTGGTGTCGTTGACCTGGTCGGCGAAGCGGCTCATGAGGCCGGAGAGCTTGCCCAGCTCGTCGTCCAGCTTCCGCATGGGGTCCTCGCCATAGGCCAGGGTGGTGTAGGGCTCGAACTGGCCCACGATGCCGCCCACGTCCTTGCGGCCCTGGATGAAGCCGTGGTTCTCGCAGCCCACCACGTTGCCGTTCTGGCGGCCCACGATGCCGCCGGTGTTGTAGCCGGTGTGCTGGTAGCCCACGCCGCCGTAGTTCAGGCAGCCGCTGAGGCCCCCGGTGGACAGGCCCGCCACGCCGCCGGTGTCCTGGGCGGACTCATTGGCGTCGATGTTCACCGGCCCCCGGTTGACGCAGGCTGTGAGGTCCCCCTCGTTCCGGCCCACAATGCCGCCGGTGTGGGTATTGCCGGAGACGGCGGCGGCGCTGGTGCATCGCTCCACCCGGCCGCCGGCCAGGTTGACCCCCACCACGCCGCCCACGTCGGCGTCGCCGGTGACTTTGCCGCTGACGGAGCAGTCGGCGATGGTGCCCTCGTTCTGGCCGCATAGCAGGCCCAGGCCGGACCGGCCGCCGCCGGGGGTCAGCTCGGCGTCGGCCAGGGTCAGGTTCTTCACCACGCCCCCGGCCTGGAGGTAGCGGAAGAAGCCCTGGTCGGACCCCTTGCCGGCGAAGCGGAAGCCGGTGACGGTGTGCCCCGCCCCGTCGAAGGTGCCCCGAAAGACCGGGATGGGGTCGAAGGCCACGCTTGTCAGGTCCAGGTCGGCGGCGAGGACCACCGTGAGGCCCTGGGAATAGGTGTCCAACACGCAGTTTTGGGCCAGGGTCAGCAGGTCCCGGGTACTGGCCACGGTGACGGTCCGCCCTTGGGCGGCGGCGGGGGGCATCAACCCCAGGCACAGCGCGGCGCACATCAGGAGGGCGGAAAGGCGCTTGATGTACTTATTCATGGCTGCTCCCCTCCCCCTCTTCCAATTCCAGTTCTTGATACTTGGACTCGATGAGGGCGTCCACGCTGCCCCGGATCACGCCCTTGATCTCCCCGTCCACGAAGCCGGAGACGTGGCCCCGGATGTGGCCGTCCAGGCGCATGACGCCGTTGTTGAACCGCTGCTTGCGGTTGCGGTTCAGGGTGATGGCGGTCTTTTCGATGAGATAGTCGCCCAGCATCAACAGCTGGGGCAGCACGGTCATGACCAGGATGATGGAGGTGACGGTGCCCCGGCCCAGGGCCAGGCCCACGGAGCCGATGGTGGCGTCGGTGGAGATGCCCGCGATGAGGAAGCCCGCCACCGACATGACGCTGCCGGAGGTGAGGATGGTGGGGAAGGACTGGTTCAGCGCCTCGATGGCGGCCTCCTTCCGGTCGGCGTAGTCGTATTTCAGGTCCTGGTAGCGGTTGGTGATGACGATGGCGTAGTCGATGGTGGCGCCCATCTGGATGGAGGAGACCACCAGGTAAGAAAGGAAGAACATGTTGGTGCCCGTCAGGTACGGGAAGGAGAAGTTGATCCAGATGGACCCCTGGATGGTAAGGACCAGCAGCACCGGCAGACCCGCGGACTTGAAGGTGAAGAGCAGGATGACCATGACGAAGAGGGCGGTCAGAATACTGATTTTCATGTTGTCCTGGCCGAAGGAGTCGCTCAAATCCCTGGCGTTGGTGGAGTTGCCCACTAGGATCACATCCCCGCCGTAGTACTCCCCGGCGATGGCCCTGATCTGGTCCAGCAGGGCGTAGGTCTCCGGCCCCTCCTCGGGCACGTCGGCGGTGAAGACCAGCCGGGTCCAGTGTTCGCCCCGGAGCTGTTTCAGGCCGCTGTCCAGGGTGTCCTGGAGGTCGTCCACCTTCTCCTCCTGCTCCCCGGTGAGGCTGACCACCCCCTTGTCCTTCTGCTCGCAGAGGAACTCGAACACGTCCACCAGGGGGGCGGCGTAGTCGTCGGGGTTCTGGAACACCGCGCCGTACTCCTCCACGGACAGGCCGTAGGCCTGGAACAGCAGGCGGGAGAGCTCGATGTCCACCCCGGCCAGCTCCGCGAACTGCCTGGGACTGATTTTATCGGTGAGCATCCGGCCGTCCTCCACCTCGATGTTGGCAAGGCCGGTGGCCGCGCTGACCTGGTCCAGGGCCTCCACCCGGCGGAGGACCTGCCCCTCCTTGTCGTAGTCCCCACGGGGGACCAGCACCGCGATGGTGTTCTTCTGGCCGAAGGCGGCGTGGACCTTCTCGTCGGCGATGCGCCACGCCGGCTTGTTGTCAAAGTCGGTGGAGTTCACCGAGAATACGTAGTCGCAGCGGTTGGACAGCACGGCGCACACCGCCACCACGGCCACAAAGAGCGGGGGCAGCAGGAAGCGCAGTTTCACCACCGCCTTGCCCCACAGCCGGATGCTGGGGACCAGATTTTTGTGGCGGGTCCTTTCAATGGGCCGGTTGAAGAGCATGAGCAGGCCCGGCATGAGCAGAAAGACCGTGACCATGCTGAAGATGATGCCCTTGGCCAGGACGATGCCCATGTCGAAGCCAATGCGCAGCTGCATGAGCATAAGGGCCACCAGCCCGGAGATGGTGGTCAGGCTGGAGGAGGAAATCTCCACGATGGCCTTAGATAGGGCGGTGATGTCCGCCTCCCGGGCGTCCAGGCCGTTGTCCCGCTCCTCCATGTACCGGTGGCAGAAGATGATGGCGTAGTCGATGGCCAGGGCCAACTGCAGCACCACGGCAATGGAGTTGGTGATGAAGGAGATCTCCCCGAACCAGTAGTTGGTGCCCATGTTCAGCACGGCGGCCACCAAAAACACGATGAGGAACACGCAGACCTCCATATAGCTCTTGGAGGTGAACAGCAGCACCACCACGATGACCACGGCGGCAATCATCAGGATGATGCCCATCTCCCGCTGGAGGTCGGCGGAGGTGTCCTTCCCCACCTCGGTGGAGGCGTACACGTCGTAGCCCTCCAGGGTCTGGCGGACCTGGGCCATGGCCTGGGTGGCCCGGTCGTCGGAGGCCTCGGCGTCGAAGGAGATGGAGAAGAGGGCCGAGGCGTCCTTGTAGTGGTCCCCGGTGTCGTCGAAGGCCACCTCGCTGACGCCCTCGATGTCCTCCAGCTCGGCGGCCAGCCGGGCGGCGTTGTCGTAGGTGATGCTGGTCACCATGACCTCAGCAGAGCCCAACGTGGTGAACTCCTCCTCCATAAGGGTCAGGCCCCGGCGGGTCTCGGTCTCCGGAGGCAGGTAGGAGGTGATGTCGTCGTTGACCCGCACCCTGCTGATGGAGGCCCCGCAGAACAGGAAGGCGGCCAGAAAGACCAGATAGAGGGCCTTGCGCTTATCCACGATGAAGCGGGCCAGCTTGGTCATCACGTTTTCCGATTTTTTCTCGTCCTCCACGGTCTCACCTCCTCTCCGCGGGTCCGGGCGGGAGCATCTCCTCCAGCTTGCGGAGCAGGTCCCCGTCCTCCAGGGGCGCGTCCCCCTCCAGCCACCAGCGGATCAGGGACAGGATGCCGCCCACGTAGAAATGGGCGGCGGCCTCGTCCGGCGCCTCCATCCGGCTCAGCAGCTCCTCGGCCACGAAGTCCTCCAGCATCCGCAGGGCGGGCCCGCCTCCGGCCAGGCCGGAGAGGTACAGCTTTTTGTGGGCCCGGATGAATTGCAGGGCGTTTTGGAAGGTGGTCAGAAAATACCGCCGCTCCGGGGCCGGCTCCCCCGCCGGCTCCCCGGCGCTGAAGGCCCGCCACAGCTCGGCGATGACGTAGCGCAGCAAATCCTCCTTGTCGGTGAAATGGGCGTAGAAGGTGGTGCGGTGGACCATGGCCCGCTCGCAGATGTCCACCACGGACAGCTCCGCGAAGGGCCGCTCCTCCATCAGCTCCACCAGGGCGTTCATCAGGTGCTTCTTGGTCCGCCGCTGCCGCAAATCCTCCATGTTCCCCTCCCCTTTCCAGTTTTCAGATACCGAGATGATAGCACCGGGACAGGACGGTTGTCAAGATAATATACACCTGTATGTTATCTTGCAGGTGTCTCTTTTTCTGTGCAGGATGCCGAAGGGGCCGCCTCCATCAGGAGGCGGCCCCTTCGGCTGTGTTGGGAAAGTGGGGAGGGTTCGTTATTTGAGGCCCAGGGCCGCCCGGAGTTCCTTGGCGGTGTAGACCTCGCGGCCCAGGATGTGGGCAACGGTCTTGAAGTTCTCGAAGCACTCCACGTTGGTCTCGATGAGGTCGTCCTTGTGGGGCCACTTCCAGATGGTGTCCTCCATGCCCACCCGGATATCCAGGCCCATGATGAGGGCCAGGGTGACCATGTAGCTGCTGCCGCGTCCGCCGGAGCACACCATGATGCGCTGGTCGGAAATCTCGCGGATGCGGTGGACCATATGCATGACGCTCTCGATCATCACGTCGGGGCTGCTGGTGGGGCTGCAGCCGGGCAGGCCGGGGACCACGCACCAGGTGTAGGGCTTCTCCAGCAGGCCGGGGGCGATCAGGTAGCGGTAGGCGTTGTCCACGTCGCCGTCGGTGAACACAGCCAGCTGGGGATGGACGTTGTACTTCTGGACCAGTTCGCACTTCTCGATGATGTGGTGGGGATAGGGGGCGAACAGGCGGTCGCTGGCGTAGTTGGCGGTGGTGTTGATGGGGGTGGTGTCCAGCAATCCGGCCTTGAACACCTCCACCATGCGCTCCCAGTAGCCCTCCTTATAGGACACCACGCAGCCGTCGATGACCACGTCGGGGAACTCCTCCTTCAGGGGGTCCAGGACCTGGTGATACAGGTCCATATCCAGGCCGTTGAAGCCCTGGGAGTCGCGGACGTGGACGTGGACGATGGGGGCGCCGGCCGCGCAGCTGGCCCGCAGGGACTCATAGATCTCCTTTGGGGTGATGGGCTGGTTGGGGTTGGACTTCTTGCTGAAGAAGCCGCCGGTGACGGTGGTGTTGATCATCACCTTGTCGGGGATCTGCGTCCACTTGGGGGCCACGTCCACCCCGGGGGTGAAGTTGGACCCGTTGGCGATGACGTTCTCGGGGCCGAACCGCATATTCGGCACGATGTGACCGTACTTGGCGCTCATTTCGCGGACCAGGTCCCAGTTGATCTTGTTGATCTCGTTTGACATGATGATTGCCTCCTCAAAATTACGCTTCGAAGATCAGAAAGATGCCCAGGTCGGCCCGGGTATCCACATAGAGCTTTCCATCCCGCTGGAAGTGGCGGAAGCCCCAGTCGTCGGCCTGTTCCTCCACATAGGACAGAACACAGCCGGAGAAGGTGGCCGCCACCGCCGGGAAGTGGCCGCTCTCCGGGCAGGGCACGCCGAACTCCGCCTCATAGGCCGCCTTATCCAGAATGCGGGCGGTATCCAGGCAGTGGTCGCGGTCCGTCACGTCCTTCATGGCGGCATAGACCTTGGCAATATTGGCCTCGGCGGAGTCCCAGGTAGCCTGGTCCTCACAGAAATAGGTGATGGCAGCGATACGCTTGGCGCCGTTGATGTGGCGGAACTTGCTGGGCAGGGCCACGATGTACTCCTTATTGAGGTGGGTGGTGGCGCCGAACAGCACGTCGGTGAAGGGCTCCTGACCGATAATGAAGATGGTCTGATATCCCGCCACGCCCCCGTCCTCGCCATAGCGGACCGGTTGGCTGAACACGGGGTTTACATCCCCCACGCCCTCCACATTGCCCGCAATCAGAGCGTCATGGACCTTGTTGGCGTCCTTGCCGCCCACGCTGAGGCGGTACGAGCCCACCCGGGGCATTTTTCCTGCGGGAATGGTATTGGTCAGCCATTTCAGGCTTCCGCCCGCCTCGGCATAAAACACCTCACAGTAGGTATTGTCAAAGATGAAGTGGGTGGAGCCGTTTTTGAAGGTATCGGATGTGACGAAACCCAGGGCCTTCAGGACCTCACTGGCCTGCTTGCGTTTATCGGTGATAATGCTGAAGTGATCCAGGCAAAAGGGCATGATCTTTTCCACTGGCGATTCCCCTTTCTCTTATTTGACCAGGCCGACTTCTTTGTAATACTGCTCAGCGCCGGGGTGCAGAGGGATCTGGAGGCCGCTGAGGGCATTGTCCAGATTCAGGGTGGCGCAGTCGGCGTGGACCTGGGCCAGCTCCTCATTGTGGTCTACGATGGTCTTGACAAAGTTGTAGACGATCTGGGGGTCCACGTCGGGGCCGGCCACGATCGCGCTGCGGCGGGCCATGGTGGGGGTATCCTGGGTCAGGCCGCTATATGCGGATGCGGGGATGTTCTCCACGTAGAAGTAAGGCGCGGTCTCGGCCACCTTGGCCACCACATCGGCGGGGATGGGGATGAGCTTCATGCCGCTGGTGAGGGCCAGGTCGGAGATAGCGGAGGTGGGATAGGGGGTGGCGTAGATACCGGCAGCAATCGTGCCGTCAGCCAGCCCGTTGCACATGTCGGTGATGGTGAGCTGAGTCATCTCAGTGGTGTCGGTGGGCTGTCCCAGGGCTTCAAACAGCATGGGCAGGTAGGTGCTCATGACGCCCTTGCCTACGCCCACCTTCTTGCCTACCAGGTCCTCGATCTTCTCGGCCTTGGAATCGGCGGGGACCATGATATGGACGATAGCCGGAGGGCCGGACATGACGTGGGTGATCTGGCCGGCCTCCATGCCCTCGAATTCACCGGTGGCATCATAGGCGTCCTTGATGACGTCCAGACCCACCATGCTGAGCTGCGCCTCACCCATCATGATGTTGCGGGCGTTTTCGGAAGTGCCGGTGGAAATGTCCACCTGGATGTCATAGTAGCCGGGGAAGTCCTTGTTCACCAGGTCGGAGATACCTGCAAACATGGTGTAGATGAAGCCGCCGGAGGGGCCGGCGCTGATGCGCAGGTACTGCTTTTCCACTGGCTTGTCATCCACGGGCGCTTTGGTCTCGGTGCCGGGGGCAGTTTCGGGGGGCTTGGTCTCCGCCTTGGGCTTGTCGCTGGTACAGGCGCCCAGAAGGCCCAGGAGCATTGCCACTGTGAGGAGGATGCTGACCAGTTTCGCTGTCTTTTTCATTGTTCTTTCTCCTTTTCCATTATGTCGCGCCGCTTGGCGCGCTGACTTCTGCCATGGACTTTTGATCGCAGGGGACGTCCTTGCCGCGTTTGGTTCGGACGGTATGCCAGAGGTAAAGGAGGACCAGGATCCCGATGCCCAGCAGGTCCGTGAGGATGCCGGGCTTGATGAGGGACAGTGCCGCGCCCAGCAGGACCGCCCGCTCCCAGATGGGTATATCCCATTTGAATACCACACCCTCCACCACGCCGGCCAGACAATAGACGCCGATGATGGAAGTCATTGCGGCCAGAAGGATGTTATACCAGGTGCCCATCATCAAAAGCTCGTTGTTATAAACGAACATATAGGGCAGCAGGAAGCCGGAAATCGCCAGCTTGAACGCCACGAAGCCGGTCTTGCTTGGACTGCACTTGGCGATGCCTGCGCCCGCGTAGGCCGCCAGCGCCACCGGCGGAGTTACCGCTGAAATGATGCCGAAGTAGAAGATGAACAGGTGGGCCGCCTTGGGCGCCAGGCCCATGCGCGTCAGGGCCGGGGCCACCAGGATAGCCAGGACCAGATAGGCCGCCGTAGTGGGGACGCCCATGCCCATGATGAGGCAGACCACCATGGTGAGAACCAGCAGAACGATCATACGGCCATCGGCGATCTCGATCAGCGAAGAGGAGAGCTTGAAGCCGATGCCGGAACCCACGATGACGCCGGAGATAATACCGGCCATGGCGCAGGCCACCGCCACGGGGATGACGCCCTTGGCCGCGCTGACGAAGATATTCTTCCAGACCTGCTTTGTCATTTTCACCTTGCTGTCCAGCAGGGCGATGACGATGGTGATGACGATGGTATAAAAGCCGGTACGGGCGATGGTCAGCTTGAATACGCCCAACGCCAGGACCAGAAACACCAGAGGGGCGATGAGGTAAATGCGCTTGACCAAGTCCCTGGCTCTGGGCAGCTCTTCCTGAGGCACGCCCCGCAGGCCGTGCTTCATGGCATTCATGTCCACCGCCACCAGCAGAGCCACATAGTAGAGCACGGCCGGGATGACGGCGGCGGTGACGATTTCAAAATAGGGCACACCCAGCATCTCGGCGATGATAAAAGCCGTGGCCCCCATAATGGGCGGCATGATTTGTCCGCCTGTGGACGCCGCCGCCTCTACCGCCCCCGCATACTCCGGGGAGAACCCATTTCGTTTCATCAGCGGAATGGTGAAGGTGCCGGTGCCGATGACGTTGGCCACAGGGCTGCCGCTGATGGAGCCGAAAAAACCGCTGGCCACTACGGCCACTTTGGCCGGGCCGCCCCGGTATTTACCAAAGGCGCTGGTTGCCAAATCGGTGAGGTAGTCGCCCACCCCGGTCTCCTGCAGGACTGCCCCCAGGATCACGAAAAGGACGATATACAGGGCCGACGCATAAATGGGAGTACCCCACACGCCGTCCGTGGTAATAAAGACCAGGTTGATGAAGCGGCGCAGGTTCAGGCCCTGGTGGGCCAGGAAGCCGGGGAAATACGGTCCGAAAAAGCCGTAAGCGATAAAGACCAGAGTAACGATCACCATGGCGTTGCCCACGCACCGCTGCGCCGCCACAAAGATGACCACCAGCAGGATGAGGCCAAAAATGATGTCCGGCTGGGTAACGACGCCAAGACGGTTCTGGAGCTGCTCATCCACCAGGACATAGTAGCCGGTGCCCAGGATTCCGCCGATCAGCATCACGAACGAGAGAATTTTCATGATCTTGCCGGTCTTTTCAGAGCCGATTTCGCCGATGAAGAACAGGGCCAGAACAAAGCCCAGATGAATCCCCTTTTGAATCACGCCCGGGAAGGCGCCAAAAAAGGCGGTATACATATGGAAGCAGACAAAGCAGACGGCCACCACCAGGAACGCCAGTTCCGCCGCTCTGGTCAGGCCGGTTTTCTTCTCCAAAGTTTCCATACGCGTTCTCACTCCTTTCCGAGTTTTATCCGCCCGTTACTGAGCCAGTCCACGCGCTCTGGCCCCAGCCAGCAGTCGATCCAGCGCATCGGCCAGGGTCTTCCTGGGACACGCCAGGTTGATGCGCTGATACCCGGAGCCGGCGGCGCCAAACTCCACCCCATTATCCAAATAGAGCAGACACTCGTCGGTGAGGAAGTCCCGCATCTCGCCGTCGGTCAGGCCGAAGCTTTTGCAGTCGAACCAAGCCAGGTAGGTACCCTCCAGCTCCGTGACGACCACCTTGGGGAAATGCTCGGCCATAAAAGCCTTGAAAAACTCGTAATTGCCCTTGACATAATCGATCAACTGGTCCAGCCATTCCGCGCCGCCCCGGTAAGCCGCCTCGTGAGCCACGGGACCGAAACGGCTGGTGTGCTTGAAGCCCCGCTCCGACATGGTGGTCTGGAACTTGGCCCGCAGCTCCGGGTTGGGGATGATAATGGTAGCAAAACACAGGCCGGCCAGATTGAACGTCTTACTCAGAGAGGTACAGATGACGCAGTTCTGTGCATATTCCCCACCCAGAGAAGCGTAGACGGTATGGTGATAGCCGGGCTGGATCAAATCGTGGTGGATCTCATCGGCCACCACCAAAACATTGTGCTTCAGGCAGATGTCGCCGATTTTCTTCAGCTCATCCGGAGAGAACACCCGGCCGCTGGGGTTGTGGGGAGAGCACAGGAACATCAGCTTGGCGTCCTTGGCCTTCTCCTCCAAATCGGCATAATCAATGGTATACCGTCCATTCTCGTCTACCAGGAGCTGATTCTCCAGCACCCGGCGGCCCGTGTGCTCGGTGGCACCGATAAAGTGATGGTATGCGGGGGTCTGGACGATCACACCGTCGCCGGGTTCGGTATAGGCCCACAGGGCCGCATACAGCGCGGGAACCACCTGCTCGATGGGGGTAAGCCACTCCGGCTCCACATGCCAGCCATGGCGCGTCTCCATCCACTGGCAGCAGGACTGCCGGAAGCGATCGGTCACCATATGATAACCCCACAACCCGAAGTCTGCCTCGGCCTTGATGGCCTCGATGATACAGGGGGCGGTGCGGAACTCCATATCCGCCACGGAAAGGGGCACGATCCCCTTCGGCGGCTTGCCGCCCTTGGAGTCATGCATAATGTTGTACTTTCCGGTACCGCGCACGCTCGGGTCTCGGTCGATGATCGCATCAAAATCGTACTTCACGTGTTCTGTTCCTCCTTCTTATCAATTACCACGCTCCGGGATAGTGGTTGTCCGCGTTGCTCCCGCATGACCTCTTCTCCCGGAATTGCCAGTGTCTCTTCTCTCCGCATACCAATCGCTCCAAATTGGTATACCGCTGTCGCTAATATATCCCGTTTTTTCGCCGTTGTAAAGAGGATTGGTATACATTCTCTGAATTGTTCAAATTTTATACCGCGTTTTTGGTTGATTTCGACAGCATTCCCGAATTGTCCTCCTATTTCCTCCGACATTCCAGCCCTCTTTGGTATTCCACTCAAATTGTTTTGGCGTCTATAATTTTCCATTTTTTCTGTTTAAGCGCATTTCCCCCTCCAATTCAAATCATTTCTTTTTCTATGTACCGCCAATCTGCCCTTCCAAGTTGTCCAAAATAGATTCGCAATAACTGTGAAATCTGCCCAAATTTTTGAGAAGCTCTTCCCTTTTGCACCATTCTATGCTAGAATGCAACCAGTGGTATACCAATCCGGCGCAAACCAGCACAAAGAGGAGGGTTCGCTGTGGCGACAAAGGAGTCTGGCGGCCGTTACTATGAAGACGTCATCGACAGCATCAAAGGGATGATTGCCCGCGGAGAACTGCGCCAGGGGGATAAGCTCCCCTCGGAGCGGGAGCTTGCCGATCGCTTCAACGTTAGCCGGGTCCCCATCCGGGAGGCCCTCAAGATCCTGGAGTACATGGGTATCCTGGACAGCTCCCGTGGGGACGGCACCTATGTACGCAATATCACCGTAGAGGACCTGATTGGAAAGATGGACTTTGCCGTCACAGCCACGGCGGACACCATCATGGACCTGCTGGAGCTGCGCATCAGCCTGGAGTCCTTCGCCGCCTACACGGCGGCGCTGCGCCGCACCGACGAGGACATCGCGGAGATCCGCCAGGTCCTGGTGGATATGCGGGAGGCCAAAAAGGCCCCCGTGGTGGACGACGCCACCATCGCGCAGCAGCGCCAGCTCTCCCACCAGTTCCACCGCTGCCTGGTGCGGGCGGCCCACAACTCGGTCCTCACCAGCGTCTACGAAAACCTGTATGAGCTGCTGGACATCTCCCGGCAATTCACCATCGAGACCAGCGGCACCTCTTATAACTCCATCCTGGCCCACGAAGCCCTCTTCAACCGCATCATCCAGCGGGACGCCGAGGGCGCGCGGGAGGCCATGGAGGAGCATTTGGACGACGTGCGCGTCAAACTGAGCGCCACCCTGGCCGAGGCGGAGGCGGAGGAACTGCTCCACGTCCACCCGGCCGGTTAATATCCCGTTTCTCTCTCCGCTCCAATCGCCCCCTTCACCGCAGAGAAGGAGGCGGCCATGCAGACCAAAGAACTTGCTGAATTTGCCCATGCCCTGACCTATGCGGATTTGACCGCCCAGGCGGTGGACATGGGCAAGATGTGCGTAGAGGACCTCATCGGCGTTGCTCTCGCCGGGTCGGCCAAAGCGCAGGGCGCCATCTGGCGCGGCTACTTCGCCAGGGGGGAACAGCCCCGGGAAGCCGCCGCCTGGGAGGCTTCCTTTCCCACCATCGCTTACGCGCCGGCGGCCGCGCTCAACGCCGCCTACGGCCACCTGCTGGACATGGACGACGTGCACAATTCCTCCATCGTCCACCTGGGGGCCATCACCATCCCCACGGCCTTGGCCTTGGGGCAGTATTGTCATGCCTCCGGCCGGGAGGTCCTAGCTGCCATCGCGGCCGGCTACGAGGTAGGGGCCAGGGTGGGCGAGGCCATCACCCCCGGCTCCTACTACTACTGGCATACCACCGGCGTGGTGGGGGCGCTGGCCTCCGCCGCCGTGGCGGGGAAGTTGCTGGGGCTGGACGGGGGGCAGTACCTCCACGCCTTCGGCTCTGCGGGGACCCAGGCCGCCGGACTGTGGGAATTCCTGGCCGACGGGGCCATGAGCAAATCCCTCCACACCGCCAACGCCACCCTCTGCGGCATCCGGTCCGCCGAGCTGGCGGCTCTGGGCCTCACGGGCGCCTCCCGCATTTTGGAGGGCGACCGCGGTCTGTTGCGCGCGCTCACCCCCGACCACGACCTGGACGCCCTGACCCGGGGGTTGGGGACCGCCCCGCTGAAGCTCCTGGGCAACTCCTTCAAGCCCTACGCCTGCTGCCGCCATACCCATTCGGCCAACTACGCCGTGGAAAAGCTGACCACCCTGCGGCACATCCGGCCCGAGGACGTGGTCTCCATCGTGGACCGCACTTACGCCGTGGCCAAGCAGACGGTGGACTGTCCCGACCCGGCCACCCCCTACGCCTGCAAATTCAGCGCCCAATACTGCATCGCCGCCATGCTGCTCAGGGGTGAGCTGATGGACGACGCCTTTGCCGAGCCCACGGTCTCGGACCCGGCCCTGCGGGCGCTGATGGCTAAGATCACCGTGGTCCTGGACCCGGCGCTGGAGCGGGACCATCAGGCCGACCCCAACCGCTGGCCCCACCTGCTGGAGCTGACGCTCCGAAGCGGCGAGGTGCTGCGGGAGCAGGTGGACTACCCCCTGGGCGATTTCCAGAATCCCTTCGACTGGACCATGGCCGACGGCAAGTTCTATGCCGTCACCAACGGCATCCTGACCTATGAACAGGCCGAGGGCCTGTGCTACCGCATCCGGCATCTGGACGAGTTGAGCGACGTGGCGTTCCTGTTTCTGGAATAGCCCGCCCGGCCCGCCGGATCGCGGGCCGTCTCTTCTCTCCCCTGACAACGAAGAAGAAACGGGGTCATACGAACCATGAATCAACACGAAGATTTGGTGCGCGCGGAGGTCTACAACGCGGTCCTCCGGGCGGTCACGGAAATATCGGCGGACGTGAAGGCGCTTCTGGAGGACGCGCTGGAGCGCGAACAGAACGACACCGCCAAAAGCATGCTCACCTCCATGGTGGAAAACCTGGCCATCGCCAAGGCGGAGGACAAGGCGGTGTGCCAGTCCCCCGGCTATCCCACCGCCTGGCTCACCTACGGCGGGGACAACATGCCCCTATGCGTCAAAGAGGCCATCGTCGACGCGGTGGCCGAGGCCACGAAGCGGGGCTACCTCCGGCCCAGCATGGTGGACCCGCTGACCCGGGAGAACTCCGGCAACAACACCGGCAAGGGCGTGCCCAACATCGAGTACGAGTACGTGCCGGGGCAGAAGTACGTGGACTTCATCATCAGCTTCAAGGGCTGCGGGGCCGAGCTGGGCAACGCCATGCAGATCATGACCACCGCCAAGCTGGGCAAGAACCTGTCCGGCCTGAAGCGGTTCATTCTGGAGACGGCGGTGAACGCCGGGGGCAAGCCCTGCCCCCCCTACGGCATCGGCGTGGGCATCGGCGGGCAGATGGATGTGGCGGCCAAATTGAGCCGGAAGGCCATCTCCACCCGGCGGTGGGACGACGTGAACCCGGACCCGGAGCTGGCCGCCCTGGAGGCGGAGCTGAAGGACGCCATCAACGCCCTGGGCCTGGGGGCCGCCGGGACCGGCGGGGACACGGTGTGTCTGGCCCTGAAAATGGAGCGGGCCCATACCCACACCGCCATCGCCCCGGTGTGCATCAACTTCCACTGCTGGGTGGCCCGGCGGGCCGGTATCCGCATCTATGACGACGGCAGAGTGGAAAAATTGCTGTGAGTGTGCTATAAAGGAGACCAGATGATTATGAGTACCTATCATTTTGCCACGCCGCTCCAGGAGGCCGACATGCGCAAGCTCCACATCGGAGATGTGGTATACCTCACCGGGCACATCTTCACCGCCCGTGATATGGCCCACCTGAAAATCCGGGGCCTGGTGGAGGAAGGGGCCCCTCTGCCCAAGGACTTTGCCGGCTCCGCCGTGTTCCACGCCGGGCCGGTGTCCCTGAAAAACCCGGACGGGTCCTGGCGGCTCAACGTCATCGGCCCCACCACCTCCATCCGCATGGAGCCCTACGCGGACCTGGTGGGCCAACTGGGCATCAAGGCCGTCATCGGCAAGGGCGGTATGGCGGAGGACACCCTTGCCGCCTGCAAGACCTACGGCTATGTCTACCTCCAGGCGGCCCCCGGCTGCGCGGCCAAGCTGGCCCAGGGGGTGGAGCGCATCAACGACGTGACCTGGTTCGAGATGGGGATGCCCGAGGCGGTGTGGGACCTCCAGGCCCGGGAGTTCGGCCCCCTGGTGGTGGGCATGGACACCCACGGCGCGAGCATCTACGCCAGCCTGAAACAGGCGGCCTTCGCCCAAATCGACGCCAAATACCCGGCATAAAGGAGACAGTAAAACGATGGAATACCGCATTGAACGGGACTCTATGGGGGAGATGCAGGTCCCCGCGGACCGCTATTGGGGCGCCCAGACCCAGCGGAGCTACCAGAACTTCAAAATCGGCGGGGAGAAGATGCCCCTGGAGATCGTCCGCGCCTTCGGCATCCTGAAAAAGGCGGCCGCCATGGCCAACCATGGCCTGGGCAAGCTGGACGACGCCCGGTTCCGGGCCATCTCCGCCGCCTGTGACGAGGTCATCTCCGGGGCCCTGGACGGCCACTTCCCCCTGGTGGTGTGGCAGACCGGCTCCGGCACCCAGAGCAACATGAACGTCAACGAGGTGGTGGCCAACCGGGGCAACGAGCTTGCCGGCGAAAAGCTCCTCCACCCCAACGACCACGTGAACATGTCCCAGTCCTCCAACGACACCTTCCCCACCGCCATGCACATCGCGGCGGTGCTGGCGGTGGAGGACGCCCTCTTCCCCGCCCTGGACCGGCTCATCGAGACCTTCCGGCGGCTGGAGGCCGAGAACGCCGACGTGGTGAAGTCGGGCCGCACCCACCTGCAGGACGCGGTCCCCGTCACCTTCGGCCAGGAGGTCAGCGGCTGGCGCTCCAGCCTGGAGCGGGACCGGGACATGCTGAACGCCGCCCTGCCCGGCCTCCACGAGCTGGCCCTGGGCGGCACGGCGGTGGGCACCGGCCTCAACGCCCCCAAGGGCTTTGCCGAGGCGGTGGCCCAGGCGGTGAGCCAGCTCACCGGCAAGGGCTTCGTCACCGCCCCCAACAAGTTCCACGCCCTCACCAGCAAGGACGAGCTGGTCTTTGCCCACGGCGGGCTGAAGGCCCTGGCCGCCGACCTGATGAAGATCGCCAACGACGTGCGGTGGCTGGCCTCCGGCCCCCGGTGCGGCCTGGGCGAAATCAAAATCCCGGAGAACGAGCCCGGCTCCTCCATCATGCCCGGCAAGGTCAACCCCACTCAATGCGAGGCGGTGACCATGGTGGCGGTGCAGGTCATGGCCAACGACGTGGCCGTGGGCATGGCCGCCAGCCAGGGCAACTTCGAGCTGAACGTCTTCATGCCCGTGTGCATCTACAACTTTTTGCAGTCCGTCCGCCTGTTGGGCGACTGCATGGAGTCCTTCAACGCCAACTGCTGCGCGGGCATCACCGCCGACCGGGAGCAGTGCCGCCACAACCTCTACAACTCCCTCATGCTGGTGACGGCTCTGAACCCCTATATCGGCTACGACAACGCCGCCAAAACCGCCAAGCTGGCCCACAAGGAGAACATCTCCCTCAAGGACGCCTGCGTCAAGCTGGGCTTCCTGACGCCGGAGCGGTTCGACGAGGTGTTCCACCCGGAAGAGATGGTATAAAGCGGGAGGACGGACTGCCTCGTAATGACATCCTTTCTACTTTCATGTCATTGCGAACCAGCCCGCAGGCTGGTGTGGCAATCCGCTTCCCCCCGTCCCAACAGGAAAGGAAGTTTACCATGGACGCAATCAGCCAGGAATCCCTGGACCTCCACTACGCCCTCCAGGGCAAAATCGAAGTGGTGGCCCGGAAGCACGTGGAGACCCGGGAGGACCTCTCCCTCCTCTATACCCCCGGCGTGGCCCAGCCCTGCCGGGAGATCGCGGCGGACTACGAGAAGTCCTTCGACCTGACCCGCAGGAGCAACCTGGTGGCCGTCATCACCGACGGCTCCGCCGTGCTGGGCCTGGGGGACATCGGCCCCGCCGCCGGTATGCCCGTCATGGAGGGCAAATGTGCCCTCTTCAAGGAGTTCGGCGGCGTGGACGCCTTCCCCCTCTGCGTGGACACCAAGGACGTGGACAAGCTGGTGGAGACCATCGCCCTCATCTCCAAAAGCTTCGGCGGCATCAACCTGGAGGACATCGCCGCCCCCCGCTGCTTCGAGGTGGAGCGGCGGCTCAAGGAGGTCTGCGACATCCCCGTGTTCCACGATGACCAGCACGGCACCGCCATCGTGGTGGCCGCCGCCCTGCTCAACGCCGTGAAGGTCACGGGCAAGGAAATGGGTAAGCTCAAAATCGTCATCAACGGCGCCGGAGCTGCGGGCTGCGCCATCGGCAAGCTGCTTCTCTCCATGGGCTTCGGCAACGTGGTCATGTGCGACATTCACGGCATCATCTGCGAGGGGGACCAGGGCCTCAACGCGGGCCAGGAGGAGATGTCCCACATCTCCAACCGGGACCACGAGCACGGCTCCCTGGCCGACGCCCTGCGGGGGGCCGACGCCTTCATCGGCGTCTCCCGGCCGGGGCTGGTCACCGCCGAAATGGTCTCCACCATGAACCAGGGCATCGTGTTCCCCATGGCCAACCCCGTGCCCGAGATCATGCCCGACGAGGCCAAAAAGGGCGGCGCCGCCGTCATCGGCACCGGCCGCAGCGACTTCCCCAACCAGATCAACAACGTGCTGGTCTTCCCCGGCGTCTTCAAGGGCGCTCTGGCCGTCCGTGCCAGGGACATCACCGAGGGCATGAAGGTCCGGGCCGCCAAGGCTCTGGCCGCCTTGGTGCCGGAGGACAAGCTGGCCCCGGACTATATCATCCCGTCGGTGCTAGACAAATCCGTGGCCGACGCCGTGGCCAAGGCCGTGGCCGACGAGGCCCGGGAACAGGGCATCGCCCGCCGCTGAACCCTTTGTTTCCAAAAAACAGCCGCCTGTCCCGAACCGGGACAGGCGGCTGTTTTTTTGTTTTGTCGTTTATCGCTGCTCTTTCCGCTGGAGCTGGAGACGGTCGGCAATCATGGCGATGAATTCGCTGTTGGTGGGCTTGCCCTTGGCGTTGGAGACGGTGTAGCCGAAATACTTCTGGAGGGTCTCCAAATCTCCCCGGTCCCAGGCCACCTCGATGGCGTGGCGGATGGCCCGCTCCACGCGGGAGGCGGTGGTGTTGAACTTCTTGGCCACCTCGGGATAGAGGATCTTGGTCACGGCGTTGATGACGTCCATGTTCTCCACCGTCATCATAATGGCCTCCCGCAGGTACTGGTAGCCCTTGATGTGGGCGGGGACGCCGATTTCGTGGATGATGGAGGTGACCTGGCTCTCCAGGTCCTGGCGCTGCATGGCGGGACGGGTCCCCTCCTCCTCCAGCACCGTGGGGTTGGCGATTTGGCGCACCCGCTCCAGTACCGTGGACAGGCGGCAGGGCTTCATCATGCAGTAGTCGGCCCCGCCGGCCATCAGCCGCTCGGCGATCTCGCCCCGGGCGAAGCTTGACAGCATGAGGACTTTGGGCCGCCGTGACACGTTCCGCAGGCCCGCCAGGACTTCCAGGCCGTCCAGATTCACCAGGAGCATATCCATCACGACCACGTCCGGCTTCAGGTCCTCCACCAGCTTCAGAAGCTCCTCGCCGTCCTGCGTGACGCCGACGACCTCCATATCCATCTCGTCCTGCATGGTCTCAACCAGAAGGCCCCGCAGACTCTCGTCCGCATCAGCCACAATGATCCGCTTCTTGCTATCCATGACGTCTCCCTTTCCAGCAGAAAAAGTTACCTCTGCTCTCTTATTTTCAGTCGGAACTGACCGTTGCCTATAATTTACCACAATATGACAGCAAGGTCAATCCTTATTTTACAAAATATGGGAGACTATCGTTGTTCATTTTTCGACAAAAATTTGGAAATCTTAGGCAATTCGCCCCTGAGCCGCCTGGCCCGCCTGGTCCAGCATGGTCTGGGCCAGGATACCATAGCCCTGGGTGGGGTCGTTGACCAGCACGTGGGTCACGGCCCCCACCACCCGGCCGTTCTGGAGGATGGGGCTGCCGCTCATCCCCTGGACGATGCCGCCGGTGGCCTCCAGCAGGCGGGGGTCCGTGACCTTGATCATCAGCTCCCGGGTGTCGTTGCTCCCGGCGGGATAGACCCTGGTGATCTCCACCGCGTATTCCTCCACGGTATTTCCCGCGATATTGGATAAAATAGTGGCAGGACCCGTTTTTACCTCTTTCCGGAGGGCCACCGGCATGGGATTCAGCCCTTCGGTCATGGTCTCATCGGTCAGGGTGCCGAAAATGCCCCCCGGCGTATTGGCGTAGAGCTCGCCCAGGTCGTTGTTCACCTGGAACGCCCCGTGGAGCTCCCCCGGCGCGCCGGCCTCGCCCTTTTTCACGTCCGACACGGAGGCGAACATGATGGAGCCGGACTCCAGGGGCATGAGCAGGGCGGTATCGATGTCGTTGATGCTGTGGCCCAGGGCGCCGAAGATGCCGGAGTCCGGGTCGTAAAAGGTCATGGTGCCGATGCCGGCCATGGAGTCCCGGATCCAAGCGCCCAGCTTATAGGTGCCGTCGCTGCACTGGACGGCGCGGCCGGTGAGCTGGACCTGCTTGTCGCCCCGCATGGCCCGGATGCTCATCGGCTCCCCCTCCAGGTCCTGGAGCACGGTCTGGACCTCCTCAATGGTGTCCACCTGGGTGTTGTTGATGTGGGTGATGATGTCCCCCTGCCGCAGGCCGCAGTCTTTGGCGGGCGCGGTCTGGCCGTTCTCCCCGGCCAGCTCGCTGAGGCCCACCACCATCACGCCGTCGGAAAACATTTTAATGCCCACGGCCCGACCCATGGGGATCACCGTCCGCCGCTCTCCTGATGCGGAAAAGAAGGCCGCGGGCACCGCCTCCGCCGCCTTCGCCGTCCCCACGGTCCCCATCAGCACCACCGCCGCCGCCAGGCACAGGGCCACGCCCCGCACGGCGAACAGCAGCTGCAGGGTCCAGGGCAAATTTTGCGGTTCTTCATTCATATTGCCACCCCTTTCAAAAATAGACAGCGGGGCGCGCCGCCACGCTCCCGCCACTATTAATATGACCGGAAACCGCTCCGGCAGGACTGGCAATGAAACACACCTTTGGGCTGGTGGAACCTGGAAAACGGGCGGCGGACCGGGTTATGCGTCCCCCGCTCTGGCGGCTGCTGTTAATTTTCCAGAAGAAGGCGGCGGGACTGGCATATTTTGTCCATCCGGGGACATATCCTGTTCTTACAATGAGTGAGGGGGAATGTCCCGTGGGGAAGATTTCCAAAAAAATGCTGGCGGCCTTTGTCATCGCCACCCTGGTGGGCGCGTGTATGCACTTCGTCTACGCTATGTTGCCCAACCCGGTGACGGCCCTTGTGTCGCCCATCAACGAAAGTTTATGGGAGCATTTGAAAATTTTGTTCTGGCCCTACCTGGTTGCCTCCCTCCTGCTGACCCGGGGCGGAGAAAAGGGCTGCCGCGCGCCCTGGCTACTCTCCCTTCTGGTCCAAAGCGCCGCCATGCTGGCCGGCGGCTACCTCTACCACATCGTTTTGACGGGGGATGCCCTGGCGGTGGACGTGGGGCTTTACGTGCTGTGCATGGCCGCCGGCTTCGTGCTGCCGGGGCTGTTCCACAGCGTGGCCGACAAGCCTGGCCTGCGGGATGCCGTCACCCTGGCCGTGATCGCCCTGGCGGCCATGCTCGTCCTCTTCACCTTCCTCCCGCCGGACCACATCCTCTTTGCCGACCTGTCCGGCGTCAATACCTGGACCACCATCCCCTATTGCTGAAAAATCACTCTTTACAAATGCGCAAAAGGTTGCTATAATAATCAAGCGTCTTGAGAGAGACGTTTTGGTATGCGCCCGTAGCGCAATTGGATAGAGCGTTAGATTCCGGTTCTAAAGGCTGGGGGTTCGAGTCCCTTCGGGCGTACCAAAAAGAAAGACACGACTTTTGTCGTGTCTTTCTTTTTGGGTTTCACGCCGCATCGCGGCGCTCCACCCAATTTTATTTCATCCGCGGGCGGGCGAAATGAATTCGCCCTGCGGAAATTCTCCGCCGCCTTCAGCGGCTCCGAATTTACGGCGCAAAAGCGCCGCCCCGCCGTGCGGGGCCCCGTCTCCCTAATATCGATTTTGCCCAGTCGGGGCAAAGAAAAAACCTTGCAACTACAATGGTTGCAAGGTTTTCTTTATTTTCTGATTGTTTCATGTATCGCGTTTTGATTGCTGCGTTTGAGGTTAGACTTGAGGGTCTTCCATGCCCCTCCTCCTTTCATTGACTTTTGCCCCAGCTCTGATATAATAAATTAGTAACATTATGGAGCGAACCGATATGGATGATAAGCATTTCTTGATTGGGGTTGCTATTTTTGGCGGAGTTACGCTTATTTTTATGACGATTTCCCTTCTCTCCTGACAGAAAGACGGGGGGCTGTATCATGCTCTACTTTCTCTTGATTTTAGGTGCGATTGGAGCTTGTGTCCTGATTGCTGGGATCGGCTATGGCTGTCGTAGTGGCTTTGAGCGTGGGTCGCGTGGTCGCCGCTATTCCATACTTGGCTCTATCCTCTTTTTTCTTGGCTTTGGAATCCCTGTGCTATGGTTCACCTCATTGTAACTTAACACCTAGCCGCCCCACCGGGGCGGCTTTTCCTTACCCATTTCCCCATGCGCCTTATCAAACGCCTTGGTGTTGTTCCCCATGCTTTTGATTGCCGGGGAAAATTTGTCATACACTGTTACATAAATCCCAAGTTCTTCGGACACCGCAACCACCTCCCGTTATCCTCTGGTTTTTTGACTTATTGACTTCTTTTGGTATACTGAACTTGAACGGCAAGGTGATTTCCATGAAGCGTCCGTTCAGAGATTTTTTCCTGGGTGATGCCGCAGGAAAATGTATACTTTTCGGCCTGATTCTGTCAATTATTATGGCGATTATTAGTATATATGCCATCAATTCTTTTTAACCCGCTCATCTAACCTTCCCCTTAATATCAGAAAGGGCGCGAGACAAGGGTGAGACAAGGGGGCGGTTCTTCTATCGTGCTTGTCCAGGACGAAAGAACCGTCCCCCTGTCTTTAAACGGAGGTAACAAAATTGAAAAAGTGGTTTGTTCTCATTCCTTGTTTTGCACTTATACTCTCACTCGTTGCCTGCAGCTCAGGCCAAAGCAGAGATAGCTCCGAGGGTCAAATTACGATCGAGAATGGCTCCTATAGCTGTACACCTCAAGAATTTATTGACATGCTCAATACATCGGCCCTTGCTCAGGAAGATGACGCCTTGCTGAATGTATCGGACTATGTCACTTCTGGAAAAGAAATTGAGGTTGGTGATTTCCATATCAGATTCAAGCTATATGAAGATGACAACGGAAAGCTGTCTAAAATGTCTATCTCCTGGAACGAAACAGGAATGAGTGATGAGCAATTCCATTCAACCAATTGGTATATCAGTCATATGATTTCTTATCTATCGCCTGAAAATGCCAAAGATATTTTTGATGCTCTTGGCTTTATTGGCTTCTCAGAAGAATACTACTACAATACGGTTACTGAGAATGGATCTGTTTTTGATTATGACGTGTTAAAGAGCGCAAACAAGTTAACCATAACGCCAGCAGCATAGGCTAATGCACTCATGTAGTGGAGGTGGCGTTTTGTCATGCGTTGCAGCTACACGTTAAAAGAACAAGTTATCGATGCCCGCCAATGGGAGACAAGGGGACGGTTAACGTGAACCCAATGCAGGAGTAGAGGGTTCACGTTAACCGTCCCCCTGTCTTTTGTTCTCACCTCGCTTGCTTGACTTTTAGCCACTTTTTGATATACTAAAGCAAAAGAAAGGGGTCTGTGCTATGCGTACAGGTCAAATGGTGACACTCATAGTCGCCGTTTCCATTATCGTCCTCTGTGGTATTGTTGCTGCAATTCTGATGTCTTGATTCCGCTATAACCAGGAGGTGTCATTCTATGAAAATGACATGGAAAGAATTTGTAAGCGACACTCCCGGCAAGGTTATCGTTGGGCTGCTAATACTCCTGATTATTGTTGCGATTCATGCAATCATCACCATGCCTATTTTTTGATTCCTTTGGCCGCCCCTTTGGGGCGGCTTTTCCTTACTCTTTTCCCCTATGTTCCGCCTCCCAGGACGCCAGCGCCCAGATAAGGTCCCGCTCCCCCGGGGGCCACCCCTTCGTACGGAACGGCATCTCCACCTTGCCCACGTTCTTGGTCTCCCAGTCGGCCAAGGTCACGTCGTCGAAGCTCACGTTCTTCAGCACCACCCGCTCCGCTCCGCGGGTGTCCGGGTCGTATATCACCAAGGATAAGGATGGGAAGAAAGTCAAAGTCACCATTGAGCAGAAGAAGGGCGAGAAATGCAAGCGCCACAGCTTCTCTTATACAAAAGTTCCTCCAGGGCTTGCGGCACAGCCCGGACAGGACAGACCGCGGGGGCCTGTTTCTATGAAACAGGCCCCCGCGTCTACTTTTCCCCTTACATCACAGGCCGGTGGAGCCGGGAGATGCAGTAGGACTGGGGGTCCGGCTGGCCCTCCGGGTACACCGAGACGAATTTCAGTGAGTAGATGTCGCAGGTCGTCTCCACGCCGGTGCAGGGGTCCCGCAGGACAAAGTAGCTGGAGCCCACGTTCATCAAATATCCCGACAGAGTCGTCACCGACTGGGTGCCGATCAGAAAATGGCAGATGATGAAGCGGCCTTTCGCCGCGCACAACCGCTCCTGGTAGGAGCGGTTGTCCACCGACACGGGGGACGGTGCCTGGGCCTGGGGCATCCTGATTTCATAGGGTTCCTGGGCGGGGGCAATGCCCGTCAAGGCGTCGCTGTTCATGGTAGTTCCTCCTCCCTCTTGGGTCACAGTCCATCCTATTCTTTTTGTCGAACGATGTGACAGGATGCAAAAAGGCCGCTGCATCTGCAGCGGCCTTTCCATGTACAGAATCAGACGGTGATGACTTCCACGCCCGCCTTGACCAGCAGCGCCTCGCCGTCCTTGCTCAGGGCCTTGTCGGTGATGACGGTGTGGACCGAGCTCAGGGGGAAGCTGGAGGCCACGGCGCTGGCTCCCACCTTGTCGGAGGTGGCCAAAACCACCATCTTTTTGGCCGACTCGGCCATGGCCCGGGCCACCTCGGCCCGGAAGAGGTTGATGGTGGAGATGCCCTTGTCCTCGCTGATGGCGTCGGCGCCGATGAAGCACTTATCCACCGCGAACTGGGCCAGCCCCAGCTTGGTCAGGGGGCCCACGTTGGCCTCGGCGTCGTGCTGGAAGGAGCCGCCCAGCAGCACCACGTCCAGGGCGGGGCACCGCCGCACGAAGTTGCACAGGAACACGGAGTTGGTGATGACCGTGACCCCCCGCTTGGAGGCCAGCTCCCGGGCCAGCAGGGAGCAGGTGGAGCCCGTCTCCACGATGACGGTCTCGCCGTCGGAGACCATGCTGGCCGCCTTCTGGGCGATGCGCAGCTTCTGTTCGTAGTTGTTCCACATGCGGGTGGAGGTGTCGTAGCCGTTGTCCACGGGGATGGCCCCGCCGTGGGTGCGCTTGAGGACCCCCTGGTCCTCCAGTTTCTTCAAGTCCTGCCGCACCGTCACCAGGGAGACGCCGAAGCGCTGGGTCAATTCGCTGACGCTCACCTTATCCTCCGTCTGCAGCAGGTCGATGATCTCCAATTGCCGTTGATTGAACAATCCGAAAGCCTCCCGTCCGCCAAACGAAACATCGGCGGGTTTTCTAATACAGAATATCATAGCGCAAACTTTGTGAAAACGCAAGTAAAAGAATATCAAAAGGCAAGAAACACTTGCTTCCAGTCCCCCTTCGGGCTTATACTGGAGACATCCGATTTTAGGACACCGCATCATGGAAAGGATGATTGGATTTTGGAATCGACACACGCGCATGAGCTGGCGCTCACCGCCGCCCGCGCCCGGCTGCTGGCCCTGGATATGGTCCACACCGCCGCGTCCGGCCATATCGGCGGCTCCTTTTCCGCCATGGACCTTTTGACCACCCTGTACTTTGACACGATGAAGGTGGACCCCGCCCACCCCCACGACCCTGACCGGGACCGCTTCGTCCTCTCCAAGGGCCACTGCACCCCCGCCCTGTATGCCATCCTTGCCCTGAAGGGCTACTTCCCCGTGGAACAGTGCGCCCTGTTCCGCTCCATCAAGGACCACATGTCCGGCCACCCGGACATGCGCCACGTCCCCGGCGTGGACATGTCCACCGGCTCTCTGGGCCAGGGCATCTCCGCCGCCGTGGGCATGGCGATGGCGGGCAAGCTGGACGGCAAGGGCTACCGGGTCTACGCCATCCTGGGCGACGGCGAGGTGGCCGAGGGCCAGGTGTGGGAGGCCAGCATGGCCGCGGCCAAGTACAAGCTGGACAACCTCTGCGCCTTCGTGGACGTCAACGGCCTGCAGATCGACGGCAAAACCGCCGACGTGATGCCCACCGAGCCTCTGGACGCCAAGTTCGCCGCCTGCGGCTGGAACGTGCTGAAGGCCGACGGCCACGACTACGCCGCCATCGCCGACGCCCTGGCCCAGGCCGCCGCCCACAAGGGCCGGCCCACGGTCATCCTGGCCCACACCACCAAGGGCAAGGGCGTCTCCTTCATGGAGAACAACGCGGGCTGGCACGGCAAGGCCCCCAACGACGAGCAGTACGCCCAGGCCAAGGCCGAGCTGGAAGCCCATCTCAAAGAATTGGAGGGGAAGTAACCATGGCTGACAAAATTGCGACCCGCGCCGCCTTCGGCGATGCGCTGGTGGCCCTGGGCCAGACCCACCCCGAGCTGGTGGTCCTGGACGCCGACCTCTCCGGCTCCACCATGACCAAGGGCTTCGCCGCCGCCTACCCCGACCGCTTTTTCAACATGGGCATCGCCGAGGGCAACATGATGGGCGTGGCCGCCGGCATCGCCACCTGCGGCAAGAAGGTCTTTGCCGCCTCCTTCGCCATGTTCGCCGCCGGGCGGGCCTTTGAGCAGGTCCGCAACTCCATCGCCTACCCCCACCTCAACGTTACCGTGGTGGGCTCCCACGGGGGCCTCTCCGTGGGAGAGGACGGCGCCACCCATCAGGCCTGCGAGGATTTGGCCGTCATGCGTGCCCTCCCCGGCATGCTGGTCCTCTGCCCCTGCGACGGCCCCGAAATGAAGGCCGCCGTGGAGGCCCTCATGGACTACGACGGCCCCGCCTATCTGCGCATGTGCCGCCTGGCCGTGGAGAGCGTCACCGACGCCGCCCCCGGCTACCAGTTCGAACTGGGCAAGGGCGCGGTCCTCCGCCCCGGCAAGGACGTGACCGTGGTGGCCACGGGCCTCATGGTCCAGGAAGCCCTGGCCGCCGCCGAGCTTATGAAGGCCGAGGGCGTGGACGTGCGGGTCATCGACATGCACACCATCAAACCCCTGGACGAGGAGCTTCTTCTGGCCGCCGCCCGGGAGACCGGCTGCATCGTCACCAGCGAGGAGCACAACATCATCGGCGGCCTGGGCGAGGCCGTGGCCGGGTATCTCTCCGGCGTGTGCCCCGTGCCCGTGGTGCGCCACGGCGTGGAAGACCAGTTCGGCCGGTCCGGCGCGGCCAGGGACGTGCTGGCCTACTACGGCCTCACCGCCCAGGGCATCGCCGAAAAGGTCCGCCTGGCCCTCGGGCTCAAGAAATGAAAATCGTCTGTTTGGGAGACAGCCTGACTTACGGCTACGGAATCCCCCGGAAGGACTGCTGGGTCTCGGTCTCCGCCCAGCGCACCGGGTTCGAGCTGGTGAACCGGGGCATCAACGGCGACACCACCGGCGGGATGCTCGCCCGGTTCCGGGAGCAGGTCCTGGCGGCCCAGCCCCGCCGGGTCATGCTGCTGGGGGGCGCCAACGACATCCTCACCAGCGGCACCGACCTGAACGCCAGCAGCAATCTGGCCGCCATGGTCTATCAGGCGGTGGACGCCGGGGTGACGCCCATGGTGGGCCTCTATCCCCCCTACCTCCCCGCCCTGGCCGACCCGCTGAAACTGCCGGTCCTCATCGAGGAGGACCTCACCCCGGTGTTCGCCGCCTACCGGGACTGGTGCATCCGCCTGGCCCAGCGCAAGGGGGTGCAGGTGGTGGACTTCGCCCAGGGCTTCACCGGCCCGGACTGCTACCAGGACGACGTCCACCCCAACGTCAAGGGCCACGGCATCATGGCGTCGGTCTTTTGCGCGGCGGTACAAAAATAAGACGAAGGAACGGATTGCCACACCAGCCCGCGGGCTGGCTCGCAAGGACGGATGCTGTCATTGCGAGCCAGTTCTCAAACTGGCGCGGCAATCCGTCCTTTTCCTTTCAGGAGGTATCATAATGTCCATGCGCTATCTGGAATCCCCCTCCACCGACCCGGCCTTCAATCTTGCCCTGGAACAGGTGGTCTTTGACCGGCTCCCCCGGGACAGAGGCTATTTCATGCTGTGGCAGAACGACAACGCCATCATCGTGGGCCGCCACCAGGACACCGCCCAGGAGGTGGATGCCGCCTTCGTCCGGGACCACGGCATCCGGGTGGTCCGCCGCCTGTCCGGCGGCGGGGCGGTGTACCACGACCTGGGCAACCTGAACTTCACCTACGTGGTGGACGCCGCCGGGTCCGGGGTGGACCTGGGCCGCTTCTGCCGCTCCATCGCCGACGCCCTGGCCGCCCTGGGGGTCCGGGCCGAAGTCTCCGGCCGCAACGATTTGACCGTGGACGGCAAAAAGTTCTCCGGCAACGCCCAGTACGTCAAAGAGGGCCGGGTCATGCACCACGGCACCATCCTCTTCGACTCCGACCTCACCGTGGTGACCCGCGCCCTCCGCCCCCCGGTGGAAAAGCTGGCCTCCAAGGCCGTGGCCTCGGTGCGGGGCCGGGTGACCAACCTCAAGCCCTACCTGCCCCAGGGCACCACCCTGGACGACTTCAAGGCCCAGTTGGTCTGCGCCATGTCCCAGGGCGGCGCCATGGAGCCCCGCCGCTTCACCCAGGCGGAGCTGGACGAGGCGGAGGCCCTGCGGACCTCCCGGTACGGCACCTGGGAGTGGAACTACGGCCAGTCCCCCGCCGGGACGGTCTGCAAGCGGCGGCGCATCGAGGGCTGCGGCATGGTGGAAGCCCACCTCTCCCTGGCCCAGGGCCGCATCGCCGGGGTGGACCTCCGGGGCGACTGGTTCGGCGCGGAGGACTTGACCGCCCTGCTCGCGCCTCTGACCGGCCTCCCCCTGGACTGCGAGACCCTCTCCGCCGCCCTCTCCGAGTTGGACGTGACCCAGTACGTGGTAGGTCTCACCAGGAAGACCTTGGCGGAACTGCTGGCAGAGTAGAAGGCAGATTTATAATGTCGCCCACGGGACGGGCGACCACCAACGGGCGTTAGGCCAATTCTAATACGTACTGACATTGTGGCGGCCCGTTGGCACCGAGTAAAACGCCACTACTCCCAAGTCTTGCCGGGTGATATGCCGAGGGGCGGCAGCCGGAGTTGTTCGGGCGCGGACCGATACGAGCTGCAACGGCTTTCTAGTCTTGCCAGCCAACACAAACCGTACTGCCGCCCGGACGCATCCTGGGGTCCAGGGGGACGACAATAGGGGAACAACGTTCCCCGTGTCGGCCCCCTGGTTTTCTTTCGGTTCCTTTCTCAAATGAGAAAGGAACGCCCCCGGCAGGGCCCACCCTGCCCTATCTCCAATTTAATAGTTGCGTCCGCAACCTTCCCAGTGGTATACTATAACAAACGACAAAATACGGGAAGTGAAGCACGTGTCCCTCTTCAAGCAGCCGGACGACAAGTTCGCCCAGATGACCCGGACCCCCATCCCCAGCCTCATCTGCACCATGGCGGTGCCCACCATCATCTCCATGCTCATTACCTCCCTCTACAATATGGCCGACACCTATTTTGTGGGGAAAATCGGCACCAGCGCCACCGCCGCCGTGGGCGTGGCCCTGCCGCTGATGGCTATCATCCAGGCCATCGGCTTCACCTTCGGCCAGGGCTCCGGCAACCACATCTCCCGCCTGCTGGGCCAGCAGCAGAAGGACGAGGCCCAGCACATGGCCTCGGTGGCCTTCTTCTCCGCCTTTCTGGTGGGGGTCCTGCTGGGGATTTTGGGCACCCTGTTCCTCGACCCGCTGGTGGGCGCCCTGGGGGCCACCGCCACCAGCGCCCCCTACACCAGGGACTACATGCGCTACATCCTCATCGGCGCCCCCTTCATGGTCTCCTCCCTGGTCCTCAACAACCAGTTCCGTTTCCAGGGCAACGCGGTGTTCGGCATGATCGGCATCTTCTCCGGGGCGGTGCTGAACATCATCCTGGACCCCATCTTCATCTTCGTGCTGGGCATGGGCACCGGCGGCGCGGCGCTGGCCACCATCCTGAGCCAGTTCGTGGGCTTCTGCCTGCTGGTGGGGGGCACCTTCCACGGCGCCAACCTGCGCCTCTCCTTCAAGGACTTCAAGCCCAGCGCCGCCCGCTACCGGAAGATATTCGCCGGAGGCCTGCCCTCCTTCTGGCGGCAGGCCCTGGCCAGCGTCGCCACCATCCTGCTCAACGTGGCGGGCCGGGAGTTCGGCGGCGGCGACGTGGCCGTGGCGGCCATGAGCATCGTCTCCCGCCTGACCATGTTCGCCGGCTCGGCCCTGGTGGGCCTGGGCCAGGGCTACCAGCCCGTGTGCGGCTTCAACTATGGGGCCAAGCTCTACGGCAGGGTCCGGGAGGCCTTTTTCTTCTTCCTCAAGGTGGCGGTGACGGGGGCGGTGGTCCTGGCCGTGCTGGGCGCCATCTTCGCCCCCCAGCTGGTTGCCATCTTCCGCCGGGACGACCCGGAGGTCATCCGCATCGGCGCCCTGGCCCTGCGGCTTCAGTGCATCACCTTCCCGCTGATGGGCTGGTTCTTCCCGGCCAGCATGACCTTGCAGACCATCGGGCGGTCCTTCAAGGCGTCGATTCTCGCCATGTGCCGCCAGGGACTGGCCTTCCTGCCCCTGATTTTGATTTTGCCCCGGCTGTGGGGCGTGTTCGGCATCCAGCTCTCCCAGCCCCTGGCCGACGCCCTCACCTTCTGCATCTCCTTCCCCATGGGACTGGCCGTCCTGCGGGAGCTGAAGGACATGGAGCTGGCCCAGGGGGACGCGGGCACATGATAGCCTCCCCCGCAAGGCTTTGTAGGGGCGGCCTGTGGCCGCCCGCGTCTTTTCACAACAACGGGGCCGGATTCTCAATACGAGAATCCGGCCCTGTTTCTTTTGTTCACGGCAGGTCCGCCCGGGTCCAGGTCTGCTCCCCTGTGGCAAGGTCCATGATGACGGTGTAGACCCCCTTCTCAAACAGCAGGGGCCGGTCCACCTCGTCCACGCCGTCCTCGATGTGATAGACATCCTTTTCCAGGGTGGCGGTATAGGTCAGCTGGGTGCCGTCCTCGGAAATGGCTGGATGTTCCGGCCGGGCATACTCCGCTCCGCGGAAGCTGGTGGACCAGGATATGATTGGCGTCTGATACGTCCGAAGCGTGAAGTCCTGGTCTATGACGCAGATATCATAAGACGCAAAACTCCAGCCACCGGTGGGGTGCAGCATGGCGCAGATGTAGTAGTCCTCAGTCTCTATCGCAAAGCAAAGCTCCGACTGATAATCCGTGTGGAAAAAGCCCCCCTCCAGCTTGGGGATGTCGAAGGGGTTCTCCCGCCCGGCGGCGTCGAAGGGCACCTTTTCATACAGCCGCAGCAGGGAGAGGATACACTGCTCCACGGTGTATTCCCCCAGAGGGTCGAACCGATTCTCCCCCACGCCGTTCATAATGCCCAACTGGTGCATCAGCGCCACGTCGTCCAGGGCCCATTCCGCGATTTCGTTTCGGTCCGCAAAGGAGACCGGCCCCGGCGTCTCCGGCGCCCCGCCCTGGTAGGCCCGGTAGGTCCGGGCCAGCATCGCGGCGGCCTCCTGGCGGGTGATATAGGAATAGGTATCGTAGTCCTGGGTATCCTGCCCCCTGCCCTGAAGGATTCCCAGTTCCTTGGCGGCTTCCACCGCGGAGTAGTAGAACGCCTCGTCCTCCGCCTGCCCCCGGTAGCGGGTAATTAGAACGTAGCTTTCCAGATTCGAGCCAAACCCCTTTGCCACCAGAGCGGCGGCATTGGCGGCGAAATCGCCCCGGGTGATGGAGTACGTCATATCCCAAAAGGAGTGATAGGGGTCGTAGACCACGCCCAGCTCCACCGCCCTGACTACCTCCTCATGGGCCCAGTCGGAGGTCTGGTAAGGAAACTCCTCCCCCTCCGCCGCCAGGGCCGCCGGGGCCAGCAGGCACAGCGCCAGAAAAAATGCAAATACCCTTTTCATCCCATTCCCGTCCTTTCCCATCCGCACGCTTCTTCCGTCTTGACGGAGTTATCATATCCCCCCGGCCCAGGATTGTCAATTCAGCGCAAAAGCGCGCGCCGCCCGTGGGGC
>UQGJ01000020.1 GCA_900540545.1 uncultured Eubacteriales bacterium
GATGGTCCGCCGGGGCACCTTTGCGTCTTTACGCCTCGCTCCGAATCTCGCCGGTGAGGGCGTTGATATAGTAGGTGTTGCTGTCCGCGCCTGCGTCTGTGGTCAGCTCCCAGGTGGGGGTCAGGCGGGCGGGGTCGCTCTGGCTGTCCAGGATATAGCCCGCCGTAAAGCCGGTGATGCCGTTGCAGATGTCGCCGTGGGACCGGATGTGGTCCAAAAACCGCATGAGGGCGGTGGCCACGGTCATGGGGGCCTCTCCCGGCTCGGCCTGGGGAGAGCCGGTGAGGTGGCGGCTGCCGCTGCGGATGGCGCGGAGGCTGCCGTCCTGGACCGTGATGACCGCCTCGCAGTTGAAGATGGGCGCGCCCTCCCAGGTCTGGCGGACCGTGACGGAACCGGCGTCCGACTCCACCACCTGGCCCTGGAACTCCATGGCCGCCAGCAGTTGGAGGGCGGCGGACTCCGGGTCCCCGGCGGGGTAGGCGTCCGGGAGGAACTCCGCGGTGAACTCGCCGTTGAGGTAGAATTTCGCAGTGCCCTTCTCCCCCCGGTAGGCGGTGCTGTCGCCGGGGGCGGCGTCCAGGGGGCCCAGCAGGGCTTCGGCGTGCCGGGCCTCGGCCTCCACGTCCCTGGCCACGGTCATGGCCCGGAGGTCGGCGTCCCTGGGCAGGATGCTCTTGTCCAGCCGGATGCCGTTCTTCTCCAGGATGGAGACCACCTCGTCCCAGGCCACCTCCGCGTACTGGACGCTCTTCCACTCCCGGAAGGACACCAGCACCAGCAGGAAGACGTTCACCGCCACCAGCATGAGGATGATGATATTCTTGATTTTCGACCACTCCAGGGCGACGCGCCCCCTTTCCCGGCAGATGTCCTACCGCGCGATCCAGCCAGCGGTGACGGGGCTGCCGCCCCGGTCCTGATAGCACAGAAGCAGCTCGGCCCCCTCGGCGTCCAGGGCCTCCATGGCGGCGGCGGCCCGCAGCTCCTGGAGGACCAGGGTGGTCTCGCCGGTGGCGGTATAGCTGCGCATTTGCAGGGTGAACTCGGTGATGGCTCCGCCCCGGACCACGACCCGGGCGGCGTACCCCTCGTTCCCCACCTGGACGGAAGCCCCGTCCAGGGCATAGGAGAAGCAGACCTCCACGCCCCCCTCCGGCAGCTCTTCCAGATTGCTGAGGTAGAGCCACGCGTCGCCGCACAGGGCGCCCACGTTCTTTTCCACGAAGGCCCAGGCCCCGTCCACCATCTCCCACAGGGTAGGTTCTCCGGCGGAGGCCACGGGGTACCGGGCGTTTTCCTCTCCGGCGGCCCGGAAGGTGACGACGCCGCCGGCGGTGATGGTCAGGCGGTCGCCCCCCTCCTGAAGGCTCACGCCGTCGGTGACGGCGTAGGCGGTATAGGACTGGGGGTGGAAGGACAGGCCCCGGACGAACTCGTCCAGCTCCGGCGCGCCCTCCAGGGAGACTGGGTTGGGCAGGGGGGAGAGCAGGAGGATGGGGTTGACGGCGGCGTACTGCCGGGGAGTGGGGGCCTCCTGGCACAGAAGGGTGTCGGGGGCCAGGGCGCTGTAACGGGCCGGGTCCTCGAAGGCGAACACGGCGTTGTTGGGCACCCCGTCCACCAGGGCGGACAGCCGGTCCCACAGGCTGTCGGAGGTTTTGCAGGCATAATACAGGCCGTCGTTTTCATTGATATAGTACAGCACCACATCCCCGCCGGCGGTCTGGGCCAGCACCATGCGGCGGGCTGTGCCGGTGAGGTTGGGGTTGGCGCTGCGCCCGCCGCTGAGCCAGGCGTCCAGGTCGGCCAGGGGGATGGGGCCCAGAAAATCCAGATAGACGCTGGGCCGCGGGGCGGTGAGGACCTCCCGCCAGACCCGCTGGCTGACGGCGCCGGGGGCCTCCGCCCCGGCCAGGGCGTCGGAGAGGGGGTTGGTCAGTTGGGCGAAAAGGTCCGCCACTTTTTCACTGTCGTACTGGACCCCGTAGCGGGACACGTCGCTGCGCAGGGCGATGCGGGCGGGCCGCATGACGCCGCCCTGCCCCCAGCCGCCGGCGGGCTGGGCGGAGGGCTCGTTCTGTCCGCCGGGCAGCAGGGAGAGGACCCCGGACAGCCAGGACTGGCCCCCGCCGCTGTCGTAGAGCTGGGTGCGGCCCAGCAGGTAGACGGCGGAGACGGCCAGCAGGAGGATGAGCAGGTCCTTGCCCCACTCCACCAGGCGGTTTTTCTTCTTAAACTCCATGGCCGGGCCCTCCGACGGGCAGTTGGACCCGCACCGTCAGGCCGGGGCCGGGCCGGGCCACCAGAGAGATGGTCCCCTGGTGGCGGTCCACGATCTCCTTGGCGATGGAGAGGCCCAGGCCGGTGCCGCCGGACTCCCGGGACCGGGCCTTGTCCACCCGGTAGAAGCGCTCGAAAATGCGGTCCCGGTCCTCGGGGGGGATGCCGATGCCGTTGTCCGAGACCTCCATCCACACGTCGTCCCCCTGCCGCCCGGCGCTGATGTCGATCTTGCCGCCGTCGGGGGTGTATTTGATGGAGTTGGACACCACGTTCATCATCACCTGGAGCAGCCGACCCCGGTCGCCCAGGATGTCCGGCAGGTCCGGCTCCAGCGCCAGCTTGACGGTGTGGCCGTGGCGCTGGGCCTCCATGAGGACGGCGTTGTAGACGTCCCGGATGGCCCCGTCGAAGGGGAAGGACTCCAGCTTCAGCTCGTTGCGGCCGGAGTCGAAGCGGGAGAGGGTCAGCAGGTCCTGGACGATATGGGTCATACGGTCGGACTCGCCCAAAATCACGTTGAGGAAGTTTTTCTCCATCTCGGCGGGCATGTCGCCGGCCCCGTCCACCAGGGTCTCGGCGTAGGAGCGGATATTGGTCAGGGGGGTGCGCAGCTCGTGGGACACGTTGGCGACGAACTCCTTGCGCATCTCCTCGGTCTTGCGCTGCTCGGTGACGTCGTGGATGACCACCATGACGCCGCCCTCCGCGCTGTCGGGGTCGAAGGGGGCCAGCAGCAGCTCCAGGCTCTTTTCCCCCACGGCCCGCTCCTCCCCCAGATATCCCGTCTGGCCCAGGGCCAGGACGGCGCTCATGGGGGCGGTGGAGCCGAACAGCTCGTCATAGGTGGTCTCGGCGGCGATGGCCCGGCCCAGCATGTCCTCGGCGGCGGGGTTTTTCTGGATGACGCTCCCCGTTTTGGAGAAGGCCACCACGCCGTCGGTCATGTGGAGGAAGAGGGTGTCCAGCTTGTTCCGCTCGTTCTCCGCCTCCCGGATGGTGGCCTGGAGCTGGCGGGCCATACCGTTGAAGTTGGTGGTGAGGACGCCGATCTCGTCCCTGGACGCCACCTCTATTTTATGGGAGAAGTCCCCGGCGGCCACCCGCTTCACGCCGTCGGTGAGCCGCTCGATGGGGGTGATCATGGTCTTGGCCAGCAGGAAGGAGAGCAGCACCGAGATGACCAGCCCGAAAATCAGGGCCTGGATGATGAGCATGAACAGGGAGCTGTTCAGGTCCCGGTCGGTCTGGCGGCTGTCCTTGATATAAATGATGTAGGGTGTGTCCCCCCGGGTGAGGTAGACCGCCACGTCCATGTAGGAGGCGGTCACGTCGCTGGCCGAGGCGGTGGTCTGCTGGTTGATGGCGGTGGAAATGTTGGTGGTGATGCTCAGATGGTCCCCCAGCTCCTCGTTGGAGCCGGCCAGACAGCGGCCGGTGGAGGCGTCCAGAATATAATAGTTGCGGGTGCGGCCGTCCACGCCCAGCTCGCCCATGTTGGCCTTGAGGACGCTCTGAAGGGCGTCAACCGGGTCCTCGTCCCGGTCGGCGGGGGTCTGGAGGGCGCGGATGAAGTCCTCGTTGCGCTCGGAGAACATGTCGGCCATCTGGCTGTAAAAGTCGTCCAGATAGAAGCTGACCACGGAGTTCATCAGGAACGCGCCCACCACCGTCATCAGGGAGACGATGAGCAGGACCATGATGAGGACCAGCTTCATATGCAGGGAGCGGAACATATGGACGCCTCCTTTCATAGTGGGAGTCGGAGTCCCTCCGGGGGCACCCCTTTCCACGTGGAAAGGGGTGGGAAAGACGCCAGGGGTGCGCCCCTGGACCCAGGGGCGGCGCCGACGATGGCATGGTGGTCGAAACCGGCTAGAGATAACAAGTCTGCCCTTCCGCTTCCGCCCCGGCCGTTACGGCCTACCCCGCAATTGGTCATCCCCGTGCGCTGGCGCAGCGCGCCTAGCATGGCAGTACCCGGCAAGGCTAGTGCGGGCACGCGGGCGGCTGATAGCCGCCCCTACATGGTCTCTACCACGCAACAACTTCTTGTAAACCCACCAGCCCTTGTAGGGGCGGCTATCAGCCGCCCGTGCAGACTGGCAATGAGCGTAAAGCCCAGTAAAAGACGCATAAACCTTGTGGCGGCTTGTTTGCACTATGCTAAACGCAACTACCTCCAAGTCATGCAAGGTAACAATCGCTCGGCGGGCGCGCTGGGCGCGCCGTTAGAAACGACAAGCAACGACCGAACCGGCGAGCAACTGCTTTCAAGTCTTGCAATTCCCCGAGAACCGTACCGCCGCCCGGCCGTACCCCAGGGTCCAGGGGGCGGCGGGTAGGGCATTGAAAATGCCCGTAGTCGCCCCCTAGTTTTCTTTCGGTTCCTTTCTCAAATGAGAAAGGAACGCCCCCGGCAGGGCAGGCTTAAAGATTGAACAAATACCCCAGCCCCCGCCGGGTCATGACAAACTGCGGCGTGGCCGGGTCATCCCACCCCATGCGTCAGGCCGCATGGGGACCCCCTCGACGGACTTCACATGCTCGGCGGAAGTGAATTCCGCCTGCGCCAAGATTTTGCCCCTTCGGGCCAAAATGCTTGTACGGCGCGTTCCGCGCCGCCCCATCTGCGATGGGGCCCCGTGGAGGCCGCCCCGGCCATAGGCTTTATGCGGGGTTAAAGATTAAACAGATACCCCAACCCTCTTCTAGTCATCACAAACTGCGGCGATGCCGGGTCGTCCTCCACCTTTTCCCGCAGGCGGCGGACCGCGACGTCCACGGCCCGGACGTCGCCCACGTACCCCTCGTAGTTCCACACGTTCTCCATCAGCGCCTCCCGGGAGTAGACCTTGCCGGGATTGGAGGCCAAAAACTTCAGCAGCTCGTACTCCCGCTGGGTCAGGTCCAGGGGCGCGCCGTCCTTGTAGGCCATCAGCAGCTCCGTGTCGATGGCGATGCGCCCCAGCTCCATGCGGCTGCCGGAGACGGGCTGGGGGGCGCCCTCCGGGACCATGCCGCTGCGGCGGATGTTGGCCTTGACCCTGGCCAGCAGCTCCCGCATGGAGAAGGGCTTGGTGATGTAGTCGTCCGCCCCCAGCTCCAGGCCCAGGACCTTGTCGGTCTCCTCCTCCCGGGCGGTGAGCATGATGATGGGGGTGGTCCGCCCGGCGGCCCGGATGTCCTTGCACACGTCGAAGCCGTTCTTCCGGGGCAGCATCAGGTCCAGCAAAATCAGGTCCGGGTCCTGCTCCAGGGCCAGCTGGAGCCCCGTCTCGCCGTCGTAGGCCTCCAGGGTGGCGTAGCCCTCCCGGCTCAGATTGTAGCTGAGGATATCCACAATATTCTTCTCGTCTTCCACGACCAGAATCGTTTTACCCATGGTAATCTCTCCCTCTTATTTTACAGCCCCAGAATCACTTTTGCCTTCAAAAGGGCGGCCACCGTCTTGGCGTCCTGGAGTTCGCCGGACATGACTTGCTCCATCAGCCGGGCGAATGGCACCCGCTCGATCTCCAAAAATTCGTCGGGGTCGGGGTGGCAGGGCCCCTGGTGGAGCCCGGTGGCCAGATACATGTGCAGCACCTCGTCGGAAAAGCCGGGGGAGGCCAGAAGGGCCCCCATGTAGGTGAAGGAGTCGGCGGTGATGCCGGTCTCCTCCTCCAGCTCCCGGAGGCCGGCGGGGCGGTGGTCCTCCCCACGCTCCAGCTTCCCGGCGGGCAGCTCGGTGACGACCCGGCCGAAGGGGTAGCGGAACTGGCGGACCACGGTGACGGTGCCGTCGTCGTGATAGGGCACCACCGCCACGCCGCCGGGGTGGGAGACCACCTCGCGGGTGGCCGCCTTCCCGTTGGGCAGGACGATCTGGTCCACCCGCAGGTCCACGATGACGCCGCTGAACTTCGTGTCGCTGGACACCGTCTTTTCATATAGTTCCATACTACCCGCTCCCTATCATAACAATTAGAATCAGTATACCACAATTCGGCCCCACTGACAATCTTTACAGCTATCCATTCCCGCTATGGACCCGATATAATAGGGGAAACGACACCATTGCAAGGAGGAACCCGCCCATGACCATCCAGCCCATCGGCGCCGCCAGTGTGGCGCTGTACCTCACCCCGGCCGACCTGCGGGAGCACGGCCTGACGCCGGAGGAGCTCACCCGGGACGCCGCCCTGTCCCTGACCCGGGCCGCCTTCGACCAGGCCGGCATCGCCGTGGAGGGGGCGCTGGAGATCGAGGCTTACCCCGAGCGCTGCGGCGTGCTGGTCTTCGCCCGGTTCCAGCCGCCCCGCCGGAACTGGTTCACCTTTCCCGACCTGGAAGACCTCCTCTCCGCCGCCCGGAGTCTGGCCGACGCCTGCCCCCAGGCCGACCTGGTCTGGTGCGACGGCCGCTACTGGCTCTCCATCCCGGCGGAGCATACCGCCGCCGCCTGCCGCCTGTCCGAGTTCGGGGCGGAGACCGCCGCGGCCGCCTATCTGGACGCCCGGCTGGCCGAGCACGGCCGCACCCTCCTCTCCGGCGGCGCGCTGGCCCTGCTTCTGCGCTATTTTCCGGAAGAACTTGTATGAAATCCACAACGCCGGGGCATCCTTTTCATAGAAAACTTTGGCAGAAAAGAAAGCCGTAACATTCGTGTAAAATTTCTTTTGATTTTACATACTAGGGATGTTATAATGTATCCGTATAGAAGCGCACTGTGCGCTTGAACAGGAACATACAATCGATACCAGGGCCGGATTTGGATCATCCGGCCCTTGATAGCGCGGTTTTCGGCGGCATCCGGACTTCGCGCGAGAGGATAGAGGGTGCGGTTTTGACGAAATATGTGATTCACGGTGGAAAGCCGCTGTATGGGGAAATCGAGATCAGCGGAGCCAAGAACGCCGCGGTGGCCATTATCCCGGCCGCCCTGCTGGTGAACGGCACCTGCCGGATCGAAAATATCCCCCAAATCAGCGATGTCACTTTGATTTTGAAAATCCTTCAGGAGTTGGGCGCGGATGTGCGCACGGTGGACCGTACCACCGTGGACATCGACTGCACCCGCATTCGGAACGCCAAGGTCCCCGACGGGATGGCCCGGAAAATCAGAGCTTCCTATTATCTCATCGGCGCGCTGCTGGGCCGCTTCGGCGCGGCGGCGGTGCCCCCTCCGGGCGGCTGCCATCTGGGCGCCCGGCCCATCGACCAGCACATCAAGGGCTTCGTGGCCATGGGGGCCGACGTGGACGTCCGCGGCGGCTTCATCAACGCCACGGCCAAGAACGGCCGCCTCCAGGGGGCGCAGATCTACCTGGACATCGTCTCCGTGGGGGCCACCATGAACATCATGCTGGCCGCCGCCCTGGCCGACGGCATGACCATCATCGAAAACGCGGCCAAGGAGCCCCATATCGTGGACCTGGCCAACTTCCTCAACTCCATGGGCGCCGACATCATGGGCGCGGGCACCGACGTGATCAAGATCCGGGGCGTGGACCAGCTCAGCGGCGGCACCTACTCCATTATCCCCGACCAGATCGAGGCGGGCACCTATATGGCCGCCGTGGCCGCCACGGGCGGCGAGGTCCGCATCCAGAACGTCATCCCCAAGCATCTGGACTGCATCACCGCCAAGCTGGTGGAGATGGGGGTGGATGTGGAGGAGTACGACGACTCCGTGCTGGTCCGCCGGGACCCCAATACCCGCCTGACCAGGGCCAACGTGAAGACCCTGCCCTACCCCGGCTTCCCCACCGATATGCAGCCACAACTGGCGGTCTGCCTCTGTCTGGCGGAGGGGACCAGCGTGGTCACCGAGGGGGTCTGGGACAACCGCTACCGCTACGTGGACGAGATCCACCGCATGGGCGCCCAGATCCAGGTGGACGGCAAGGTGGCCGTCATCGAGGGCGTGGACAAGCTCACCGGCGCCCCCATCCAGGCCTGCGACCTGCGGGCGGGCGCGGCTATGGTCATCGCCGGACTGGCCGCCCAGGGCGTCACCGAGGTGGACCAGATCCACTATATCGAGCGGGGCTATGAGGACATCGTCCGCAAGCTCTCCGGCGTGGGGGCAGACATCCGCGTGGTGGTCACCCCCGACGATGAAAAGGCCCAGGCCACGGCGGGCTAACCGAATACGCACCCATGGGGCGGCGGCAAGGGTTGCCGCCGCCCGTTTTGCATAACAGCCGTGGGGCGCGGGGCGTCGGGGACGCCGCCCCCTACGTAGGGCCCGGCTTTTTAGAGGTGGCTTCGCCCGAAATCATCGGAATGTCCCCCGGACATTCCGACCCCGACGGGCCGCAGCGGCATTCTGATTCCATACATAAGGAGCGACCCCCATGCTGACTCTCACCACCCTCGCCAGTGGTTCCTCCGGCAACTGTCTCCTCCTCTCCGGTGGCGGCACCCACCTGCTGGTGGACGCGGGCATCTCCTGCCGCCGCATCTGCCGCTCCCTGCGGGAGCTGGGCGTGGAGCCGGGGGACCTCTCCGGCGTCCTCATCACCCACGAGCACTCCGACCATATCGCGGGCCTGGCCACCCTCACCAAGCAGTTCGCCGTGCCCGTCTACACCAGCCCCGGCACCGGGCGGCAGCTGTGCTACCGCATCGCCGCCCTGGAGGATGTGCTCCACACCTGCGCCCCCGGCGGCTCCTTCACCGTGGGCGGCCTGGACGTGGAGACCTTCCCCACCCTCCACGACGCCGCCGAGCCCATGGGCTACGCCATCTCCGACGGCGAGCGGAAGGCCGCTGTGGTCACCGACCTGGGGGTGGTCACCGATGAGGTCCGGGCCGGCATGGCCGGGGCCGCCCTGGTGGTGGTGGAGGCCAACCACGACGTGGACTGGGTCCAGTCCGGCCCCTATCCCTACTACTTAAAACAGCGCATTCTGGGCGACCACGGCCACCTGTCCAACGAGGCTGGGGGTGCCCTGGCCCGCATGGCGGTGGAGGCGGGGGCCCACACCGTGGTCCTGGCCCACCTGTCCGCCGAAAACAACACCCCGGAGCGGGCCCGCTCCGCCGTATCCCTGGCCCTGGCCGCCTGCGGCGTGGCCCCGGAGGGGGACGTGACCCTGGCCGTGGCCCCCCGCGCCGAAGCCGGACTGTGCTACGCGGTGTAAGGGAGGGACAGGTTGTGCTGAGTGTACATATCGTCTGCGTGGGCAAGCTCAAGGAGAAATTCTACGCCGACGCCGTGGAGGAATACGCCAAGCGGCTGGGGGGCTACTGCAAGCTGACCCTCACCGAGCTGCCCGAGGAGCGGCTGCCCGACAGCCCCTCCCAGGCCCAAATCGACGCCGCCCTGGCGAAGGAGGGGGAGGCTGTCCTCCAGCGCCTGCCGAAAAACACCGTCCCCGTGGCCCTGTGCGTGGAGGGGCGGCTGCTGTCCAGCGAGGACCTGGCCGAGCGCATGTCCGACTGGATGCTGGGCGGCCGGTCCAGCGTGGCCTTTTTAATTGGCTCATCCTACGGGCTGGCCCCGGCGGTGAAGGAAAAGGCCCTGCTGCGGCTGTCCATGTCCCCCATGACCTTCCCCCACCATCTGGCCCGGGTCATGCTGCTGGAACAAATCTACCGGGCCTTCAAAATCAACGAGGGCTCCGGGTATCACAAATAAAAAATAGCGTTTTACGCTATTTTTACGGCATTGCCCGTCTCGGGCCATGCCGTGGATTTCAGCCGTGGCCAGGACGGCCACATAAACAATCAAAAGGAGGCGGCATGATGACACAGGAAGAACTGCTGGAACGCTGGCCCAAGGGGCCGGACGGAGAGCCGGAACAGGCGGTCAAGCTGGAATCCCAGGCCGATTTTGCCGCCTACTCCGGCATCCACTGCTCCATCCTGGAGGCCTACGGCATCCCCTTCCTGGCCCGCCGGTCCGGGACCGGGGAGCTGGGCCTACTCTACGGCGGCTGGTCTACCGACGGCGTGGAGCTGTTCGTCCCCGCCTCCCTGCTGGAGGAAGCCCGTCAACTGCTGACAGCCCCGGCGGAGGACCCCGCCGCGGACGAAGAATAAAGGAGGAATCGTTATGTCCTACCAGGAAACCTATCAAAAGTGGCTGAACAGCCCCGCCCTCAGCGCCGGTGAAAAGGCCGAGCTCCAGGCCATCGCCGGGGACGACAAGGAGATCGAGAGCCGCTTCTTCGGCCCCCTGGAATTCGGCACCGCCGGGCTGCGGGGCACCATGTGCGTGGGTCTGCACCACATGAACGTCCACGTCATCCGCCACGCCACCCAGGCCTTCGCCGAGGTCATTCTGGCCGAGGGGGCCGAGGCCGCCGCCCGGGGCGTCGCCATCTGTTTCGACTGCCGCAACCACTCCGACGACTTCGCCAAGGAGGCCGCCCGGGTCATGGCGGGCAACGGCATCCCCGTGCGCATCTTCCAGGCCCTCCGCCCCACCCCGGAGCTGTCCTTCGCCGTCCGGGAGTACGGCTGCATCGCAGGCATCAACGTCACCGCCAGCCACAACCCCAAGGAGTACAACGGCTACAAGGTCTACTGGGCCGACGGCGCCCAGCTCCCCCCCCACCACGCCGACGCCATCGCCAAGAAGATGGACGAGCTGGACATCTTCACATCCCCCAAGCTGGCCGACTACGACGCCGCCGTGAAGGCCGGTCAGATCACCGTCATGGGGGCCGAGACCGACGAGGCTTTCCTGGCCCAGGTCATGGGGCAGGCCAACGACAAGGCCGTGGTCGCCCAGGTGGCCGACACCTTCAAGATGGTCTACACCCCCTTCCACGGCACCGGCTACAAGCTCATCCCCGAGACCCTCAAGCGTCTGGGCATGAAGCACGTGCTCTGCGTCCCCGAGCAGATGGTCATCGACGGCAACTTCCCCACCGTGGCCTCCCCCAACCCGGAGAACCCGGAGGGCTTCTATCTGGCCGTGGACCTGGCGAACAAGGAGGGGGCCGACTTCATCCTCGGCTCCGACCCCGACGCCGACCGGGTGGGCCTCATGGTCCGCAACGACCAGGGCGAGTTCATCCCCCTGTCCGGCAACCAGACCGGCGTGCTGCTCCTGGACTACGTCATTTCCGCCAAGAAGCGGGCGGGTACCCTGCCCGCCAACGCCGTGGCCCTGAAAACCATCGTCACCACCGAGATGGCCCGCAAGGTGGCCG
This sequence comes from uncultured Eubacteriales bacterium, assembly GCA_900540545.1. Taxonomy (GTDB): domain Bacteria; phylum Bacillota; class Clostridia; order Oscillospirales; family Oscillospiraceae; genus Intestinimonas. The sequence goes on from UQGJ01000020.1 coordinate 11,433, forward strand.
AGACCAACGGCGTGCAGATGTTCGACACCTTCACCGGCTTCAAGTTTATGGCCGAGAAGAAGAACGCCCTGGAGCAGACCGGCGAGGGCAAGGTCATCTTCTCCTATGAGGAGTCCTACGGCTACATGATGGGCGACTACGTCCGGGACAAGGACGCCGTCACCGCCGCCCTGGTCGCCACCGAGATGGCCGCCTGGTATTATAGTCAGGGCATGACCCTCTATCAGGCCATGCAGAAGCTGTACGAAAAGTACGGTTGCTACGGGGAAAAGACCCTGAATCTGGTCATGCCTGGGCTGGACGGCCTGAAGAAGATGGCCGACCTGATGGCGAACCTCCGGGCCAAGCCGCCGGTGGAGATCGCCGGGGTGCCGGTCCTCCAGCAGAAGGACTACAAGGACGGCTCCGTGGTGGACGCCGCCACCGGGGCCAAAAGCGCCATGGAGCTGTCCGGCTCCAACGTCCTGCGCTACGAGCTCTCCGACGGCACCAGCTTTATCGTGCGCCCGTCGGGCACCGAGCCCAAGGTGAAGGTCTACATCCTGGCCAACGGCAGCGACCGCGCCGCCTGCGACGAAAAGGTGGCCAAGTACGCCGCCTGGGCGGAGACCCTGAAAGGCTGAACGACATAGCGTACAAAGAGGCCCCGGCGGACCACAGGTCCGCCGGGGCCTCTTTGCGCTTGTTGGCTCCCCTATTTCGAAGAAATGGGGGAGCTGTCGCCGCAGGCGACTGAGGGGGCGTTGTCCCCCTTCCTCCTCTTGACTCCACTATACTTTCAAAATTGAGAAGGTCAGGGCGGGAATATAGGACTTTTCAACGAATATGGGCATGGAAATAGTTTACAGATACACCAAAATAATACAAACACATGTTCGATACAGGAGGGATGCAAATGGCAAGCAACCAGACGGAACACTATGGCCTTTCCCAGTGGGAGGCCGCCGACAGCTTTTTGCGGGAGGAATTCAACGAAGACCATCGGAAAATCGACCAGGGACTGGCGCTGGCCCGGGTGGTGGCGGGGACCTACACCGGCACGGAAAGCGGCCCGCAGGACATCTCGTTGGGCTTCCGGCCCAGGGCGGTGCTGGTACTGCCCAACATGTACAACTTTTCCGGCGATTATTGTTTGGCAGGCATGTCGTTGGACGGTGCGGACAACAGTTATCTTACCATCACGGACACCGGCTTTCGGGTCGCCAATAACCTGAACCAACAGGACAGGAGCTACGAGACGGCCTATCCCCGCAACCCCTACCGCTATCTGGCGTGGCGGTAACAGGCAAAAAAAGGAAGGCCCCGTTTGGGGCCTTCCTTTTTTTACCCAAAGTTCTGTCTAACGCTTAGGCGTTGGCAGCAACGCTGAGGGCAATGGCGGTGATGTTCTGGTCGGGCATCTTGAAGGTCATGCTGTAGTTACCCGCAGCAGCGTCCTTCGCCAGGACCGTGGTGACGGTCTTGGTGGTGGTGTCAGCCAGAGTCATGGTGGCGATGATGGTCACGCCCTTCTCGGCAGTGACAGCGCCAGTGGTGGTGAACTTCAGCTCCACGGTGTCGCCAGCCTTGGCGGTAGCAGCGGTGCTGTTATCAGCCAGAGCGGTAACGCCGCCGGCGGCGGCAAAGTCGCCAGCCTGAGCGGGGGTGGCAATGCTGTAAGTGGCGCCGGACAGCTTGTTGGCGGTGTCCACAAACAGAACGTCGACCTCACCAGTGGTGATTTTGACAACGGCGTTCATCACGAACTTGCCGGTGTCCAGCTCCTGAGCGGTCTCGATGGTGCCGCCCTTGACGCCCACGCCGTCAGCGGTGTTCACGAAGATCACCACGGACTTATCGTTGTCCTTGAAGGTGGCGGGAGTCTTAGTGCCGGCAACGTCGGTGAAGGCGATATTCTTGTCGCCGTCATAGCCGCTGATGGCGGTCTCGCCGGTGATGGCGGCCACCTTAGTGACCTCGCCGGAAGTGGTGCTGTTGACGTAGGACACGAACGCGCCCTTAGCAAACTCAGGATTGCTCACGTCGCCATTGTCGGCGTCGGTGGCAGTCAGCTCGACGTCTTCCTCACCGTTCCACACGGTGAACTTCACGGTCCAATCGCCGTCGGAGTTCTTCTCGGCATAGCCGCTCTCGGTCACGTAGCCGTAGCCGGTGTTGGCCTCAGAGACGGGGATCTCGCCGGTGCTGAGGATGGCGGCCACCACGACGGTGTCCAGGCCGGAGATCTTCTTGGTCAGATAGGTGGCGCTGGCGCCGACGCTCTTCATGGCCTTCAGGTCCTTGCCGGAGACGGTCTTCTGAGAGCCGCCGTCTTTGCTGGTGACCAGGTAGATCACGGCGTCGTCAGAGATGAACTCGCCGTTCAGCTTGCCGTTGGAACCGTCCTTCACGTAGGCGAAGGACGTGCTCTCGTCCTTACCGGTGGCAGAACCGGGAGTGGTGCTGCTGGGCAGGTTCTTGGCGTTGGAGACATAGAAGCTGCCCCCAGAGATAGACTCATTGGTGGTGACGTCCTTGACAGCCTTCAGCTCGTACACGCTGTCCTTGTTCACCTTGTAGGTGTACAGGCCGGGGGCGGGAACCACCTTGACCTCGTCGCCGGTGCCGTTGGTCTTATGAGCGTCCACACGCATGGCCTTCACAGTGCTCTTGGTGCCGTCGGCAAACATGATCAGGGCCTCGACGCCCTTGTAGGTGCCGCCCAGAGAAGAAGTGACCTCGGTACCGGGAGTCTTACCAGCTTCAACGGCCACGACATAGACCACGTTCTCCAGAACAGCGGAACCCTCGGTGATCTTGGCGGAGTAGATGTAGCCGTTGACAACGGCCATCTCCACGGTGTCGCCCACGCCGATGCTGATGCTGGCGTTGGCTTCCTTGGTGTACCAGGTGCCGTCCACGCGGTACTGGTCGCTGGACTTCACAGCGCCCACATCGCCGGTGACGGTCTCGGCCTTGACGATGACGGCGGTGTCGTTGGCGGTGTTGGCGGCGGGGGTGACGACCGCGTAGTCGTCCTTCTTGACGCCGTCATAGATATCGCAGTCGTCAAACTTGTAGGAGACGTTGCCGGCGGTGATGGAGTCCTTACCCACGAAGGAGACACGGCCCACCACGACAGGATAGACGATCATCACGTCGCCCTTGTCATCGCCGTCTACGTCGACCAGCTTGAAGCTATACGGATCGTTCTTGGCGGCCAGACCGACCAAGTTGCTGTTGGTGGAGGTGTTGAAATCATAAACCTTCACATCAGCGGCGGTCTTGGTCAGCTTGTAGCTGGTGTCATTCACCTTGATGGAGGTATCGGCGGCGCCCACAGAGGCGATGTTGCCCACGACGCCCTCAACGACCACGGAGCTGTCGGCGGCGTACATGCCGTAGACAGTCTTATCCTTGTCGTCGCCCTTATAAAGGACCTTGACCTTCATGCCGAACAGGTCGGAGTAGTCCTTGCTGCTCTTGGGGGTGATGCCCAGCGCATCCTCAGAAGCGATGGCCTTACCGCCAAAGGTGGCGGAAGTGCTCATGGAGTAGGTGTACTCCTTCTTGTCGGAGTTGTAAGACACGCCGGTCATGTAGGCGTACTTGGTCTCCATCCCAAACTTGTCGGAGAGGATGGTCTTGGAGGGGTTGGTGATCTCAACAGCCTGGGACACGCCGTTGCCGTTGATGATGCCCACCATCTCATACTTGACCATCTTGGCCTGCATGCCGTCGTACAGCATCTGGGCGGCGTTGTCGCGGGTCAGCCCCTCAGAGGAGTTGATGGCAACGTTGTCGTACAGGCCTACAGTGCTGGCCAGCACGTTGATGTTGATGTCCCACTTGGCGTTGTTCACAAAGCCCTCGGTCTCGGCGTTGTAGCCCAGAGTCAGCAGGATCATCTTGGCGGCCTCAGTGCCGGTCACGGTAGCGTTGGGGTTAAAGTTGCCCTTGTCGTCCCCAGCCACGTAGCCACGGTTGGCGCAGAAGTCGATGTAGCCCGCAGCCCAGTGGCCCTTGGTGTCGGGGAACAGGCCGCCGCCGGAGAGGTTGGGGTCCTTGCCGCCGTTCATGGCGACGCAGATCATCTTGGCCATCTCGGCACGGGTCACGATCCCCTCGGGATCAAAGTTGCCATCGTCCTTGCCCTTGATGATGCCAAGGGCGACCATGGTGTTGACAGCGTTGGTGTGCTCGATCTTGTCGCTGTCGGGGAAGTCCACAGCGCTGGCGCCGACGACCATCATGCCGACCAGCATGATAGAAGCCATAGCCAAGCTGAGGATCCGCTTGAGGTTTCTCATTGGAAATTCCTCCTTCTAAAATTTGGGTGGTGGAGCTGTACAAATGCCGCAAACCATTGAAAATACTGGCCCCAGCAAAGTATAACTCCCCTTACCTCTGGCGACATGATACCGCGCCGAAGGCCCGCCGTCAAGCGTTTTGCCGGTTTTGTAACACAACCGTAAAAATGCGCCTAAGGTCTGGAATCAGCCGCTTTTTCCCTTAGACGGCGCCGTTTTTGGAAAAGTTCCCGCCCCGCCGGATTTTTTCCGGCGGGGCTTTTTTGCACTATACAATATGTAAGGGGTTTTTGTGGGACGGGGGCGTGCAACGAGGGGGAGGGGAGAAACGCAGGCCGCCCAGTGGGCGGCCCCTACAAGAGACCTGCGGACTCCGCCGTAGGGGCCGCCGACCCCGGCGGCCCGCCCCCTTTTCAAAAAATTTTCTCCCGGTGTAACTTTTCCCCTCTCTGAATCGTCTAATGGACATTAAGGAAACTTTAAGAAATTGTCATAACTTTGTTGTTGATTGAGTTTCCATGCGTGGTACAATATCTTGTACTGTAAAACAGGGAGGAATCCAAAATGACAGACATGACCGAAGAGAAGGTGCCTACCGCGGCCGCACCCGAAGCCCCGGCGCCCGCCGCGCCCCCGGCGCCGCCCGCCGGCAGCAACGTGAAGAAAAAAAGGAAGAAAAAGCGCCTCATCAAGAACATCATCATTGCCGTGGTGGTCATCGCCATCCTGGCCGTGGGCGGCTACTTCCTTTACGGCTTCCTGAACCAGACCAAAGAGGTAAACAGCCAGATCCAGACCGCCACGGCCGACTTCTCCTCCATCCAGTCCACGGTCCAGGGCTCCGGCAGCGCCCGAGCCAAGGAGTCGGCGGCCATCACCCTGAGCCAGGGCGGCACCGTGCAGAAGCTGCTGGTCAACGCGGGCGACGTGGTCACCGCCGGCCAGCCCCTGTACACCATCTACTCCGAGGCCGCCGAGCAGGCCGTGACCACGGCCCAGGACGGGCTGAACTCCGCCCAGGAGAAGCTGCGGGAGTACCAGAAGGACATGGACGACCTCTATAAGCAGCAGAGCAACCTGTCGGTGAAGGCCCCCTTCGCCGGGAAGCTGGTGGAGGTCAGCGAGTTCACCCCCGGCCTGGAAGTGCCCCTGGGCGCCACCGTGTGCACCCTGGCCAACGACAAGCAGCTCAAGCTGTCCCTCTATTTCAGCTACGCCTATGAAAACGCCATCAGCGTGGGCCAGAGCGTCAGCGTGTCCATCCCCGCCGTCATGACCAGCTTCCCCGACGGCCGGGTGGAGACCATCAACAAGGTCCACTACATATCCCCCGAGGGGGCCGACTACTTTGAGGTGGTCGTGGTCTTCGACAACCCCGGCACCCTCACCGAGGGCATGGACGCCACCGGCACCCTCACCGCCGCCGACGGCACCCCCATCTACCCCTACGCCAGCGGCAAGACCGCCTATTACGAGGTCCGCAAGGTGGTCACCGAGGCCAAGGGCCCCATGCTCAGCACCAACCTGCTGCGCTACGCCGACGTGAAGGAGGGCGACGTGCTGCTGGTGATGGGCTCCGACACCATCGACACCGACATCCGGGAGCAGAAAAAGACCATGGAGGACGCGGTGAAGGCCGTGACCGCCGCCCAGGAGACCCTGAAGAAGGCCCAGGAGTCCCTGAAGGACTTCGACGCCGTGGCCCCCATCGACGGCACCGTCACCTCCTGCACTCTGGTGGAGGGGGCCGACGTGAAGAGCGGCGACACCGTCATCACCATCTCCAACAACACCACCATGATGGTCACCATCCAGGTGGACGACCGGAACATCGCCTTCGTCAAGCCCGGCATGGGCGTGGACCTGACCAGCAACAACGGCGACGGCGGCATGTTCTACGGCGTGGTCTCCAAAATCGACATGAGCCTCAGCGGCGACAGCATGGGCAGCGGCATGACCAACTACCCCGTCACCCTGGAGGTGGAGAACTCCGCCGGGACCCTGTTGGAGGGCATGTGGCTGAGCTACTCCTTCGTCACCAGCCAGTCCGACAACTGCATCGTGGTGCCCATGCAGAGCGTGAAGTACATCTCCGGCGAGGACGGCGAGACCGCCTCCGTGGTGTTCATCCAGGCCGAGAGCAAGCCGGAGAACGCGGTGGCCCTGGACCTGCCCGAGACCATGCCCGGCCAGACCCCCACCTATCCCAGCGAGGCCGACGGCTACTACCCCGTGCCCGTGACCACCGGCCTGTCCGACAACTACAACGTGGAGATCAAGGACGGCCTGTCCGGCGGCGAGACGGTGTTCGTCAACTATTACGTGGACCAGGCCTATGGCTACTAAGGTGGGCGCCATGTTAATCGACATCAAGAACCTCTATAAGATTTATAATGAGGGGAAGGAGAGCGAGGTCCGGGCGCTGAACGGGGTGTCCCTCCAAATCGACCGGGGGGAGTTCGTCTCCATCATCGGCCAGTCCGGCTCCGGCAAGTCCACCCTGATGAACATCCTGGGCTGTCTGGACATCCCCACCTACGGGGACTACCACCTGGACGGCACGGACATCACCGAGCTCACCGACCGGCAGCTGGCCCACATCCGCAACAAGCAGATCGGCTTCATCTTTCAGGGCTACAACCTGATCCCCGCCCTCAACGCCCGGGAGAACGTGGAACTGCCCCTCATCTACCAGGGCTTCGGCGCGGAAAAGCGCCGGGAGCGCAGCGAGGAGGCCCTGGAGCGGGTGAGCATGTTCGACCGGGCCGGGCACCGGCCCGCGGAGATGTCCGGCGGCCAGCAGCAGCGGGTGGCCATCGCCCGGGCCATCGCCACCCATCCCCCCATCATCATGGCCGACGAGCCCACCGGCGCGTTGGACTCCAAGACGGGCCGCCACGTGCTGGAGATTCTGCACAACCTCCACCAGGACGGCAGCACCGTCATCCTCATCACCCACGACAACGGCATCGCCGCCACCGCCGAGCGCATCGTCCGGCTGGCCGACGGCGTCATCGTGGCCGACGGCACGAGAGAGGAGGTGGGATTATGAATGTCCCATTCACAATCCCATTTGATTTCAGCGCGCGCCGCTCGCCCTGCGGGCAACCGCGGCGCCTGCGCACGGTCGCGCCTCCCGTGGCCGTGGAAGGGAGGCACGCCCTGTGAACATCCGCCAAGCAATCAAGATGGCCGCCAAGTCCATCTCCTCCAACAAGGGCCGCTCGGCCCTGACCATGCTGGGCATCATCATCGGCCTGGCCGCCGTCATCATCCTGGTGTCCTACGCCGAGGGCCAGAACATGGCCATGAAGGCCTACTACGACAGCATGGGCACCAACACCCTCAGCGTCTCGGCCTACCAGTGGAACAGCGGGACCGACGTGGGACAGCAGCTCTACGACTACTGCCTCAAGCTGGACAACGTGGCGGGCATCACCCCCAACGGCTACGTTTACAGAGACCTGACCATCAAATACGAGTCCAAGACCCTGGCCCGGAACCGCAATAACCAATACATGGGCGGCGGGATGGTGGTCAGCAGCTACGACAACTCCGACGACTACCCCCAGATTGCCCTGGGCAACGACCAGTTCGGTCTGTGCAACGACTACAAGATAGCCAAGGGCCGGGACCTGAGCTACCTGGACATCCAGAAGCTGAACCAGGTGTGCGTCCTGGGTTCCGCCACGGCGGAGTACCTCTTCTCCTTCGCGGACCCCGTGGACAAGACCATCACCATCAACGGCCTGCCCTTCCGGGTGGTCGGCGTCTACCAGAGCAAGAGCGCCGGCATCAACCTGGGCGACGACGAGAACGCCTACTGGATGGGGGAGTCCATCAAGCGCCAGGATAAGCTGGTCCTCCTGCCCAGCAGCATGACCCGCTTTTTCAACAACAACGAGTCCATCAGCGAGTATGTGGTCAAGGTGAGCTCCTCCGAGGCCATCCCGGAGGTGGTCACCAACCTCAACGGCTTCCTCTCCGGCATCATCAACACCAACTACGGCAGCTTCTGGGTGGATAACCCCAGCAAGTGGCAGAACGAGAACAATGAGGCCAACGCGATGCAGCAGCGCTTCCTGGGCGGCATCGCCGCCATCTCCCTGCTGGTGGGCGGCATCGGCATCATGAACATCATGCTGGTCACCGTCACCGAGCGCACCCGGGAGATCGGCATCCGCAAGGCCATCGGCGCCGAGCGCAGGAGCATCATCATCCAGTTCCTCATCGAGGCCGCTATGATCTGCGGCATCGGCGGCATCTTCGGCATTGGCGTGGGCTACGTGGGCACCCTCATCGTGGGCAAGCTCAACTTCGGCACCATATTGATGCCCAGCGCCACCATCACCGTGGCCGCCTTCGTCATTTCCGTGGCCCTGGGCATCATCTTCGGCATGTATCCCGCCATCAAGGCCTCCGCCCTTCAGCCGGTGGAAGCCCTGCGGGCAGATTAAAAGGTCCCCCGCCGAATGCGGGCGGCCCGTCGGGGACGCCGGGCCCTACGTAGGGGGCGGCGTCCCCGACGCCCCGCGCATCCCCCGTCCCCGACTCCCACAATGCAAGGAGAGAAAAGATATGAGAATCAAACGACTACTGGCGCTGCTGCTGACCGTGTGTACCCTGTGCGGCACCCTGGCCCCCGCCGCCACCGCGGCCGAGAGCAAGGCCAAGGCCGCCCCCTTCACCGACATCTACGACGCCGACACCGCCGAGGCCGCCGAGCTGCTGCGGCTGCTGGGCATCGTCAACGGCACCGGCGGCACCTCCTTTTCCCCGGAGGGGACCCTGACCCGGGCGGAGTTCTGCAAGATGGCCGTGGAGCTCATGGGCAACGGCGACAAGGTGGCCGCCCAGATGAACCGCACCATCTTCAAGGACGTCCCCTCCACCCACTGGGCCCGGGGCTACATCAACGTGGCCACCCAGGGCGGCGCCAGCGGCTCCGGGGAGGACGCCGCCACCATCCCCGGCATCATCCGGGGCGACGCCACTGGCAACTTCCACCCCGACACCCCCATCACCTACGCCGAGGCCGTCACCATCCTCATGCGCATCCTGGGGTACAGCGATTCCACCGTGGGCTTCGGCGCCCAGTGGTATGACGGCTACCTGAACACCGCCAAGGCCGCCGGCCTCACCGACGGCCTGGACCTGGCCCCCACCGCCACCCTCACCCGGGGCCAGTCCGCCCGGCTCATGGATAACCTCCTCCACACCGAGAAGCGGGGGGAGAAGGACGACTACATGATCTCCGTCCTCAAGTGCAAGTACACCGAGGAGGTCCTGGTGTTCGACACCAACGCCACCGCCCCCGACGGCACCACCGGCTCCATCAAGGTGGAGGACAAGACCTACAAGACCGACCGAACCCCCTTCCCGGAGGACCTCATCGGTACCCGCGCCAAGCTCCTGCTGGACGAGGACGACAAGGTCCTGGCCGTGGAGCCCAGCACCCAGGGCACCAACAAGGTGGTGGGTATGCTCACCTACGCCTACACCTACGTCAAGGCCGCCGACGGCGCCGAAATCAAGGTGAAGCCGGAGACCCCGGTGTGGAAGGACGGCGAGAAAAAGACATACAAGGACCTGTGGCAGAGCCTCTCCGCCGGGACCCAGGGCCTGTTCCACTACACCGCCGCCGGCGAGCTGGACTACATCTTCCTGCGCACCTCCAGCAAGCTGGCCGACCAGACCCAGGTGGCCACCAGCTCCGCCGCCATCGGCTCCTCCTACAAGGTCTATAAAAACGGCGTCCCCGCCGCCTCCAAGGACATCCGGCAGTATGACGTGATGACCTACGACAACGTCAACAACACCGTCTACGTCTCCGACCTGCGCCTCACCGGCGTCTACCAGAACGCCTACCCCGGCCCGGACACCCCCGTCACCGTGACCATGCTGGGCTGCGAGTTTGCCGTGCTGGACAGCGCCTTCGCCGACCTGGCCAAGTTCAAGATCGGCGACCAGGTGACCCTGCTGTTCTCCTACGACGGCAAGGTGGCCGGGGCCGTGGACCCCAAGACCGCCAAGTCCACCACCGTGGGCGTGGTGGAGAAAATCGACAGCAGCACCGGCGCGGCCACGGTGAACCCCATCAACGAGAGCCTCAAGGACAACACCGGGAAAACGGCGGTCCTCACCGGCGAGACCTCCTATAAGGGCAACTCCGCCGACGCCATGGTGGGCCAGCTCGTCACCGTCTCCGCCTCCCAGAAGGAGCGCATCACCCTCTCCAAGCTCACCGGCTCCGGCGCCAAGGCCAGTCTCAAGATGGCCGACGGCACCATGGGGGATGTCTCCCTGGCCGAAAACGTGATTTTCTACGAGCGGGTGGGCAACAGCGCCCCCAAGGCCATCGACCGGGACCAGATCACCGTCTTCACCGTCCCCGCCTCCAAAATCACCTACGTCCACACCAACTACGCCGGGGACGCCGACATCGTGGTCCTGGACGACGTGACGGGGGATGTGTATGAGTATGGGTTCCTGAAGTATAACGCCAGCGAAGTCATTAAAACTGAGGTCCTCGACGACCCCACTAAACCGAATGGACCCACCCACATCGAGGAGACTAAGACCGACCCCGACACCCTCACCGTGAAGAACACCGCCGCCCCGAATGGCGGCACCGGCTACGCTTCCACCTACCGCCCCAGAAACGACGCCCCCGGCGGCATCGTGGCCTCCCTGGGCCTCAGCGCCAGCGGCAAGGCCCACAAGCTGGAGGCCTACGTCCTCCTGACCAAGGCCGAGGACGTGGACAGCGCCGCCTTCAATATGGAGGACGAGACCGTCACCGTGGACGGCGAGGTGTTCCCTGTGTCCAAGTACGTGGAGTGCTATAACAAGCAGACCAAGACCTGGTTTGCCTCCACCGACGAGGAGAACAACTTCGACGCCCTCAACGCCGCCCGGGCCTTCGCCCAGACCCTGACCGTCTACTACGACAAGTCCCCGGAAAACGGCGGCAAGATCCGCCTGGTGGTCGTGGAATAAGTCCCAACAAAAAACGGCCCCGGAACGCAATGCGTTCCGGGGCTTTTTTTGCGCCCCGCCGCCCCATGTCTACCAGAAGTCTACCAAAAAATCCCGTCAATCCCTTGCGCCCCAGCCCTTCCAGGAACCGCCCCCTCAAAATGTCTACCATCACGTCTACCACGGGCACTTTTGCGGCGCAAAAGTGCCCGTTTTCTATATTTATAAGCATTCTACATCCTTCTGAAAAAGTGTGAGGGGCGTTATACGCCCCTGAATCCAGTGTTTTCAATGGTTTCAGGCCGTATCCCTCCACCAGACCCAAATTTTAGAAGGAGGAATTTCCAATGAGAAACCTCAAGCGGATCCTCAGCTTGGCTATGGCTTCTGTTATGCTCGTGGGCATGATGGTCGTTGGCGCCAGCGCTGCGGACTTCCCTGACAGCGACAAGATCAAAAATGTTGACGCTGTCGACACCATGGTCTCCTTGAACATCATCAATGGCAAGGAAGACGGCAACTTCGACCCCGAGGGCATCGTCACCCGCGCCGAGATGGCCAAGATGATCTGCGTCGCCCTGAACGGCGGCAAGGACCCCAATCTGGGCACCAGCGGCGGGATCTATCCCGACACCAAGGGCAACTGGGCCGCGGGCTACATCGACTTCTGTGCCAACCGTGGCATCGTCTCCGGCGACGACAAGGGTAACTTCAACCCCTCCAACACCGTCACCGGCACCGAGGCCGCCAAGATGATCCTCATCGCTCTGGGCTACAACGCCGAGACCGAGGGCTTTGTGAACAACGCCAAGTGGGACATCAACATCAACGTGCTGGCCAGCACCGTGGGTCTGTACGACAACGTTGCCATCAACTCCTCTGAGGGGTTGACCCGCGACAACGCCGCCCAGATGCTGTATGACGGCATGCAGGCCACCATGGTCAAGTATGAGATGGTGGGCATCATCAACGGTAACGGCGTGTCTCAGGCCGTGCCCGTGGACCCCAAGGACGGCAAGGACACCATTCTGAAGTCCAAGTTCGACATGGTCACTGCCTACGGCTATATGACCGGTGTGAAGTATGACTCCAAGAAGGACGTCTACACCTACACCATCACCGACAAGGCCGCCATGGGTTCTGACAAGATCGACCAGGACACCGGCGTGACCCTGCCCAACACCATCAAGTCCAGCAAGGACTTCTCCGCCCTCTACGGCCAGCAGGTCAAGGTCTTCTTTAAGGACGACTCTGACAAGACCGTTTACGGCATCGCCGCCAACGACAGCACCGTGCTGGTCTCCAGCATCGGCGGCAAGCTGCCCTCCACCGTGAAGGCCAGCGACACCTCCGTGAAGATCGACGGCACCACCTATGATCTGACCGGTACCGCCGCCGACATCCCCGTCTATAACTTCAACGACACCGTCAACAGCCCCAAGACCCTGGACGCTCAGGCTCGCAAGGACATCGCCGCCTATGCCATTGCCCTGATCGACAATGACGGCGACGAAGAGGGTGACGTGCTGGTGGTCTACCCCGTCATCGTGGCCAAGGTCACCTTCGTGGGCAAGGACTCCATCACCGCCGGCAACATCTCCTACAAGTTCGACGACTGCAACATCTATGATGACGTGGCCAAGGACGACTGGGTCGTGATTACCGCCGAGAAGAACACCGCCAAGGGCGTGGCCACCGTCGTGGAGGCCGAGGTCGTCTCCGGCACCGTGGACGCTACCCGCTCCGGCGAGGTCAAGCTGGACGGCACCTGGTACACCGACGCCTCCGCCAAGGGCGGCGACAGCTACTCCATTGGCGATGAGTTCGAGCTGACCGTGGTCAATGGCTACGTCTACAACGCCAAGGCTATCACCAGCACCACCAATGTGGACAACGCCGTGTACGTGCTCCAGGCCGACGATCCCGGCACCGGCACTAAGGCCGGAACCCAGACCGTGAAGCTTCTCTTCGCCGACGGCAGCACCAAGGTCGTCAATGTCGACAAGGTCGACGCCAAGGTCCCTGGCACTCTGGCTGATGTTGAGGAAGACAAGTCTAACATGGTCAGCGCAAATCAGCTCTACACCTATGCCACCGACAAGGACGGCAACTACGAGCTGACCCGCATCAAGTCCAAGGACTTCGACAGCAAGCTGGAGGCTGACGGTAGCACCAACGGCATCAAGGTCGACGACGGCAAGGCCACCGTGGCCAACAAGAACACCAACCGTTTCGCCGATGACGCTGTCATTTTCGTGGTGGCCAACAACGAGACCAAGGTCATCTCCGGCAAGACCGTCAACAGCTGGAAGACCGCCTATACCACCAGCAAGGATGCCTCTGTGACCACTGCCAATGCCCAGAAGGACCAGAACATCCTGTACTCTGACAAGTCCAACGGCTTCCTGTACGCCAAGCTGGGCGTGCTGGTCCTTAACGTGGACAAGGTGCCCGGCGCCAACGGCGAGAAGGCCTACGGCTGGGTCACCGACACCTCCTCCCTGGTGAAGGATGGGGACGACTACTACATCTCCATGACCATCTGGAACGGCGAGGACGAGGTCACTGTTCTGGCTGAAAGCACCAAGGCTAACTCCTCCATCGACTCCAACACCAAGGTTGGCGACGATGCCAACGTGAAGAAGGGGACCCCCATCTCCTTCGATGACCTGGGCGACGGCAAGATTGAGAACGTTACCTCCGTGAAGGATAAGGCTGACGCCGTGACCGGTTACAACGACGGCAAGGCCATTGTCTTTGAGACTGCCGGTGACGCCGAGATCGACGACGATACCGTCATCCTCTATGTGGACACCGCCAACAATGACGGCGTCGTGGGCGGCTCCGTCGGGGTCGCTCAGGAGGACGCTCTGGGTAACTACGTGAAGAACGTCTATGCCGATGTGGATGTCGACGGCAATGTCCTCTTCATCATCGTGGACACCACCAACAACCTGGACGAGAACGAGTCCGCCGACATCGTGGCCGACGGCACCGTCTTCACCGCCATTGACGTGGATGAGGGCACCGCCACCGTGGCCAACGGCAAGACCGTTGCCGAGGTGATCACCGCCGCCAAGGCGATGGACGGTGTGGCCGACGCCGACGTGGTTAAGAGCGCCAATGATAACGCTGCCTCCACCACTCTGGCCAGCGGCAACATCCTCCGCATTACCTCCACTGACGGCACCTTCTACTCCTTCACCATCACTGTCGCTTCCGCTGATTAAGTTCTTCGTGGCAGCTCACCTGTGACCGAGTAGTCAAAACAAATCAGACCCCCGGAGAAATCCGGGGGTCTGATTTTGTCATCTCTGCCGCAGGGCCAGGTAGTAATAGGTCCTGCCGCTTATGTTCATGAGCTGATGATTGCGGTTATTGCACACCTCGAAACCTTCGGCGTTGACCCGTGCCGCCCAGCCACTCTCCGGGTCCCCGGTATACATAGGCTGATTTGGCCCAATCAGGCACCCATACTTGCGCCCGCTGGTATCGGTAAAGCTGCCGTCGCTGGGTACGATTAACGCCAGCTTGGGCCGAAATCCCAAGCCAACGGCCTGAATGCTCTCTTTCCCCTCAGCGTATTGACCCAAATAGCACCCAAAAACAAGTTCCGCACCTTTGTATATTGCCTCATCGATGTTTCGAAAATCCTCGTTGAACTCCTCCCGCAGAAAGCTGTCCTCCGCCGCCCACTGAGAAAGCCCATAGTGCTCCGTCTGTCCGCTAGCCATAAAAAACATCCCCTCCCACCCGTAAAGAAACACCCCCCAAAGATGTACCCCCGCACCCCAACCCTGCCCATCCCCCCAAAAAGTCCCATACCTCGGTCTCTGCCTCCCCTATTCTGAAAGAATGGGGGAGGTGCCGCCCGCAGGCGGCGGAAGGGGCCGCCCATGTCATTGCGAGCCAGTTCGCAAACTGGCGTGGCAATCCGTCCCCCGTTCCCATTACAGTATCCTAACATCCTCACCATCCGCCTTGTTTTTCCCCTGGGCGGATGCTATAATGAAAGACCAATCCAAAGGTTTTCACCGCGTTACCCCCGACATCAGAAAGGAGTTGTCTCCCATGCCTCAGAACCCCATCGTCACCATCGAGATGGAAGACGGCGGCAAGATGACCGCCGAGCTCTACCCCGAGGTGGCCCCCAACACCGTCCATAACTTCATCTCCCTGGTGAACGCCGGCTTCTACAACGGCCTGATTTTTCACCGGGTCATCCCCGGCTTCATGATCCAGGGCGGCTGCCCGGACGGCACCGGCACCGGCGGCCCCGGCTACTCCATCAAGGGCGAGTTCACCGGCAACGGCTTCCAGAACGGCCTGAAGCACACCCGCGGCGTCCTCTCCATGGCCCGCGCCATGATGCCCAACAGCGCCGGCAGCCAGTTCTTCGTCATGGTGGAGGATGCCCCCCACCTGGACGGCCAGTACGCCGCCTTCGGCAAGGTCATCGACGGCATGGACGTGGCCGACGCCATCGTCAACACCTCCACCGACCGCATGGACCGTCCCCGCCTGGACCAGCGGATGAAGACCGTCACCGTGGACACCTTCGGCGTGGACTACCCCGCGCCGGTCAAAGCGTGATTCCAGCAGAATTTTTCTCCATGTCTCCACCCCTTTAGGGGGCCTTTTCTGTTCCATATGGAACATATTCAAAAAAGGGGGCTTCCGGCCCCCTTCCATGGGGGCGTACCGGTTTCGACGGGGACGCGGAGGCGGGAATAGCGGGCGGATGCGCCTAACATCCGAAAAATGGGCACTCTTTATAAATTAAAGAACAACAACAACTACGAACTCGTCGCGGCCTAATTAGCCCGTGACCGTCCCGGCCGGAAGGCCCACGAGCCGGTTTGGGGCGTCATTTGAGTGGGGACCGTGCGTGCGCAAAGCTTTGAGCGCACCATGAATCATGAAGCTACCGACCCTCTGAGCGTGACGGCTCGCGCTCTGGGAAGGGAACCTTAAAAAACCGTCTGCGCCCGGAGAAGTTCCCGTCAAAACGTTTTCGGACAGGAGTTCGACTCTCCTCGCCTCCACCAACTCATAAGCTACATTTTGGCCATGCAATGCAGGGCTGGAATGTAGCTTATATTTTTAATTTAACCTCCATGATATACTGAATTTTCAGTAATGATCATGGAGGTTTTGTCATGTCTAAAAGAATTGATATACAGTCGGCAACAGTAAAAAAGCCGCTCGTAGAACAGCCTCTTCGGGTAGCGGCTTACTGCCGGGTCAGTACCGATAGCAAGGAACAGCTTGGAAGTCTGGAAAACCAAATAAAGTTTTTTAAACACTATATCCTTAAGCAAATCAACTGGACACTCGTGGGCATCTATTCCGACAACGCTTCCGGTGTTCGAATAAAAAAGAGGACCGGCTATCAGCAGATGATGAGAGAATGTAAGAACGGCAAAATTGATTTAGTCTTGTCCAAATCCATCAGTCGATTTGGCAGGGACACATTAACAACCATCAAAGATATAAGGAGGCTAAAGAAAATGAATATAGGGGTTTACTTTGAAGTCGGCGGATTTAATACTCTGACAACCAGCGACAGCATCATCGACCAGTATGCCACGTTAGCCCAAACGGAGAGCCAGTCCCACAGTGAGAATGTGAAGTTCGGGATGCGCCGCCGGATGGAGCGCGGCAAGACGCTCCTCAACCACACGCAGTTTCTGGGCTACACCAAAGGCGAAGATGGTGAGCTAAAGATTGTCCCAGAGGAAGCAGAAATCGTGCAAAAAATTTTCGAGTTATATCTTCAAGGCAACGGGGTCCGTAAAATAAAGCGATACTTAGAGGAGCATGGGATCAAAACGGTAACGGGCAACGCGGAGTGGAGCACATCCACCATTGACCGGATGTTGAGTAATGAGAAGTACATCGGGCAGGTGCTGATGCAGAAAACCTACACGCCGGATTTTTTGACCGGTAGACAGGTAAAGAACCAAGGCCAGCTTGCTATGTATTTGGTGGAAGATGCACATGAGCCGATTATCGACATTGATACCTTCGAAAAAGTTCAGGCCATGAAGGGGTGCATCAAGCAACAGACAATACCTGATACAAAAGAAGACGAAAGGAATATGGACCGTTTGATAGACGGGTAGACAACGGCATATAATCTACCAAACAGTTTGTGCGATTTAGGTGACAAGGGGAATTGCTACGCCATGAGACATTTTGCTTCTATTTATATATTTCCTAAGCTGCTTTTAATTGAAGCTAAAACAAAAACTTGAACTTTCCAACATTATCCTCTATAATATTCTTACGGTGAGCCTTTGTGCCACCAAGGTAGCCGTGTGGGGTATTCCCATGCGGCTCTATTTATTAACCAATTTATATAGGGGATGATTTTTTGGCCAAGAATGAAGCCATAGAAAAAGCGATCGCTGCTGACCCCTACTTAAAGGATCGGAAATCCCCGACTGATGCTGAACAGCAATTATACCTTAAAGAAGTTGCATTCTGTTGTCCGCTTTGTGGAAAAGATCTCCGAAATAGAAAGCAAAAAAAGAATAATAAACTCTATGAAATTGCTCATATCTTTCCAAACAGTCCCACAGAGGAGCAGTATGAACTGCTGAGAGCACTTCCACGTTTAGGAGATAATTCAGAGACTTTCGAAAATAAAATCGCCCTATGCAAAGAATGTCACAACCAGCAGGACTATCATACAACCCAGCAAGACTACTTGAATTTGTTACAAAAAAAGCAAAGGTTTCTCCAAGACACAGCCCTTCGTGACGCAACATTGACTTTAGGGCTGGAATTAGAAATTGCGGATGTTGTAAAAAAGATATGTTTCCTTCGAGAAGATGAATTGTTAAGTTTAAATTATACTCCGGTAAAGCTTTCAAAAAAATTCTTTTCTGATGAAATGCTTTTGAAAAATAAAGTTTTTATGTATGTTACCAATTACTACCCATACATTCGAGACCTTTTCAGGGAAATGGAAGGAATAAATGGATTTCGGTTAGATACGCTCAGTCTTCAGATAAAATGTTGCTTCACAAAAATGGAGCATTTATCAAAAGACAAGAGTGCTATTTTTGATCAACTTGTAAATTGGATCAATTCTAAGACTCTTTCCACCTCTAAAGACGCCTGTGAAGCTGTAGTTTCCTTCTTCGTTCAGAACTGCGAGGTGTTTCATGAAATTGCCAAGTAAAATTATATCTTATCGAGAAAGCGCGCTTAGCAAATTTCCGCCGATACTTACTGTTCTCCAAAACGCGGACACTGCGGATACAAGCGTATTTTCTTTATATGAGATTACTAAGAAGTATTTCTGCAGTATAGAAGAATTTATGGACACCTTGGATTGCTTGTTTGCCCTCCATAAAATTGCATACGATGAGGAACGAGAGGTGATTTATTGTGTTGTATGAGATATGTTGTGATAATTTTCATCAAAAGAAAATTGTTTTTAATCCCGGCCTCAGTGTTGTTCTCGGCGCTAATACCGGTGATAATTCTATAGGCAAATCCACCTTTTTGTTAATTGTCGACTACGTTTTTGGGGGCAAAACGTATGCGGAAACAACAGATATTATTAATAATGTCGGTCCTCACGATATTTACTTTTCTTTTGTTTTCGACGGCGAAACCTTTAAGTTTTGCAGAAACAGCATCCAAGCGCATACCGTCTGGAAATGCAGTGAAGACTATGGAAAAACAGAAGAAATTGGGCTGGAAGAATACTGTAAATGGTTGGATTCCAAGTACGAAATTGCTTTACCTGACTTATCATTCCGAGACGCAGTAGGTCGATATATTCGGGTATATGGGAAAAACAATTGTGATGAACGGCATCCTTTGCACTACACTCCATCCGAAAAGGCAGAAAAGGCATGTTTTGCATTACTGAAACTATTTAATGCCTATTCTCCGCTGAAAAATATTGAATCAGAAGCGCATCGCTCGGAATCTGAGTTAACAGCTTACAAGAAAGCACAAACTCTACAGTTTGTTGCTAAAATCACAAAAAGAACATTTGAACAAAATAAAAAGGCAATTGAACGTATATCGGAGCAGATACAGGACTTGTCATCTGGTTTGGAGCAGGGCCTTCTGGATGTTGATGCGGCTGCTTCTGAGCAGGCCGTATATGTAAAACAACTGCTCTCAAGAGCGCGTCGTGCAAGAAGCAAAATCAAAACCAGATATGATATGCTTGATGAAAATGGAAATTATATCTTTTCTGCAACTACTGATACCTTCACTGATTTACAGCGTTTTTTCCCTGACGCATCAATAGCACATCTAAAGGAGATTGAGAATTTCCATAAAACTATCTCTTCAGTGTTTAAATCTGAGCTTAGAACAGAACGCTCCAAAATTGAAAAAGAGCTGTCTGAGTACGACCGGATTATTGAAGAGTATGAAAATCAACTACAGGAGCTGATTCAAAATCCAAAACTATCTAAAGTAATCCTCAAACAGCACACTGATTTATTGCGTGAAAAGGAGCGAATGCAAAAAGAAAATGATTCTTATACGAAGCTTCAGCAATTAAAAGCTGAACGAGATGCAGATGCGGAACGTCTGAAAGAAATCAGGCAACAGCAATTTGCTGCGATTTCCTGTCGACTTAATGATGAAATGAGTAGGCTTAATGACGCCATCTACGAGGGGTCCTACAAAGCTCCTGTATTGGATTTTTCTGATAATGGGTATCTTTTCTTTACACCAGATGATACAGGCACTGGAATCGCATACAAAGGACTTGTCGTATATGATCTCGCCATATTGAGATTAACCAAACTCCCGGTTCTGATCCACGATTCTGTTGTACTAAAGCAGATTTCAGATGATGCAATTGAACGGATTATTGAGTTATACTCCTCTTCTGGGAAGCAGGTCATTATTGCGATGGATAAACAGGATTCGTATAGTGAAAAAACTGCCCATCTTTTAAATGATGCCGCTGTTTTACAACTCACAAGAAATGGGCAAGAATTATTTGGGAAATCATGGGGATAAATAAAAATCATTTCCAAAATAAACACTTCTACTTAGCGCAGATTTCCGCCTTTCGATAAAGTACCTTAGTGGGACGGGATACGAAATCCTTTTTTGCTTCCGCGCTGCACTGCGGCAATTCACCCAATTTAATTTCATCCACAGAAGGCAAATTATTTCGCCCTCTGTAAATTCTCCGTCACATATGTGACGGAGAATTTACGGCGCACTCACGCCGCACCGCTGCGGCTCCATTTCCCCAATATCATTTTTGCGCAGTAGAGACAAAAAGCAGGACACGACAAAAGTCGTGTCCTGCTTTTTGGGTTTTGCGCCGCAGCGCGGCGGCTATTGGACCTTTACGGTCCCCAATACGTCGTGGACCTGGTCTTGCAGCATCATATACTCCTTCATGGAGACCGCGTCGCTTGGATCGAACTGCACGTCCGACGGGAAGGTCGCCACCAGCACACCGCCGGGGACTTGGGCCAGCACGCTGGACTGGTCCCAATACTGCTCCTCGGAGGAATAATAGCCCACGTCAAAGAGGAAGCCGATATTGGGGCCCTGATATTCGCGGGTATAGTAAAACGACACTATGTCCCCGTTTTCCTCCACCGTACACAAGTCCTTCCAGTCGTCCGGCAGCTCGATGGTGAAGGGGATGCCGTGGACGACGTAGGTGATCCCCGGTGCGGCGGGCGGCGCTTCGAAGAGGTTGCCCGTATAGCGGCTGTCGGCACGGATGAGGGCCGTGGAAGTGCGCACGATTTCGTTGATGCGGCTGTCGCTCCCGGGCTGGAAGCCGCTGCGGAACACCTCTTCCTGCCCACTTTCGCTCAGGCTGTAAACCATGTCCTTGGCGGGCTGGCCGATGGAGTATTCGGTATAGCCGTGGAAGAGATAGTCCTGGCCCTCCTCGGCGTAGAGACAGTAATAGCCGCTCTCTGCATTGGCATAGTTCACCTCCGCGGAGTAGATCCGCTTGGGCGAGCCGTCGGGCGCGGCGTACACGTCCAGCCGCCTGCCTCCCTCCCTGCCGGTGTCGCTCATCACCAGCAGGTCCGGGATGCCGTCGTGGGTCAGGTCGGCCAGGAGGGTGGACGAGATGCTGTAAAGGTAGTTCTGCCGGTAGACCTTCTCATATGCGGCCAGCAGCTCGGCCTCGTGATAGAGTTCCTTGGGCTCCGGCGGGGTCAGGTCGATAGACCGTTCCAGGGTGGTGAACATCGCCGCGGAGAGGAGGCCGCCCTGGAACTCCAGCTCGACGGACCACCCGCCCGCCAGGTAGACGCGCCGGTCCTCCGGCAGGGGCTGGGCCGCCAATTCCTCCAGGTCCAGGTCGCGGTAGGCTGTCCCTCGCAGAACCCCCGCGTCGGCTTCGCGGGTGAACTCCCGGGCCCCGGCGGCGGTCAGGCGGGCGTCGGCTTCGTCCAGGCTGGTGACCCCCACCTCGACACCCTGGACGGCGAGACCGGGCGCCTTCAGCTCAATGGTGGTGTATATTCCGTCGCCTGTGCCGTTCATGGAGTTCGTCCTGATCCTGCAGCAATCTTCATAGGAATAAAAATCCTTTGCCAGATACAGATAGTCGCCGCAGAAGCCGAAGCGGGACTCCGCCTGCCCCTCCGTCATCCCCAGGAGCGTGATGGGGTCCTCTCCGCCCAACCGCTCGGTCAATTGGGTGCAGGTGAACATACCGCCGGGGGTGTCCCGCTGCCGGCGGATGCAGGCCGTGATGGTGCGGACCGTATGCTCCCCCTCCGCGTCATAGCGGATCAGATAGGACAGGTCATCCTCCTGATAGGTCACAAACCAGCCCTCGTCCTCATCCATCACATCTCTTGTGCCATAATAGTTGAGGTCAAAATCGTTCTCCATGTAGTAGACGCCCTGCTTGTCCAGGCTCTGCCGGACGTCGTCGGCGCCGCTCACGCCCGGCGTGATACCCAGGGCGTGGGTCTGGCTGCTTCTGAAAATGACCCAATCGGCGATAGCGGGTTCCTCGTCCACATCTCTAGTAAACAGATGGATCAGGATATCGCCCCGTTCCCCCGAACCGTAGGTGAGGTTTACATTCCGGTACGTCTTCTCACCGCTGACGCTGTCCGTCTCGCTGCGGTCGTCCGGCTCGCCCAGCTTGGCGACGATCTCCTCCTCGGTCAGGTCCATGAGATTGGCCACGCCCAGCTTGTCCAGCTTCCCCATGACGCCGCCGCCCAGCGCGCCGCTCCCTCTCAGGACCAGCACCGCGACGACCGCCACGGCCAGCATCGCCACAGCGGCGGCCGCAATAACGGCCCCCCGGCCGACCTTCCGACGTTCCCGTGTCTCCTCCATATCTGAATACTCCTTTTACTGCCACTCGTGGTCGATTTCGGATGCCTTGCGCTGATATTCGGTCTCCGCCGCGGCCACAGCCGCGTCGGTGGCGGCGTCGCCGCCCATGGCGTCCATCGCCATGTCGCGGTGGCGCTCCGCGTCCTCCACCGTGGCCTGATACTGGCGGTACAGCTCCTGCTTCCGCGCCGCGTCGGCGTTGCGGCGGTTGACGGCGGCGGAGCCGCCCCGGTCAGCCGCGCCCATCATCTGATTGCAGATGTTCCAGATCCACTTGATGACGACCCAGATAAAGCCGAAGGTCTGCAATACGGTAATCAAAACAGCGTCCTTGGCGCCGATTTTGGACATGCGGGTCACAACATTGATGACAAAGGGGACCAGGAACAGCAGGACGAGGACCAGCGGACTCTGTACCACGTTGATACCCAGCACCAGCGGCAGCAAAATGCTGGCGCCGGCCAGCAGGTTCCCGGAGCTGTCCGCGTCGTACCCCTTGGTCACAATCAGGCGGTCCCGCAGGGGCTTGTACGCGATGAGCGCCGCCACAAACCCCACCAGCAGGGCGATACCCAACACCATACTCAATAAATCTCCCATTCTCTTCTCCTCCTGTTTCCATTCTCGAAGCAATATACTTCTATCACAATCTACCACATATTTTTATCGATTGCAATATCTTTTTATGATTTCTAATGTAACCGCCGGCCTGCCGCCGCCACCGGCGCATAGGGACAAACCGCACCCACATACACATGAAACAACTGCGCTACGGAGGAGGAATTCAGCGTGTTGTTTCTGACCATCAAACGGCGGCACATCCATATGGCGGCCCTGGCCCTGTGCCTGGTGGGGGCCGGGGGCGCGGCCCTGCTGCGGGGGGCCTCGCCCCCCGAGGCGGTGCAGACCGCCTGCACGGATTGGGGCCTGTCCTTTCAGACCGAGGGCCAGCCCCCGGTGGGGAACGCCACGGCGGACCAGCTCGCCCAGTACGGCGCCTGCTACCTGGGGGACACCAGCCAAAAGGTCCTGTACCTCACCTTCGACGCGGGCTACGAAAACGGCAACACCGCCGCCATTCTGGACGCGCTGAAACAGCACAACGCCCCCGCGGCCTTCTTCGTGGTGGGCAATTACATCGAGACGGCCCCCGACCTGGTGCGGCGCATGGTGGAGGAGGGGCACATCGTGGGGAACCACACCTACCACCACCCGGATATGTCCCAAATCACCGACCCGGCGGCCTTCCAAACCGAGCTGAACCAGCTGGAGGAGCTGTTCCGGGAGACCACCGGCCAGGACCTGCCCAAATTCTACCGCCCGCCCCAGGGCAAATTCAGCGAGGAAAACCTGAAGCAGGCCCAGGCCCTGGGCTACCGCACCGTGTTCTGGAGCCTGGCCTACGTGGACTGGTACCAGGACAAACAGCCCACCGCCGAGGAGGCCTACCAAAAGCTGCTCCCACGGGTCCACGACGGGGCCATCGTCCTGCTCCACTCCACCTCCTCCACCAACGCGGCCATCCTGGATGAGCTGCTGACCAAGTGGGAGGACATGGGCTATACCTTCGCGTCCCTGAACGACCTGCCCGCGTAGCCGCCTATATCTTGTGTTTATCGTCGGAGCGTCGATACAAAATATTGTGAGAATACACTTGCTTTTCCGGCTCCGCCGTGCTATACTCAATCTACAATCAAACCTCTTTGTGGCCGCCCCCGGTTGGGGGAGCGGCTGGACAAGGGAATTGGGTGCGAATCCCAGACGGTACCGCCGCTGTGTGCGCGGAGACCGCTGTTCGTTGGCGAAAGCCAGTCATTGGGGCAACCTGAGAAGGCAGAACAGCGGCCGCAGGCGGGCATATTTGCCCGCCCTATGCGCGAGTCAGAAGACCTACAAAGCAGGACGCAGGCCCCGCGCAGTGCGCGGCGGGCCTTTTGACGCGCGGAAACACGGCCGCGGCGACTGGTGAGCAGTCGCCGCGGCCGTTCTTTTCTTTGTTTCTCAAGTGATGCGGCCTTGAGAATATCATCACTTTCCATTCCATAAAGGCAGGGGGCGGGGCCGCATATGCGGCCCC
>UQGJ01000021.1 GCA_900540545.1 uncultured Eubacteriales bacterium
TTGAAAAGAACCCTGGGAAGAAACAACCAGGGGCTGCGGCCCCTGGACCTAAGAGCGGCGCCAACGTTATCTTGGAGGTTGAAACCGGCTAGAGGGAGCAAGTCTGTCGTTCTGCGCGTGCCCCGGCCGTTACGGCCTAACACGCAGTTGTTCATCCCCATGCGCTGGCACGGCGCGCCTGGCATGGAGATGCCCGGCAAGGCGGGGTGCATGTCGGCGGGCGGCCACAGGTCGCCCCTACAAGGTGGGACGGGGGATGCGGATTGCCACACCAGTTTGCGAACTGGTTCGCAATGACATGCGCGGCGCACAGACTTGTGGCGGCTTGTTTGCACCGATAAAAACGCAACTACTCCCAAGCCTTACCTGGTCATATGCCGAGGGGCGATAGCCGGAGTTGTTCGGGCGCGGGCCGATACGAGCTGCAACAGCTCACAAGTTTTGCCGACCCCCGAAAACCGTACCGCCGCCCGGATGTACCCTGGGGTCCAGGGGGCGGCGGGTAGGGCCTTGGAAAGGCCCGTGCCGCCCCCGGTCCTTCTTTCCGGCCTCTTTCTTCGAGAAGAAAGAGGCCCCCCCGGAGGGCGGCGCCCTACACGCTCATCACCAGCGGCACCCCGCAAAACAGCACCAGCCCCAGAAAGGCGGTGGCGTACATCAGCCGGTTGGCCCGCAAAATATCCGCCGGCTCCACGGGCCGCAGAGGGTCCCCGATGGTGGGCTTTTCCACCAGCCTGCCGAAGTACCAGTTCCCCCCGGCCAGCTCCACCCCCAGGGCCCCCGCCGTGGCGGCCTCGGTGTGGGCGGAGTTGGGACTTTTGTGGTTCTTCCGGTCCCGGCGGAACACCCGCCAGGCGTTTTTCCCGTCGAACCCCGCCGGGCCCGCCGCCAGACACATCAGCCCCCCGGCCAGCCGGGCGGGGATGAAGTTCAGCAGGTCGTCCAGCCGGGCCGCCGCCCGGCCGAAATAGAGGTACTTGTCATTTTGATACCCCACCATGGAGTCCATGGTGTTCACCGCCTTGTAGCACATGCCCAGCACCGGCCCGCCCAGGGCCAGAAAGAGCAGGGGGGCCACCACCCCGTCGGAGGCGTTCTCGGCCACCGTCTCCACGGCGGCCTTGGCGATGCCGGTCTCGTCCAGCCGGTCGGTGTCCCGGCCCACGATCATGCCCACCGCCCTCCGGGCCTCGTCCAGAGTCCCGTCCCGCAGGGCCAGATAGACCTTCACGCTCTCGTCCCGCAGGGACCGGGTAGCCAATAGCTGATAGCTGACCGCCGCTTCTGCCGCCCAGCGCAGCCAGGGGTGGATGAGTCCGCACAGCCACAGCACCAGGGCCGTGAAGCCGCCGGAAATCCCCACCACCAGTACCACCAGGACGCCCCCGGCCACCAGCTCCCCACGGCGGGACTTGGGGAACACCGCCCGCAGGAGCCGCTCCAGTCCGGCAATCAGCGCCCCGATGGCCCGGACCGGGTGGGGCAGCCAGTGGGGGTCGCCGAAGAGCAGGTCCAACCCGAAGCCGCAGAGCAGGGCGGCGAAATGGGCCGCCAGGGTCATGCGCCCCCCCTCCCCACCTCGGCCAGGACCCGCAGGCCCAGGGGGGCTTCCGCCAGCTCCGCCCGCCAGCCGGAGCAGTTTTGGGGGTACCAGTCGTAAAATTCCTTGCGGGGCGGCTGGCCCACCATGGTCATCATCCCCATCAGCAGGCCCCCGTGGGAGACCACGCCTATGGTCTCAAGCCCCCGGCCTTTGGCGTCCGCTACCAGCCAGCCAAGGGCGGCCACGGCGCGGCGGGCGCAGTCCTCCGGCGGCTCCCCCACCGCGACCTCCCCGGCTAGCCACTTCTGATAGAGGGGGTCGTCCTTCAGCTCGGCGTGGTTCTTCCCCTCGAAAGGACCGAAGTCGGTCTCCCGCAGGCCGTCCACCACCGTCTGCTCCAGGTCCGGCCACAACAGCCGGGCCGTCTGGCGGCAGCGGACCATGGGGCTGACGTAGAGGCCCTCCACCGGGGGCATGAGGGGGGCGCTGGCCCGAGCCAGTTCTTCCCCCTCGGGGGCCAGGGGCATATCCGTCACCCCGATGAACCGCTTTTCCCGGTTCCCCTGGGTGATGCTGTGCCGCACCAAAATCAGTTCCATGCCCCGTCTCCTTTCAATACCATTCCAAGGCCGCAAAAGACCCGCTCCACCCGGTCCGCCCGCCGGGCCAGGTCGCAGCAGAGACGGCCCACCGCCTCCCGCCACGCCCGCTCCCCGGGGTCCAGGGGCACCACGCCGCAGCCCACCTCGTCACAGAGGACGATCAGATGGGGATTGGCCTCCCATAAATCGTCCAGCGGCTGGCCGGGGTGGTCCCGGACCCATTGGGCCAGCCCGGCGAAGATGGGCCTGGTCCGGGCCGCCGCCGGGTCCCACGCCACGTCCTGCCGGTCGTACCCGGTCTTGTTCAGCACGTAGTCCAGCTTTCCCTGGCCCGCGCCGCCAATCACCAAAATCATACTAACGCCTCCACCTTCTGGGCCAGGACCACGCCCAGCACCATGGCGCACTCGCAGATTTGGAGGAAGAATCCGGCCAAATCGCCGGTGATGCCCCCAAACTGCCGGGCCGACATGACCCGGTAATAGAGGAAGGCCAGCGCGGCGGCGGCGACCGCCCCCAGGCCCGTCCACAGGTCCAGCCACAGCAGGGCCGCCGCCGTCAGGGCGGTCATGCCCAGCAGGACCCACCGGGCCTTTTTCCCGTCCAGCGGCTCGGTGAAGGTGGCCAGCAGGCCGCTGCCCCGGGCGTTGGTCCAGCTCACCGCCGCCAGGGCGGACAGGCACCGGGACAGCACCGGGGTCAGGCACAGCACCGCTCCCGCCCGCCCCACCGGGACGGCCTCGGTCCACAGGCCGAAGAGGAGCAGGAGGTACAGGCCACAGCAGATGATGGCGAAGGCCCCGGTGTGGGAGTCCTTCAAAATCTCCAGCTTTCGGGCCCGGTCCTGGTGGGACCCCAGGGCGTCGCAGGTGTCGCAGAAGCCGTCCAGATGGATGGCCCCGCTGAGGGCCACCGGCAGAATCGCCGCCCCGGCCCCCCGCAAAGTACTGCCAAGGGAAAGTACTTCACAGGCCAGGAACCACAGTCCCAGTGCCGCGCCGACGGCCACCCCCACCAGGGGGAACCAGACCAGCGCCCAGGCCAGGCTCTTTTTGTCCCACTCCACCTGGGGGACGGGGACCTTGGAGTACATGGCGAAGGCGATGCACAGGGATTTCAGCATATGGGTCCGCCCCCCTTCCAGCAGATGGGCAGCCCGCAGACCACCTCGTAGACGGCGTCGGCCCCGGCGGCAACGGCCCGGTTCAGGCAGGACAACTCCTCCAGATAGGCGGCGGTGTCCGGGTCATAGCGGATGCCGTCGGAACACAGCTCGTTGGTGACCACCACCGCCAGGGCGGCGGTATCCGCCAGACGCTTCACCCCGTCCAGCACCCGCCCCGCCCCGCTGGGGGCGGCGAAGCGCTCGTTGAGCAGCAGGTTGGACAGGTCCTCCAGCAGGACGGCACAGCCGGGGGGCAGGGCGGCGGAACCCAGGTCCAGGGGACATTCCACGGTCTCGAAGCCCTTTCCGGCCCGGAGGGCCCGGTGGCGGGCCACTCTGGCCCTGCCCTCCTCGTCCCAGACCCGCATGGTGGCAAGGTAGATGCGGCGGGCGATGGGGCTGTCCGCAATCAGCGACTCAGCAAAGGCGGATTTCCCGCTGCCGGAGCCGCCGGAGACCAGAATCAGCATGGGAAGTCCTCCTTTCAAGAATACATCAGGGGCGGGCCCCCTGCCGGGGGTGCCTCCGGCGGGTCCCCTTTCTTCTCGAAGAAAGGGGACGGAAAGAAGGACCGGGGGCGGCACGGGCATTTTCAATGCCCTATCCGCCGCCCCCTGGACCCCGGGATACGGCCGGGCGGCGGTACGGTTTATGTTGGTTGGCAAGACTTGATAGCCGTTGCAGCTCGTATTGGTCTGGCGCTGGAACGACTCCGGCTATCGCCCCTCGGCATATGACCGGGCAAGACATGGGAGCAGTTGCGTTTTCCTCGGTGCAAACAAGCCGCCACAAGGTCTGTGCACCTTACTTAGCCTTTCGCCCGTTGCAAGTCTGCACGGGCGGCTGATAACCACCCGCCCCCCGTCCCCCGTCCCGCCCGAAGGCGAAATTATCAATTCTTCCTACTCCAGCGGCTGGTACGCTTCGATGTCCGTGGCCTCGAAGGTACACATCTCCCGGTAGACGGCAAGGGCCATGTCCAGCAGGGGCATAACGGCCACGGCGCCGGTACCCTCCCCCAGGCACATGCCCGCGTAGAGGAAGGGGGTCAGGCCCAGGGCGTCCAGAACCATGCGCCCGGCGGGTTCGTTGGAGGCGTGGGAACCCAGCATATAGTCTCTGGCGGCGGGGCAGATCGCTGCCGCAGCCAGGGCGGCGGCGGACGAGATAAAGCCGTCCACCAGCACGGGGATGTGGTGGTACGCGCCCCCCAGAAAGACCCCGGCCAGCCCCGCCAGGTCCAGGCCGCCCACTTTGGACAGCACGTCCAGGCCGTCGTTGGGGTCGGGGCGGTTGCAGGCGACGGCGGCTTCGATGGCCTGTATCTTCCGCCGCAGGCCCGCGCTGTCCAGACCCGCGCCCCGGCCCGTCACGGCCTCCACCGGCTGGGAGAGCAGGACGGAGACCACGGCGCTGGAGGTGGTGGTGTTGCCGATGCCCATCTCGCCGGTGGCCAGAAGGGTGTACCCTTTTTCCTTCAAATCCCCAACGATGGCAATTCCCGTGAGCATGGCCCGCTCCGCCTCGTCCCGGGTCATGGCGGGGCCCTGGGTCATGTTGGCGGTGCCCCGGCGGATATTTTTCTGCAAAATTTTCTCCCCGGTGACGGGGCGGGCCACGCCGATGTCTACGGGAATCACGTCGGCCCCGGCCACCCGGGCCATGCGGCACACGGAGGTATCCCCCTTGGACATGTTCTCGGTGACGATGGCGGTGACCTCCTGGCCGGTCTGGGTGACCCCCTCGGCCACCACGCCGTTGTCGGCGCACATGACCACCACGGCCCGCTTGGACAGGTCCACGTCGGCGGAGCCGGTCATGCCCGCCACGCGAATCACCGTCTTTTCCAGCTCCCCCAGGCTGTTCAGGGGATGGGCGATGCCATTCCAGCGGCGCTGGGCCTCGGCCATGGCGGCGGGGTCGGCGGGAGTGATATGGGTCAAGATTTCCTGGAGCTTCATAGCTGTTTTCCCTCCTGATAGGCGCGGGCGGCGGCCGCGAACCGGGCGGCGGCCCCGGGCGACGCCGCGAAATGGAGATGGGGGAAGCCCGCGTACAGTGTCCCGGTGGCATGGACACAGGGCCAGGCGCGGTCCGACTGGGGCTTTTGGGCGGTGAACCCGTCGCCGGGGGCGGTGGAGTCCCAGTAGTGGAACTCGTGGGCCGGAAGGCTGGAACCCCTGGCGCACAAGAGGTTATCCGCCTTTGCGGTCAGGGTCGCATAGCCGAAGCGGCCCAGCTTTTCGGTGCGGAAGGCGCTGGCGGGGACAGCCCCCGCCATGGGGCAGGACTGGCCGTCCTCCCCCTCCAGAAAGGCGTGGAGATAGAGGAAGCCGCCGCACTCGGCCACGGTGGGCATACCGTCCTGTACCGCCCGGCGCACCGCGGCCCGCATGGCTCTGTTCTCCGACAGGGCCTGGGCGTGGACCTCCGGGTAGCCGCCCCCCAGGTAGAGGGCGGCGGCCCCCGCCGGGAGGGCTTCATCCCGCATCGGGGAGAAGGGGTCCAACCGAAAACCCTGGGCTTCCAGAGCGTCCAGGGCGTCCTGGTAGTAGAAGCAGAAGGCCTCGTCCTGGGCCACGGCTAGGATGGGGCCAGGGGGCTGGGGGGTCAGGCAGGGGGCCTCCGGGAGGTCCGGGGCGGTGCCGGCCAGGGCCAGAAGGCCGTCAATATCCACCATCTTTTCCATTTGCTGGGCCAAAACATCCATCTTTTCCTGGAGATTTTTCACCTCAAAAGCGGTCATTAAGCCCAAATGGCGGCTGGGAATGGCGATTTCCTGCAAATTTGGCAGGAAGCCATATACCTTTACACCTGGATTTTCCGTCTCGATGGCGGTTTTCAGGCGGTCGTAGAGCATGGGGGGGCATCGGTTGAGGATCACGCCCCGGATGCCGCTGTCGGGACGGAACTCCCGTAGCCCCTTTACCAGGGCGGCAGCGGACAATGCCCGGCCCCGGACGTCGGCCACCAGTACCGCCGGGGTCCCGGTGGTCCGGGCCAGGTCGTAGGCGCTAGCGTCGGCGCTCATGCCGATGCCGTCGTAGTAGCCCATGACCCCCTCGATGACGGCCACCCCGGCCTTGGCCCCGTTCCGAGCCAAGAGGGCGCGGGCGGTCTCCGGCCCCATAAAGAAGAGGTCCAGGTTTCGGGCGGGCACGCCGATGACCCGGCTGTGGAACATGGGGTCGATGTAGTCGGGGCCGCACTTGAAGGCCACGGGGTCCGCCCCCCGGTCGGCCAGGGCCTGGAGCAGGCCGCAGGTCACGGTGGTCTTGCCGCCGCCGCTGGCGGGGGCGCAAATCAGCAGGCGGGGCAGCTTACTCATCCGCCTTGCCCTCCCCGCTGACCACCCACACGGGGTTCTGGGCGGAGAGCATGTGATACCGCCCCACGTCCCGGGTCTTGGTCACGGCCACCTGGGCGATGTCCACCTGGACCAGGCCCAGGGACTGGAAACAGCGGACGGTCTCGGCCAGGGTCTCCAGGGTGACGGCGTTGACCACCACCCGGACGGACGGGTTCTTCTCCAGAGCGGCCCGGAGGATGGCCTCTAGACTACCGGAGGTGCCCCCCAGGAACACCCGGTCTGGGGCGGGCAGGGCGGGCAGGACCTCCGGGGCGGAGCCGGCCACCAGATGGAGGTTGGTGACGGCAAAGCGCTCCTTGTTCTTCTTCAGCAGGTCCAGGGCGGCCGGGTTTTTCTCCACGGCGTAGACCCGGCCCGCGGGCAGGGACAGCCCCCCCTCCACCGACACCGAGCCGGTGCCCGCGCCGATGTCCCACAGAACGTGGTGGGCGCAGAGGCGCAGCTTGCTCAGGGAGATGGTGCGGACCTCCTCCTTGGTCATGGGGACCTCGCCCCGGAGGAAGGTCTCGTCGGGGATGCCGGGGTTGGAGAAGCCCCGGAACACCGGGTCGGGGTTGAGGCAGAAGAGGACGGAGAGGTCGTCGAAGGTCTCCTCCGCCAGCTGGGCCGGGGTCCCGGTGACGATGCGCTCGTCGGGGTAGGACAGGCGCTCCCCCACGGTGACGGCCACATGGTCCAGGCCGAAGTCCCGGAGGGCGGCGCAGACGTCCTGGGCCTTGGTGGCCCCGCCGGTGAGCACAAAGGTCTTGGCGTGGGCCTGGACGTCCCCGGCCACGTTGTGGCTGCGGCCGTGGGCGCTGACGATGCAGGCATCCTGCCAGGGGATGTGGGTCCGGGCGGAGAAGTAGGACAGGGAGCTGACGCCGGGGAGGACCTCCACATCGCAACGGTCCAGCAGGGGCAGCAGGCCCTTGCAGCCGCTGAAGAAGCCGGTGTCGCCGGAAAAGAGGACCCCCACGGGGCCGGGGACCTCCGCCGCCCTAGCGGCGATGTCCGGGGCGGAGATGAGGGGGATGCAGGACTTGTGGGCATACGGCTCCAGGAGACGGGGCGCGCCGATAAGGGTGGCGCAGGCGTCGATGGCGTTGGCGGCGTCGATGGTGAGGGAGCCGGGGGTGCCCATGCCCACGCCGATGAGATAGATTTTTTGGTTCATGGTGGCTCCTTGGTAAATGAAGAATTAAGAATGAAGAAGGAAGAATTGAGCATGTCGCCCACGGGGCGGGCCGGGGGTACGGATTGCCACGCCAGTCTGCGGACTGGTTCGCAATGACAGGGGACTGGAGACGGGAGGCGGGCGGCCGCAAGGGCCGCCCCTACGGCCACCCGTGCAGACTGGCGAGGGGCGGAAGGGTGATTCAAAAAGCACCGTCCCCTGATTAAGGGGCCCCGGCAGGGCCCGCCCTGCCACTCAGAACATCCCCTTCAGTTCCTCCATCGTATACCCCGCCGTCTGCTTCGGCCGGGCCACGACGATCATCGCGCACCCGGTCTCCCGTGCGGCGGCGGCCTTTTCCCGGAAGCCGCCGGGGCTGCCGGATGCCTTGGTCACCAGGAGCTTGATGTCATACTGCCGAATCAGTGCGGCGTTCAGCTCCCGGGAGAAGGGGCCCTGCATACAGAGGATGTGGGCGGGCGGGAAGCCCAGGGTCAGGCAGCGGTCCAGGGAGTCCCGGCTGGGCAGGACCCTGGGGAAGGTGCGCTCCACCAGGCCGGGGACAGCGAAGGGGGCCAGCTCCTTGGCGCCGGTGGTGAGCAGGAGGTTGCCGGGGCGGGTTTGGGCCAGGGCGGCGGCCTGGGACAGGTCCGGGACGGTGGGCCAATCCCCCTCCCCGGCAGTCTCCCGGAGAAGGCGGTAATAGGGCAGTCCGGCGGCCTGGGCGGCGGACTGGAGGGTCGCCGTCACCGCCACGGCGTAGGGGTGGGTGGCGTCGATGACACAGCCGAAGGGGGCGGAGGCCAGGAGGGCGTCCATGGCGGGGCGGTCCAGGCGGCCGGTGTGGACGGTGAGACCGGGGGCGGCTGGGACCAGGGCGGCCCCGTAGTCCGTGGCCACGGAGAGGGTGACGGTATGGCCGGCTTGGACCAGCCAATCGGCCAGGGCGCGGCCCTCGGAGGTGCCGCCGAAGAGAAGGACGTTCAACTGGGCAGACCCCCTTGGAAATTGAGAATTGACAATTGATAATGACGCCTGCGGGCGGGACGGGGGACGCGAGGGCTAGCGTTGGAGGTAGCCCCGGGGGGTGACCATTTTGCCGTTCAGGATTTGGGTCTGGGTGCTGCCGATGAAAACAGTGGTGAACATGTCTACCTTGGTGTCCCGGAGGGCGGAGAGGGTGGTGAGGGTGGATTGCTCGCCGGGACGGCCGATGTTTTTCACGTAGCCGCAGACGGTATCGGGGGACTTCTCGGACAGGAGGATGTCGCAGGCCCGCTTCAGGTGGTCGGGGCGGCTGTGGCTCATGGGGTTATAGAGGCAGAGGACGAAGTCGGCCCGGGCCGCCGCCCGGAGGCGGGCCTCTATCTTCTCCCAGGGGGTGAGCAGGTCGGAGAGAGAGACCACGGCGAAGTCGTGGGTCAGAGGGGCCCCCAGGACGGCGGCCCCGCCGCAGGCGGCGGTGATACCGGGGACCACCTCGATGTCCACGGGGGGATAGTCCCGGGCCACCTCGTAGACCAGGCCCGCCATGCCGTAGACCCCGGAGTCGCCGGAACAGACCATGGCAACGTGCTTGTCCGCCGCCTGCTCCACGGCGTACCGGCAGCGGTCCATCTCCCGGCGCATGCCGGTGGAGGCGTATTCCTTTTCGGGGAAGTCGGGGCGGACCAGCTCGATATAGGCGGTATAGCCCACGATCAGGTCGGCCTGGGCCAGGGCGTCCCGGGCGCGGCCCGTCAGGTCCCGGCCGCCGCCGGGGCCGAGGCCGATGACAGTCAAACTCATGGATGGTTCTCCTTTGGCGTTGGGGTAAGGGCCACGGCGATGGTGACGCCCTGTTCACATTGCTTGGGGACCAGCAGGCCGCCGCCGGACAGGATAGCGGCCCGCTCACAGACGTTGTCCACGCCGGTGACGCTCTGGACGAAGGCCGAGGGGGTGAAGGCCCCCTCCGCCGCCGCCAGCTCGGCGGCGGAATAGGTGGTCAGGGGGAGGGCCCGGCGGCGGCAGAAGGCCAGGAGTCCGGACTCGGCGGCCTTCAGGTCGATGGTGGCCGCCCCCGCCAGGGCCAGGGGGTCCAGGCCGGTCATGGCCCGGTCCACGGCGGCGGCGATGGCCGCCTCTCCCGTCCCCTTCCGGCAGCCGATGCCCAGGGTCAGGCACCTGGGGACCAGGCGGAGGGTGCGGGGAAAGGGACCGGGGGCAGTATGGCAGGTCACCCACACCCCCAGGTCCGCCGGTCCCGCTGTCAGGCCGGGGGGACAGGGGTGGCCCAAGTCGCTGGCGAAGCCCACGGTCTCCCCCGCCAGGAGGGCGGCGGAGACGGTCTTGGCAAGGGCCCGGTCGGTGAGGGTCATGCCCCGCTCCCTGGCCCACTGGTCCACGGCGAAGAGGCCGTGGAGGTCGGTGGCGGTGGAGACCGCCGCCGTGCCAACCGTGAGGGCGGCGATTTGGCGGGCCAGGTCGTTGGCGCCCCCCACGTGGCCGGACAGGAGGGGGACGGCGATCTTGCCCAACTCGTCCACACTGACCACGGCGGGGTCGGTGAATTTATCCCGGATGTGCGGGGCGATGGCCCGGACAGCGATGCCGGCGGCCCCCACGAAAATCAGGCCGTCGCTGTCGGCAAAGCGGGCGGCGGTCCAGGAGGCCAGGGCGTACCCGTCGTCGCCGGGGAAGGCGGCGGCGCAGGCGTGGCCCTGAGCGGCCAGGGCGGCAGAGAGCGACAAGGCTAACTCCTTGCCAGTTTGGGTGAAGGCGGTGAGGGCCAGTCTCATGGCGCGCTCCCCTGGCGGCAGCCGTGGGTGAAAGTGGGGTCATAGAGCTTGGAGCGCTCGTACTCCGTACCCAGAAAGCCTCCCACGGTGATGAGGGCGGTCTGTGTGATGCTGTTTTCCTTTGCAGTCTGGGCCAGCGTGGAGACGGTACAGCGGAACACCCGCTCCTCCGGCCAGGTGGCCTTGTAGACGATGGCGGCGGGGGTGTCGGGGGGATAGCCGCCCTCCATCAGCTCCCGCTCCACCCCCTCCAGCAGGCCGGTGGACAGGAAGAGGACCATGGTGCAGCCGTGGGAGGCCAGCTTGCGGAGCTGTTCCCCCTCGGGCACCGGGGTGCGGCCCGCCATGCGGGTGATGATGACGCTCTGGGACACGTTGGGGAGGGTGTACTCGGCCTCCAGGGCGGCGGCGGCCCCGGAGAAGGCGGAGACGCCGGGGGTCACGTCGTAGGGGATCCCCAGGGCGTCCAAGGCGTCCATCTGCTCCCGGATGGCCCCATAGAGGGAGGGGTCCCCGGTGTGGAGGCGGACGGTGGTCTTGCCCTGGGCCTCGGCGGACTCCATGACGGCCAGGACGGCTTCCAGGGTCATGGAGGCGCTGTCGTGGACGACGCAGGTGGGCTTTTTCAGGTCCAGGAGGGCCGGGTTCACCAGACTGCCGGCGTAGATGATTACGTCGGCCTCCCCCAGGAGGCGGGCGCCCCGGAGGGTGATGAGGTCGGGAGCGCCGGGACCGGCGCCGATGAAGTGGATCATGGGGACTCCTTTCGGAAATGAAGAATTGAGGACGGGGGCTGCGGATTGCCGCGCCAGTCTGAGGACTGGCTCGCAATGACAGGGATAGAGGCGAGATGGTGGCTAGGGGCGGTTTGCGTGGAGGGCAATCAGTTGGGGGGCGGCGGGGGTTTGGGCCAGGAGGCCGTGGCGGTTGGTGAAGACCAGAGCTTCGATGGTCAGGTCCGGGCCGGCCCGGCGCTTGAGCTGGGCGTCCAGGGCGGTCATCAGGGAGTCCAGCACCGGGGCGCGGAGATGGGCGCGGTCCAGGATGTCCACCGCGTCGTCGGTGGTCACGGCGTCAAAGACGGCCCGGAGGGTGGCCCGGTCCGCGCCGCAGAGGGCGGCGTGGGCTGTGAGGGTCTCCCTTCTGGCGTCGGCGGTGCGGGAGTGGGTGTTCATCACCCCGGCGGCCACCTTGGACAGCTTGCCCAGATGGCCCACCAGCAGGAGGCTGGAGAAGCCCAGGCCGGCGGCGTGGTCGATGGCCTCGCCGATGTAGTTGGAGCAGGTGCAGGCGTGGGCCAGGGACAGGCCCAGGACATCCCGGGCGAAGGTCTCGCCGTAGTTGCCGGGGGTGACCAGCACGTCCCGGCTGCCGGCGGCGTACTGCATATCCAACTCCAGGCGGAGGGAGTCCACCAGGGCGGCCTCACTCATGGGGCGGACGATGCCGGAGGTGCCCAGGATGGAGATGCCGCCCTCGATGCCCAGCCGGGGGTTGAAGGTCTTTTGGGCCAGGGCCGCCCCGGCGGGGACGGAGATGGTGACGGACAGGCCGCCCTCCTGGTGGGCGGCAGACAGGGCGGCGCGGACCTCCCGCTCGATCATCTGCCGGGGGACCCGGTTGATGGCGGCAGCTCCCACGGGCTGGTCCAGGCCGGGGCGGGTGACCCGGCCCACCCCCTCTCCCCCGTCGATGGTCACGCCGGGGGCGGCGGTGCGGGCCACGCGGGCGAAAATCAGGGCGCCGTGGGTGGCGTCTGGGTCGTCGCCGCCGTCCTTGCGGACGGCGCAGGACTGCCAGTCCGGGCCGGAGGTCCAGTCCAGGAGCTCGGCGTCCACGGTCAGGCCCGCCGGGGTGTCGACGCGGACCAACGGGGGGCGGCAGCCGGTGAGGAGGGCTTCCGCCGCGCCCCGGGCGGCGGCGGCGGCGCAGGTGCCCGTGGTATAGCCGCAGCGGAGGCGGTCGCGGCCCACGGAGATATAGTGGTCAAAGGACATGGGGGCGGCCTCCTTTCCAAATCAAGGCGTATACGGCGGGCGGCCGAAAGGGCCGCCCCTACGCGGGGACGGGGGGCATAAAAAAAGACCCTCCCCTGGAACATGGGGAGGGTCCGCAATGCGCGTAGTGCGGTTTGGACGCTCTCCACCTAAGAGTCCCAGATATATCCCACTCGGCAGGTCTCCTGGCTCGCGCTTCGTCCTGGGGCGGTCCCTTCTCGGCCCTGGGGGCCAATGGGTCTCGTTCCGCCTTCGTCCACGCTTACAGTAGAGGTAAGACTGCGCCGGTCTTGCACCGGACTTCCCTTTTCAAGCGGCTGACGCCGCACCGGGTGGGGTCGTATGAAATTTTACGGTTCATTATATCAACTGTGGGACAGGAAGTAAAGAGATTTCCAGGATTTTCTTTCCTAGGCCGGGCAGTAGACGATCTTCAGGCTGTCCCCGTCCACGGACACGCCGGGGGAGCGGGAGATGGGGAGCTTCTGCTCGGCGGTAAAGCCGATGGTCTCCCCATCCTTAAGCGTCACGCCGCTGTCCAGGACATAATAGGCGAAGTCGAAGAGCATCTCCCGCAGCTCGGCGGGCTGGGCGGAACTGTCCAGTATCTCCATCTCGTCCTTGCCGAAAACCTTCATCCCATAGGTATAGGCGCTCATGCCTTTTTCGGTGCGGTAAAGGCCGAAGTGGACCCAGTCCAGAAGGGGCAGCTTCCCCTCCCGGATGACGTCGGCCACCTCCCGGTAGAAGTCGGCCGGGTGGACGGTGCCGGTGGTGTAGACCCCCAGGGCGGCCGGCTGCTTGAGGCAGGTGGCGGCCACCTTGGTCTCCAGGAGGGCGATGTCCAGCGGCGATGCCTCCCGGTCTATCACCGCCACCAGTACGTGGGCCTTATGGGGCTTTGTGACCTCCACGGCCTGGGGCCAGAGGTAGTTGTTGGCGGCGTTCCTTTCGGCCTCTCCGTCGGGTACGGGGTATTCCACAAGGCTCACGGCCACCATGGCGCTCCCCGCCTGGAACACCAGACTGCCGCTATCCCCGGCGGTATCCCCGCAGGGGATGTCCCAGTCGGCCAGCAGGTCGGCCCGGAACCGCTCCGGGTCCCAGGCCGGCCGGTCCAGGAGGACAAAGGCCACGAAGGGGCCGGTCTCACGCTTCTCTTCCACGTCTCCCCCTCCTTCAGCTCCGGTCCCCGGCGGCGTAGGGGCCGGGGCAGATGTCCATCACGTCTCGCTGGGGGGCCACCATGGCCGTCTCGTACTGGCACTTCCACTGGACAGTCTGGTCGATGCGGCCGTCCCGGAGGCCGTCGATGGTCTCTCCGCCCCGGATGGGGGCGTCGTTGTCGAAGATATAGGAGGCCACGTTGTAGGCGTGGTTCACCACGTGGTTGGGGTCCAGGCCGTGGAAGTGGTACTGCACGTCGGGCAGGCCCAGGGCGTGGAGGCCCAGGGTATCCACCAGCATGTCCTCCGTGCCTTGGATGCGGAAGAAGCGGGCGTTGACGCCGAAGTGGAGGAAGCGGCCGGGGCCTTCCAGGCTGTTGTCCAGCACCTGGGCCGGGGTGAGGAGCTTCCAGGCCGAGGGGACCCAGACAGCCAGGCAGTCCGGGAAGAGGGAGAGGACGGCCTCCAGCCAGCCGGTGAGCAGGGTGCAGCGCTCCTTGTAGGGTAGGCCCGCCGCCATGAAGTCGGAGAGCATGACCTGGATACCGCAACGGTCCAGCAGCTCGCCGCCCTGGGGGCACTCCCAGAACTGGCTGCGCTGCATCTGGTCGATAGAGGCAGAGTCAAAGGGGGCGAAGTCGGCCATCAGGACCTGGGCGGGGACTCTCTGGGCATCCTTGTAATCCGCTTGGAACCGCTTGACGGCCAGTGTGGTGAGCTGGTTTTTCACCTCGGCCACCACGTCCGTATCCCCCAGGGTCGGGCGGGCGGCCTCCTGGAGGGCCGCGGCGGAGGGGCGGATCCCGTTTCGTTCAAACAGCAGATGGATCTGGAACAGGTGGGTGAATGAGGGGCGCTGATTCTCTTCCGGCATAGCGAGGGCCTCCTTTCTTCTGTACGCCTATCCTACCATGTCTACGCCCGGTACGCAATCCGATGCCGAATGTAAAGTTCTTGTAAAATTGATTGACGGGTGGGTAAACTTTCCGATATACTACGATTGGATTTTTTCGGTTCCGACAAGTTTGAAGGAGTGGTACGCCATCGACATATCCATCATATTGGGCCTGCTGGGCGGGCTTGCCCTGTTCCTGCACGGAATGCAGATGATGTCCTCCGGCCTGGAGGCCGCGGCGGGCAACCGGATGAAGGCCATTTTGGAACGGCTCACCGCCAACCGCTTCCTGGGCGTGCTGGTGGGCGCCCTCATCACCGCCGCCATCCAGTCCTCCTCCGCCACCACGGTCATGGTGGTGGGCTTCGTCAACTCGGGGATGATGACTCTGCGGCAGGCCGTGTGGATCATCATGGGCGCCAACATCGGCACCACCACCACGGGTCTGCTCATCGCCCTGGACGTGGGGGCGCTGGCCCCCCTGTTCGCCTTCGTGGGCATCGCCATGATGGTCTTTTTGAAGGACCCCAAGGCCCACCACTACGGCAACATCATCGGGGGGCTGGGTATCCTCTTTCTGGGCATGAACATGATGAGCTCGTCCATGGCCCCCCTGCGGGAGCTGCCCGCCTTTGTCAACATGCTCACCGCCTTCCAGAACCCCCTGGTGGGCATCCTGTTCGGCATGATCTTCACCGCCGTCATCCAGTCCTCCTCGGCATCGGTGGGTATTCTGCAGGCGCTGGCCACCAGCGGGCTGATTGGGCTGCCCAGCGCCGCCTTCGTCCTCTTCGGCCAGAACATCGGCACCTGTATCACCGCCGTGCTGGCCTCGGTGGGCACCAGCCGCAACGCCAAGCGGGCCACCCTCATCCACCTGCTGTTCAACGTCATCGGCGCGGCCATCTTCACGGTGCTGTGCATCTTTACGCCGCTGACGGCCTGGGTCCAGGCCGCCGTCCCCGGCAATCCCGCCGCCGAGATCGCCGGGATGCACGTGCTGTTCAACATCGCCACCACCCTGCTCCTCCTCCCCGCCGGCGGGGCGCTGGTGAAGCTGGCCATGCGCATCCTGCCCGAGCGCCCGGCCGAGCTGGACGAGGGGATGCACCTGGAATTCCTGGCCCCCCTGGGCTCCGTCAACCAGGACAAGTCCATCGGCCTGTCCGCCATCTACCTGACCCAGGTGCGCCAGGAGCTGGAGCGGATGATGGGCATGGCCCGGCAGAACGTGTCCGACGGGTTCCAGGCCGTGCTGGACCGGGATTTGAAGCGCATGGCCAAGGCCGAGGCCTTGGAGGACTATATCGACTACCTCAATAAGGAAATCAGCCAGTTTATCTCCCGCATCATCGCCCACGAGAACAACGCCCAGGACTCCGCCACGGTGAGCGCCTATTTCAAGATGACCGGCAACATCGAGCGCATTGGCGACCACGCCATCAACATCTGCGGGTACACCAAGCTGCTGGAGGAGAAGAACATCGTCTTTTCCGACGAGGCCAGGGCCGAGATCGAGGACATGCGGGACGTGTGCCTGACCGCCATGGACGCCCTCACCGCCCCCGACCCCGCCGACCCGGTGGAGTGGCTCACTGCCGTGGCCGCTCTGGAACAGCGGATGGACGACATGACGCTGGAGTTCCGCCAGCGGCAAA
The DNA here is from genome assembly GCA_900540545.1 of uncultured Eubacteriales bacterium. GTDB lineage: Bacteria > Bacillota > Clostridia > Oscillospirales > Oscillospiraceae > Intestinimonas. The sequence goes on from UQGJ01000021.1 coordinate 16,333, forward strand.
TCGACCGGATGAAGGACGGGAAGTGTTCCGACGAGGGGTGCATCCTCTTCTCCGAGATGCTCACCGACTTCGAGCGCATCGGCGACCACGCCCTGAACATCGCCCAGGACCGGTCCGCGGTGCTGATGGGGTAATTTGGATATGAGAGGGAACGGCCCCCGCGCTCACAGAGCGCGGGGGCCGGTTCGTTTTATTTGGCTGGGACGGGAGATGCGGATTGCCGCGCCAGTGTGCGCACTGGCGCGTAATGACAGGGGCGGGCGGCCGCAAGGGCCGCCCCTACGGTTGGAGGGTTTGGCGGAAATGGTGGGCTTTTTGGTACTCGTTGCGGATGGACTGGTAGAGAGTCGGGTAGTCGGTCCTTGCCTCTCGGGCCCGGAGGGGTTCCACGATGGCGCAGATGGACTGGTAGAACGGCTCCAGGCCCAGGTTCCCCGCCACGCCCTTCAAGGTATGGGCGCACTCGAAGGCGGCGGTCAGGTCCCCCCGGTCCAGAGCCTCGCCCAGGCGGTCCAGGTTTTCGTCCTGGAACAGCATATCCAGGATGCGCAGGTACATGGCCTCGCTGCCCATGAAGCGGCTGAGGGTGGTCTGATAATCGGCGCCGTAGTCGGCGAATGCCTGTTCAAAATGAGTCACGGTCACCGGCCTCCTCTCGGAAGAGAAAATCATACAGGGTCTGGTAGAGCCGGTTCGGCTCGATGGGCTTTGCCAGGTGGGCGTCCATGCCGGCGGCCTTGCTCTTCTCGATGTCGTCGTCAAAGGCGTTGGCGGTCATGGCGATGATGGGGATAGTCCGGGCGTCCCGGTTGCTGAGGTGGCGGATATTGGTGGCGGCGGTGAGGCCGTCCATCAAAGGCATGCGGATGTCCATGAGGATGGCGTCGTAATACCCCTCCGCCGACCGGCTGAACAGCTCCAAGGCCCGCAGGCCGTTCTCCGCCGTCTCCACGGTGAAGCCCCTGCTCTCCAGCAGCATGACGGCCACCTCGGTGTTGATGGCGTTATCCTCGGCCAGCAGGACCCGCTTGCCGGTGAAGTCGTACTCCGGGGGCTGGGCGTCCCGCGCCTGCTCCTCCTTCTCCCCCAACGCCTTGGAGAAGGCGGAGATGAGGGAGGACTTGAACATGGGCTTGCTCATCAGCAGGTTGACCCCCGCCAGCTTGGCCTCGTGCTCGATGGAGACCCAGTCGTAGGCGGTCATGATGATGATGGTCACGTCGGGGCCCACGATGGCCCGGATGCGGCGGGCGGTCTCGATGCCGTCCATGCCGGGCATCTTCCAGTCGATGAGGATCATGTCGAAATACCGCTGGACGGCCCAGAGGGTCTTGACCCGCTCGATGGCCTTGTGGCCGCTGTCCACCCACTCGGCGGGGACCCCCATCTCCTTGAGGGTGGCCACGGCGCTCTCACAGACGGCCACATCGTCGTCCACCACCAGGGTCTTGAGGTGGGTGAAGTTGTGGTCCTGCTTCTTCTGGCGGTGGCGGAGCTGAGCCTCCTCGGTGATGCCCAGCTTCACGTCCACGGTGAACTCGGTGCCGATGCCCTTGATGGAGCGGACGGTGATCCGGCCGTCCATCATGTCCACGATGTTCTTGGAGATGGCCAGGCCCAGGCCGGTGCCGCCGAAGAGGGCGGTAGTGCCGGTGGACTCCTGGGAGAAGGGCTCGAAGATGTGGGGGAGGAAGTCCTCCTCCATGCCGATACCCGTGTCGTTGACGATGAAGCGCAGCTCGGCGTCGTTCTTCGTCCGCCGCCGCTGGGACGCCGAGAAGGTGACCTTGCCCCCCTCGCCGGTGAATTTCACGGCGTTGGAGAGGATATTCAGTAAGACCTGCTGGAGCTTCATGGCATCTCCGATATAGCAGTCGTCCAACACGGGGTCCACGATGCACTCGTAGTCCACGCCCTTGGCGGCGGCCTGGGCGTAGCAGATGGCGTTGATGCCGTTCAGGAACTCCTCGGTGGGTATCTTCTCCCGCTTGAGCAGCATCTTGCCGCTCTCGATGCGGCTCATGTCCAGGATGTCGTTGATGAGGGACAGGAGGAACCGGGAGGAGATGCCGATCTTGGAGATGCAGTCGGCCACCTGCTCGTCGTCCCCCAGGGACTGGGCGGCGATGGCGCTCATGCCGATGATGGCGTTCATAGGGGTGCGTATCTCGTGACTCATGCGGGAGAGGAAGTCGCTCTTGGCTGCGTTGGCCTGCTCGGCGGCCACCAGGGCCGCCGCCAGCTCTTCCTTCTGCTTCTGCTCCCGGCGGACCACGTCGGTGACGTCGCTGCGGGTCATGCACACCCGGCCCAGCTCCCGGCTGATGTAGAATACCTGGAACCGCTTGACCCGCAGGTCCGCGCCGTTGTGCAGCTCCAGGACGAAGGTATAGGACTCCTGCCGCTCCAGGGTCCGGCGGATATAGGCGAAGTCCAGCTTTTCCAGGAATTCCGCCTGGGCCGCCTCGTCCATACTGTCCCGGGCCGCGGCCCGGAGCTGCTCCTGGAACGCGCCCCGCAGGGGGATGGACGGCTCCCACCTGTCGTCATAGGCGGCCAGGCGGTAGGTCCCGTCGTTCAGGTCGATCTCGGTGATGATGTCGTAGTCCACCTTGGCGATCTTCTCCAGGAGCTGCTCCTGGAGCTTGCGCTCCGTGGCGTCCTGGGTATAGAAAAAGAGGACCACGTCGCCGGTGGCCGGGTTCAGGCAGGAGCGGAAGCTGGTGCTGCTCCAGAAGGCGCCGCCGTCGTTGCGGCGGCGCAGGAATTCGAAGTGGTAGTCCACCTTCCCCACGGCGTAGTCGGCCAGCACCTTTTCCCGCTCCAGCTCTTCCCGGAGCCGCTGCCGCTCCTCCGGGGACAGGCAGGAGGCTGACAGCTTTTCCACGGTCTCGCTGTATGTGTCCCCCACCTGGGCCACCGCCACCTCCGTGGTGGAGATGTAGCTCTCCATCCGGTCCTGGGTCACGTTGATACAGCCCTGAATGCTCCCCTCCCGGGAGGACAGCTCCACAAAATAGGACAGCTCCTGCTCGTAGAGTTGGTTTTTCCGCACCTGGCGCCGCTTTTCCTCGGTGATGTCCACAAAGACGCAGTAGAAATACTGCTCCTCCCCCATCTCCCGGCAGAGCTGGGCGCTGATGGAGATCCAGCGGACCTCTCCGTCCCTGCGGACCACACGGGCCTCCCTGTGGACCGTATCGCCCCGGCGCAGCGGCTCCCCCCGCTGCTCCAGGAGCTGCGCCCGGTCCTCCGGGTGGAGAAGGGCGGCGGCGCTACTGCCCAGGGCGGCGAACTCCTCCCGGGTATAGCCCAGGAAGTCGAACAGCCGGTCGTTGGCGGACAGCACGGTGAGTTGGGGGTCCAGGCGGCAGCGGAGGACCGCGCCGGGGATGTTATTGTAGAGGTGTACGATCTCGTCCTGGGCCCTCCGCTGGGCCGTGATGTCGATGCACACCGAGGCGATGGCGGACCGGCCGTCCTCGGCCGTGACCTTCCGCCCCACGTCGTGGACCCAGATGTAGGAGCCGTCCCGCTTCTTCATCCGGTACTCCACCACGTACTCGTCCGCCTGCTCCATCTGGGCGGACACGGACTCGTCCACCGCCGCCCGGTCGCCGGGGTGCATACAGTTGGAAATCAGTCCGCCGATGTCCTCCACGAACTCCGCTTCGCTTTCGTAGCCCAGATAGGCCAGCATCCGGCGGTTGATGAAGTAGAAGGGGAAGCCGGGCTCCATGTATCCCCCCATCATGCCCCCCAGCAGGGAGTCGTTGAGCAATTCCTGGCGCTGGCGGGTGATGTGCTCCATCACCAGGGTGTCGGGGTAGTGCTCCCCCGCCTTCTGGCTGCTGCCCGGCTCGGACACATGGAAGCTGCGGATCAGCCAGGGGGCGCCCTCCGTTTCCCGGGCCAGGGTGAAGAAGCCCCGCAGGTGCCAGGTGTAGTGGGTGTTTTTCAGCGTCAGCTCCGCTGACAGGCTGTAAACGCAGGGGCCGATGGGCTGCCCGTGGAGAAAGGACAGCACGCATCGGAAGGGCTCCGCAAACGACTGGATGTCCGTGCGGATATAGTCGGTCATGGCCGTCCTGCCGCTGGCGGACTCGTCCCAGCCCGTGCCCACGAAGTCCACGTACTCATCCAGAAAGGCGGCGGCCGCCTCCGCGTCCCGCGCCTCAAACCAGCACTTGCAAAATGCGGCCACGCTCTCTTCAGCCGTCACGTCCCGGCCCATGGGCCTCATTCCTTCCACAGGCCGCACCTCCCTTTGTCCCCGGCCTTGGCGCGGTACAGCGCCCGGTCGGCCCGGGAGATCATCTCGTCCACCGTGTCCCCCGGCCGGCAGAAGGCCAGGCCGGCGGTACAGGCGGCCCCCGCTGTGGTCCCGTCCTCCGGCTCCCGGAGGGCCAGGCACAGGGCATTGCCCCAGCGGACGGCATCGGCTTCGTCCGCCGCCCCCCGCCGTACCAGGACGAACTCGTCGCCGCCGTAACGGGCCAGGATGTCCCGCGCCCCGGCGCGGGACTGCAGCAGCGCGCCGAAGCGCTGGATCAGCCGGTCCCCCTCCACGTGGCCGCAGACATCGTTGATGCGCTTCAAATCGTCCAAATCGAAGAGGTAGACGGCCAGGGGGCCGTCCTCCTCCTTCAGGGACGCCACGGCGGCGGCCAGCCCCCGGCGGTTCAGCAGGCCGGTCTGGTAATCCCGGCCCGCCTCCTCCCGCAGGGACCGCTCCCGCTCCCGGGCCTCGGCGTATCCGATGGCCCGGAGGACCCGGTTCCACAGGGTCTTTTGGCTGTAAGGCTTGCACACATACTCATCCGCGCCCATCTCCAGGGCCCGGTCCTCCATCTGGGGCTTCACGGGGCCGGTAATCAGGGCGGGCACGTCCCAGATGGTCCACTCCTTTCGGAACTGGTCCTGCATGGGCAGGGACTCCAGTCCGGGGAGGGTGGCGCTGAGGAGCACGGCGGCCAGGCCGTCCCGGTGCTCCACGGCCAGGGCCAGGGTGGACTGGGCGTCCACGGCCTCCAGAAGCTGGAACTGGCCCTGGAACGTCCGGCGGACCTCGTCGCGGCAGGCCGCGTCCTCATCGGCTACCAGCAGCTTCCGGCGCCACTGGCCGCTCCCCGCGGCCCAGCTCCGGGGTTCCTCCACCGCCACGGCCTCTTGGGCGTCCAGCAGCCGATCGAACTCCGCGCTGGGCATGGGCCGGGCGAAATAGTAGCCCTGGACGTAGTCGCAGCCCAGCTCCCGGATGCGCTCCATCTGCTGCCGGGTCTCCACGCCCTCGGCCACCACTTCCAGGTCCATCCAGCGGGCCAGGTCCATGATGAACCGCAGCACGCCCCGGTCAACGGGCTTGGCCGCCTCGCTCTGGACAAATTTCATATCCAGCTTCAGCACGTCGATGGGCATCTGGCTGAGCATATTCAGGGAGGAATAGCCGCTGCCGAAGTCGTCCATCTCGATGACGAAGCCCTTTTCCCGCAGGTGGCCCACGGTCTCGATGATCTGGTTGGGGTCCTCGGTATAGGCGCTCTCGGTGATCTCCAGGTGGAGGCGGGCGGGCTCCAGGCCGTATTTCCCCACGATCCCCAGCAGGATGTCGGCGATGTCGGCGTGGTAGATGTCGGCCCGGGACACGTTGACGGAGGCCGGGATGGGGGGATAGCCCCGGTCGTCCCACGCCCGCAGGAGGGCGCAGGTGCTGTCCCAGACGAAGCGGTCCAGGCTGGTGATGAAGCCGTTCTTCTCGAAGAGGGGGATGAACACCCCGGGGGACTGGAGGCCCCACTCCGGGTGCTCCCAGCGGACCAGGGCCTCCGCGCCGGCCAGCCGGTTTTCCTGGCTCCGTATCTCATATTTGGGCTGTAAGTACACCTGGAACTGGCCCTCGGCCAGGGCGGATTCCATATGGTCGATGATGTCCTGCTCCCGCAGGAGCTTGGCCCGGAGCTGGTCGTCGTAGGCGGCGAAGTGCTTGCCGTACCGGCCCTTGATGCCCCGGGCGGCCAGCAGGGCCCGGTCGCACATCTGCTCCACGGAGATGGAGGGGTCCTCGATGAAGTAGATGCCCCACTTCATCCCGATGCTCTTGGCGCCGGACAGGGCGTTGACCCGGGCGGCGGCCTCCACGAACATCTCGTCGGTATACTCCGCCCGGTGCTCCAGCAGGCAGGCGAACTGGTCGGCGTTGATCCGGCCGCAGATGCCATTCTCCCCCGCCATCTCCCGGTGGAGCTCGGCGATGCCGCAGAGCAGGCGGTCCCCACTCTGGAGGCCGAACACGTCGTTGACCAACTTGAAGTTCTCCACGTCGGAGCAGAGGATGTCGTACTGCCGCTCCGGGTGCCGGTTGAGGACCTCCCGGATGCGCTGGTAAAAGAATTCCTTGCTGTACAGCCCGGTGAGGCGGTCGTACTGGAGCAGGTTCACCACGGCGGCCGTCTCCCGCAGGCGGATGATGCTGGCGATGCGGTGGAGGATGACCTGAGGCCGGTAGGGCTTGACCACGAAGTCCGTGGCCCCGTGGGCCAGGGCCGTCACCTCGTCGGACTCGTTGTCGCTCTGGGTGGTGACGATGACGGGGATGGAGGACAGGGCCGGGTCGGCCTTGACGATGGACAGGAAGGTGTACCCGTCCATCACCGGCATGACGATGTCCAGCACGATCATGGAAATCGACTCCCCGCGCTCGTTCAGCACGGCCAGGGCCTCCTGTCCGTTTTCACACTCCAGGACCCGGTATTCCGAGGACAATATCCCCGCCAGGGTCGCACGGTTGATGGCGTTGTCCTCCACCACCAGGATCTCTCTTCGCTCCAGCATCCCTTCGCCCCCACAGTCCGTCCGGCTCCCCGCCCCCGGAGGGAGAGCAGGGCCGGAACCACGCATTTCAGTATGCGCATATGATAGGTCCAGTTTATCATAGGAAGGTAAAATATGCAAATGAAACGCGCCCGAAACCAACGGTTTCCGGGCGCGGAGAGAGCAAAAAAGAAGGACACGACGATAAGCGCGCCCCCATAAGGAAGTATAAACTTTGAAGTGAAACGGCGTAGTCGAGAGGCTACGCCGTTTTGCTGTTTTCATATGCCTGGGGTATTTCTACCTCGCCCACGAAGTTGTAGACCACCCGGACTATCTGGCGGCGGCGTCCATTCACCTTGTCAGGAGCGTGCACGATGACCTTCTTCACGAACTCGTTCAAGATTGTGGGCGTCAGTTCGGGGACCTCCGTGTACTTCCTCACCAGGGCGATGAACTGCGATACGTTTACGGCCTCTTCCTGGCCTTTTTCCAGGTCCCGCCGTAGTTCCCCCGCCTTGGCCTCTAAAGTCCGTTGCTCGGCCTCGTAGGAAGCGGAGAGCTTGGAGAAACGCTCGTCGTTCAGCTTGCCCGCCACGTTGTCCTCGTACACCCGCTGAAAGAGGCCGTCAAGCTCCGCAATCCGCCGTTCCGCCTGGGAAAGCTCCTTCTGCTTCTTCAACAGGTCCCGCCGCTGGTCCGTGGCGCTCTTGTCCAGGACCAGCCGGGTAAACTCCGCCTCGTGCGTCCGCACATACTGGATGGTCTTTTCCAGGTGTTCCCGGACCACATCGCGCAGGACCACCGCCCGGATATAGTGCGCCTTGCACGTCCCCGTGTTGCTCTTGTAGTTGGAACATACATAGTGGTCCTGGTTCTCGGTGAAAGAATTGGTGGTACAGAAGTACAGCTTTGCGCCGCAGTCCGCGCAGTAGGCCAGCCCAGAGAAAAGGCCCTGTTTGCCCGTCTTGGTGGGACGGCGCTTGTTCTTGCGTAGCTCCTGCACCCGGTCCCATGTCTCCCGGTCGATGATTGCCGGGTGAGTGTCGGGGAACACCTTCCACTTCTCCGGGGGATTCTCCACCCGCTTCTTGGACTTGTAGGACTTCTTGTAGCCCTTGAAGTTCACGGTACACCCGGTATACTCCATACGTTCCAGTATCGGCGCTATGGTGCTTGTGTCCCAGCCGTAGGGGTCCGCCGGGACCTTGTTCGGCGTGGACATTCCCTTACTCACCTTGTACGCCGTAGGGACCAGGACCTTCCCAGCTTTCAAGTGCTTGGCTATCTGCATAGGCCCTTTATTGTCCATGCACAGGGCGAAGATTTGACGCACCACCTGGGCGGCCTCCTCGTCTATCTCCCAGCCGTGCTTATCGCCCTTGTACCCATAGGGGACTTGTGTACATAGCCTCTGCCCGCTGTTGCCCTTACTGGTGAACACCGCCCGTATCTTCTTGGACGTGTCCCGGGGGTACCATTCGTTGAACAGTTCCTTGAATGGCGTGATGAAATCATCCATGCCATTTGCGCTGTCGATACCGTCAGTAATGGCTATGTAGCGGACGCCGCAATCATCGGAAAACTTCTCTAAGAGCATACCCACGGCGAGGCGGTTACGCCCTAGGCGGCTATGGTCTTTCACCACGAAATTGGCCGCTTGTCCTGCCGCCACGATTGCCATTGCTTCCTTGAAGTCGGGGCGGTCAAAGTTGGTCCCCGTGTAACCATCATCGAAGAAAAAGCGGGGGTTGGGAAGCTGGTTCTCAAAGGCATACTTGAACAGAAAATCGCGCTGGTTGGCAATACTCTCACTGTCTCCCTCCTGGTCATCGGCCTGGGACAATCTGGCGTACAGGATGGAGATTTTGGAGCCGTCAGCGGGGAGCGTGCCGGGAACATAGGAATTTGAAAATCTGTCGTACTGCCACATGAATTTTTACCCTCCTCAATATGTGGCAGACGGTCTTGTGGTATGACTTTATTATACCACAAGACCGTCAAAAAGTCTAGTAATATCAATGGTTTCCCGGCTTTTTTGCCTCGATTTCTTTGAGCAAAAGACGCTTGATTTTTGCCATTACGTCCTCGCTTGCGTCTTGTGCGTACTCACCGTATACAACGTACAATGTCCCCGCGATTTCCCGCCCCAGCATGAGCGGCGGTAGGGAGTGGACGCGTTTTGTCGGTGGCTTGGTCATAGTCGATTTCTCCTTTTAGCGGTTGTGGCCTCGGCCACCATTGAAGGGGTCCCCGTCGTACTGCCCGCCATCCCGCTGATCTGACGCAAGGCGTCAGAACACGGGAGGGGGACACCCTGCGAATGGGACGGCTAGATTAGAACGGAAGAGGGTCCGGGCCGTCCTCGGCCTGCTGTTTCCACCCAGGGGCGGGGGCCTCTGCTCCGATGTGTTCTGCCGCCTGGGCCTTTAGCTCGGCATAGTCGGTATACTCGCTCATGGGGATGGTGTACCGCTGGCGTTCCCCGGCGGCGTCAAAAAAGCAGTAGGTGATGTCGCTGATACGCCGTAAGAGCTGTTGTTGCTTGTCGCGGCCCCGTACATCCTCTTCCACCATCTTCTTGTATAGCTCCTCCGGCGGGAACACCGAAGTGATATAGACTTCATCCCAGACGGCGGTGATGTTGGTGTATCTGGCGTGTACCTGGGCCTTGTACTGGTCCGTGATGGTCAGCAAGGTCCCGAAGGATAACTGCCCCTTGTACTCGTCCATGAACAGGGTTGGTTCGCCACAGTAGGTATCGAAACCGCCCCCGTCGTAGTCGGTCAGCAGAAAGATATTTTCCTCCCCCTGCTCTTCACAAAGGGTCACATAGGTATGGGACTTGCCCGTGCCACTATCACCTACAAAGTAGTGGATTGTAACCGTCCGCTTGGTGGGCGTCTCCTGCTTGCGCTTGTCAAAGTAAGCAGACCGTATCATGCGCTCATAGCGGCGGTACGCGAAGTTCTCCACCATGACTTCCGACGGGGTATAGCCCGCCTCTATCAGTTCGCCAATCTCTTCCAGGTCGGAGCGGAACCCCTGGCCGGGGTCAGCGGGCAGTTCCCCCCACTCAATGAAAGAGTTGGGGACACAGCCTAGCGCCTTGTCCGTCTCCGCCCACTTGCCATCCTTGCGGATGTAGGCCCGGTTTTCCGCGTTGGTGCCTTGGGCGGGTTCTATATGAGCCGTGGGGAACAGTTTCTTTAGCGATGTAAAGCGTATGGCCGAAGTCTTTGCTACCAGATAAAGGTGTGTATGGGGTGTATGCTCTTGAAGTCCCACTTCATCAGCCAGACACCAGTATTTGAGATTGAGCGTATCAAGAGCCGCACGGATTTTCTCATGCGTCCAGGTGTCGCCGGGGTTGTTGAAAGTCAGTTGATAGCGCCTGTGTCTGCTACTGGTATTCAAAAGGATTTCACTTCCTTTTATTAATAATTTGTGATATGTTTCTTTTGGTACGGTACAGAGGAGCCCTGGTAATACTAGCAGGGCTCCCCGGCGGGCCGCTTCGCGCCCCGCCGGGGCTGGACTTGCCGCCACCCTCTACGGGTATGGCCTGTTTAATGCGTTGAAGCAGACCTCGCGCATATGCTTTTCGTCCCGTATGGTGGGTATTTTTAGGAAACGCAGGTCCGCGCCTTGCAGGAGGGCCACGCCCTCACCACGCTTGAACTGCCGCCCCTTGACTTGCTCCATGTGGTCCGGGAGGAGCATTTCGTAAATGGAACGTACCGCCGCCCCCACCACACAGACTACCCCATAGTTGAGCCGTGAGCCAGCCGGGAAGGCCAGCGCGTCGGCCCGCTGGCAGGAAATTACAATGCGAACAGGGCCTAAAGACCTGCCGAGCATAAGTATTTCACTGACCTTGTTCATCATAGCGGTAGCCGCTTTCTTGTCCTGGCTTATCAGGTTCAAGGCTTGCGCCATATATTCATCCCATACCAGGGTAATAGGGTTTCTGGTGGGGTCTTGTTTCGACTGGCGCAACAAGAGGCGGGCGTGTACAGTGTCCAGGGCCGTGAGCATGTCCGTGTAGGTGAAGAAGCGGGGACAGCCGTTCAGGTAAGAAAAGGTGTCGTCGCTTTTATAATCAGCGAAAAAATACTCGCCGTCCCTGTCCTGCTCGGCCAGAATCAGCCGGGTGAGGATTTGATGTTCCATGTAGCTTTTCCCGGAACCACTCATGCCGCAGAGCAACATGTGGCTGTTCGTGCCTTGTGACAGGTCGATGGTCACGGGGGTTTTCAGCTCGCACCCGCTCCAAGCGTCCAAATCATAGCCGAGGGTAAGGCGGTTAGAGTTGGTCATCATACAAGGTCCCGGCCTTCCCGCCGTCCAGCTTGGACGCCTCCCGGAGCTTCAAGCGGGCGGCTTCCGCCTCGTTGGTGATGACCAGGTCCACACGGTAATTTTCCCCAAGGTCTTCTACCGAATCTACCACCAGTCCGGGCCATCTGTCCCCTTGCCCGCTGACGTAGACAGCCGGGATGGACATCGGCAGATCGCCGGCACACAAATGCTGTTCGATGATACTCTCCAGCACTTCCCACACATCAGACCGGGGAGCGATACAATCTCCCTTGCCGACCTTAAAGTGGAACTTGGTGATGAAATCGGCGGTGATGGTGTAGGGCATGGCCTTGTACTCTACCGACTGGATGGAAAAGGGAACGATTAGGCCAGAGAAATACTTGCAGAGTTCATTTGTAAAAATATACATGCACTGCCGTAGAGATTGGCGGGTTTTCTCCGCTCTCTCCTTGGCAAGCTCGATTGACGCGACCGGGGGCGGCGGGGGCGGTAGCTTCTCCTTCTTCCGCTTGCTCCACCAATTTGACAGCCCAACGATGATTATGACCAAAGTGATTATGCCGATGAAGTAGCGGTCCATGAACAGATAGACGGCCTCCGCTGTCGTGGTCATCAGCGCCACGATAAGCCCAAATGCTTTGATGACCACCACTACAACCGCAAGGGGGGCCAGGACCCAGGCGGTGGTCTTGGCCGGGTGCTTGATGACGTAAGCCTTTACCTCTCCCGCCCGCTTCTTGATGGGCTGGCCTATCTGCTTAACCTTTTTCTTCACGTCCATGCTCGGTGCCTCCTATCCCTTTGAGTGCGGCTTTTTCTTGCTTGCGCTTCTTTCTCCATCTGGAAAAGCTACCCAGGAGGAAGTTCACAAGCACCAGGGCCAGAAGCAGTACATAACTTGCATGTTTGAGGATGGAGAGAAGCACCTCCGCCGTTGCCTGGTCCATGCCCATGACCTCCATAAGCCAGCCCCCGGAGAAAAGCCAGATGACTACCAGCACACCACCCATGATAATCCCTGTGAAAAGTAAAATGGTGCCTTCAACAAGATTCTTCATTGTGTATTCTCCTTGCTATTAGTACCAGAGCAGGGCGGCGGCCCTGTCACAGCCGCGCGCCCGCCCTGGGCGCTATTTACTTGCTGGGGGTACTGGAAGGACTGGCCGTGATGACCTTGATACCCAAGATTTTGCCCTTGGTGTTGCAGTCCAGGTCGAGCAGACTTCCGGGATTGAGCGCAGGAACATCAAACCCATCTGGTAAGAACTTCTTCTCGGCCATCTCACCCGAAACCCCATCTTCCTTGTGGGAAATGAAGATTTGCGTTCCCTTAATGGGCGTCCCGGTTTCGTCCTTGAAGTCCAGCTCGCGGTAGCCTAATAGTTTGACTTGCATAATTGGTGCCTCCTAATAATTGGTTCTGGACACGGGTGGCCTTTCCGTGCCTCTAGGGTGGATGGTGTCAACAAAGGTCCCTTGTTGCGGGGAGCGCGTAACGCCTCCCTCTGTCCCCTATTCTAAAACATAAAATGACGTTATTGCTAGAGACAACGGTCAGCAAGTGCGTTAGCTCATTTGTCACCAGTTTGGAGGTTTACAGCTATGGACATAGGAGAAGAATTGAAGGAACGGCGGATTGAATTGCTGGCCGAGATACCGGCCCTCCTTGGAATGACACCCAATGCGCTCATGGAACATTTGTGCAAATTTATATACAAGGGGCGGGGAAAGAAGGGAAAGGCACTTGAGCTTAACTCCATGACTAAGGCGAAAACGCGCGGGCATATGTCGTACAGCTATGAAGAGTTCAGCACGGCACTTGACAAGGCTATGGAGGATTATCTAGGCCAGGAGTTTCCAAAGAGTAAGGAAAAGGCGGCAAAGCAGGAGGCCACGCGCCATAAATGGGAGGAAAAGCGAGAGTTCATCCATCTGATGATAGCAACGATGTACTCGGACCCCTCCGACGCGGTTTTCATCAAGTACCGGGCGGAGCTGGACGAGGCTATGGACCGTCTGCTTCACTCCTGGGAATCCCGGTTCATGGGCCTGGACCCCTGGACGGCGGCGCAGGTGGAGTGCAACTTTTCCCTCCTGGACGATGTGACCGGGGAAGATACCGCGTTCGTGTCCTCCATGTTGAAACTGACGGAGGCGGAGCGGGTGCACCTGGGCGAATGGCTCCCCGGCCTGGATTGTCCCACGGCGGGGGCCATGCTGGAACGGCTGGACCCGGAAGGGCTTTCGTTCTGGAAAGGGCTATGGAGCAAGGCGGGCCGGGGCGGCAAGGTCCCATTGACGGGCGAATGTTGGATAAGGTTCCGCGAGAAGGTACGCGCCCTCCCCCTGGAAAGGGCGCTTGCGCTCCTGATGTTCCTTGACTACATCTTGCCAGCCCATGAAGGGGCGGCGGCAAGGTTCGGCCCGGAGGGGATGGACCTTTTCTTGATGTTCAAGTATTTTTTGACGGTGGACGGGCGCGGGGCGGTCCTGGACTGGTTGGAGGCCCGGACAAAAGAAGGACCGGGCCAGTGATCCTAGCGGAGCACTGACCCGGTTCGATGGTGCGGAAATAAAAACAGAGGGGGCCGAAGCCCCCTCCGAAGGTTAGTACAGATATACGTCGTAGATTACCCCGTCAGCCATACGACCAGAGGCCATCATGATTTCAAACATATTCACGCCCGTGATGTCTACCGTGCAAGTATGCGTTTCACCCGCCTTTAGGTACACATCTTCCATTAAGACACCAGCAGGCAGTGTATCTAAATTACCAACCGTGACCCAGTGGTCAAGGTCATTGGAATGAGCTGTAAAGATAAGCGTGGTATATTGCTTATTATTGCGGAAACGGATATTTCCGCCACAACCTTCCGTTGTACTGCTCATGATGAACTGGCCGTTACCGTAGGTAGCGCCATAGAGCCTGTTGGCCATATTACCAGTAAGAGCAACAGCACCTTCTGGAATCCCAGCCTTTGGAGCCTCCCCCAGCTTGACGGTGCTAGTCTCCTGCACCCACTCCACCGCCAGTCCCACGAGGCCGCACACGGCCCGGACGGGTAGGTAAGTAGTCCCGTTGTAGGTGAGAGGCAGGACTACCGCCCCCTGCGCGTCGTGGAATGTCTGCGCCTCCCCGTCCAGCGTCACAGTGATGGAGCCATTGAGCAGGGCCGGGACGGTCTGGCTCGTGAGGCCGTCCCCCGTCCCATCGGCGGGGCTTGTGGTGGGCGTCGGGTCCTCCGGGGTGGTGAGCTTCACCGTCTGCGTCTCGGCCTCCCACTCCACCCCCAGGCCAACCAGGGCCGACACAGCCCGGACGGGTAGGTAAGTGGTCCCGTTGTAGGTCACGGGCAGGACCACGGCCCCCTGCGCGTCGTGGAACGTCTGCGGCGTCCCGTCCATTGTCACCGTGATACCAGCGTTCAGTGTGGCCTCTACGGTCTGACTGTCTGCGGCCTGGGCGGGAGCGCACAGCCCCACGGACAGCGCCAGGGTAAGGGACAGCGCGGCTATTCGGTTGTTCATATGTGGCGACCTCCTGTTGTGTTGTTGCCTCTCACAGCTACGGCGGGGAGCCAGGGGACGGACTTCCGCCCCCCAGCCTCCCGGTTGCCGTGAGAAACAGAAAATGCCGTGCGGGTATGTATACCCCACACGACACGTTAATCTGCAACACAAGCCGCCTAAAGACTTGCCAGACACAGGGCAAGCGTTTATAATAGCGGAGTGGTACGGAATTTTCCGTTGTGTGGGTGGGCCAATCACCCGCGCAGGTCCCCAGGTGCGACCAACACCTGGGGACTGCCGCAATTTCTGCTTCTCGAAAGTATTTTACACCAGCACCCCACTACTGGCAAGTCCTATTTTGTGACTGACTTCCCACACAGCGCCGCGCGGTCAGCCCCAGGACAACAGGGGCGGGCCGCGTATTGTTGTTCAAGGGGAGGGGGAGCCAGGAGCGCCCGGAGGCGGTCACGCTCGGACCAGCCACCCAGGAGCGCCGGGGCCTTGTCATTTTGTATTCATGCCCCACGGGGGCATAGGGACGAGAGGACATAAAGAAACAGGGGACCGACTTGTATTAGTCGGTCCCCTGTCCTCTTTGACACCACATTGCCCGTCTGCCGTTTCGGTTGTTTCCTTGGTACTTCCTTATCGGGGACGAACTATGTCGTGTCCTTCTTTTTGCCACTACTGCGCAAAAACGATATTCCTATAAAAGCCTTGGAGCTCAATGAATTACACCCGTTGATACTAATACTTGTATTGT
This sequence comes from uncultured Eubacteriales bacterium, assembly GCA_900540545.1. Lineage (GTDB taxonomy): Bacteria > Bacillota > Clostridia > Oscillospirales > Oscillospiraceae > Intestinimonas. The sequence goes on from UQGJ01000021.1 coordinate 31,739, forward strand.
ATGACTGCTTAATAAAATAACGGCAGTTTTTCTGTATCTATACAAACTGATTTAGGCAATTAGATAATATATGCGTCTTTCAATTCTTTGAAAGTTGAGGCTTTCATTAGATATAAATCGCCACGACTACGTGTCATAGCGACATATAATTTATTAATAGTTGAAATAGGTGTTCCGCGAGGAGAATACTTTTCATCATCCAGTTGGTCAAAATTGTCTGTCAAGATCACGCATGCGGCATCTACCGTATCGCCTTTGGAATATGACCAGTTCATTGGTTTAAACGAATATTGGGCTGCATCTCTGAATACCAATTTGATAATTCGGCTGTCATCAAGAATATCTGCTGCGTTTTCGCCAACCCAGATTACCGATCCCTTATGGTCTCCATTGGAAGCTATACTTATGCCAAGTTTTTGGGTAACATAGTCGCACACTTCTGCAGAACACCGTCTGGATTTAGCAAGTGTTAATGTATCCACTTCAAATCCAGCCTTAACAATCTCAGCCACAAAGTCTTCATAACTGACATCTTGACTGTTCTTCTTGAATGGTTTTCCGGTATTGTTTTTGGCTGCAACCGAGTGCTGATGATAGTCACCAACAAGTACCACATTGTTTAGCATCTTTCCAAGTTTAAGAATCAACTCATAGTCATGCTCTCGGAAATCTTGAAACTCATCAATAAGCACGGCATCATAGAACAGGTTCAATCTTGCAGATGCCCTCCTAATAAGCGATTCTCTACCTTTTTTCACTTGAACTGCAAGCTCAGAGAGGTTATCGCAATAGTATTGTCGTCCCTTTGTTACATAGTGTGTGAGTTTGTCCTTTGGCCTATATTTAGGGTTAGGTACCATTTGTCCATTGTCATCTAGAATTCTCTGCGGAGGAGGCTCGATCAAGCAAATACCGCGACTTATAAATGCTGGAGTGCCAAAGTGTTCGGCAATACTCGGCTCATAAGGCAATATCAGATTGCGATATACAAAGGAATGAAAGGTCATCACTGTAGTACGGTCAGGGACACAACCGTGTGCATTACACAATTCTTTCTGGATATTGTGAATATTTTCGTGTGTATAAGCCAGTATGAGATTTCTCTTGGCGGGGTCTATCGTATGGCAGATATGATATGTTTTCCCCGCACCAGCGACAGCCAGAATTACTTGCTTAGCCATTCAACCGCATCCTTCACATATTGCGGAGCCTCAAACACTTCACCAGACATCAGCATTTGATAGGCAACATCTACTTTGTTGTTCAGCATTTTTCCAAGTACAGTACCATAAGATTCTCCATGAAACAGATATTCAGCCCCTGCTTTAACTTTTATTATTCTATCCAGCACAGTTGTGTTAGCGTGGTACATACAAATTTCCCAAGTCCAATCATCTATTGAATCTGGCATAAAAATATGCTGTAATAAGTTGGACTGATTGAATATCGCTGCTCCATCTATCCTTTCTTGCTTTTTATCATTATCCGTTATGACTGCAAGTTTCTTATCAGTTGTAGTTGCAATTTCAAGGTACTTCTTATAAGAAATACCGTTACAAGAGATTACAGATATACCATCCTCCTCAATGGTTCGTCCTGTGATTTGCTTATAGAAATGTGGGACCAAGAGAAACTCTGTAGCTCCCTCAACCAAGAAGACCTTTTTAGAAAGCAGCAATTGTAAAAACGCATTATCATCCGCCTTAGCGAAGAACTCTGCTACCGTTTCGTTTACTCCAGAGAGGGACTTTACATCATCTTCTGTTATCCAAAGGACATTATTCAGGTTCAGACGGCTGGCAATCATGTTGTTATGGGTAGCAACAATGATTTGTGAGTCCTTCTGCCTATTCGAAATTCCATGAAGCATTTTGCGGAGAGTGGAAAAGCATAGATGGTTCTCTGGTTCCTCCATCAGAATTACATCCAAGCCATTGGCCTTGTCCAATGCAATCTCTGTCTTGATAAGACTTTCCATGCCACTTCCACGGTTTTCAAGAGCAATAGAATCCTCATATACGGACAGAATCGTTTCCAAAATAACTTTCTTGGTATCAATACCGAATTTTCTGTTGTGACCAAGTAGTGGCAGGCCGACTGTATCAAAGGCCTCCTCCAGCTTGGTACGGAACTCATTTTTAACCTTCGCTCTGGTTGGCTCGTCGTACTTGCTTGTGAAAAGCGTTCTATTGTAGTAGTTGAAAGACGGAGCAACTGCACTGTTTGTTGTGTCGATAGTAAGGAACTTGAGCGGTCTCCGAATCATTTGGTACGGATTGTTGGCAAAGGTTATCCACGTCAAGTTGTAATACTCATAAGGAATTTTTCCTTCCATTATGGATTGCTCCATACCGGTTCCCAACACCTCGTCATACCTGCACTCAAAGCGGACACCAAACTTCTCCTTCTGCTTTTTCATGGTGCCATACACTTCGCCATAGAAATAATCGGCATTTTTAGATTTTAGGTCAAGTACCAGTTCTACCTCAATTAGAATTTGAGGCAATGTCTTAACACTGGGATTTGCCTTGAAAGCAGCAACCATCTGGATGTTGAACAGATCCCGCAGAACAGACTTATCCGCATTGCGGTATTGCTGATTCAATACGGTCTTTATGGCATCCAAAATGGTGCTTTTCCCAGCCTCGTTTTCGCCAACAAGGATATTCATATGTTCGTTGAATTCCATATCCAGGGAAATAAATTTCTTGAAGCCCTTTATATGCAATGATTTTATGTAATTCAAGTAATCTTCCTCCTGTTTGTGAATTAATAACATATGGTTTCTCATCTAAGCATACTCGTTGTTCTTTGAAAGTTATACGAACGATTTATAACCACATAGCTGTTAAATCCCACACCCTACAGCATATGGCATTATACAGCTTGATATCATATTTCAATTTTCTAATGTTGCTATACTCCAGGCCTTAGACAGACATATATCACATACATAATAATTTGTTCACACTGCTGGTGGCTTTCTATAGGTTACCTTCATGCTGATACATTCGATACCATCTCACAAGTGTCAACATGTACTCCGGAAACAGCCAAGCCCGGAAGGCCTCCGCAATCTCCGGATGAGCTATCGTCCCACCGCCTCTGCCTCGGCTCGATTTGATTCCCAATGCATTCGTTGTATTGGCCCAGAGGCTTGGCGTCATTGTGGTGCTTGTCTTGTGGACTATTTCGATGAGCTGGTCACACGCTTCTTCTTGAAATCTTGGATTGTAGATTTTCTCCCACATCCGCAGATACTCAATTGTAGTGGCACTTCGCAGCCAGCTTTGGATCAGATAACTGGGGCTGGAGGATTTCTTCTCCCTTGCAATCTCTGTCAGGGATACATAGGGGTTTACA
>UQGJ01000022.1 GCA_900540545.1 uncultured Eubacteriales bacterium
GGTTGTTTCTTCCCAGGGTTCTTTTCAACAAAAGAACCCTGCCCCCGGAGGGGGGACACTCCATACCAATCGTCCCCGCCCCGTGGGCGGGGCGCGCTAACGCCCGTAGTTCTCCCGGTAGAACCGAATATCCTCCGCGATCGCCGCCCGGTCGGCCTCGCTCACCGGCTGATAGGGGCGGGTGAAGGTCTCGTCCATGATGCCCATCTGGGCCAGGGCCACCTTTCGCCAGATATTGGGGCTCATCCAGCTGTCGCTGAACCGGTTGAGGACGTTCATGGCGTCCACCACGCCGCAGTGGGCCTTACACGCCGCCCAATCCCCATCCCGGGCGGCCTTCCAGGCCGCGGCCAGGACCCTGGGGAAGGGGTTGGCCAGGGAGGGCACCACCCCGGCGGCCCCGTGGGACAGGCCGTAGTAGTTCAGCCGCTCGTCCCCCACGTAGACCCTCATCCTGCCGCCGTACCGGGCGAAGAGCTGGTCCACGTACTCGGTCTTGCCGCTGGTGTCCTTGATTCCGTAAAGGTTCTCCAGGCCGCAGACCTGGTCCAGGGCCTCCCAGGCCATGTTGCAGCCCGCCACCACGGGGATGTTGTAGAGCAGCACCGGCAGGCGGGTGGACTGGGCCACGTCGGTGAGGAAGTCCGCCTGCTCCCTGGGACTGGTGGTGGGGAAGTAGTAGGGGAGGGTGGTCACCACGGCGTCGGCCCCCGCCCGCTCGGCGGCGCGGATATTCTCAATGACCATCCGGGTGCCGCAGTCGCTGACCCCGGCCAGCACCGGGACCCGGCCGGCGGCGGTCTCCACGATGGTGTTCAGGACGGCCTCCCGCTCGGCCCTGGTGAACCGGGCGAACTCGCCGGTGGTGCCGTTGGCGAAGATGGCGTTGACGCCGCCGGCGATGACGTATTCCGTCAGCGCCCGGAGCTGGTCGTGCCGGGGGCGCTCCTCCGGGGTGATGGGGGTCAGGAGGGGGACGATGATGCCCTCGATGGGTTTCATGTGCGTCATCCTTTCGCGCCTGGCCTCACTTGCGGCCAAACTCCTTGATATAGTCATCGTTCAGCTCCAGGCCCAGGCCGGGCTTGTCGGGGATGGTCAGCCAGCCGTTCTCCGGCTCGGGGGCGTTGCGGTAGACGTTGCTGACCATCTCTTCGAACATGAACAGCCGCTCCAGGTACAGCCCGTTGCTGGCCGCGGCCACCAGGTGCATGTGCATATGCTCCATGCCGTGGGGGGCGAAGCCCCGGTTCCACGCCTGGGACATGGCCACGGCCTTGAGCATCTCGGTGTAGCCGCCGATGCGGGTCACATCGCACTGGAGGATGTCCACCGCCTCGTGCAGAAGCAGGTCCCGCACGCCGAAGCGGGTGTACTCATGCTCGCCGGTTGCCAGGGGGATGTCCGTCCCCCGCTTATAGGCCGCCAGGCCGGGGATGTCGTCGGCAAAGACCGGCTCCTCCAGGAATTCGATGTCGTACTCCCGGACCCGGTTGGCGAACTGCACGGCGGTGGCCGAGCGCCAGACGTTGTTGGCGTCCAGCATGAAGCCGATGTCAGGGCCGATGGCCTCCCGCACCGCCGCCACCCGGCGCACGTCCTCGCCGGGGTTCCGGCCCCCGTCCACGCCCACCTTCAGCTTGATTTTCCGATAGCCCAGCTCCACCATGCGCTTGGCCTCGGCCACCAGCTCCTCGGTGGAATAGCTGGTCCAGCCGCCGGAGGCGTAGATGGGCACCCTGGGGTCATTGCCGCCCAGCAGGCGGTAAAGGGGCAGGCCCAGGGCCTTGCCCTTGATGTCCCACAGGGCGATGTCCACCGCGCTGTACGCGCAGAAGGCCAGACCCTTGCGGCCCACACCCCGCATGTAGTGGAAGAACTCCTCGTACAGGGCCTCGGTCTCCATGGGGTCCCGGCCCAGCATCTTGGGCTCGATGGCGTACTTGATAAAATCCCGGATGGCCTCGCCGCCCACCTCGTGGTAGGTGACGCCGATGCCGTGCAGGCCCTGGTCGGTGGACACGTCCACCACCACGTAGCCGATGGTCTCTACCTTCCGGGTGGAGTCGGCAAAATTTCCTTTGATCCGGGTCTCGCACAGGGTCACGTCGATCCCGGTGATCTTCAATTTCTCCAAGGTATCCATCTCCTCGTCTACTACTTACTGAACAGGCTGGGGATAAAGGTGGTCACTGCGGGGAACCAGGTGATGAGGCACAGCACCAGCAGGCCGATGAACACGAAGGGCATGATCCGCTTGAACAGGTCCGTGAGCTTCACGCCGGCCACGTTGGCGGTGACGAACAGGGTCATGCCGATGGGCGGGGTGATGAGCCCGATGGTCAGGTTGAAGCAGCACAGCACGCCGAAGTGGACCGGGTCGATGCCGTACTGCATGGCCACGGGCAGCAGGATGGGCACCATCATCAGCAGGGCGGGGCTCTGGTCCAGCACGCAGCCCAGCACCAGCAGGATGATGTTGGTCAGCAGCAGGAACATGGCCGGGCTGTGGACGAACTCCATGCACACGGCCACCATGGCCTGGGGGATGCGCAGCACGGTGATGGCGTAGCTCATGGCGGTGGCGATGGAGATGATGAACATGACGTTGGCGGTGGTCTTGGCGGTGTTGATGCAGCACTGCTTCAGGCTCTTCCGGCTGATCTGCCGCTTGCACAGGGCCACCACCAGAGCATAGAACACGGCGATGGCGCTGGACTCGGTGGCGGTGAACACGCCGGAGGTGATGCCCCCCAGGATGATGATGGGCATCCCCAGGGCGGGCAGGGAGTGAAACAGGGCCGAGCCGATCTCCCCCAGGGTGGCCCGGCGGGCCCGGCGGGGGTGGTTGTGCATCCGGGCCATGATGTAGCACATCACCATCTCGCACACGCCCAGCAGGATGCCGGGACCGATGCCGCCCAGGAACATGTCGGACACCGACACGTTGGCGGCGCACACCGCGTAGATGATCATGATGTTGCTGGGCGGGATGATGGGGCCGATGATGGCGCTGGCGGCGGTGACGGAGGCGGAATAGCCCGGCTCATACCCGGCCTTGGTCATCATCTCCATCTCCACCCGGCCCAGGCCCGAGGCGTCGGCCGTGGCCGAGCCGGAGATGCCCGCGAAGAGCATGCTGGCCAGGATGTTCACGTGGGCCAGGCCGCCCCGGATGTGGCCCACCACCGTGTCGCAGAACTTCACGATGCTCATGGTCAGGCCACACTGGCTCATGATCTCGCTGGCCAGGATGAACAGGGGGATGCACAGGTAGGTAAAATTGTAGATGCCGGAGAACATCTTCTGGGGGAGGATGACCAGCGCCCCCTCGCCCAGGGTGAAGGCCGCTGTGGTGAGGAAGCCCATGGCGAAGCTGATGGGCACGCCCAGAATGACGACCACCAGGAAGATGACCAGCAGGACGGCGGCAAATGACAGCATACGTTTCTCTCCTCCTCAGTGTATCTGGTCGTTTTCCATGGCGTTCAGGATGTCCTGCTCCTTTTGGGTCAGCTCCGCCTCCGGCTCGGCCTTGGGCGGGCGGCCCACAAAGGGCTTCAGCTCCCCGCACAGGACCCCCAGCAGCTCGGTGAGGGCCTCGTAGGCGATGAAGATGCAGCCCACGAAGGGGGCGGAGTAGAGGGCCCACCCCGGCAGGTGCAGGTTGGTGGAGCGCCACTTTTCCACGGACAGGATGGCCTGCCAGCCATAGCGGAAGCCGATATACAGGAAGATGACCACCGCGGCGCGGGTCAGGAGGTAGAGGACCAGCTGCCCTCTGGGCTTCAGCCGGTCGTAGACCACGTTGACCGAGGCCATGGACCCCTCCTTATAGCAGATGCCGATGGCGAAATACGTGATCCAGATCAGGGCGTCCTGGGCGTATTCCGTGGTCCAGGTGAGGGAGAAATCCACAAAGCGGACCAAGATAAAGCGGTACGCCACCTGCAGCAGCAGGTCGGCGGCGCAGCTCAGGACCAGCAGGACCAGGACCAGCTCCAAGCCCTTCTGGATCAGGTCGGAAAACCGGGCCATCCCCCGGTATACGGTTCGTGCGGCTGACATGGCGGAGAACACCTCGCTCCCTTCGGTTTCGATGAAAGGGACCGCCCGTCCTGCGTCGGTCCTGGGCGGGCGGCCCTTCGGTTTGACGTCTTACTTCTGCGCCTCAATGGCGGCGAGCAGGCCGTCGATGACGTCCCCGCCCAGCTGCTGGGTCAGGAACTCCACGCAGGGGCCGCGCATGGCGCTGTGCCAGTCCTCCAGCTCCGCGTCGGTGGGCTCATAGACCTCCATGCCGTAGTCCCGGAGCTGGTCCACGCCCTTCTCGTTCAGGTTGGCGCAGACGGCGGCGGCCTCCTTGGTGACCAGGGCCGCGGCGTCGGCGACCACCTTCTGCAGGTCCTCGGGCAGGCTCTGCCAGCAGGTCTCGCTGATGTCGAAGGTGACGATGGAGGCGATGTGCTTGTCCATGACCATGTACTTCTGGACCTCGTAGGTCTTGTCGTTGAGGATGTTCACCGGGGGATTCTCCTGGCCGTCCACGGTGCCGTTCTGGAGGGCGGTGTACATCTCGCTGCCGGCCATGGGGACGGGGTTGGCGCCGATGGCCTCCACCATCTTCTGGCACACCTCGCTCTGCATGACGCGGAAGGTGACGTTCTTGGCGGTGTCCACGGTGGTCAGGGGCGTCTTGGTGGTGGTGAAGCAGCGCATACCGTTGCAGAAGGCGGACAGCACCCGGATGCCGGAGTCGGCGGCCATCTCATCGAAGAAATTCTGGCCCCACTCGCCGCTGAGGACGGCGTCGCACTCGGCCTCGTTGGCGAAGAGGGCGGGGCAGCTGAGGACCATGGTGTCGGGATAGATGTTGTTGAGGATGGAGATGTTCACGCAGGTCATCTCCAGGGAGTTGTTGAGCAGGCCGGTGACGCTCTCGTCGGCGCTGCCCAGCTGGCCGGAGGGGTAGAGCTCCACCTGGATGCGGCCGTTGCTGTTGGCCTCCACCTCTTCCTCGAAGCGCTCGGACCAGGTGACCTCGGCGCTGTCGGCCCGGGCCACGTCGCCCTGGGTCAGAGCCATTTTGATGGTGTAGGTCTCGCCGGGGGCGGTGGTCGGCTCCGCGCCCCCCTGGGGCGCGGAGGAGTCGGCAGGAGTGGGATTGCCGCTGCTGCAGCCGGCCAGGCTGAGGACCAGAGCCGCGGAAAGGACCCATGCAAGAGACTTCTTCATCGTGTGTTCCTCCTCGTTTTTGTTTTCGTTCAGATTGTCCGACAATCTGTTGGTGTTTCAAATATTATACTACAATCCGTTGTTTGTATAGTGGCATTGTTGTTGAAAAATAAAGTCTTATTTTGTCTAATTTGACCAAGCAGCGCCATGCATTTGTCAGACAATTTCCGGGTTTATCTGGTGATAACCCGTTGACAGTTGTCATTTTTTAGCGTAAGCTATAACAAAGTTTTGTATCGCCCCCACGGCGGGGCAATGAAATCCATGGATGGAGGATTGATTTGACTATGGCCCGTAAGAATGGCGGCACCGTCGTCCAGCAGGCCGTGGAGCAGCTCAAGGCGTATCTGTTCTCGGGGCAGGTGAGCCCGGGGGACCGGATGCCGCCGGAGCTGGAGCTGTGCAAGCAGATGTCCGTCGGCCGGGGCAGCCTGCGGGAGGCCCTGCGGGTGCTGGCGGCCACCGGGTACATCACCCTGGAGACCAGCCGGGGCGCCTTCGTGCTCCGCACCGAGGAGATCGACCCCGACAACGACGTGGGGGCCTGGTTCTCCAACCACGAGGTGGAGGTCCAGGACTATCTGGAGGTCCGCGGCGTCTGTGAGCCCCTGGCCACCAAGCTGGCCATCCAGCACTGCACCCAGGCGGACATCGACCGCCTCCACCAGGTCCACGAGCGGTTCCAGCGGGCGGTGGAGACCGGGGACCGGCAGGAACTCATCCTCCAGGAGAGCAATTTCCACGACGGCATCATCGAGCTGTCCGGCAACGAGCTGCTCATCAACATCTTCAAGCTCCTGCGCAAGCAGGTCATCGACTTCCGCTACCGCAGCCTTCAGCTCCCCAACGCCCCCCAGAACGCCCTGCGGCCCCACGCCCTCATCCTTCAGGCCTTCGACCTGCGGGACCCGGAGTTCGGCGAGGCCTGTATGCGGGACCACGTGAAGCTGGCCACCAACCATATGAAGCTCATCACCGTGGAGCGGCGGCTCCAGGTGTGAGCTTCCACCGGCATGTCTTTTTTGTCCTGAATTGTCCTACAATTTTTCAAAAACCATATTTTCATCCAACAATATAGAAAAGGAGCGGAATGATATGAGCGATCCCCTGTTCAGCGTGGAAAACCGAATCTGCATTGTCACCGGCGGCCTGGGGCAGCTGGGGGCCCAATACGCCAAGGCCCTGTTTACCCGGGGCGCCAGAGTGGCGGTGTGGGGCCGCACCATGACCGACGAGCGCATCGGCGCCCACTTCACGCCGGAGGAACGGGCCACCGGGCGGCTCCAATTCCAGCGGGTGGACATCACCCGGAAAGAGGACATCAACGCCGCTCTGGACGCCCTGGAGGCCGCCTGGGGCGACGCCCCCGACGTGCTGGTGAACAACGCGGGCATCGACACCCAGCCCTCCGCGCCCCCGGAGGTCTCCGGCCCCTTTGAGCATTTCCCGGAGGCGGTCTTTCGGGAGGTGGTGGACGTGAACCTGGTGGGCACCTTCCTCACCTGTCAGGCCGTGGGCGCCCGGATGGTCCAGGCCGGCAAGGGGGGCTCCATCATCAACGTGGGCTCCATCTACGGCATGGTGTCGCCGGTCCAGGACATCTACGCCTACAAGCAGGAGCTCACCGGCGTGCCCTTCATCAAGCCCGTGGCCTACTCGGCGGCCAAGTCCGGCATCTACAACCTGACCCGGTATCTGGCCACCTACTGGGGCAAAAAGGGCATCCGGGTCAATACCTTCTCCCCCTCCGGCGTATGGCGGGAGACCCAGGACCAGCACTTCCAGGCCAACTACTGCGCCCGCATCCCCATCGGCCGCATGGCCCAGGAGGACGAGTACAACGGCGCCATCCTCTTCCTGGCCTCCGACGCCTCCCGGTATATGACCGGGGCGAATCTGGTGATGGACGGCGGATGGACCGCGTGGTGATAGAAAACGGCCCGCCCGTCCCTGCATACGCCTTCCTAACGTACATCCATACAGAAAACAAAAGGCCGCGGAGCGCATAAATGCGCTCCGCGGCCTCGTCTATCCACGGTATCTCCCGTTTACCTGCTCAAAAACCGGCAGAGCATGCTCACGGCCTCGGCTCGGGTGGCTCCGCGGTCCGGGGCAAACCGGCCCGCGCCGTCGCCGGAGACGATGCCCAGGCCCTGGGCCAGGGCGGCATAGCCCAGGTCCGATGCCGGGATGGCCGCGCCGTCGGCAAAGGACACCTGGTAGATGCCCTCCAGCCGGGCCACCGGGCCGTAGCCCGCTCCGTTCAGCAGCAGCTTGACGATGTCCAGCCGGGTCACGGCCCCGGTCTCGTCCCGCTGGGCCTTGTCCAGCACGCCCATGCGGTAGGCGGTCCGGTACAGGTCGTCCACCCCGGCCTCGTCCAGCCCGGCGGGGTCCACGGGGCCCTGCTCGGTGCTGACCAGCAGGGCCACCAGGTCCAGCTGGGTCAGCGCCCGGTCCGGCTCCATGGCGCCCCCGGCCCAGCCCACGCCGTAGCGGGCCAGGGTCTGGGCGGCGGCCTGGACCCAGTGGCCGTCCAGGTCGGAGTAGGTCAGGCCCCCGGCCTCGCCGTACTGCTCCACCACCGGCGCGCCGGTCTTGGCGTCGATGCCCCGGAGGGCGCCGTCCACGTTGGTCTCCAGGCCGTAGCCCAGCTTGAGGGTATAGAAGAAGCTCATACCCATCTGCTCCAGCAGGGGGCGCACGTCGGCCCCCGCCAGGTCCAGCTTCTGGGGCACGGCGATATATCCCAAAACCGTGTCGAAGGTCCCGGCATAGGCGGCCAGGGCGTCGGCCTCGGAGACCAGACCCTGGGCGCTGTCGAAGGTCACGTCCTCGTCCCAGCTCCGGGAGAAGCCGCTCACCGAGCCGTCGGAGGCGTCGATGGACACGTTCAGGCTGTGGTCGGGGAAGAAATACCCGTTTTCCTGCCGGGCGTAGGTCGCGCTCCACTGGCGGGACGGGGCGTCGTTGGCCGTCCGCCAGACGGAGACGTCGGGGGCCTCGTACCGGGCGGTGTGCTTGAACTGGGCGGCATAGTATTTCCCCAGGAAATCCTCCGCCTTCTTCCCGGCCTGGGCCTCGCTGACCGCCGGCTGGAAGCCCTCCTCATAGGGGAGGGAGCTGGACACGGAAATCAGCTCGCCGCTCTTGGCGTCCAGGGTGACGTAGCGGCGGGACACCCGCTCCCCGTCCTGACGGACATAGGTGAGCCGGGCGGTGACCTGGGCCTCCCCGGCGTCGTCCTTGTCCTGGCGGGCCACAGTGTAGGCGCAGTCGGCCAGGGTGTACTTGGCAAGGCCCAGCTCGGAAATGGCCGTTGCCTTCTTGCCCAGGGCCTCCTTGTCCAGGGCCCCGGCCAGCTTGGCCGCCCCGTCCAGCTCGGCCTGGGTCAGGGCTTCATTCTTGCTGTTGGCGGCCACGGTAAACATGGTCTCCGGGGTCCCTCCGTCGGCGGAGGAGCCGCCCCGGCCGCTGTCCATCAGATCCCGCTGAAGCTGGGTCAGGTTCACCAAAGCCCCGGTCTGGCCGTCCACATAGAACTCGTCCATCCGGTTGGGCAGATACCGCAGCACCGCGGTCTGGCCGTCGTCGGCCAGGACGTACTCCAGCCGCAGGGACAGCTCCCCGGCCAGGGCCGCGGTGGCCTTGGCGGCTTCCGTCTTGGGCGCGGGGTCGGGGATGCCGCCCATGTACTGCCCCGCCAGCCCATCCCGGCGGAAGCTCTGGACCAGCCCGTCCGCCGTGCTCACGGAGATGCTGAAGGACAGGGGGGAGGGCAGGCCGTTGAGCAGGATGCCGCCGGAGAAGTAGTGGCGGCTGGCCGACAGGCTCTCCACGCTGCTGGTTTCCTGAAAGGACGCCGTCTCGGTCCCCGGGTCCAGCACCCTGCCCAGGAAGTCCTCCGCCGTCTGCTGCGCCGCCTCGCGGGTCACGGCGGGCAGGGAGGGGCCGAAGGAGCCGCCGTTGGTGACGGGCTGGGCGGCGTTGCGGTAATAGCTGAGGATCTGGCCGTCCTCACCGGCGGTGATGTTCAGGTCCCCGTCCTCGCCGGACCAGCTCAGGCTCCAGGTGGGGGCCAGCTCGTTCTCCTGCAGCTCCCCGTAGAACTGCTCATACGCCTGGGTATCCAGACCCAGGGTGTCCTTCACCGCCTGGGTGACGGCGGTGAGCCGGGCGTCCGCCGCCTCCGCCGCCAGAGCCGGGGCGCACAGCGTCCCCATCAGGGCCGCCGTCAACACGAGAGAGATCGCCTTTTTCATGGTCGCAGCCTCCTTTTGTGGGCAAGCCCACTTACTTATTTAAGATAGACGCAGAAAACATTCAAAAGTTCCCAAAATTTGTGCTTGACTTTTTTCGAACATTCGTTGTATACTGTATTCGAACAACAGTTCTTTGAAACATTTTGGCTATCTAAATCGTCATATCAGTAGGAGCCGCTCCAAAAGTCCGTTCTTTGGGACACCGAAAGGTGTATGCTCCCTATATCAACAACAGGAGGGATCGGTATGCAGACCATCTACTATGAGACCAGCAGCTTCATTCGTCACCAGGGGAACGTGGTGGACCTGGGGGCATACCGGCAGCGGCTGGCCGCCGTGTCCGGGGAGACCTGGACCGTCTCCCAGCCCGTGGAGATCCCCGCGGAGGAGGACGCCGCCCCCGCGCTCACACTGGTGCCCCCCGTGTCCCCCAGCCTCCAGCGGGAGCGCCGCCGCCGCAGGAACGTGCGCCGGTTCGGCATGTTCCTGGACTTCGCCGCCAGCGCCGCCATCGTGGTCCTCACCCTGACCGCCGTGGTCTCCTTCCTCCGGCTGTGACCCCCGTCTCTGGCCCCCGCCCATCTGCGTGCCCGCAACATGTTGCGGGCACGTAATTTTTTGCCCTCCCATTGTATTTTTTCCTTTACATAGGTGCTAAAATATGATAGTCTATGAAAGCACGCGAAGTGCTGTCTGTACCCTTCCGCTTCGTTTCAGGACACAGGCCCGCTGTGACGCGGGGGTTTTCACCCGCCTGTTACGCAGCCCAATGGGTAGAACAATATGAAAGGTGGAATTTCCCATGATCCGTAAGGACGAAAAGACGGCCGTCATCGAGGCCAACCGCACCCACGGCACCGACACCGGCTCCCCGGAGGTCCAGATCGCCATTCTGACCGCCCGCATCAACGAGCTGACCGAGCACCTGAAGGTGCACAGCCACGACAACCACAGCCGCCGCGGCCTGTACAAAATGATCGGCCGCCGCCGCAAGCTGCTGGACTACCTGGCCAAGAAGGACGTGGAGCGCTACCGCGCTCTGATTGCTAAACTCGGCATCCGCAAGTAAGGATTGAACATAGGGGTGGCGCGGGACACCGTGCCACCCCTTATTTCAAATTATGCCCCGCCAGAGCCCTCCCACGTTTTTTTAGCAGTTGAACCTGGGCCCGCCCCAGCGGACCCGCGTTCAAATGCTAAAAATCGCGACGGCTCTGACGCGGCCCACAACACAAAAGGAGGGCATCCCATGTCAACCGTCATCACCCACAAGCAATTCCCCAACCAGAAGACCTACACCATGGACCTGTGCGGCCGTCCCCTCAAAATCGAGGTGGGCAAGGTGGCCGAGCTGGCCACCGCCTCCGCCATGGTCACCTACGGCGAGACCACCGTGCTGGTGGCCGTCACCGCCTCCGCCCGCCCCCGGGACGGCATCGACTTCTTCCCCCTGAGCGTGGACTTCGAGGAGAAGCTCTACGCCGTGGGCCGCATCCCCGGCTCCTTCATGCGCCGGGAGGGCCAGCCCTCTCTGCCCGCCGTGCTGGCCAGCCGGGTCATCGACCGGTCCATCCGGCCCCTGTTCCCCTATGACTTCCGCAACGACGTGGTGGTCACCTGCACCGTCATGAGCGTGGACCGGGACTGCTCGCCCGAGGTCACCGCCATGATCGGCACCTCCGCCTGCCTGGCCTTCTCCAGCATCCCCTGGGCCGGGCCCATCGGCTGCCTGGAGGTGGGCTATGTGGACGGCCAGATCGTCCTGAACCCCAACCAGGCCCAGAAGCACGCCTCCGACCTGGACCTGACCGTGGCCGCCACCGAGGGCAAGGTCATCATGATCGAGGCCGGCGCCAAGGAGCTGCCCGACGACATCATGTACGACGCCATCGTCCAGGCCCACGAGGCCATCAAGGCTCAGACCGCCCTCATCAACACCATCGTGGCCGACATCGGCCGCGAGAAGATGACCTACGACCACGCCGACTTCGACCAGGAGCTGTTTGACAAGATCGTGGCGGCCACCATGGACGAGGCCAAGGCCGCCATGGACACCGACGACAAGAACGTCCGGGAGACCCGGTGGAACGCCCTGGTGGACCACTGGCACGAGCTGTTCCTGGAGGAGTACCCCGAGATGGACAAGTATCTCGAGGAGATCACCTACAAGTTCCAGAAGAAGATCGTCAAGGCCTGGCTGCTGGAGGGCCACCGGGTGGACGGCCGCGCCAAGAACGAGATCCGCCCCCTGGGCGCGGAAGTGGGCGTGCTGCCCCGGGTCCACGGCTCCGGCCTGTTCACCCGCGGTCAGACCCAGGTGCTGAGCGTCTGCACCCTGAACACCCTCTCCGCCAACCAGAAGCTGGACACCATCTGGGAAGAGGAAGAGAAGCGGTACATGCACCACTATAACTTCCCCTCCTACTCCGTGGGTGAGGCCCGGGGCGCCCGCTCCACCAACCGCCGTGAGAAGGGCCACGGCGCCCTGGCCGAGCGCGCCCTGGAGCCCGTCATCCCCAGCGTGGAGGACTTCCCCTACGCCATCCGGGTGGTCTCCGAGGTGCTGAGCTCCAACGGCTCCACCTCCCAGGGCTCCATCTGCGGCTCCACCCTGGCCCTCATGGACGCCGGCGTGCCCATCTCCGCCCCCGTGGCCGGCATCTCCTGCGGCCTGATCCAGGACGACGACGGCGGCTTCACCACCTTCATCGACATCCAGGGCGTGGAGGACTTCCACGGTGAGATGGACTTCAAGGTGGCCGGCACCAAGAAGGGCATCACCGCCATCCAGATGGACATCAAGAACGACGGCCTGAGCCACGCCATCATCAAGGAGGCCCTGGACATCACCCAGGACGCCCGCTACGCCATCCTGGACGAGGTCATGCTCCCCTGCATCGCCGCCCCCCGGGCCGAGGTGAGCAAGTACGCCCCCAAGATGATCTCCATGAAGATCGACGTGGACAAGATCCGCGAGGTCATCGGCAAGGGCGGCAGCGTGATCCAGAAGATCACCGCCGAGTCCGGCGCCCAGATCGACATCGAGGAGGACGGCACCATCCACATCGCCTCCCCCGACGCCGCCGCCTGCGACGTGGCCAAGAAGATGATCGAGACCATCGTGTTCGTCCCCACCGTGGGCGAGCTGTACTACGGCAAGGTGGTCCGCATCCTGCCCTTCGGCGCCTTCGTGGAGCTGGCCCCCGGCAAGGACGGCATGGTCCACATCTCCAAGCTCTCCGACCGCCGGGTGGAGAAGGTGGAGGACGTCATCAACATCGGCGACATGATTTGGGTCAAGGTGACTGAAATCGACGAGAAGGGCCGCGTGAACCTCTCCTACAAGGACGCCCTCAAGGCCATCCAGGAGAACCCCGGACTGAAGAAGTAAGTTTCATGAATGATTGGTTTGAGGCCGCTGGAGCGGCGGCGTGGGGCGCCGTCGGCTTCGGCGGCCTCGCCTCTTTTATGGACCGGGATGCCCTGGACCGGGTGGAGGCCCTGTGCCCCGGCCCCACCGGGGTCTTTGTGGCGGCCTTCCCCTACTACGCCGGGGAGGCCCCCGGCAACCTGTCCCAATACGCCCGGGGGATGGACTATCACCAGGTGGTGGTGGACCGGCTGGAACAGGTCTGCGCCCGGCTGCGGGTGCGGTGGCCGGGGAGCCGGTTCGTCCCCACTGCGGACAACTCCCCCGTCCCCGAGCGGCCCGCGGCCCTGCTGGCCGGGCTGGGGGTGCTGGGGGAGAACGGCCTGGTGCTGACCAAGCCCTGGGGGTCCTACGTCTTTCTCGGTACCATCCTCACGGACCTGGACTATCCCTGGCCGGCACCCGGCCCCATCCAGCCCTGCATTCGGTGCGGCAAGTGCACCGCCGCCTGTCCCGGCGGGGCCATCGGCGGGGGAGGGGTGGATGCGGAAAAATGCCTATCCCATTTAACGCAGAAAAAGGGGGCGCTGGCCCCGGAGCAGGAGGCGCTGCTGGCCCGGCACCCGCTGATTTGGGGCTGCGATTTGTGCCAGCAGGTGTGCCCCTACAACCGGGAGGCGCCCCTGACGACCATCGCGGAGTTCCGGGAGGATTTGATAGACTCCCTGGGGGCGGAGGAGTTGGAGGGGCTGACCAACCGGGAGTTCCGGGAGAAGTACCCCGGACGGGCCTTCACCTGGCGAGGGGTCGAGGTTTTGCGGAGGAATCTGCGGCTGGGCGAGGCCCAGGGGGCCTCCGGCGGGTCCTCTTTCTTCTCGAAGAAAGAGGACGGAAAGAAGGACCAGGGGACGGCTACGGGGCTTTGACAAGCCCCTACCCGCTGCCCCCTGGACCCCGGAGAACGTCCGGGCGGCGGTACGGGTTTTGGTGGTTGGCAAGACTTGGGGGCTGTTGCAGCTCGTATCGGTCTGGCGCTAGAACGACTCCGGCTATCGCCCCTCGTGTAAGAGCCGGGCAAGACTTGGGAGTAGTTGCGTTTTGATTGGTGCAAACGGGCCGCCACAAGGTCTCTGTGCCCCCGCGTCCCCCCGTCATTGCGAACCAGTCCGCAGACTGGTGCGGCAATCCGCATCCCCTGTCCCGCCCGTGGGCGTCATTCTGCATTATCCTCCCCCGCGCATAAAACCACCGCCCTCTGTGGAAAGCTATCCACGAAAGGCGGTGGTTTTTTTATGCAAGTACGCGATTTGATGAACCCCAGCGTGGTCTCCATCACACCCGGCGAGTCGGCCGCTCTGGCGGCGCGGCTCCTGGCACGGCACAATTTAGGCTCCCTGCCCGTCTGCGGCGAGGACGGCGGCCTGCGGGGCATCGTCACCGACCGGGACATCGTCACCCGCTGCGTGGCGGCGGAGGAGGACCCCGGCAAGGTCCCGGTCCGGGACATCATGTCCCGCAACTGCGCCGTGGTCTCCCCCGACGACGACGCCCGGGAGGCCGCCCGCATGATGGCGGCGGGCCAGGTCCGCCGTCTCCCCGTGATGGAGTCCGGCAGGGTGGTGGGCATGGTCTCCCTGGGGGACCTGGCCCTGAGCCAGCAGTACCAGATGGAGACCAGCAAGGCCCTCAGCGAAATCTCCGAGCATGTCCACCGCATGGAGGACATGCCCCGCTAGGGAACCACTGATTCAATCGGCGTGTTCGGATTGGTGAGCGAATTTTTTGCCGCCGCCCAGGCGGAAAATACGCCACCAAGACGGGCACGGGGATTTCATCCGTGGTTCTCTAGTTCTCATGTGCCTGGAAGGCCCCGTCGATATTTCGGTAAATGCTCAGGGGCACGTCGCCGCAGGAGGTTCCCCGGCCCTCCCACCTCCAGCCGGCGGCGCCCTCTATGTAGAGCTGCTCACCGTAGTCCAGGGTGGCCTGGAATTCCACTGGAATCTCCACGGGCAGGGAGTCCAGGACGTCTCCCTCCCATTGGGCCGATACGCTGTCCCGTTGGTATCCCGGCGCGGACAGCAGGGCGGTCACCGAGGTGGGGGCCATGTGGGCTAGGGGAGGCCCGCCCTGCCAGCGGAGGTCCACTGTCACCGTCCCCCGGATGGTCACCTCCCCGGTCTCCTCGTCTCCCTGCCACTCCCCGTCGAAGCGGGCCTCCGGGGTGGGGAGGTAGTAGCTCAGCGCCCCCGACCACCGCTGGGCTGGGACCGCCTGGCCGTCCACCACCAGTGCTACCTCCAGGTCCTCCGCCAGGGGGACCGTACATAGGGCGCGGCAGCTCCCGTCCGCCGCCTGGGGGGTAAAGCGGTCCACCCCCTCGTCGTCCCAACTGTTCCGCACCTGGAATTGGGTGAGTTCCGCCCCCTCCGCCGCTTTGGCCCGCAGGTCCAGGGTCACGGTCCCCGCCCCCAGGTCGGCGTCCACGATGGCCCCGGAGAAGTCCGCGATGCCCTCCGCCTGCTTCCACAGCAGGGTGGTCTCCACTCCGCCGTCCAGGTCGGAGGTCACCTCCGGCGTCACCGGGCCCGCGGGGGCGGGGGTTGTCTCCCGGCCCACCGCCAACCACAGGGCCAGCACCACCGCCGCCGTCAGCGCCACCCCCAGCAGGATGCGCTTGGGCTGGACCCGCTTCCACTCCTGAATGGCCGCTTTTCGCTCGTCCATGTTGTCCCCTCCTCTATGTGGCCATACCGTCCCGGAACCGGGTGATGGTAAAGACCCCGTCCCGGTCCCGCCAGACGTTGACCGCCGGGGCCATCTGGTCCATGAACCGGTTGGGCCAGGCCCACGCCACGTAGCCCCGCAGGCTGGCGGATTTCCCCGGCTCCACCGTCCAGGTCTCGTCGATGGGGAGCTCATAGGGCAGTCCGCCGGTGAAGCTGCCCTCCCACTCCATGGGTCTCTGGGTCCACCCCTCGGCGTTCATGATTTCCACCCCCGCCACATTGGGGGCGTCATAGCCCCAGTCCGGCAGGCGGCCGCCCTTTTTGGTCTGCAAATCAAAGCTCAGGACGCCCTGGAGCCGGACCTCTCCCGTCTCCTGGTCGGCGGTGCAGTCCCCGTAAAAGTTCATAATAAGGTTTGGTTCATAGAACGATACCACGCCGGTCCAGGACAGGGCAGGACAGGTCTTCTGCTCCTCCCCCTCCCCCAGCAGGACCGACACCTGGATGGCGTCGTCCAGGGGGACCGTCACCAGGGCGTCCCAGCGCACCCCGCCCCGGTTCTCCGCCGGGAAGCTCCGCGCCTTGCCGTCGCTGTCCACCCCAAAGGCCACCTGTTGCCCCGCCCACTCCGGACCAGGCCGTGCCGACAGGGCCAGGGTGGCGGTGCCGGAATCGAACTCCACATACAACAGCTCACCAGAGAAATCGTCCAGCTCCCTCGCATCCCGCCACAGCTCCTCGCTGACGATCTCCACCGGATGATAGGTCATCCTGGGCGGCATCCACCAGGGCCAGGTGGGCAGGGCCACCAGCAGAACCAGCAGCAGGACCCCGGCCAGCACCCAGAGCCACCGCCTGTGGGGCGGGGCACCGGGCGGGGGCGCATCGCCGATTTCCCGCGCCGGCGTCTTTCCCATCAGCTCGTCCAGGGACACCCCGAACAGGGCCGACAGGGCCATCAGCTTTTCCAATTCCGGCGTGGACAGGTCGGATTCCCACTTGGAGATGGACTGCCGGGTCACCCCCAGCCGTTCCCCCAGGGCCTCCTGGGACAGCCCCGCCGCCCTGCGCAGCGCCTGGATGCGCTCTCCCAACGTCATGCCGCACCGCCCCCTTTCCGCTTCCACCATAGCAAACCGGTCCCGGTGTTGGCTACCAACCGGCGGCTTCTTTTTGTCAACCCCCGGTTGCGCCCCTTGGGGCGCATTGGCTTTACACTTTGTATAGCTAAGCTTTACTCAGCTATACAAATGGTCTAAGTTGGCCTTTGTACGGCCAACATACATAAGATTTCAGCGCGGCCCCGCAGAGCGGAGGCATGTGCGTAGAACGCTATTTTTTACAGCATACCAGATGCTTTGCCGGTTTGACAACCCCGCGTCTCATACCTTGTTGACCGTCTGCCGTCCCTTTGGGGGAAAAAGGGCAAGCCCCAGTCCGCGCCACACCAGCGCCGCGCCCAGGAGACAGGCTCCCGCCGAAATCAGCAGGGCCAGGGGGACACCGACGTCGGCGGCCCGGCCCAGGGCAGGGGTGAGGGCCAGGGTGACAAAATCGGCCACCATGGCGTTACAGGAGAGCTGGGTGGCCCGCCCCGCCGGGTCGGCCCGGTCGGTCTGGACGGCCAGGGAGAGGGGGGAGAAGAGGGCGGCGGCCACCCGCAGGGTCACCACCCCCAGCACCGCCAGAGCCGGGACCGGCAGGAGGGCCAGGGCGCAGGCCCCGGCGGCGGCCAGGCACAGGACTGCCCCCGCCTTCCGCCGCCCCAGCCGCGCCGACACCCGATGGGACCGGCTCCCCAGCAGGGCCGCCACCGTCACGCCGCCGTAGAGGACCCCGAACCAGCCCGTGGGGATGCCCGCCCGCCGGTAAATGAGCTGATTCAGAAAC
The DNA here is from genome assembly GCA_900540545.1 of uncultured Eubacteriales bacterium. Classification (GTDB taxonomy): domain Bacteria; phylum Bacillota; class Clostridia; order Oscillospirales; family Oscillospiraceae; genus Intestinimonas. Next base: position 17,487 of record UQGJ01000022.1, read on the forward strand.
ACGGTGACGAACTGGGCCGTCCCCGACAGCAGGGCCGCCCCGGCCAGGAAGGGGGCCAACCCCAGGCTTTTCCTCAATGCGGCGGCCAGTCTGGGCCGGGGGCCGTCCGCCGAGCGGGGCGCCGCCCCCTCCGGCTCGCCCAGCCCCAGGGACAGCAGGGCGGCGGCGGAGTAGGACGCCACTGTCCACAGCCCCGCCAGCCGGTAGTTGTCTCCCAGGAAGAGGGAGGACGTGGCGGCGGCCGCCAGCAGTCCGGCAGTCTGGACCGCCTCCCAGGCCCCGAAGGCCCGGTGAGCCCCCGTCTCCCCGGCGCAGGCGGAGAGGTAGGCCGCGTCGCAGCCGGACAGCCCGGAGACCGTCACCGCCAGCAGGACCCGCTCCGCCAAAAACCCGCCGAAGGTCTCCGCCCGCCAAAAGACCACTTTGGAAACGGCGAACAGGAAGGTGCAGAACACGATGGTCCGCCGGTGGCCGATCCGGTCGGCCACCCACCCCCAGGGCAGCTCCAGCGCCAGGGCCAGCCCCAGGGAGATGCTCTCGATGACCCCGATTTGAAACACAGAGATGCCCGCCGACAGGCGGTAGAGGGTCGCCACAGGGCCGTAAAAGCACATGCCCTGCAAAAAATAGATCGCCAATAAAATCCGCATACTTCGTATGCGGATTTTTTTGTCATCCCCCGCCGGTTGCCGCGGCAGCGGCGAGGCGGGGGGGACGCCGTCCTTCTTTTTTGGGGCGCGAAAAAGGAGCGCAAGATTGCGCCTGTTCCGACTCATCTGAACTTCCTCCTTGTTTTGGACGCAGACCAACAGACCCGTCATGGGCGGGCCGGTCTAAAACAGGATGGAGGTTCAGTTCGGACGGCGCATCTCTTCGCTCCTTTGGGTTTGATAGGGGTAGTTTACCCGATTGGGGGCTGTCTGTCAACGGCGGGCGGCCACAGGCCGCCCCTACATGGAGTGTGGGAGGCTGGTGCATGGCGGGCCGAGGGCGTCCCGCCCCACCACATCCGCCCCTACACCTTGCGCAGCAATTTTCCCTCCATGGGCGCCAGGGTCAGCGGCCCCTCGGGGGCCACGGCCCCGCTCAGGTCGGCCCAGCGGCCCTCCAGCTCCAGGGTGACCGGGTCCGTCCCGGCGTTGGCGGCGCAGAGGACCGTGTCGCCGGCCCAGGTCCGGGTGAAGGCCAGCAGGGGGCCGGCGGCCTTGACATACGAAATATCCCCCCGCCGCAGGGGTTCCAGCCGCTTCCGCGCCCGGCCCAGGGCGGCCACCCAGGCCGTCAGGTCCCGGTCCTCCCGGCCCCAGGGGAAGCCCATGCGGTTGAAGGGGTCCTCGAAGCCCTCCATCCCGGCCTCGTCCCCGTAGTACACCGTGGGGGAGCCGGGGAAGGCGAAGAGGACCAGCAGGCCCAGGCGCAGACGCTCCAGGCCCCGGCGGCGCTCCTCCTCCGTCATGCGGTAGGCCGAGCGCTGCTCCTTGCTCCACTCCCCCCGGGCGCTGCCCACCCCCAGCAGGGTGAGGATGCGGGGGGTGTCGTGGGTGCCCAGGGCGTTCATGGCGGAGTAGAAGGCGGCGGGGGGGTAGTGCTCCCGCAGGGTCTCCATGTCCTCCATGAAGTCCGCCGCGTCCCCGCCCAGCAGCCAGTTCAGGACGGCGTTGCGGAAGGGGTAGTTCATCAGCCCGTCCAGATAGCCCCCCAGCAGGTGCCTGCGCCGGACGCCGTAGGCGATTTTGGTGGTGCCGTCCTCCCACACCTCGCCGATGACCACGGCGTCGGGCTTCACGCTCCGGGCGGCGGCGTGGAGCCGGCGGATGAATTCGTCGGGCAGCTCGTCGGCCACGTCCAGCCGCCAGCCGTCGGCCCCGGCTTCCAGATAGCGGCGGATGATGCTGTCCCGGTTCTCGATGATGTAGTCCACGTAGCTCTCCTGGCTCTCGTTGACGGCGGGCAGGGAGTAGATGCCCCACCAGGCGTCGTACTTGTCGGGCCAGTGGCTGAAGTTGTACCAGTGGTAGTAGGCCGACTCCTTGGACTGGTGGGCGCCCAGCTCGGGGTAGGCGTCGTCCCCGTTGAAATACTTGCTGACGAAGCCCTGGTGGTTGAACACCCCGTCCAGCATGACGTGCATCCCCCTGGCCCGGGCGGCGGCGCAGAGGAGCTCGAACTCCTCCATGGTGCCCAGCATGGGGTCGATCTTCTCGTAGTCCCCGGTGCCATAGCGGTGGTTTTCCGCGGCCTCGAAGATGGGGCAGAAGTAGAGGGTCTCCACCCCCAGGGAGGCCAGGTAGTCCAGCTTTTCCATGACTCCGGCCAGATTCCCGCCGAAGAAGTCCCGGTTGCGGACCTCCCCCCGCTCGTCGGGCCGCCAGGCGGGCTGGTCCTCCCAGCTCTGGTGGACCCACCGGTCCCCCACCATGCCGCCGGGGTCGGGGATGCGGGTGCGGCGGAAGCGGTCGGGGAAAATCTGATAGCTCATGCCCGCGCCGAACCAGTCCGGCACGGTCTCGGCCCCGTCGTAGACGGTGAGCTGGTACTCCCCCAGCTCCAGCACCCGGCCGTCCAGGGCTTCCAGGCGGAAGGCGTACCACACCAGGCCCAGGTAGTCCCCCGTGTCCAGGGTGCAGGAAAAGACGTCCCGGTCCCCGTCCAGCCCCGTCCAGGGCATGGGCAGGGTGACGGTCTCGTTGTCCCGGAACTCGAACCGGGCGGAGAGGACGGCCCTGGACCAGCCGTCGGACCGGGCGGGCCGCAGGTTCAGCTCCACCCGCGTCCCCGCCGCCACCGCCCCGAAGGGGGTCTTGCATTGGGGGGAGCGGGGGGAATATATCGTGGGATCGGTGGTCATGGTATCAACTCAGTTCCGTTCAGAATTAAGAATTAAGAGTTAAGAATGAAGAATGGCGGTGTTTCGCCTTTGGCGAAACGATATTTTGATTCGTCCGGCTTTGCCGGACACCTAAATTCTTCATTCTTCATTTTTAATTCTTCATTTTCAGCGCAGCAGGGTATTTTCCTCCTCCACGGTCTCCATGTTGTTGCCCGTGGAGAAATAGTAGTCCAGGATGTCCACGGCGATGTTGGACAGGGTGGCGCCGGAGCCGCCACGCTCCACCACCACGGCGATGGCGATCTGGGGGTCGTCGTAAGGGGCGAAGCAGACGAACAGGCCGTTGGACTCAGTGGCGCTGCTGACCTGGGCGGAGCCGGTCTTGGCGGCCACCTTCACGTCCAGGTCCTGGAAGTACCGGGCGGCGGAGCCGCCGGGCTGGGTCACCATGAGCATCCCCTCGGTGATGGCCTTGCAGTCGGCGGGGTCCAGGTCCACGGTGTTCAGCACCTCCGGCTCCCGCTGGTAGGCCACCTGCCCGTAGTCGCTGGACTTGACCTCCTTGAGCAGGTGGGCGGAGTAGTGGGTGCCGCCGTTGGCCAGAGTTGCCACGTAATTACAGAGCTGGAGGGGGGTGAACTGGTTGTTCTCCTGGCCGATGGCCGCCGCCAGGGTGGCGCCCTCGTTCCACTTCTGCCCCAGGGACTCGGTGTACTCCGGCCCGGCCACGTGGCCCGTCTTTTCGTACAGCTCGATGCCCGTCTTTTCCCCCAGGCCGTAGGACCGGGCGGTTTTTTCAATGCCGTCGATGCCCAGGCGGCGGCCGGTGTCGTAGAAGAAGATGTTGCAGGAGTCCCGGATGGCGGTGGTGACGGTCTCGTTGCCGTGGCTGCCGCCGTACTGCCGGGCGATCCAGCACTTGGGCTGGTAGTCCTTGTAGTAGGTGTATTTCCCGGTGCAGCGCACCTTGGTGTTCCGGGTGATGACGCTGCCGCCGTCCTTGTCCTTCTGGAGCGCACCGGTGGCCACCACCATCTTGTAGGTCGAGCCGGGGGGGTAGAGACCCTGGGTGGCCCGGTTGAACAGCGGCTCCAGGGGGTCCTGGGACAGCTCGGTGTAATTTTGCAGGTAGGTGGACAAATCGTAGGTGGGGTAGGAGGCCATCGCCAGGACACTGCCGTCGGTCACGTCCATGACCACGGCGGCGCCGCCCCGCTTGTCGGTGCTTGCCAGCTCCCCGATGCGGTCGGACAGACTCCGCTCCACCACCTCCTGGAGCTTGATGTCCAGGGTGAGGACCGCGTTGCCGCCGGGCTGGGGCACCTGGGGCTCCCCGGTCTGGCTGTCGGGCACCCAATACTCGCTGACGACCTTGCCCTGGGTGTTGGTCTCCACCGCCCGGACGCCGGACTCGCCGTGGAGGTACTCCTCAAAGGCCAGCTCCACCCCCTCCTTGCCCACGGAGGCGTTGTAGGGGTAGCCCAGGTCCTTGTAGATATTCCAGTCGTCCGGGTCCATCAGCCCCACCCGGCCCAGCAGGTGGGCGGCGTAGGGGGTGTGGTACTCCCGAACGGTGGTGGGGTCGATCTCCACCCCGGCCAGCCCCGCCTCCTTCACCTTGGTGATGAAGGTGATGTCCACGTCCTGGGCAAAGACGTAGGCCACGTAGGAGACCTCCTTGCTGCGGACGTTCAGTTCGTAGAGGACCCCCACCAGGGCCCGGGCCTCCCCGTCGGGCAGGGCCGGGTCCACCTTGTACGCCTCCCGGAGCTTTGCCATCAGGGTATCCCCGTCGGAGAACCCGGTCCACTTCATGGTCTCCATCAGCTTTTCAAAGTTGTTCTTGGCCCCCGCGCCGGCCTCGTCCAGGGTGAGACGGAAGGGGGCGGCGTCGGAGAGGGGGAGGGTGTCGCTCCAGGTCACGCCCTCTTCCCGGCAGATGTCCAGCAGGGCCAGAATGATGTCGTTGCGCCGCTCCCCCATGAGGGAGGTGTCCAGGCTCACGTTGTAGCTGGTGCGGTTGGACACCAGCACCCGGCCATAGCGGTCCAAAATCTCCCCCCGGGCGGCGTCCACCGTCTCGGTCCGGGCGATCTTCCGGCGGGACTGGGCCAAAAAGTCCGCCCCACGGCGGATCTGCAGGTCGTAGAGGACCCAGGTAAAGGCCACCAGCACCGCCAGCAGCAGGCACACCACGCCCCGGACCCGGGTATGAAATTGCTTGCCGTCCAAGGGCGTTCCTCCTTTGTATCGCGTGACAGGGGGACGGCGGGCGCCCACAAGGGGCGCCCCTACGACCAACCCCGCCGTTTCCTTACAATCTCAGCGTCCTGACGATTTTCTTGCGCACCCACCTGTACCAGGGCCACAGCAGGCACACCCAGCACAGGGAGTAGAGCACCTCCGGCACCGCCACCCGCAGTAGGGCGGGCAGGGGGGCCATCTGGGTGAACATGCCCAAAAAGACCCGGCCGGCGTCGATGGCCGCCAGGACCAGGGCGGAACACAGCACGCACCCGCCGAAGTTAGGGCTGAGCACATACTGGCACAGGGCCCCCACGCCCCAGCACAGCAGGCACAGGCCCAGGGTCATGGCCCCGTGTCCGCCGTAGTAGACCGCGTCGCACAGCACGCCCATGGCAAGGCCGAACCCGGCCCCGCCCACGGCCCCCTCCTGGACGGCCACCGCCACCGCCGCCACAGGCAGCAGCATGGGGATGACCCCGAACAGGGGAAAGCGGTTCAGCACAAAGGCGTCCAGCCACCACACCGGCAGGGTGCCCAGGGCGTAAAACAGCCATTTGAGGATAAAGTCCTGCCGGGTCATGGCGGCCTCCCTTCGGGAATTGAAAATTGAGAATGGATAATTGATAATTGGGGACGGGGGATGCGCTCCTGCGTCCAAACCCCATCGTCCTCTCGTCCCGCCGCAGCGAAATTATCCATTATTCATTGTCAATTGTCAATTATTCTACGATTTCAAACTCCTTGATAATAAACACCTGGATCAGGCTGTCCAGGTCGCCGGCGGGGGAGACCACGGCGTAGCGGGTCATGCCAGAGGCGTCGGTGTGGAGGCTCTCGATGGACCCCACCACCAGTCCGGCAGGGTAGCCGCCCCCCATGCCCGAGGTGAGGACCAGGTCCCCGGTGATGAGTTCGGTGTTCTCCGGCAGATAGGACAGCTTGAGCCGACCGTCCTGCATCAGGGCGAAGTCCCCCTCCAGGATGGCGGCGGAGTCGGTCCGGGCCAGCAGGCCGCCCATCTCCAGGTTGGCGTCAACGACGGTGATCATCACCGAGTAGTTGGCCCCCACCTCGTCGATGACCCCCACCAGGTTCCACGCGGCGTCCACCACGCAGTCGCCCACCTCCACGCCCTGATCGCTGCCCTTGCTCAGGGTGAGGGTGGAGGCCCAGTTGGTGCTGCTCTTGGCGGTGACGGTGGCCGACTCCAGGTCGAACTCCCGCTGCTTGGGCCGCAGGTCCAGCAGAGAGCGCAAGCGCTGGTTCTCCTTGCTGTCGGCCGCGCCCTCCCGGGCGTCGGCCTCCAGCTCGGCAATCTGCTGGCGCAGGCGCTCGTTCTCGGCCTGGAGGGCGTCGTACTGGAAGGAGTAGTTGTAGACCCCCTCCGCCCACTTGGCCACCGCGTCGGTGCCGTTGCGGATGGGGGTGGTGACGAACCCCAGCAGGTTGGAAAAGGGGTTGGCGATGCCCCCCAGCGCATAAGAGGCCACCGCCGTGATGGCACAGAGCAGCACGGCGATGACCAGTATCAGCAATCCATTGTTGCGCAGGAAATCCTTCAATCCAGTTGCTCCTCTTTCCGTTTCAGCACTTCCACCCCGAACTGGCGCAGCATCTGCCCCAGGCGGCACAGGGGCAGGCCCATGACGTTGAAGTAGTCGCCCTCGATGCGCTCCACCAAGAGGGCGCCCACCCCCTGGATGCCGTAGGCCCCGGCCTTGTCCCTGGGCTCGCCGGTGGCGATGTAGGCGGTGATCTCGGCCTCGGTCAGTTCCCGGAAGGTCACGTTCGTCACCTCATGCCCGGTCAGCTTTTCCCCGTCCCGCAGGAGGGTGACGCCGGTGTACACCTGATGCCGGGAGCCGGACAGGGCGGTGAGCATCTTGAAGGCCTCCAGCTCGTCGGCGGGCTTGCCCAGCACCGTGTCCTCCAGGCAGACAATGGTGTCTGCGGCCAGGACCAGCTCCCCGGGCATGGCCTGGGCGGCCACGGCCTCCGCCTTCTGGGCCGAGAGCCACTCCACGATCTGGGCGGGGGGCAGGCCCTCCTCCACCGTCTCGTCGATGTCGGAGGCGGCCACCCGAAAGTCCAGGCCGATCTGCTCCAAAAGCTGTCTCCGCCGGGGCGACCCGGAGGCTAAGATGATGTCCATGTCATTTACACTCCTTATTGCCTTGGCTTCCCCTGGGGTTGGCTGTCTGTTAGCGGCTCTGCCGCTTACAGACAGCTCATGCCCTTTGGGTAGAAGCTGTCCGCGCAGCGGACTGATGAGGGGGACGCCCTCGATGGGAAGGCGTGTGGTTGAACCGGCCCTCCCCTCATCCGGCGCTTCGCGCCACCTTCCCCCAGGGGAAGACTATCCGAGCGGCACTATTTCCCCGTGGAACCGAAGCCGCCGGCGCCCCGGTCCGTCTGGTCCAGCTCATCCACCTGGACCAGAGCGGCCTGGACCACGGGCACCACCGCCAGCTGGGCGATGCGGTCGCCGGGCTGGACAGTGTAGGGCGCGTCGGAGAGGTTGGTCAGCCCCACGGAGATCTCCCCCCGGTAGTCGCTGTCGATGACGCCCACCCCGTTGGACAGGCTGACGCCGTGCTTGATGCCCAGCCCCGACCGGGCGAACACCAGGGCCACGTACTCCGCCGAGGGCAGGGCGATGGCCAGCCCCGTGGGGATGGACACCAGGGCCCTGGGGGCGATGGTGACGGGGGCGTCCACACAGGCGTGGAGGTCCATCCCCGCCGCCCCCGCGCTGGCGTAGAACGGCAGCGGGATGCTGTCCCCGATCTGCGGCCGCACGGCCTTAAACTTCAATTCCATATCTTCCACCATTCTTCATTCTTATTCCACATCCCGGTAGTACAGCCCCCGGGTGAAGTCGTTGGGTTCATAGCTCCCCCGGCCCAGATACCGCTCGGTGACCTGGACGCACTCCCTGGGGTTCTCGGTGGTGAACAGCAGCCGGACGGCCCAGGCCCCCACCCTCTGGTAGTCGGCCTGCTTGTCCGCCAGAAACAACTTTTTGGCGTTGAAAATCTCGTTGCGGTGGCCGGGGGCCTTGAGGACGGGGAATTTCTCCCCCTTCCGGTCGGTGAGCAGGTTGGGGTTGTCGCAGGCGCAGCGGCCGGAGCGGTTCTGGATGATGCAGTTCTCCGTGACCATCAGGGGCAGGCGGCCATACCCAATCAGTTCTATGTCCATGGCCTTGGAAATATCCCGGATCTGGGCCAGCTTCAGCTCGAAGGAGGCCGTGGCCGAGGCAAAGCCAAACTTTTTCAATTCCTTCAGGCTCTGGGAGTTGAATACCCCCAGGCCGTAGTCCCCTCGGAGGGTAAAGCCCGCCTCCCGGGCCGGACCGATGAGGTCCAGGGTGCCCACCAGGGCGTCGGCCACCCCCAGGGCCCGGACGGTCTCCAGGTCCCGGCGGAGGGCGTCCCGCTCCCGATCCCAGCAGATGCGGGGCAGGGTGACGGCCAGCCGGGTCGTCCCCCGGGCCATAGCCGCTTTGAGCCGGTCCGGGTGGGCGGCGGCCTCCTCCAGGGGCAGATAGAGGATGCCGGGGGCCAGGTCCACCAGGTCGTTGGTGAGCTGTTCCACCCGGCGGAGGGACACGGTCAGTATAGGCGCTTCCCGCCGGTTTTCATACCGCACGCCCGCGTGATACTCCCCCAGCCGGGGCTTTGCCACGGCGGAGCGCTGGGCGGTCAGCCCCTCCAGCACTTCCCGGCGCAGGGCGTTGAGGGCGGCCACGGGGACGCTCAGCCCCGGCTCCACCAGGGCGCGGACCCGCTCGCACCGGTAGGGGGTGCCCCCCGTGCGGGAGAGCTGGCCCTCCACCACCTCGGGGGTGAGGGGCTTGGTCCGGGCCGCCTCGGGCACGGGGCCGGCGGCGGTGACGGTGCGCCCGTCCGGGTCCTGGACTCCCACCTGGACCGGCTCGCCGGGGCGGGCCATGGCGTAAAAGGTGACGGGGACCCGCTGGGCCTCCCCGTTCTGGTAGAGGTTCCGGGCCTGGTCGAACAGCTCCTTTGGCTCCTTTCCCTCCTCCCGGACCCCAAACATCTTGGGGCCGGTCTGGTCCAGGTAGTATCCCTCGGTAAAGCCCTGCCGGGAGAAGGCGGCCTCCAGCTGGGCCAGCTCCTCCGCCGTGGGCTCCCGGCTCTCCTTGATGGCACGGGCGTAGATGCCGGTGACCACGGCCACGTACTCCGGCCGTTTCATCCGCCCCTCGATTTTCAGGCACTTGACCCCCAGCTTTTTCAGCTCCTGGAGGTGGCCGGCCAGGGACATGTCCTTGAGGGACAGGGGGTTGGAATCGGCCCTGTCCCCCCAGCCGTATTTCAGGCGGCAGGGCTGGGCGCACAGGCCCCGGTTGCCGCTCCGCCCCCCGATGACCGAGGAGAAAAAGCACTGGCCGGAGTAGCACATGCACAGGGCCCCGTGGACGAAGGTCTCGATTTCAATGGGGGAGTGGGTGCAGATGTACTCGATGGCGTCCCGGCTCAATTCCCGGGACAGCACCACCCGCTTCATGCCCAGCTCGGCGCAGCGCAGCACTCCATCCAGGGAGTGGACGGTGAGCTGGGTGGAGCCGTGGACCTCCATGTCGGGGGCCACCTGGCGGAGCATCCGCAGCACCCCCAGGTCCTGGACCAGAATGGCGTCCACCCCGGCCTCGGCGGCGTCGGTGGCGGTCTGGGCGGCGGCGGGCAGTTCCCGGTCGGTGAGCAGGGTGTTGAGGGTCAAAAAGACCCTGGCCCCCCGCAAATGGCAATAAGAAACCGCCGCCGCAAGCTCTTCTTTCGAAAAGTTCTTCGCATTGCGGCGGGCGTTAAAGTCTCCATATCCCAGATAGACGGCGTCGGCCCCGGACTGAACAGCGGCAATGACCGCCTCCGGCGACCCGGCGGGGGCTAAGAGTTCCAGCATGAGCGGCAGTTACCTCCGGAAATCGTATAGTAGCGTTTGGAACGGGATTCTCCGCAGGGGCGGAGTCCCTCCGGGGGCACCCCTTTCCACGTGGAAAGGGGTGGGAAAGACGCCAGGGCCGCGGCCCTGGACCCGCGGGGCGGCGCCGACGGGGCATGGTGGTTGAAACCGGCTAGAGGTGACAAGTCTGCCGTTCTGCGCGTGCCCCGGCCGTTACGGCCTACCAAGCAGTCGGTCACCCTTGTTGCGTTGGCGCAACGCGCCTACCATGACAATGCCCGGCAAGGCGGGGGCGTAACGGCGGGCGGCTGATAGCCGCCCCTACATAGTCACAGCCACGCAAGAAGTACCAATCAAACCAGCCGCCCTTAGATTTTCCCCCATCCCGCCGGGGCGCCATTCTGCATTATTTCTTGTTCTGCAGCTTGAATATCTCCCGCTTGGCCTCGGACAGCTCCATTTTGAGCTTGGTGGCCTCCTCCAGGTACTCCTTGAGCTGGCGGCGCAGGTTTTCGCTGGCCTCCACCTCCTTGAAGTACTCGTCGGCGATGTTCAGCGCGCCCAGCACGGCCCCGTCCACCAGGGACACGTGGGCCTCGTTCACGACCTCCTGGACTTTGGCGTCCACGTGGGCGGCCACTTTCTCCATATACCCCTCGTCCTCGGTGGCCACCAGGGTATAGGTCTGTCCGGCAATGGACACGGTGACTTTGTTTTTCAAGGCGGTCCCCTCCTAAGGCTTTGTTTCCGACATTATATCACATCAGGGCAGAAATAAAAATAAAATTATCTTTAATTCTGCCCGCTTTTCTTGTAGAATAGTCAGGATGAAGAATGGAGGTGGCGGCGATGGCCCAAAACGTACTGCTCCCCGGCGGGGTGGTGTCCATGACGGCGGCGGCGGCGGACCGGCTGATGAAGGCCGGAAACGGCGACGCGGCCCTGCTGTACCTCCACCTGCTGCGCCGGGGGGGCGAGTTCTCCCCCGACTACGCCCGGCAGGCCCTGGGCTGGACCGCCGACCGGGTCAAGTCCGCCTTTGATGCCCTGGCCGCCCTGGCCCTGGTGGACAAGGCTTCGGAGGTGGCCTCCGCCTCCACCCCCCCGGAGCCGGAGGGGCCGCCGGACTACACCTCCGCCGACATCGCCAAGGAGCTGGACGCCGGCGGGGCCTTCCCCCACCTGGTCTCCGAGCTGGAGCGGCGGCTGGGCAAGGTCCTGTCCCCGGCGGACCTGAAGATTCTGTTGTCCATCTACGACTACCTGGCCCTGCCCGCCGAGGTGGTCCTCATGCTGGTGACCTGGTGCATCGAGGACACCGAGCGCAAGTACGGCGCGGGCCGGAAGCCCCGCATGTCCCAAATCCGCAAGGAGGCGTTCATCTGGCACCGCCTGGGGGTGGACACCCCCGAGGCCGCCGACGCCCACATCAAGAGCCTCACCCGTCTGCGGGACCGGGAGCGCTCCCTGCTGCCCCTCCTGGGCATCGCCGGGCGCACCCCGGTGGAGGGGGAGCGGAAGTTCATCAACGCGTGGGTGGACATGGGCTTCGACGACGAGGCCATCGCCCTGGCCTACGAGCGGACGGTGCTGAAAAAGGGGGCCCTGAACTGGGCCTATATGAACTCCATCCTCCGCTCCTGGCACCAGAAGAACCTGCACTCTGTCCCCCAAATCGAGGCGGGGGACTCGTCCTACCGCCGGGCCGCCCCCCAGGGACAGCGCCCCGCTGCCCCCGCGGGCCAGGGGGAAGCCCGGGCCAGGGAGGACATGGACCGCCTGCGCCGCCTGATGGGCGGCCAGACCGACAAGGAGGGTGGCAGCAATGCCCTATGAGAGCAACGTCATGCGCCGGGCCAACCAGGCCCTGGAGCGGCGGCGGGCCGACCGCCAGACCGCCCTGGAGGACCGCCGGGCGCAGATCTACAAGGAATTGCCCCGGGTGGCCGAGATCGACCGCCTCCTCCGGCGCACCATGGTCCAGGTCATCAGTCTCACCCTCCGGGAGGACGAGGGCGACCCCACCGCCGCCATCGGGGCCGTCCGGGCCAGGAACCAGGCCCTCCAGGCCGAGCGGGCCCAGCTTTTGACCGGCCATGGCTATCTCGCCGACGTGCTGGACGACGTCCCCTTCTGCCCCAAATGCCGGGACAGCGGCTGGGTGGGCGCCCGGATGTGTGACTGCCTCAGGGAGCTGTGCACCCGGGAGCAGATCAAGGAGCTGTCCAGCCTGCTGGACCTGGGAGGGCAGTCCTTCGACCTGTTCAGCCTGGACTGGTACAGCCCCCTGCCCCGGGGGGAGGGGGAGCCGTCGGCCCGGGAGAACATGGAGTTCATCTACGACGTGTGCCTGAATTACGCCCAGAAGTTCCGCTCCTTCCCGGTGCGGAATCTGCTGCTCTACGGCCCGCCGGGCTTGGGCAAGACCTTCCTCTCCGCCTGCATCGCCCGCACCGTCTCGGAAAACGGCTTTTCCGTAGTCTACGACACGGCGGTGAACGTCTTTGCCCAATTCGAGACCCAGAAATTCGGCCGGGACGAGGAGGAGAGCCGGGAGGCCAGGGACGGCACCCGCCGCTATCTGGGCTGCGACCTGCTGATTTTGGACGACCTGGGCAGCGAAATGACCACCACCTTTATCCAGTCGGCCCTGTACCAGCTGGTGAATACCCGCCTCACGTCGGGCAAGCACACCATCATCAGCTCCAACCTGACCCCCGACGACATCTACCGCCGCTACTCCCCCCAAATCGCATCCCGCCTGGAGGGGGAGTACCACATGCTGCGGTTCTTCGGGGAGGATATTCGGATCCTTAAGAAGCAGAGGATGTAGGGCGGCGCTCCCGCGCGGGGGTCCTCTTTCTCATTTGAGAAAGAGGACGGAAAGAAAACCAGGGCTTCGGCCCTGGACCCGTGGGGCGGCGCCGACGAGGCAGGGAGGTTGAGACCGGCTTGTGGTGACAAGTCTGCCATCTTGCGCCTGCCCCGGCCGTTACGGCCTAACGTGTGGACGTTCACCCCTATGCGCTGGAGCGGCACGCCTGGCTTGGCGATTCCCGGCAAGGCTGGGGCAGGGACGCGGGCGGCCACAGGCCGCCCCTACGGGGGTGGGGGTAGGCTGGTGCATGGCGGGCCGGGGTCGTCCCGCCCCACCGTTTTGGGGACGGGGGATGCGGATTGCCGCGCCAGTTTGCGAACTGGCTCGCAATGACAGAGGGGCGCCAGAGGTGCACAGACCTTGTGGCGGCTTGTTGGCACTAAGAAAAACGCAACTCCTATCAGGTCTTGCCCGGCTCTTACACGAGGGGCGATAGCCGGAGTCGTTCGGGCGCCAGACCGATACGAGCTGCAACGGCTTTCAAGTTTTGCCAGCCAACGAAAACCGTACCGCCGCCCGGACGTTCTCCGGGGTCCAGGGGGACGACAATAGGGGAACAACGTTCCCCGTGTCGCCCCCCTGGTTTTCTTTCGGTTCCCTTTCTGAAATCAGAAAGGGAACCCGCCGGAGGCCCCGCCTCCATACAAAAAGCCCACACCTGATGCAAGGTGTGGGCCATTTTTATATTCCAATGAGTTCCCGGTAATACCCCTCGTCCCCCACGCGCCCCACGGCGGAGAGGGAGGCCCGGCGGAAATCGAACATCTCCTGGGCCAGGTCCCGGACCTGTTCCGCCGTCACGGCGTCGTAGGCCTGGATGACCTCGTCGGTCTTGAGGGGGCGGCCCTGGAGGAGGGTCCCCCGGCCCAGGTTGCTCATGCGGGACTGGGTGGATTCCAGCCCCATGAGGACGTTGGCCTTGCTCAGCTCCCGGGCCCGGTCCAGCTCCTCCTGGGTGGGGCCGTGGTCGGCAAAGTCCCGGACGGCGTGGCAGATGGTCTCCAGGGCCTGGGCCTCGGTCTCCCGGCCCAGGGCGGTGTAGACGGCGAACACCCCCGTCTCGGCGTGGCCGGCGCCGTAGGTGTAGATGGAGTAGCACAGGCCCCGCTTCTCCCGCACCTCCTGCCACAGGCGGGAGGACATGCCGGAGCCCAGGATGGAGGACAGCAGCTGGGCCTGGAACCGCTTTTCATGCCCGTAGGGCAGGCCGGGGAAGGCCAGGGTCAGGTGGTTCTGCTCGATGGACTTTTTCTTCACGGTGACGGCGGGGGTGTAGTCCACCGGCTTGGGAGCGGGGGCCTTACCCCCGTCAAGGCCCACCAGACGGGCCTTCAGCTCCTCCACTGTGAAGTCGGGGAAGCTCCCCGCCAGGGCCACCACGATGTCGCCGGGCAGGTAGTGGGCGTCCTTGTACGCCTTGAGCCACGCCCCGGTCATCTTCTCCAGGGTGGCCTTTTTGCCCAGGATGGGCCGGGCCAGCGGGGACCCCTTGTAGACGGCGGCCATGAGCCGCTCGGAACAGAGGTCCTCCGGCGTGTCCTCGTACATGCCGATCTCTTCCAAAATGACCCCCCGCTCGGTCTCCACGTCCTTCTCGTCGAAGCGGGAGCAGAAGACCATGTCGCACAGCAGGTCCATGGCCCTGGGGAGGTGCTCGTCCAGGCTGCGGGCGTAGAAGCAGGTGGATTCCTTGGTGGTGTAGGCGTTGACCTGCCCGCCGATGGCGTCCATCTCCTGGGCCAGCTCCCGGGCGCTCCTGCGCTCGGTGCCCTTGAACACCATATGCTCGATGAAGTGGGCCGCCCCGCCCTCGGACGCCTTCTCATGCCGGGAGCCGGTGCCCACCCACAGCCCCAGGGACGCGGACCGCACCCCCGGCACATGCTCGGTGACGATGCGCACCCCGTTGGGCAGGGTGTGGGTCTCGTAGCGTTCTTCCATAAATAACCCCGTTCTGTGAAATGAGTAATGAGGAATTCAAAATTCTCCCCGTATCGTCGTCCCCATGGTCTGGCCGGAGACGGCGTCCAGGAGCATGACGTGGTCGATGCGGCCGTCCAGGACCACCACCTTGGCCACGCCGTTTTCCAGAGCGCGGATGCAGCTGCGCAGCTTGGGGACCATGCCGCCCTGGATGAGGCCGGTGTCCAGCAGGTCCCTGGCCTCGGCGGTGGTCATGGCGGGGATGGCTGTCTTGGCGTTCCGGGCGTCCATGAGGATGCCGTCCACATCGGTGAGGAAGACCAGCTTGTCGGCCTTCAGGGCCTCGGCCACCGCACAGGCGGCGTCGTCGGCGTTGCAGTTATAGCTTTCCCCATTTTCTCCCGCGGCAACCGGGGAAATAACGGGCACGTACCCCCCGGAGAGGAGGAGCTTGATGAGCCCGCCGTCGGCGGCGGTCAGCTCGCCCACGTGGCCCAGGGCCGGGTCCTTGCAGGCGGCGGTGAGGATGCCCCCGTCCTTGCCGGAGACCCCCGCCGCCTTGACCCCCAGCTTCCGCAGGGCCATGACGATCTGCTTGTTCACCTGGCCGGACAGGGCCATCTCGGCCACGTCCATGGCGGTGTCGTCCGTCACCCGGTAGCCGTCCTTGAACTCCGTTTTCACACCCATTTTGTCCAGCCAGCCGGTGATGTTCTTGCCGCCGCCGTGGACCAGGACCACGTGGACCCCGGCCATCTGGAGGGCCGCCACGTCCCGGAGGATGGAGTCCACCGCCCCGTTGTCCCCCCAGGCGGAGCCGCCGTATTTCAGCACCACGGTCTTGCCCGCGCTCTCGGCCAGCCGGGGGAGGGTGTCCAGCAGGCCCAGCACCTTCTCCATGCCGTCCAGGTGGTGGTGGACGTCATACTCGTGGAGGTAGGTCTTGGTGTACTCCACGTCGGAGATGCAGTCGATATAGGCCGTACCCCGCTTCTGCCGGGTCTCGGCCCCCTTGCCGGTGATCAAAATGACCGTGGGCGTTTCGCAGCCCATGACGGCCATGCGGATGGCCTCGCCCCGGTCCGGCTCGATGGAGTAGTCGCACCCCACGTTCTCCACGTGGGCGGCCATCTCCCGGGAAATATCCAGCACGTCCTCTTCGCCGGCGTCCTCCTCGGTGATGACCACCAAATCGGCGTATTTGGCCGCGATCTCGGACAGGTCCTTCCGCCGGTCCAGGGCCTTTTTACCGGGACAGCCAAAGACGATGACCACCCGCTGGCCGGGGTACTCGGCTTTCACCGACTGGAAGAGTTTTTCAAAGGACAGGCGGTTGTGGGCGTAGTCCACGATGGCGGTGATGCGCCCGTCGGCGTTCTGGTAGACCTCCATGCGCCCCGGCACCCGGGCCTTCATCAGGCCCACGTAGATACACTGCTCCGGGATGCCCAGCCCCTCGCACACGGCGATGGCCGCCAGGGCATTCTGCACGTTGAACAGCCCCGGCATGGTCAGGCGGAACTCCCGGCTGAACCGGGGGGTCTTGACCCGGAACAGGATGTCGTGGCCCTGCTTGCGGACCTGGGACCCGTAGACGGTGGCGGCGGGGTCCTGCTCGGAGAAGGTGATGCGCCGGGGGCAGTCGGCGGCGGCGTTCAGGACCCGCTGGGCCTCGTCGGAGTCCAGGTTCACCACCGCCAGCTCGGAGTGCTGGAAAATCCGCAGCTTGGAGGCGAAGTAGTCCTCGAAATCCGGGTGCTCGATGGGGGAGATGTGGTCGTAGCCGATGTTCAAAAAGACGGCGGCGGACAGCTCCACCCCGTCCATGCGGTCGTATTTCAGAGCCTGGGAGGAGACCTCCATGGTCAGGTACTCCATGCCCACCGAGGCCGCGTTGGCCAGGTGGCGCTCCAGGTCCAGCGGCTCCGGGGTGGTGAGGTGGGACTCGAACCGCTCCACCCCGTCGTAGGTGTCGATGGAGCCGATGACCCCGCTCTCAGGCCCCTTTTTGGTCTTTTCGTACTCGTCAAAAATATACTTCAGGTAATATGCGGTGGAAGATTTACCTTTCGTACCCGTGATGCCCACCACATGGAGCTTGCCGGAGGGGTGGCCGTAGTAGAAATCGGCCAGCAGAGCCATGGCCCGGCGGACGTCCTTCACCAGCAGGCAGGGCGCCGCCCCGGCCTCGTCCCAGACGTGGTCGGAGAGGTAGACAAAGGCCCCCTTGGCGATGGCGTCGGCCAGATACTGCCCCTTGAAATGGGCCCCCTTGACGATGAAGAGGGTGCCGGGGACCACGGCCTGGGAGTCGCAGGAGACTAGGGCCACCGGCCGGGCGAGCAGGTCCGCCGGGAGGGGGGCGTCCGAGGTCAGGAGGCCGTGCTTTTGCAGGAGCTGCCAGTAGTCGCCCAGAGGGCGGGTGGGGAGGGTCATAGTTGTCACCTCATGGTTGGTTTTTGGGAGGGGGGTCCCTCCGGGGGTCCGCTGCCG
>UQGJ01000023.1 GCA_900540545.1 uncultured Eubacteriales bacterium
CTTTCTCAAATGAGAAAGAGGACCCCCGCGCGGGAGCGCCGCCCCCCGGAGGGGGACCCTCCATCCCTCGTCCCGCCCGCAGACGACATTCTGCATTCCTGCATTCTGCATGATTCCCCGTCCCCGCCGCAGCGGTCCTTCTTTCCCCAGCCTTACGTCAAATCCTCGCGCTGGGTCTGATACCGGCAGGTATCCACGTCGATGGTGATGTGATAGAGCCCCTTTTCGTGGGAGAGGACCTCGCCCGGCCCGCCAATATCCCTGGTCAGGAGGATGTCGCAGAAAAAAGTCCGGCCATCCTCGGAAAAACGGCAATTCTGGACGTCCGTGCTGCCGGACAGCATCAGGGTACCCTCCACGTTGCACACCCCCATGTCCAGCTTGACCATGCCCCCATCCCGGTAGACCAGATAGGGGGCCGCGCTGGTGTGCATAAACCCGGCGCCGTTCACGTGCAGCACGAAGGTGGCCGCAGGCCCCTCTACCCGCAGCTTCTCGTAGGTCCCGTAGCCCACCTCCTCCAGCTCCCGCGCCTTCTTGTCCAGGTAGGCCATGCACTGGTCATAGGAAAACAGGGGCGGCACGTTGCCGTTTTTCCGGCTCACCGGGCCGTTTTCATAGAGGCGCAGGAAGGTGAGCAGACACTGCTCCACGGAGTAGTGCCCCGCCGGGTCAAAGCGGCCGTCCTCCCTGCCGTTCATCACGCCCCATCCGGCCAGGGCCGCCGCGCTCTCCCGGGCCCAGGGGGCGATCTCCGCCCCGTCCGGGAAGGCCGCCGCCCCCGTCTCCTCCGGCAGAACGCCGCCGCAGACGGTGTAGGCCCTGGTCAGCATGGCGGCCGCCTCCTGGCGGGTGATGAGGCCCTCCGGGTCAAAGGTCCCGTCCCCCCGGCCCTCCACCAGGCCCAGATAGTAGGCCACCGAGACTGCCCGGTCCCCGTCCGGAAAGACCTCCTTGACCCACGGGTATTCCTCATCCCACTCCCCCATATACTCGGGAACCAGGGCCCCAAGGGAGTCTCCCTGTTCATCGCTGTCTTTACAGTGGGCCTGAATCGCCACGTACTCCAGGGCAATCTCGCAGAATTGCGCCCGCGTGATGGGCTGCCGGTAATCCACAACGTCATAGGACGGCTCCAGCCCCAGCTCCAGGGCCCGGTCCACCTCCGCCTGGGCCCAGGGGGAGACCGCCGGCGGCTCCGGCGCGACACTCCAGGGGTGACTGTGGGCCGACGCCGTGGTCAGGCAGAGCACCCCGGCGCACAGGGCGGCCATGCCTCGTTTCCACCCGTTCATTCCGCTCCACATCCTTTCTTACCCACAGTATACCCCTGATTTTCCATGGGGTCCAGCGCTTTTCCGGCATATGCAGAACGGGACTGCCGCGGCACACCGCGGCAGTCCCGTTTTTATCAAACCGTTTTTAGAAGGAGAAGCCCTGGGCCACCTTCAGGTCGTGCAGGTTGGCCAAATCCTCCAGGGCCATGTAGGTCACGCCGTCGGCGGCGCTGGTGGGGGCCAGAAGGCTCACCACCATATTCCCCTCCCGGGTGGCGTCGCCGCCGCCGATGGTGAAGCTGTACAGGGTGTCCTCCCCCTGCTTCACCACCACGGAGTTGGTCTCGGCCTCCCAGGTCACCTGGCAGCCCAGGGCCTCGGCCAGGGCGCGGACGGGGACCATCAGCCGGTTCTCCTCGGCCTTGCCGGGGACGGCCAGCTCGGCGCCGTTGACGGAGACGGTGAGGCTGTCGGCGGAGACATAGCCCTCATAGCCGTAGGGGAACACCACCACCTTGCTGGGGGTGGCCTGGCCGGGGTAGGACATCATCACCATCTCGTACCAGGACAGGATGCGGTCGCCGGGCTTCAGCTCGTCCAGGCCCACCACGTTCTTGGTCTTGTAGGCGGACAGGTCGGTGTCGGCGCTGAGGTGCAGCACCATCTCGCCGGTGACGTACAGGCTGACGCCGCCGTCGTCATGCTTGGTGACACTCTGGACCTCGCTGTAAGCGGGGGCGCTGAAATCCTCGGGCACGTTGCAGACGATGACCCGGCCGGTGGTCATGGGGGGCAGGCTGCGGGTCATCACGGGGCCGACCCAGGCGTAAAGGGCCTCGTTTTCCTGGATGTCGGCAAAGCTCCTGGCCTCGCCGGTGACGGCGTCCACGATGGCGGTGTCCTCCGCCACGTTGACGATGACCTTGCTGGTGGTGTCGGCACCGGTCTCCTCTTCGATGGTGACGCTGTTCTCCCCCAGCTCCACGGCCTTGCCCACCACCCGGACGGGCTGGGCGGAGTTGCGGACGCTGATTTCATAGGCGGGTGCCTCCACGTTCTCGCCCCCCTCCAGAGGAATGGTGTTGGCGGGGGCGGCGAAGGCCACCGAGGCCAGCAGTGCGGCGGACAGGGCGGCGGAGGCCGCGGTCTTGATGAAGTTTGATTTCATGTTGGTAAAACGTCTCCTTTCGTTGGGTTCTGAGCTTTAGACGGCGCCCATGCCCCGTTTGTTCCCGAAAAACGGGCGGTGGGAAGAACTTCCATCCCACCGCCCGTCCGGCGCGTCGTTATCCGGCCACCGGCTGGATGATATAGGAGTAGGTCAGCAGGTTATAGAGCATGGCGGCGGCCTCCTCCCGGGTGACCACCGCGGCGGGGTCCACCTCCTCCAGGGGCTGGAGCAGCAACCCGGTGTCGGACTGGTAGCCGCCCTCCCAGCTCAGGCTGTCCCCGTCGGAGGCCGCGGCCACGGCGGGCTGGGCCCAGGCGGAGAAATTCAGCAGGGCGGGCTGCTCGTCATAGAGGGCGGTGGGGGCCGCCTCGGCCAGCAGGGACTTGAGGGTCATATCCGACCAGGCCCCCGCCCGCATGAGGACGGTGATGAACTGCTGGTAGTCGATGAGGTCGTCCGGGTTGAAGTTCCCGGCGTCGTCCCCCCGCATGAGGCCCAGGTGGTAGAGGATGTCCGCCGAGGTGGAGAACCAGTCCTCCTCCGTCACGTCGGCATAGGGGGCGCGGCCCTGGGACTCCCAGCACCAGTAGCCCATGGCCTGGGTGAGGAAGGCGGCCAGCTCGGCCCGGGTCAGCTCCCCCTTGGGGTTGAAGTCGCCGTTCTCGTCCCCGGAGAGCATCCCCAGGGCGGCCAGCGTGTTGATCTCGTCGGCATAGGGGGAGTCCGCCACGTCGTCGAACCAGCGGGAGGTGTACTCCACCTTCCAGGCCTTGGCCACGTCGGCGGGGGTGACAGCCTTGCCGTTCAGGGTCATGGGGGTGTTGGGGGCGATGGCGGAGAGCAGCTCGGCAAAGGCGGGGGCGTACTCCGCGCTGGTGGCGGCGTCCTTGTGGACGTACCACTTGCGGACCTCGGGCGCGGGGGCGTCCTCCGCGCCGCTGGCCTGCTCGTGGGTCAGCTCCAGCACCAGCACGTCGGCGCTGGCCTTCTTGGCCTCCTTGCCAGAGAGCAGGTAGGCCACGCCGTCGGCCAGGTTGGGGTCCACCACCAGATGGGGGACCACGCCGGACCGGTCCGGGGTCACCCAGCGGGGGGAGTAGTAGCGGTCGGTGGTGATTTTCATGGCCGAGCCGTCCTCCTGCTCGAACACGTTCTGGGCCACGCCCTTGCCGAAGGTGCGGGTGCCGATGATGAGGGCGTAGTCGTGGTCCCGCATGGCGGCGGCGAACAGCTCGGAGGCGCTGGCGGAGGCGCCGTCCGTGATGACGATCAGCGGCTCCTCGATAAGGCCGGGGATCTCCACCGGGAAGATGTTCATCCGCCAGGAGTTGTAGTTGCCCTGGTTGTCCACCACGTGGGCCACGGTCTGGTTGCCCAACACGTACCCGGCGGCGGCGATGACGGCGGTGGCGTACCCGCCGGGGTTGCCCCGCAGGTCCACCACCCAGCGGTCGGCCTGCTCGTCCTCGTCGGTGATATAGGTCTGGAAGTAGTCGCCGGTGTTCTCGCCGAAGCTGGTGACGTCGATCCAGCCGATGTGGCCGTCCACCACCTCGCCGGTGACCACAGGGAAGGTGACCTCGGCCCGCTTCATGGTGATGTCCAGGCTCTTGCCGGAGCGCAGGACGGTGATGGTGACCTCGCTCCCCGCCTCGCCCGCGATCAGCAGGGACAGGGCGTCGGCGGTGCCGGCCTCCTCCAGGGTGGTGCCGTCCACGGCCACGATCTTGTCCCCCAGCTGGATGCCGGCCCCCTCGGCGGGGCCGCCGGGGGCGATGAGGATGACCTCCATGCCGTCGGCCTGCTTTTCCACCATGACGCCGATGCCCACCACGGTGGTGTCGTTCAGGTCGGTCTGGAAGGCCTGGTACTCCTCCGCCGACATGTAATAGGTGTAGGGGTCCCCCAGGGCGGCGGTGATCTCCTCGATGCTGCCCAGCCCCAGGACGTCCTCCGGGATGGGGTCGATGTAGTAGGCCTGAAGCAGGTCCCGGGCCTCGTCCACCGTCAGGGCGGAGGCCAGGGGGGTGAGGGCCAGGGACAGCGCCAGCGCCGAGGCGCACAGGCGCAGGAATTTTCTATGTCTCATGGGGCAGTTCTCCTTTAACGCTCAAGTGTCTCTATTGTATCATTCGTCCCCGCCCTTGTCCACAGGCCCCGTCATCTTTTGTCGATACCAGATATAGGACATGACGCAGGGGACCAGCCCGGCCCCCAAAGCCCCGGCCATGGTCACAATGAAGGCCGCGTACTCCCCCAGCAGCAGGCCGCAGACCAGCATGGCCAGCCCCGCCAGGAAGAAGAGCCGCCCGCCCAGCCGCTGGCTCCGGTTCCACACGTCGGGGTCGGAGAGGGTCCAGGGGGTCTTGATGCCCATGAAGAAGTTGCTCTTCACCTTGGGCATGAGGTTGCCCAGGATCAGGAACAGCAGCCCCACCGCCATGACGATGACCCGCCATACCGCCAGGGTGCCGGGCCTGAGGGCCTCCACCACCGTCACGGCGTTGACCAGCAGCAGAAAGACGGCCATGACCAAAACGAAGCCGTCGTAATAGTCCTGGAACCGGGCGTAGTTCTTCCGCCGGGGGTCGATTTTGGGCAGGACCCGCAGCAGGGCGGTGAGCAGCAGGGGCAGCAGGGCCAGCAGCCACATGGTCCCCCTGCCGCTGTATGTCACGGTCCCGTCCAGCCCCCAGTGGGTGGGCACCCGGGCGGGGAGGGCCGCGTAGACCGCCGCCACCAGCGCCGGCGAGGCCAGCGCCGCGCACCAGGTCAGTACCCGCAGCGTCTTATCCTTCATCGTCCTTCCCTCCCCGCAGCGCCGCCACCCAGCCGGTGATCTCGTCCAGCACCGACATGTTCAGCTCGTAATAGATGTACTTCCCCCGCCGGTCGTCCGACACCAGCCCGGCCTCCTTGAGGACGGACAGGTGGTGGGACACGGTGGCCCCCGTCATGGCGAAGTGGGAGACGATCTCCCCCGCCGTCTTGGCCCCGTCCTTCAGGATGTCCAGGATGGCCCGCCGGGTGGGGTCGGAGAGGGCCTTGAAGGTCTCCTGAAAACCCATGGGTCCAGCCCCTTTCTTATTTAGATGTTTATCTGTCTATCAGCATACCAGAGCGCCGGGCGGAAGTCAACCGCGGGCCGCCCCCCTCCCTCACGCCATCCTGGCTTTGTACGCCATCCCCCACGCCGCCATGGCGTCCAGCACGGGGCAGAGGCTCTCCCCCGTGGCCGTCAGGGCGTACTCCACCCGGGGCGGCACCTCGGGGTAGACCGTCCGGGTCAGCAGACCCTGGGCCTCCATCTCCCGCAGATTGGCGGTCAGCACCTTCTGGCTGATGCCGGTGACGGACTTTTTCAGCTCCCCGAAGCGGCGGGTGCCCTCCAGCAGGTCCCGCAGGATGAGGATCTTCCACTTGTTGCCGATGAGGGTCAGAGTTGCCTCCACCGGGCAGGCGGGCAGGGACTGGGACATGTTGATTCCTCCCAATGGTATCTTTTTGGTCCCTATCGCACTTTATTGTGCCTACTTTACGTCTGGACCTTACAGCGTTATTATACTGCCACAGACAGCGATGTCAAGTCTACCCCTCAGGAGGTCCTTACAATGAAGGAAGTCGTACAGTTTTTGCAGGAAAACCCGGTGCAGTATTTCGCCACCGTGGGTCTGGACGGGCGGCCCAAGGTCCGCCCCTTCCAGTTCATGCTGGAGCGGGACGGAAAGCTCTGGTTCTGCACCAGCAGCCAGAAGCAGGTCTTTGCCGAGATGGGCAAAACGCCCTGGGTGGAGGTGTCGGTGGCCAGCGCGGATTTCACCTGGCTGCGTCTGTCCGGGCGGCCCGTCTTTGTGGACGACCTGGACATCAAGGACGCCATCGTGGCCTCCAGCCCCCTGGTCAAGTCCATCTACGGCGAGGGCAAAAACCCCATCTTCGAGGCCTTCTACCTGGCCGACGGCAAGGCGGTGCTGGCCGATTTCACCGGCAACCCGCCCAGGGAATATGAGCTGTAACGAGGACCTGGCCGACCTGGTCCGCCTGCTCCTGGCCGAGGACCGCCGCTACGACGGCGCGGCGGTCCCCCGGGACCCGGCGGAGCTCTGGCGGCTCTACCGCACGCTGGTGAACCTGCGCCCGCCCCGTCCGGCGGACGCGGGTCTGCTGCGCATCCAGGACCGGGTGCTGGATGCGGTCCGGGCGTACCGGGGCGTCACCGACGCCGCCGGGCTCCCCGGCCGGGTGGCCCTGTGGCGGGGGGACATCACCACCCTGGCCTGCGGCGCCATCGTCAACGCCGCCAACAGCGGCCTGCTGGGCTGCTTCGTCCCCTGCCACGGGTGCATCGACAACGCCATCCACACCTACGCGGGCATCCAACTCCGTCTGGCCTGCGCGGCGCTCATGGGGGGCCGGACGGAGCCCACGGGCCGGGCACAGATCACCCCCGGCTTCCACCTGCCCGCCCGGTACGTCCTCCACACCGTGGGCCCCATCGTGGACGGCCCCCTCACCTCGGCCCACCGCGCCCAGCTCCGGGCCTGCTACCGCGCCTGCCTGGAGACGGCGGAGGCCCACGGCCTGGACTCCGTAGCCTTCTGCTGCATCTCCACCGGGGAGTTCCGCTTCCCCCGCCGCCCCGCCGCCGAGATCGCCGTGGAGACGGTGACGGACTACCTCAAGACCAGCGCCATCCAAAAGGTGGTGTTCGACGTGTTTCAGGAGGAGGACTGCCGCATCTATGCAGAACTGCTGGAGTGATTTGGAGACGGCCCGCCGCTGGCTGGCCGGGGCGGACCGGGTGCTGGTGGGGGCCGGGGCGGGCCTATCCGCCGCCGGGGGGCTGGACTACGGCGACCCGGCCTTCTTCCGCCGCTGCCACCCGGCTTGGTGGGACCGGGGGCTGCGGTCCACCATGGACCTGCTGGGCCACTTCTGGTGGTTTCGGGACCACCCGCCGGAGGAATACTGGGCCTGCTGGGCCACCCATATCCAGTGCGTCCGCTATGACCCCGGCGTCCTGCCCATCTACCGGGCCCTGGCCGACCTGCTCCGGGGCAAGGAGGTCTTTGCCGTCACCACCAACGCCGACGGCCAGCTCCAGCGGGTGCTGCCGGAGGGGCGGGTGTTCGCCCCCCAGGGGGACTACCGCTGGCTCCAGTGTGCCCGCCCCTGCTGCGGCGAGCTGTGGGACGGCGAGGCCCTGGTGCGCCGGATGGTGGCGCACATGCCCTCCCCCTTCCGGGTCCGCACCGGGGACGTGCCCCGGTGTCCCCGGTGCGGGGGCTGGCTGGTGCCCAATCTGCGCATGGACGACACCTTCGTGGAGGCCCCCCACCTGCGGAACCAGGGGGCCTACGAGGACTTTCTCCGGGAGAGCCGGGACCGGCCCCTGGTCCTGCTGGAACTGGGGGTGGGGTTCAACACCCCCGTCATCATCCGCTGGCCCTTCGAGGCCATCACCCGCCAGTGTCCCCAGGCCCGGCTCATCCGGGTCAACCGGGACCAGCCGGGTGTGCCGGAGGATTTAGAGGGGCGGGCCTTGTCCGTCGCCGACGGCGCTGCGGCCCTGTTGATGGAGGCGTAGGCAGCCCCCCGTCCCGCCCGCAGACGAAATTATCAAATTCCGGCAAAAAGGACCGTGTACCCAACCAGGTACACGGTCCTTTGCTTTTCCGCTATCTCTCCCAGGCCTTGATAAGGGCCCGCAGTTCCTCCTCGAACTTGGCCAGGTCCCGGTTGGTGCCGCCGCGGTTGTGGCGGATGACGGCCAGCAGGTCCTGGCCCGCGGCCTCCAGCTTGCGGTAGACCGGGGAGCCGGCCACCACGGCCAGCTGCTTGGGCGGCAGGGGCACGCCCGCGGCCAGCATCCGGTCGGCGGAGAGGTCGTAGACCTCCTCATACTCGGCGGCGTGGGCGGCGAAGCCCTGGTCCCGCAGGGTCTGGGCGAAAATCTCCGTCACCTGGCTGTCCCCGTGGACGATAAAGACGTGGCTGGGCTTGGGGGCGTAGTTTTTGACCCAGGACAGCAGGTGGTCCCGGTCGGCGTGGGAGCTGAGGCCCTTGAAATTCACGATTTTGGCCTGGACGGCGATCTCCTCGCCGAAGAGCTTCACGTGGTCGGCCCCCTCCAGCAGGGCCCGGCCCAGGGTGCCCTCCCCCTGATAGCCCACAAAGACCACGGTGCACTCCGGCCGCCAGAGGTTGTGCTTCAGGTGGTGGCGGATGCGCCCGGCGTCACACATGCCGGAGGCCGAGATGATGACCCGGCTCTTCCGGTCCATGTTCAGGGCCTTGGACTCCTCGCTGGTCTGGGTGACGGTGAGGCCGGGGAAGGTGAACAAAGCCCCGCCCTTCAGGGCCTCGATGGCCTCCTCGTCCAGGTAGCCGTGGAGGTCCCCGGCGTAGATTTTGGTGGCCTCTCCCGCCAGGGGGGAGTCCACGCAGACCTCGAAGTCCGGGTGGGACTTGACCATGCCCTTCTCCTTCATCTCCCGGATGAAGTACAAAAGCTCCTGGGTGCGGCCCACCGCGAAGGAGGGGATGACCACGTTGCCCCCCTTGTTGAAGGTGTCCTCGATGATTTCCGCCAGGGCGGCGGTGTAGCTCTCCGGCGGCTCGTGGTTGCGGTCGCCGTAGGTACTCTCCATGACCACGTAGTCGGCGTCGCCGATGTACTGGGGGTCCCGGATGATGGGCTGGTCGATGTTGCCGATGTCCCCGGAAAAGACGATTTTCTTGGTCACGTCCCCCTCGGTGAGCCACAGCTCCACGCTGGCCGAGCCCAGCAGGTGCCCCGCGTCCACGAAGCGGATGCGGACCCCCTCGCACAGGTCCACCAGCTCACCGTACTCGTGGGTGACCACGTTCTTGAGGGCGGCCTCGGCGTCGGCGATGGTGTACAGCGGCTCCACCGGCTCCCGGCCCGCCCGCTTGCCCTTCTGGTTCTGCCACTGGGCGTCCTGCTCCTGGATGTGGGCGGAGTCCCGCAGCATGATGGACATGAGCTGCCCGGTGAGCCGGGTGGTGACGATCTGGCCGTGGAAGCCCTGCTTCACCAGCAGGGGGATGCGGCCGGAGTGGTCGATGTGGGCGTGGGTGAGGATGACGTAATCGATATAGCCGGGGGCGAAGTCCAGCACGCGGTTGTCCCGCTCGTCCCGGCCCTGCTGCAGGCCGCAGTCGATGAGGATCTTCTTGCCGCCCACCTCCAGGCAGTGACAGCTTCCCGTGACGGCCTTGGCCGCGCCGAAAAAGGTCAGTTTCATGGGGCACCTCCTTATGATACGATACATTTATCATAATCGCTCGGGGCCATTCTGTAAAGGCGATTGTGGAAAATTTACAAAAAGGACATCCCTTTCGGGATGCCCTTTCTGCTTACTCCGTCATTTCCAGATAGAACCGAGCGCCGGGGTCCCCGGCGAATACGATCCAGCCGCCCTCCGGCAAAACGGCGGTGGCGTCGCCAAAGGCCCAGGATGCGGCCACCGTCGCGCCGCCGGCATCGTACACGGCGAAAGCCCCCCACTCCGGCAGGGCCACGGCCATGGTCTTCCCCGCCAGGTCTCCCACGGTGTACCAGCGGGCGTATCCGTCGGGCTGGATGGTGGAGTAGGCCCCCGCACCGCCC
This sequence comes from uncultured Eubacteriales bacterium, assembly GCA_900540545.1. Classification (GTDB taxonomy): domain Bacteria; phylum Bacillota; class Clostridia; order Oscillospirales; family Oscillospiraceae; genus Intestinimonas. The sequence goes on from UQGJ01000023.1 coordinate 10,082, forward strand.
CACAGGGGCTGTGCTGCCGCGGTCTCCACGAAGATACCGCCGCGAATGGTCATGTACTCCAACCCGTTCTCCTGGTGGAACTTCATATCCGCGCCGTCCCGTCCCGCCGTACCGGGGATTTGGGCCTCATTGACCGCCGTATCCCCATCCGTCATGCGCATCCCGTTAAGCAGATAGCCGGGGCAATCCCCGGACAGAGGTAGGCCGGCCCCCGGAAGGATTTGCGCATAGACCTGGGAGGTATACTTCTCGTTGAGCATCAAATAGAGCCTATCCGCCCGCCGGTCCCACTGCGCCTGCTCTTCCGGTGTGAGGACGCTCTCCGGCAGCTTTTGGAGATAGTAGTTGGAGACGGCCTCCTGCCCCAGGCCCGGCAGGGCCCCGTAGCCCTTCTGCCAGAGGTAGACCCGGCCGTTCTCCTCCACCGGGCGGACGGCGGCGGTGTTGTCCTCGTTCCGGAAGGTGCCGTCAGACCGATAGGTAAAGTTCTGGACCAGGCCGCCGGGGACGGAGAGATAGGAGATGCGCATGGTCCCGTCCACCCCGATCTCCACCCGAGCCATCTGGGCGTTGGAACCATACAGGCCGGAGCAGTCCGCCAATTCAGCGGGCATCCCGGCGGGCTGGACCTCCTCCAGGGTCCTGGGGGCCTCGTCCACCTCCACGCCCCGCTCCTTCAGGGCATCCAGGAGGATGCGGGAGGCCGCCATCTCATTGAAGGTGCTCACGCCGCCGGAGGAGAGAACGGCGCAGGACATACCGTACTCCGGCAGGACCACCAGTCCCGCGTGGTAGAGCTGGGTGTCGCCCCCCTTGGCCAGTGCCTGGATTCCGCTGTACGCAAAGGGCGGGAAGGCCACGCTGTCCCAGCCCAGGCCATAGGCCACCATGTCGTCGGCGTCCTCGGGCCACAGGCCCCCGGCGTACTCCGGCGCGGCCATGGCCTCCAGAGAGTCCCCGCTCAGAGGGCCGCCCCCGCAGAAGAGACCGCCGAAGGCGGCCAGGTCGGAGGCCGTGGCGTACACGCCGCCGGTGCCCAGCACCCCCAAGCTCTCCGGCGGCAGGGCCCGGGTGTCCTCGCCCAGATAGGTCTTGGCCAGCCGGTCCCGCTCAAAATCGTCGGCAGGGGCGAAGGTGTCCTCCAGACCCATGGGGGTGAAAAACTCCGCCCGCAGATACCCCTCCAGGCTCTGTCCGGACACCGCCTCCACCACCAACTGGGCCAGGGTGAAGCCGTCGTTGCAGTAGACGCTGTAAGCGCCCGGGTCGGCCTTCAGGGTCTGGACGGACAGCCGCTCCAGCAGCTCGTCCGCGGCGGAGCGGTCCGCCGGGTCGTCCAGGAGGAAGGCGCTGCCCATGGTGGAGCCCATGAGGCCGGAGGAGTGGTTCAGCAGCATCCGCACCGTGATGTCCCTGTACCGCTCATCGGCCATTTTGAAGTCCGGCAGGTAGGCGGTGACGGGCCGGTCCAGGTCCACCTCCCCGGCCTCCACCAGCTTCATGACTGCGGCGGTGGTGTAGACCTTGGACACCGAGCCCACGCCGTAGAGGACATCTTCGGTGAGGACCCGGTTTTCGGTCTTGGAGTACACCCCGCTGTGGCCGGTCAGGGTGATTTCCCCGTCCTCCCACAGGGCATACTGGATGCTCACCGCGCCCCCATACTGCGCGGCATATTCCGCGGCCTGTTGGGCCGACTCCTGCCGGGTGGAGGGCGCGTCGGCGGCCCCCGCCGCCAGGACCGGGGTAAGCGCCAGGGCCGCCGTCAGCCACAGGGCCGCGCCCCACCGAACCGTCTGTCTCATAAGCTGCCTCCTTGCCGTCCGTATTCATTTAGATTCTTTTCTAATTGTCAGGATAGCAGAAGATGCGCTGACAGTCAAGTTAAGATTGCATGAAAAGGACCCCATCGGCCGCCCCGGCCGCTTCATGGCAGCGTCAGCACCACCACGCCCGGAGCCCCCCGCCGGCGGCCCATCCAGAGCCGGACCGGCATATCCGCCCCGGCGGCGGACAGCCGTTCCGTCAGCCCTCCGCCCTGCTCCGGGTCCGGCAGGTCCGGGGCTTTGCCCCAGGCCATGAGCTGGCCCGCCCGCTGGCTCCGGGCGGCCCGGACCGCCCGGAGGAGCTCCGGCTCCAAAGCCGCCCCACGGGGAAGGAGCGTCCCGCTCAGCCGGGGACAGCGGGACCGCCGGGCCAGGGCCAGCGCAAGGTCCAGGTCGGGCCCCAAAACATCTTCCGTGTTCCAAAGGGCCCGGGCGGCGGCCAGGGCCAGACAGGCCCACCGGCCCTTGAGGCAAACCCTCATACCCGGTACACCTCCCCGTCCTCCAGCACCCGCACCGGGGCCGGGACCTCCAGCCGCTCCGGCGCCCTGGTATGGAGCGGGATGACCACGCCGGGCCTCACCGCGCCGCAGACCGCCCCCAAGGCCTCCCGCCCGGCGTGGCCGCTGGTGTGGAGCGCTTCCACGTGGGAAAAGCCCTTCAAGACCGGCGACCAGGGGTTGTCCGTCTGGTCCAGATAGCCCCGCCACAGGGAATAGACCGCCGCCGTCTCCTCCGGGTGCCGCCGCTGGAAGTCCTCCATCACCGTCTGAAACGCCGGGCTGGGCCGGACCGCGAAGCAGAAGCCCCGCCGCTCCGCCCGGTCCGCCAGATTCTTCCCCCAGGTCAGGGCCTTGGGGAAGGTATACAGCGGCGTGTGAACGCCCCCGTATCGCTCGGCCGCCGCCAGCACCGCCCGCTGGTATCGGTCGCAGAAAAAGTACCGTCCCCGGGGCAGGGCGTGGTAGAACCCCGCCAGCCGGTCGATGTTGGTGGAGGAGCAGAACAGGAACAGATAGCGGTACCGCTCCATCAGGGCGCGGGCCTTCTGCTGGACCTGCCGCTCCGTCTCCGGCTCCGGCCCCGGCCGGTCCAGGGCCGTGCCCTCCAGAAGCAGGGCGTCCACGCCCTTGGCATAGCGCGCCAGCGTGGGCAGCACCGCCTTGCCCCGGAAGCCGTGGGTGCGGAAATCCCCCGTGTGGAGGATCCGCCGCCCCTCCCCCTCCAGCAGGAACATATAGGCGTCGTAGGCGGAGTGGTCGGTGAGCAGCGGCGTGACCCGCAGGTCTCCGATTTGGAAGGGGACGCCGGGCGTGAAGGTCCGCAGGGCCTCCACCCGGCTCAAATCCCGGTCCCCCAGCCTCCACCGCAGTGTCAGGTATATCTCCTTGGCCGCCGGGCCCAGATAGGCCGGGACCTCCGGCGGCAGGGCGTCCAACAGCCCGATGTGGTCCCCGTGGTTGTGGGTGAAGAGGACCGCGTCCGGCGGCGGGCCCGCCAAAAGCCCGTCCACCCCAGGACCGGGTGTCTCCCCCGGCAGTTCCGCGCCGAAGTCGAGGAACACCCGGGTATTCGCCGTCCGCACCTCGGTGACGCATCCGCCGATCTGGTGGGTCCCCCGGTGGATGATCAGGTCCATGGTTCTGCCTGCCTGGGTGGGTCGATGTGGCTCTTTATGGTGAATACCTGGATTCCCCACTCCTTCAGCAGCCGGTGTACATGGGGGAATTCCTCCGGGTGCAGCCACTCCCAATAGGCGCGGCAGGCCACGTTTTCAAACAGCAGGACGGCCTTGCCCACCTCCCGCCGCCGGGGCGGCCATTCCCGCAGCAAAAGCTCCCGGTCCACCATACGGTAGTAGGTCTCAATTTCCAGGGCCGCCCGCAGCAGGGTCTCCTGGCTGGACTCCCGTTTCAGCTCGGTCAAATAGAGGACGCCGTCCCATTCCATCAGCAGGTCTATATTTCCTCTGGGGTCGCCCTTCCAGGCCGGCAGGGGGACCTGATAATCCAGGAACATATCCAGCTCCTTGTAGAGTCGGATGGCCACGATTTCCTCCTCCCGGTTGCTCTGGGGAATGTCCCGGTCCTTCCTGTGACTCTCGACCCGGTAGCTCTTCCGCTCGCTCCGGGTCACCTCACCCAGGAATGTGTCCGGGTCTGCCAGGAGCCGTTCCGCCAGCCGGTCGGTGACAAAGCGCCCCTCCGACCGACTTCGTTTATTGACAATCTTTTCCTGATAAAAATACAGCGGCTTTCTCATCCCCGTTCCCCCTCCACGATTTTTACCGGCTCCGCCTGCCGGTAGAAAAAGCTGGCCGAGCGCAGGCCGAAGCACCGGTTCTTGACCATGGTGGCGGTGCCCCGGTCCCCGTAACCCAGTACGAATTTGAACACCGTGCCCCAAAAGGCCCCCATGCTCTTTTTGGTAAAGGGGTCCAGTACCGTCTCCCCCCGGGCCTCCAAAATGGCCCCCACCTCTTTGCCGTACCGGGCCAGGAAGGTCCTGACCGGTGGCGTCCCGAAGTAGTCGTTCACGAACACGATGGGCACCAGCACGTCCCGGTCCCGCACCGCCTCCATGCACAGGTCCCAGTAAGGCCGGTACTCCGCCTCCGTCTGAAAAGCTTTGAAATAGGGATAGCACTGCTCGAACCGCGCCTCCGTCCGGGCGGCGACCTCCTGGGCAGTCAGCTCCATCCTTTCCGCACTCCTCTCTTCATCATATGTTGTTTTAACATATGATAAAAGTAGCACACTATGAAGCCGCCGTCAAGCCCTATGCGAAAAAGTTAAAAACGGGCCTGCCGCGCGTCTGCGGCAGGCCCGTTCCTCTATTCCTTCCCCTCCCGGCGCACCTTTTCGTAGTACGCCCGGCACTCCTCCGGGGTCTTGGCGGGGGCGGCGTTCATGGTCTCGGCCTGGGCCAGGAGGTAGTCGATCATGGCCTGGCGGCCCTCAGCGGACACCGGGAAGAACGCCTCTCCCTCCTCCTGGGCATAGGCCCGGCAAAAGGGGCCGTACCAGGTCACCACCCGGACCTGCCCCTCCTGGGGCTTTTCGATTTCATAGCACATGACCCCCCGGCTCCCCGACCAGCCGTTGTCGTTCTCAAAATGGCTCAGCGTGGGCATGAAAAAATCGTCGTTCATGGGTTCTCCTCCGTTTCGGTTTGGGGCAGGGTAAAAAACCCGGTCAAGCGGTTCTCCTCGTCGTCAAAGAGCTGGTTATACTGGAAGCTCTCGTACTCCAGCAGCGCATCCTGGGCCGCCTGGGACAGGTCCCCCCGGCGCTTGACCCAGGTGCCGTCGGTGTCCCGGCAGCCCACGGCGTTGACGGCGGGGACGGTCTGGCGGAGCTGGGACAGGAACTGCTGGTAGCCCGTGGCGGGCAGGTTGGCCGTCTCCACCAGCAGGGTGGACAGGTAGTTCAGGGACAGCTCGATGCCCTGCTCCTCCGGGATGTCGTAGTTGGCCCAAATCAGGAAGGGCACCGCCTGCTTCTTCTGCTGGACGGCGGCGGGCAGGTCGGCGAACTCGCCCCCCAGCACGTCGGTGTAGAAGTTGGTGGCCACCTGGGGCTGGTGGTCCCCAAAGAGAACGAGCATGGTGGGTTCCTCAATGTTTTGGAAATATTCAATCAGATATTGCAGCGCGTTATCGGACTGCCGCAGCAGGGACAGGTACTGGTCCACGGTCCTGTACCGCCCCTCCCGGCTGCCGGTGAGCCACACCGTCTTGTCCAGCCCCTCCCAGGGCACGTTGTAGGCGCTGTGATTCTGCATGGTCACGTTGAAGAGGAAGAGGGGCTCCCCCTCCTCCTTGGCCTCGTACAGCTCCACCACCTTTTCGTAGCTGGACTGGTCGGTGATATAGCGGCGCATGTACGCCGGGTCATCCACCGCGTCCTGAAAGTAGATTTGGTCGAAGCCGAAGTTCTGGTAGACCGCCCTGCGGTTCCAGCCAGAGGCCAGATAGGGGTGGAAAAAGATGGTCTCGTAGCCCAGGGCCTTCATCTGACCGCCCAGGCCGGGGGCGCCGGGGGTGACGTACATCTGGAAGGGCACCGTGCCCTCCGGCAGGAAGGCGGTGGTGTTGCCGGTCAAAAACTCGTACTCCGAGTTGGCCGTGGTCCCGCCGAAGACGGAGGCGTAGGCCGTGCCCCGGACGGTGTTTTCCTCCAGGCTGTGGAAAAAGGGCATGGGGTCCTCGTTGGTCTCTAGGTCCAGCACCTGGGCCAAATCGGAGAAGGACTCGTTCATAATGGCGATGACGTTGACGGGCTTTTGCCCGTCAACGTCCCCAGACGGGACCGTCTGGGCGGCAAACGCGGCCAGGGCGTCCGGGTCGTAGCCCTCCGGCTCGTCCACGGTGCTGTACCGCAGGCAGACGGAGAAGTTGAGCAGGAAGCCGTTGCCCCGGGTGGTCCACAGGGACGGCTCGATGTCCAGCACCCGGAGCATGTCGGTCTGGAAAAAGGCCCCCAGGTAGAGCAGGCAGGCCGCCGCCGTGGGCAAAATCACCCGCAGCCGGGGCAGCTTCCGCCCCCTGGAGCGGCGGGGCAGCTTCCACAGCACCAGCAAAAACAACCCCAGGACCAGCAGGCTGATGAGCTGGGTCTGGTCCAGGCCGTAGTCGTATTTGGAGGCCACGTTCACGGCGGTCCGCAGAGTCAGCAGGTCGCCGGGGAAGATGGTGCGGCCCCGAAAGCGGATGATGTAGCGGTTGGCCAGACCGATGAAGAGGAAGAGGCCCGCCGAGACCCCCGCGGACAGGGTCAGCCGCCCCACCAGCAGATAGACCAGGGCGGAAATCATGTAGTACCAGACCAGATTCAGCAGGACCTGGACCGCCGGGAAGCTGGTCCAGGCGTTGTTGTAATTCAGGGCCTCCACCAGGGTGTACCCCAGCAGGGGGGCCGCCGCGAAGGCCAGCCGGGGCAGCCACCGGGCCCAGCCCTCCCCCCACCGGACGCCCAGGGCGGCCAGGACGGCGTAGGCCAGCGCCCACAGGCCGCTCTGCCACGCCGGCAGGCCCAGGGCGGGCAATCCCAGAAAGAAAACGAAGAACAGGGGCACCGCCGTCACCAGGCCGTAGTCCCGGAGACCGGGGCGGACGCCGTAGGGCGGCAGCGCCTCCTGACGAGAGGTGCGAAGAGGGGTATGTACGCTCATGGTGTCGAAAACCGTGCCTTTCCTTCGGAATGAAACGAGGACCATTTTACACCGGGCCGGAGAAAAAAGCAAGGCGGGCCGCAAGGGCCTATCCACCCATTGTAGAAAGCGGGACGGCGTGTTAAGATGGGATATGACATCCTCGACCGCAATAGAAAAAGGAGGGGGCAGCCTTGAGAAGCAAGCACAGCACGTTCCTATTGCGCGCCGCTTTGGCCCTTATGACGGCCATCATTCTGCTCCTATGTGTTCGGCTGCAGGATGCCCCAGATGCCCCGGATGACCAGGATTGTGAGCTGGAGCAGGCGCTCGCGTATGGTCAGCAGGTGCATGAACAAATAGATACGCTGTATCAATCTGCTGTTTCTGAACTGGAAGCCAATGCCGAAACGATATTGATGCTGAAACAAGAAAATTCTCCATTATTTGATATGTATATAGAACAAGACCAGGAATCAAATTCATATCTGTGGTTTGACTATGAGACATACGAGCGGCATCCGATCGTCCTCTCCAGCGGTTTAAGGGAGCGATTCGATGATCTCTTTCACAACTACGGCGTCACAGGAGTCCAAATATCGGATCACTCCATCGGCTTCAAAATCGTGGAGGATACCCTGTTCTATTTTCCCGCGCCCCCCGAGGAAGCGCCTGAGCATAGTATACAGTTCGACGATCACTGGTACCATGTTTGGTTCGAGTATGGCGTTTAAGTCCTTTCCCCAGCCGTACCTCGCCTGAACGAAAAAGGGGCGTTCACCCTTGAAACGGTGAACGCTCCTTTTTTGCAGTTCCTTACGGTTCCGTCTCGTCCCCGGCGGGCTTGCCACGCAGGATGCGGAGGGTCTCGGCCACGGTCTCCTGGTGGACCTCCGCCGCCCGGAAGCCCAGGAGGTGGAAGTTCAGGTTGAACAGGGACCCCAGGCCCACGGCGGAGACCAGCGTGCCCACGCCCACCTGCCCCCCCAGCAGCCAGCCCACCAGGATGACCACCACCTCCACCGCCGCCCGGCACAGGCCCACGGACCGGCCCGTCTTGCGGGCCAGGGCCACCATCAGCGCGTCCCGGGGCCCCGCCCCCAGGGCGGCGCGCATGTACATCCAGGTCCCCAGGGCCAGCAGCTCCAGGCCCCCGGCCAGCAGGAGCAGCCCGGAGCCCAGCCCCTCCATTTTGGGGATCCAGCCCCGGGCCAGCAGGAAGTCGATGATGGCGGCGCAGAGGATGATATTGACGATGGTGCCCACGCCGAAGCGCTCGCCGCACAGGGCGGCCACGGCGATGGCCGCGCCCCCCACCAGCACCGAGGCCATGCCGTAGGTCATGCCGGTGGACTGGGCCATGCCCTGCTGGAGGACGCTCCAGGGCTCCAGGCCCACGTTGGCCTGGAGCATCATCACGATGCCCACGGCGCTGACCGCCATGCCCAGAACCAGCCACCCCAGCCGCCGGGCGTAGTTTCCCCACATAGGTGATCCCTCTCTCTGAATGTTCCAGATTCGATTTCCGCCCACGGGCCGAACCCCTCCGGGGGAGGCGCCTCCGGCGGGGGTCCTCTTTCTCGTTTGAGAAAGAGGACGGAAAGAAAACCAAGGCCGCGGCCCTGGACCCAGGAGTGGCGCCAACGGGGCATAGCGGTTGAGACCGGCTAGCGATAACAAGTCTGCCTTTCCGCTTCCGCCCCGGCCGTTACGGCCTAATGTGCGGTCGTTCACCCCCATGCTCTGGCGCGGCGCGCCTAGCATGGCAATGCCCGGCAAGGCTAGACGGTAAACGGCCCGTCGAGGACGCCGGGCCCTACGTAGGGGGCGGCGTCCTCGACGCCCCGCGCTCCTCCGTCCCGCCCGCAGGCGTCATTCTGCATTCTGCATTCTTAATTCTTCATTATAAATACAGCTCTCCCCACCGGCCGCAGGTCTCATAGCCCACCTGTTTGTAGAGTTCGGCTACGCCGTCGTAGCCGGAGATGAGGCGGGGGGTCTTGCCCAGTTCTAAGATTTGACGGGTCAGGAAGCGGCTGATGGCGGCGCCCAGGCCCTGGTGGCGCAGCTCCGGCACCACCGCCACCGCCGCCACCACCCCGCACTCGTCGTCCTGGGAGGCGATGGAGCCGGTGCCGACCACCCGGCCATTCTGTTCCATTTGGAACAGTTTTACCAGTCCCAGGTCCAATTTTCGGGTGAGATCTGCGGACCAGCTCTGAAAATCCAGGTGGGTCCGGTAATACTCGTGGCTGCGCTGGAGTACGTCGAACACCGCGGGCAGGTCGCCGGGGACCATGCCGGGGAAGTCCCCCTCCACCGGGCCGCCCCGATATACCATATAATAAGAGCTGTCCGTCACGCCCCCCAGCCGCTTTTGCAGGGCGGCGCACTGGTCCCAGTTGGTGTCGGTCTCGGTCACGCCCTCCCGGCGGATGAGTTCGGCCACGGAGTCCGTCTCCGCCCCCGCCTCCGCCGAGATCACCAGCACCCCGTGGGACAGGTACAGCGCGGCAGTGGGTCTATCCTCCTGGAGACAGAGGAAAAATTGAACGTCCGGGTCCTCCAGGCCGTAGGCCCGCAGGGCCGTCATGGCCTTGGAGCCAAAGACCCGCTCGTGGGCGCAGGCGGCGGCAAAGGCCCCCGTCAAATCCGGCGTCAGCGGCAGCAGCATACCCTCACTCCCTCTTTTTCTCGTTTTTCACCTGGGTGATATAGCGGTAGACGCTGGCTTTGGAACAGCCCAGGGCGTCGGCCACGTCGTTCACCGCCCCCTTGAGCAGGAAGATGCCGGCGGCCTCCAGGGACTGGATGATCTGGAGCCGGTCGTCGGCGGTGAGCTGCTCGGCGCTGACGTTCAGGCGGGAGAGCTCCTTGGTCACGGCCTCCATGGCCACATCGTCGATGGAGTTCTGGAAGCGCTCCGCCCCGTCGCCGGGCTCCATATCCGTCACCTGGGTCTCGTCCAGCTGGAAGTTGGTCTCCACGAAGGAGTCCGGGTGGCACAGGCGCAAAATCTCCTCGCTGACGGCCCGGTGGCGGCTGTCGTCATAGTTGACGCAGAGCATGCCCACCAGCTGGTTCCCCTGCTTGATGAACAGCGTGGAGCACCGCAGGGTCTTGCCGGACGCCGCCTGCCCCCGGTAGTGGAGCAGATAGTCCGAGTCCAGGTAGCTCTCCTCCATCAATATCTTCAGCGCCACGTTGGTCAGGGGCGCGCCCACCTGCCGCCCGCTGACCTGCCGGTTGGAGATGGCGATGATGGAGCGGTTCTTATCCGTCAGGTCGTGGAGGGCCACCTCGTAGTCCGGCCCCAGGGCGTGGCCCAGGAATTCCGTCAGCTTGATATAGGGTTTTAAGAGCGGGTTGGCCATGAAATGGTACCATTCCTTTCCTTTTTCGCGCAATTTCTGCACGAAATCAATGATAAGCCCGCTGGTGCAAACCGTCAATGGTTTAAGAATTTTTTCTTACATTAGAATATTTTATTAACCCGCTCTTGTCAACCACTATTTATATTTTCTACAAATGTGTGCAAGTAAATCTGTTGACTTATACAAAATGTACAATCGTTGTTGACATCCGTCTACGAGTATGATAATTTTATCTCGCAGAAATGAAAGGAGGAGAGCGAACTATGCAGAAAGTTGTCCACACAGACAAGGCCCCCGCCGCCATCGGCCCCTATTCTCAGGCCGTGGCCATCGACGGGCTGGTCATCACCTCCGGGCAATTGCCCATCGACCCCGCCACCGGCGCCTTCCCCGAGGGCATCGCGGCCCAGACCCGCCAGTCCCTCAGCAACGTGAAGGCCATCCTGGAGGAGGCCGGAAGCGGCATGGACAAGGTCATCAAGACCACCGTGTTCCTCAGCGACATGAACAATTTCGGCGCCATGAACGAAGTCTACGCCACCTTCTTCTCCGAGGGCGGCTATCCCTCCCGCTCCGCCGTGGAGGTCGCCCGGCTCCCCAAGGATGCCCTGGTGGAGATCGAGGTCATCGCCCGGGTGTAAGCCACATTTTTATTGTATCACAATAAAAACACCGCGCGGTACTAGTACCGCCAGGACCGCTATGCGCACCAATACCGTCCGCCTGTCGGTTTCCGACGACCGGGGTATCTTTTCAAAATAAGGCGCCATGCGCCAAATAATGGAGGCAAACTATCATGGAAAAGTACCCGCTGAGCGTCCCCACCCCCCATCACTTCACCTTTGCTGTCCGCGACCTCCCCAACGTCACCGTGGAACAGCGTGAGCGCGTCCTGAAGGCCACCCACTATAACGAGTTCGCTTTCCCCGCCGGGATGCTGACCGTGGATATGCTGTCCGACTCCGGCACCACCGCCATGACCAACCACCAGTGGGCTTCCCTGTTCCTGGGCGACGAGGCCTATGGCCGCAACACCGGCTACTACGTCCTGCTGGACACCTTCCGCGACATCTTCGAGCGCGGCGGCGAGAAGAACTGGAAGAAGATCATCGACCTGGTCCGCACCGACTGCCGCGACGTGGAGACCATGATGGAGAAGGTCTACCTCTGCGAGTATGAGGGCGGCCTGTTCAACGGCGGCGCCGCCCAGATGGAGCGCCCCAACACCTTCATCATCCAGCAGGGCCGCGCCGCCGAGTCCGTGCTGATGGAGATCGTGAAGAAGATTTTGGCCGAGCGTCATCCCGGCAAGGTCTTCACCATCCCCTCCAACGGCCACTTCGACACCACCGAGGGCAACATCAAGCAGATGGGCTCCATCCCCCGCAACCTCTACAACAAGGACCTGCTGTACGAGATTCCCGAGGGCGGCTCCTACGCCAAGAACCCCTTCAAGGGCAACATGGACATCGAGAAGCTGGAGCAGCTCATCCAGGGCGTGGGCGTGGAGAACGTGCCCCTCATCTTCACCTGCATCACCAACAACCCCATCTGCGGCCAGCCCGTGTCCATGGCCAACCTGAAGGAGATCCACAAGGTGGCCGCCAAGTACGACATCCCCCTGGTCTTCGACGTGGCCCGCTGGGCGGAGAACTGCTACTTCATCAAGATGAACGAGGACGGCTACGCCGACAAGTCCATCGCCGAGATCGCCACCGAGATGTTCTCCCTGTGCGACGCCTTCTGCATGTCCGCCAAGAAGGACGGCCACGCCAACATGGGCGGCATGGTTGCCTTCCGGGACAAGGGCCGGTTCTGGAAGAAGTTCTCCGACTTCAACCCCGACGGCTCCATCAAGACCGACGTGGGCGTGCTGCTGAAGGTCAAGCAGATCTCCTGCTACGGCAACGACTCCTACGGCGGCATGTCCGGCCGTGACATCATGGCTCTGGCCGTGGGTCTCTACGAGAGCTGCGACTTCAACTACATGGACGAGCGCGTGAAGCAGTGCGAGTACCTGGCCCAGGGCTTCTACAAGGCCGGGGTCAAGGGCGTGGTGCTTCCCGCCGGCGGCCACGCCGTGTACATCAACATGGACGAGTTCTTTGACGGCAAGCGCGGCCACGACACCTTCGCCGGCCAGGGCTTCAGCATCGAGCTCATCCGCCGCTACGGCATCCGCACCTCCGAGCTGGGCGACTACTCCATGGAGTACGACCTCAAGACCCCCGAGCAGCAGGCCGAGCTGGCCAACGTGGTCCGCTTCGCCGTTGACCGCAGCCGCCTGACCCAGGAGCACCTGGACTACGTCATCGCCGCGGTGAAGGCCCTGTACGAGGACCGGGAGAGCATCCCCAACATGCGCATCGTCTGGGGCCACAACCTGCCCATGCGTCACTTCCACGCCTTCCTGGAGCCCTACCCCAACAAGTAAGAGTCAGCCAAATCCGATAATTCGTGCGTAAGCTGCGCCGCGTGGAGAGAGCGCAGCAGAGAGAACAAAGGGCGTCCGCAAGTTGATAGGCTTTTCTGCGGGCGCCCCTTCTCTATATCCGGGTCTTTTGGATTCCACCGGGAGACGCAACCGGTAATATATTGAGAGAGGTGGATTTTATGGCAGCTCCTGACAAAGCGTTGGAACAGCGCGACGGCTTTAAGAGCAAGTGGGGATTCATCCTGGCTTGTATCGGCTCGGCCGTGGGCATGGGCAACATCTGGCGCTTCCCCATCATGGTCTCCAAGTTCGGCGGCCTGACCTTCCTGATTCCCTACTTCCTCTTCGTGGTCCTCATCGGCGCCTCCGGCGTCATCGGCGAGTTCGCCCTGGGCCGCTCCGCCGGGGCCGGCCCCATCGGCGCCTTCGGCAAGTGCACCGAGATCCGCACGGGCAAGAAGACCATCGGCGAGGCCATCGGCTTTATTCCCATCATCGGCTCCATGGCTCTGGCCATCGGCTACACCGTGGTCATGGGCTGGATCTTCAAGTACACCTTCATGTCCTTCAGCGGCCAGATGTTCGCCATGGGCCAGGATATGGGCACCATCGGCGGCACCTTTGACCTGATCTCCGTGGACAACTTCCCCTGGATCATCGTCGCCATCGTGGTGGGCTTCGCCATCATGGCCATGGGCGTCTCCGGCGGCATCGAGAAGGCCAACAAGATCATGATGCCCATCCTGTTCTTCCTCTTCGTGGCCCTGGGCATCTACATCTTCTTCCTCCCCGGCTCCAGCGAGGGCTACAAGTACATCTTCACCCTGAAGCCCGAGGGGCTCCTGAACATCCAGGTCTGGGTCTTCGCCTTCGGGCAGGCCTTCTTCTCCCTGTCGGTGGCGGGCAACGGCTCGGTCATCTACGGCTCCTACCTGCCCAAGACCGAGAGCATCCCCAGCTCCGCCCGCAACGTGGCCCTGTTTGACACCCTGGCCGCCATGCTGGCCGCTCTGGTCATCCTTCCCTCCATGGCGGCGGGCGGCGGCGACATGACCGCCGCCGGCCCCGGCCTGATGTTCGTGTGGCTGGTCAACGTGATGAACGGAATGCCCGGCGGCCGCATCATCGGCGTGGTCTTCTTCGTCTGCGTCCTCTTCGCCGGCGTCAGCTCCATCATCAACCTGTATGAGGCCCCCGTGGCCACCCTGCAGGAGAAGTTCGGCCTGAAGCGCGTCCCCGCCACCGCCATCATCCTGGCCGTGGGCTGTGTGGTCGCCATCTTCATCCAGGCCATCACCTCCGACTGGATGGACGTGGTCTCCATCTACATCTGCCCCCTGGGCGCTTTCCTGGCCGGCGTCATGTTCTTCTGGGTGGCCGGCAAGGAGTACGTCCTCAAGGCCGTCAACGAGGGGTCCAGCCGTCCCATCGGCGGCTGGTTCTACCCCCTGGCCAAGTATGGCTATTGTATCTTGGCCGTCATTGCCCTGGTGGCCGGCGCCTACTTCGGCGGCATCGGCTAACGATTTGTATTCCCATCCCCTCCATATTTCCCCCGCAACCGCACAAACGACCGGGCGGCCCCTCTGGGGGCCGCCCGGTCGTTTTCCGTCGTTTTTTGTAGAAGTTCACAAAACCGTCCCCATGCGCTTGCCATTCTCTCTATTTCCAGATAGAATACTATCGTTCTGATTTTGCCTTCCACCGCCGTATCGAGAAAGAGAGCGAGGTGCGCCGCCATGCAGCTTCTGGAGCGGGAACCCCGGGAGTCCTACCGGGAATACGCCCTGCGGACCATCACACACAACATCGTCCACCTGGAGCTGGAGCCCGGCGCAAGGCTCAGCGAGGGCGACCTCTCCGAGCAGCTGGGCATCTCCCGCACCCCCGTGCGGGAGGCGCTGCTGGAGCTGTCAAAAAGCGGCATCGTGGAGATTTTGCCCCAGCGGTGCAGCCGGGTCTCTTACATCAACTACGACTTCGTGGAGGAGATACGCTTCCACCGGCTGGTGCTGGAGCGGGCCGTGGTGGAGCTGGCCTGTGGACTGGCCGACGGGCTGGACTTCAAGGCCCTGGACGAAAACCTGAGGCTCCAGCAGTTCTGCCTGCAAAACGGCTGGTCGGACCGGCTGCTGGACCTGGACGACGCCTTCCACCGGGAGCTGTTCCGGCTGTGCGGCAAGGAGCGGACCTTTGAACTCATACGCTCCTGGAGCGCCCCCTTCGACCGGGTGCGGGCCCTGGCCCTCCGCCTGGGCCCCGTCCGGGACACCAAGACCGTGGACGACCACCTCCAAATCGCCCAGGCCATCCGGAGCGGGGACAAGGACAGGGCCGTGGAGCTCATGACCAGCCACCTGACCCGGTACCAGTACGACGCCGTGCAGATCCGGGAGCGGTTCCCGGACTATTTTCAATGACCTCATACGCAAAAAGCCCCTGTCACAGCGCGAAGCTGTGACAGGGGCTTTTTTATCGTCTTTAGACCACCTGGGCCTTGATGAGGTTGGTGGAGCCGCTCTTGCCGATGGGCACGCCGGCGGTGATGACCACGGTGTCGCCGGGCTGGACGGCGCCCTCCTTGCGGGCCACCTCCACGGCCAGGGAGAACAGCCGGTCGGTGGAGTCCACGTCGCCGGACAGGTAGGCGTGGACGCCCCAGGAGATGGCAAGCTGGCGGCGGGTCTTCTCGCTCTGGCACAGGGCCACGATGGGGCACTCGGGGCGGAAGCGGGAGATGACCTTGGCGGTGTGGCCGCTCTTGGTGGCGGCCAGGATGGCGGTGGCCTTCAGGTCCATGGCCGTCAGGCAGCAGGAGTGGGTGATGGCGTCGTTAATGGTGTCCACGTCGGGCAGCAGGTTGCGCTCCCGGAAGCGGCCCCAGTAGTCGATGGCCCCCTCGGCGGCGGCCACCACGCTGACCATGGTGGAAAGGGCGTCCACGGGGTACTTGCCGGAGGCGGTCTCGCCGGAGAGCATGACGCAGGAGGTGCCGTCGAACACGGCATTGGCCACGTCGCTGACCTCGGCACGGGTGGGCCGGGGGTTGCGGATCATGGAGTCCAGCATCTGGGTGGCGGTGATGACCGGCTTGCCCTGAGCGATGGTGGACTTGATCATCCGCTTCTGGAGGATGGGCACCTCGTAGGCGGGGATCTCCACGCCCAGGTCGCCACGGGCCACCATGATGCCGTCGGCGGCGGCGATGATCTCGTCCAGGTTGTCCACGCCCTCGCGGTTCTCGATCTTGGCGATGATGCGGATGTTGTCGCCCCCGCACTCGTGAAGGCAGCGGCGCATGTCCTCCACGTCGGCGGCCTTGCGGACGAAGGAGGCGGCGATGAAGTCGTAGTCGTTCTCGGCGGCGAACTTCAGGTCCTCCTTGTCCTTGTCGGTGAGGGAGGGCAGCAGGATGTGCACGTCGGGGATGTTGATGGACTTGTTGCTGGAGAGGTTGCCGCCGTTCTCCACCTCGCAGTGGATGTCCCGGCCCTTGATCTCCTTCACGTGCAGCTCCACCAGGCCGTCGTCCAGCAGCACCCGGTTGCCGGGGACCAGCTCCTTGTGGAGGTTTTCA
The DNA here is from genome assembly GCA_900540545.1 of uncultured Eubacteriales bacterium. Taxonomy (GTDB): domain Bacteria; phylum Bacillota; class Clostridia; order Oscillospirales; family Oscillospiraceae; genus Intestinimonas. The sequence goes on from UQGJ01000023.1 coordinate 26,444, forward strand.
TAGGTCACGGCCACCCGGTGGGCGTCGCCCACCACGTCCTCGGTGGTGAGGATGAAGTCCTGGCCCTTCTCCAGGGTCACGGGGCCGTCGGCCACGGTCTTGACCCGGATCTCGGGGCCCTTGGTGTCCAGCATGGTGGCCACGGGAGCGCCCAGCTCGTCCCGGACCCGCTTGAGCTTGGTCAGGGTCGCCAGATGGGTCTCGTGGGTGCCGTGGGAAAAGTTGAAGCGGGCGCAGTTCATGCCCGCCAGGATCAGCGCGCGCAGGGTCTCCTCGTCGTCCACCGCGGGACCCAGGGTGCAGATGATTTTTGTCTTTCTCATTTCCAAATACCTCCTATGGGTATAACGTTTGGTTCCATACGAAAGCTCGCGAACTTATCATACTACAATTGGAGGCAGATGAAAAGCAAAATATTTATAAAATATTGTTCTCCGTTGTAGAAATTTTTATTGCTTCGCCATAAAAATGGGCGGCCCCGCTGTTTTTATGAAACCGGCAAACCGTCACTTTTCCGGCTCCGCCAGGGCCTGCAAGGCCCCGTCCACCAGCTCCATTCGGAATTTCGCCCCCAGCAGGGTCCGGCCATCCTCCCGGGGCGCGGGCACCGCCACGGGGTTCATCACGCCGCCCTCCCCCGGAACCGGCTTGTACTCGTACTGGATCATCGTCATGGTGAGGGCGTTATACATCATACGGGCCAGCATGTCCCGGGTGATGGGCTCTTTGGGGTCGCCGTCCACGCCATCAAACAGCCCCGCCTCCGAGGCCCGCACCCCGATATTGACGTCCCAGTTCCCATGTTCCTGGAACCGCTCATAGTCCGAGGTATAGCCCACGCACACCAGCAGCATTTTGGCGGCCGCGGTGCCGGTGAGCGGCTCCTCCGGGCCGAAGGTGCCGTCCCCCCGGCCGGCGACCACGCCCAGATTGGCGCAGTAGTCCACGTAGCCCGACAGGGCCCGGCCCTGGGTGTCGGGAAAGAACGCGGCCTCCTGGGGCTGGAGGTTGGGGTCCTTGCCGCCGTTGAGGAGCAGGCAGACCATCCGCGCCATCTCCTCCCGGGTGACGGTGCCCTCCGGGTCGAAACTCCCGTCCGCCCGGTCCTCCATGAGCCCCAGCTCTGTGACCACGTCCACCGCCGGGGGCGTCTCCGGCTCGGCGGCCAGGGCCGCCAGGGACAGGGTACACGCCGCGGCCAGACCGGCCGCCAGGAATCGAATCGACTTCTTCACGGTTGCAGCACTCCTTTATCAATTAAAATAGGGTCTCTTTATGGAATATCGCCTCAGCGCCCCCATCTGTGACAAAATGCCCCTCATGTTTCAAAAAGGACGGAACGGCAGCCGCCGTTCCGTCCTTTTTTCTTCTCACACGCCCAGCGCGGCCTTGATTTTGCCGATCATCTCCTGGTACTCGGCGTCGGTGAGGGTCTTTTGCTTGGGGTCCATGGCGAAGGTGCCGCCCCACTCGAAGGCCCCGTCGTACTTGGGCACCAGGTGGAAGTGGAGGTGGTGGCCCGTGTCGCCGTAGGCGCCGTAGTTCACCTTATTGGGGCGGAAGACCTCGTGCAGGGCGGAGGCCACCCGGCTGATGTCCTCGATATAGGCCGCCCGCTCCTCCGCCGTCAGCTCCACCAGCTCGCTGACGTGCTTCTTGTGGGCCACGATGACCCGTCCGGGGTGGCTCTGCTCCTTGAACAAATAGACCTTGGAGGCGGGCAGCTCGCAGATTTTGATGCCGAACTTGTCCACCAGCTCGCCTTCCATGCAGTACGCGCAATTCTGATCCATCTGATGCTCACTCCATTTCCCTATGATTTCAGCTCCGGCGCGGACGCGCCTGTCTTTTCTTATCATAGCCGCTCCGCCCCCCGGTGTCAACAAAATCAGGCCCCCCGGCGGAAGCCGGAGGGCCTGATGGGCAATGTCATTCAGTTAAGGGCATCCTTCCGCCATGTCATTCCGAACCGGTGCGCGCACCGGTGAGAAATCCGCATCTTTCGTCCCAAAAACAGGACGTGGGAACGGATTTCTCACCAGTTTGAGAACTGGTTCGAAATGACATTGCTTGGAAAGTCTGGTTAACTTAATGACATTGGCCTGATGGAGGGCGCATTATTTTTTCCGCTGGTGCTTTTCCGCGGCCCGCTGGGCCCGCTGGACTTCCTCCTGGCGCTGCCGCTCCTGGCGCCTGCGGGCCTGCTCCTCCTCCGTGAGGTCCTCGATGTATATCTTCGGATTCCGCTCCGCCGCCAGCTTCAGCGCGCCCTTGCAGTCGGCGGGCTTCATCACAAAGGTGCGGACCACTAGGTCCTTGCCGATGTGGAGCTGCACGTTGGGGGCCGCCTTTTTATAGTCGGTGTGGAGGGTGGTGACCACGTCCCAGCACCAGAGGTTATGGGTGGTGACGCCGAACAGCGTGGACTGGATGTCCACCCCCTGTTCCGAGATGATCTGCTCCCGCTTGTAGAAGCAGGCCAGCATCACCAGCAGGGCCACGGGGACGTAGATCCACTGCTTCAGCATGGCCTCCCGGACCAGCATGACTCCGGCCAGGAGGAAGGCGCACACCTTGAACCAGGTCTCGCGCTCTTTGAGAATGCCTTTGTATTCCACGTGACGTTCCTTTTAGCCCGGGACCTTTTCGCCCCGGATGCGCTCCAGGGCGGCCAGAGCCTTCTTGTGGGCCTCCTCCGGCGCGCCGGCCACGGCGCCCTTTTTGAGCTTGCCCAGGAAGTTGGTGTAGGTGCCGTCGGCGTAGAGGATGTTGCGGCCCAGCGCCGCCGTCACCAGGGCGAAGATGGGGTTGATGATGTTCATGAAGCAGAAGGGCAGATAGGACAGGGTGGGCACGCCCAGGATGCGGGAGTGGTACGCGCCGCAGGAGGACCAGGGCACCAGCGGGGACCACAGGGTGCCGCCGTCCTCCAGGGTCCGGGACAGCATGTTCCGGGACAGGCCCATCTCGTCGAACTTGTCCTTATACATGGTGCTGGGGATGATGAGGCCCAGGTACTGGTCGCACATGGTGGTGATGCAGAACATGGAGGTGGCCATGGTGACCGCCACCAACTGGAAGGGGGTCTTGACCTTCTTGATGAAGCTGCCCAGCAGGGACTCCACCGCGCCGATGGTCTGGAGCACGCCGCCGAAGGCCACGGCCACGATGACCAGGTTGTTGGTCCACAGCATACTGTCCATGCCGCCCCGGTTCAGCAGGGTGTCGCACAGGGCGTTGCCGGTCTCGGCGGCGTAGCCGTAGTGGGCCATGGTGATGCAGTCGGAGAAGGAGGCCCCCTGGAAGATGACCGCAAAGACGCAGCCCACCGCGGAAATCAGCAGCACGCTGGGCAGGGCCGGAATCTTCAGCAGAGCCACCACGATGATGAGGGCCACGGGAATCAGGAGCACAGGGCTCATGAAAGCGTAGTGGTTGGTGATGGCGTTGGACAGCTCGTTGGCCACGGTGGGGTCGTAGTTAGCCGTCCCCTGCAGGGAGATGACGGCGTAGATGATGATGGCGATCACCAGGCTGGGGAAGGTGGTGGTCACCATGGCCCGCACGTGGTCGAACAGCCCGGTCTGGGCGGAGCCGGCGGCCAGGTTGGTGGAGTCGGACAGGGGGGAGAACTTATCGCCGCAGCAGGCGCCGGACAAAATCATGCCGGCGATGAGGGCGGGGTTCAGGCCCATGGTGGCGCCGATGGCCATAAAGGCGATGCCCAGGGTGGCCGTCACGGTCCAGGCGGAGCCCAGGGCGATGCCCACCACGGCGCACAGGATGCAGGCCAGGGGCAGGAACATGGCCGGGGAGATGAGCTTCAGGCCGTAATACACCACGGCCGGGATGGTGCCCGCCCACTCGAAGGAGCCGATCAGGCAGCCCACGCAGAGGATGATGATGATGGCCTCCAGGGACTGGCTCACCGCGTTCAGGGCACCGGCCAGCATCTCCTGGTAGGAGTAACCGCAGAGCTTGCCGATGAGCATGGCCACGCAGACCGCGATCAGCACGGGGATGTGCGGGTCCTGGCCCCAGCCCAGGACATAGTTGGAGATCATGATCGCCAACAGGACCACGATGGGGATCAGTGCCTCAAGCTTGTTCGGCAGACGGGGGGTCTTTGCTTTTGTCTCTGACATGGATACGTCTCTCTCTCTTTCTATTGTGTGCCCCCGCCCAACCGGCGGGGCGCCTCCCACAATGGGCCATTATACCTGTCCCGATATGTTCCGTCAAACCTTTTATTCATAAAATGTTCAAATTTTATCTTTATTTTGTCCATATTTACGAAAGAAAGGCCCGGTACATTCGTACCGGGCCTTTTCCGCTTTTCTTTCTCAGGTCTCCGCGCTTTCCTCGGGCTGATTCTTGCTGACCAGGGCCCACTCCACCCGGCGGTCCACGAAATTCTCCACCTGGATGTGCAGCCCGCAGGTGTCCACCTCGGCCTGGCTGCCGTCCTCGGGGATGACGGAGAGCTGGTCGAACACCAGCCCGCCCAGGGTGTCGGACTCCTCGTCGTCGGGGAACTCCATCTCCAGGGCCTCGGCCACGTCGTCCAGCTCGGCGGAGCCGGAGATGCGCCAGAGGTTGTCCTCCAGGCGGATGATGTCCTTCTCCTCCTCCTGGTCGAACTCGTCGTAGATGTTGCCCACGATCTCCTCCAGCAGGTCCTCCATGGTGACCAGCCCGGAGGTGCCGCCGTACTCGTCCACCACGATGGCCATATGTACCTTCTTGCTCTGCATGTCCCGGAACAGCACGTCGGCCTGGACCGACTCGGGGACGAAGTAGGCGTCCCGCAGCAGCTCCTTCAGGGGCTTGGGGTCCGGGCGGCGGGCGTTGAGGAGGTAGTCCCGGGTGGAGAGGGTGCCGATGATGTCGTCGGCGTCCTCCTCGTAGACCGGGAAGCGGGAGAGACCGGAGTCCTCGATGGTGCGGACGATCTCCTCGTCGGTGTCGCCGGTCCAGAGCATGACCATGTCCGTGCGGTGGACCATCACGTCCTCGGCCACGGTGTCGTTGAACTCGAAGACGTTCTCGATCATTTCCTTTTCGTCGGCCTCGATGGTGCCTTTTTCCTCGCTGATGTCCATGAGGGCCCGCAACTGGTCCTCGGAGACCGACTCCCGCCCGGCGTCGGGGCGGATGCGGGTCACGCGCAGAAAGCCGTCGCACAGGGCGCGCAGCGCCCCGCCGAAGGGCCGGATGGCGGCGGAGAGGAGGGCGCCCAGCAGGAAGAGCAGGACGCCAATCAGGACATAGGGCCATAACGGGTCGGGCAGCAAGAGAATTCCCCCTTTTGTTCGTTCGGGGATAGTATAGCATAGGATGCAAAATTTTTCATCAAAAAGTTCAAAAAATACCCGGCTTATGTTATACTTAGTGGTATCTGAACGAAACGAACCGGGGGATGAGACAGCATGAACCGACTGGTTGAGAGCCTCCGCGAACACGGCTTCGATTTCCTGGACTTTCTGCGCCGGGCCGTGTTCGCCATCCTCATCGGGCTCATCGTGGGCCTGGTGGGCGTGGCCTTCCACTACGCCATCGACTTCGTCACCGAGCTGCGGCTGGAGCACCACTGGCTGATTCTGCTCCTCCCCGTGGGGGGGCTTGCCATCATCCTGCTGTACCAGGTCTGCGGCATGGAGAAGGACCGGGGCACCAACCTGGTGCTGGTGGCCGTCCGGGAACACGAGCCCATGCGCCTGCGGACCGCCCCGCTGATTTTCCTCTCCACCGTCATCACCCATCTGGTGGGCGGCTCGGCGGGCCGGGAGGGGGCCGCCCTCCAGCTGGGGGCCGCCATCTCCAACAAAATCGCCCACAAAATCGGCGTGGAGCCGGAGGAGGGCCGGATGCTGACGGTCTGCGGCATGGCCGCCGCCTTCTCCGCCCTCTTCGGCACCCCCCTCACCGCCGCCATCTTCGCCCTGGAGGTGGTCCACGTGGGCATCATCCAGTACGCCGCCCTGGTGCCCGCCTTCCTCTCCTCCCTCACCGGCTTCCTGCTGGCCGGGGCCCTGGGGGTCCCCCCCACGGCCTACGCCCTCACCGGTCTGCCCGCCCTGGCCCCCCTGCCCCTGCTCCAGGTGACGGTGCTGGGTGGCCTGTGCGCCCTGCTGGCCATGCTCTTCTGCGGCGTCATGCACACCACGGGGGCCCTCTACGCCAAATACCTCCCCGACCCCCGGCTCCGGGCCGTGGCGGGGGGCTTCATCATGATCGCCCTGTCCTGGCTGGCCGGTGGCCTGCCGGACCAGACCTTCAACGGGGCCGGGGGCAACCTCATCCAGGCCGCCGTGGCCGGGGGCATTGGCATCCTGCCCTGGACCTTCCTGGTGAAGATTTTATACACCGCCCTCACGCTGGGGGCGGGCTTCCGGGGCGGCGAGATCGTCCCCACCTTCGCCTGCGGGGCCGCCTTCGGCTGTGTGGCCGGCCCCCTCCTCGGCCTCTCCCCCGGCTTCGGGGCCGCCGTGGGGGTGGTGGCCGTGTTCTGCGGCGTCACCAACTGCCCCATCTCCTCCATGCTTCTGGCCTATGAGCTGTTCGGTGGCGACGGCCTCCCCCTCTTCGTCCTGGCCATCGCCGTGTCCTACCGCCTGTCCGGCTACACCGGGCTGTATAGCGAACAGCAAATCGTATATTCTAAGGTAAAGCCCGTCCGGCACGACTAAAAGGAGGCCCACACGTTGAAACTCTACCACAACGGCACCATCCTCACCATGACCGGCTCCCCCGCCCCCCAGGCCCTGCTCACCGACGGCGGCTCCATCGCCGCCCTGGGTTCCTACGACGAACTGAAAGGCCGGGGCGCGGAGGAGATAGACCTGGAAGGCCGCACCCTGATGCCCGCCTTTATCGACCCCCACTCCCACATCACCTCCCTGGCGCTGACGGCCCGGCTGTGCCAGCTGGGCGGCGTGGGCTCCTTCGACGAGCTGGTGGACGCCCTGCGGGCCTTCGGCGCGGACAAGGACCCCGCCGCCAGCGTCATGGGCTTCGGCTATGACCACAACGTCCTGGCCCAGCGGACCCACCCCACCCGGCAGGTGCTGGACCGGGCCTTCCCCGACCGCCCCGTCCTCATCACCCACGCCTCCGGCCATATGGGCGTGGCCAACACCCTGGCGCTCCGGCTGCTGGGCGTCACCGCGGACACCCCCGCCCCCTCCGGCGGCCACATCGGCCGGGAGGCGGACGGCAGGACCCCCAACGGCTATCTGGAGGAGAACGCCTTCTTCGGCCTCTCCTCGAAGCTCCCCACCGGCCCCTCCGACCCCCTGCGGGGTTTGGCCGAGGCCCAGCGGGTCTACCTCACCCACGGCATCACCCTGGTCCAGGACGGCCTCACCGGCCAGCCCAGCTATACCCTGCTGGACAAGGCGGCCCAGGCCGGAGCCCTGACCGTGGACGTGGTGGGTTATGTGGACCAGAAGAAGGCCCCGGAGCTGGCGGAGAAGCCCCAGTGGCAGCATAAAATTGACCGCTTTAAGCTGGGCGGCTACAAGATTTTCCTGGACGGCTCCCCCCAGGGCCGGACGGCCTGGATGCTGGAGCCGTACCTGGGCGGGGACGGCGCGTACAAGGGCTATCCCATCTATTCCGACGAGGAGGTCACCGGCTTCGTCCGCGCCGCCCTGGAGCAGGGGGGCCAGATTTTGGCCCACTGCAACGGCGACGCGGCGGCGGCCCAGTTCATCCGCTGCTGCCGGGCGGCCCAGGCAGAGACCGGCAAGCCCCTGCGGGACATCCGCCCCGTGATGATACACGCCCAGCTGGTCCGGCGGGAGCAGTTGGAGGAGATGGCCGGGCTGGGCATCCTCCCCTCCTTCTTCGCCGCCCACGTGTGGTATTGGGGGGATGTGCACAGGGAGAACTTCGGCGCGGACCGGGCCGCCTCCATTTCCCCGCTGGCGGAGGCCGTCAGGCTGGGTCTGCCCTTCACCCTCCACCAGGACACGCCGGTCATCCAGCCCGATATGCTGGAGAGCGTCTGGTGCGCCGTGAACCGGGTCACCCGGAGCGGGACCGTTTTGGGGCCGGAGTACCGCATCAGCCCCTATGATGCCCTCAGGGCCGTGACCGTGAACGCCGCCTACCAGTACGGGCTGGAGGCAGAGCGGGGCACGCTGGAGGCCGGAAAGGCCGCCGATTTCGTGATTCTGGACCGGGACCCCACTGGGGTGGAGCCGATGGAGATTCGGGACATTCGGGTGGTGGAGACCATTAAGGACGGGAGGACGGTGTTTCAGGGGTGACGGCCCCTGCCGGGGGCGGAGTCCCTCCGGGGGGTC
>UQGJ01000024.1 GCA_900540545.1 uncultured Eubacteriales bacterium
TTTTCTTTCGGTTCCTTTCTCAAACGAGAAAGGAACCCCCGCGCGGGAGCGCCCCGCGGGGAACCCCTTACTTCCGCTTCCCCTCCAAAGACTTGCGTCTATGCTCGTCCTCTTCGTAAGCCTTGATGATCCTCTGCACGATCACGTGCCGCACCACATCGGCCCCGGAGAGCTTGCAGATGGCGATGTCCTCCACCCCGTTCAGCACCCGCATGGCCTCCTTCAGGCCGCTGACGGTGTCCCCGGGCAGGTCGATCTGGGTGATGTCGCCGGTGATGACGATTTTGGACCCGAAGCCCATGCGGGTCAAAAACATCTTCATCTGCTCCCGGCTGGTGTTCTGGGCCTCGTCCAGGATGATGAAGGAGTCGTCCAGGGTCCGGCCCCGCATGTAGGCCAGGGGGGCCACCTCGATGTTGCCCCGCTCCAGATACTTCTGATAGGTCTCCGGCCCCAGCATCTCGAAAAGGGCGTCGTAGAGGGGCCGCAGGTAGGGGTCCACCTTGGACTGTAAATCGCCGGGGAGGAAGCCCAGCCGCTCCCCGGCCTCCACCGCCGGGCGGGTGAGGATGATGCGGTTGACCTGCCCGGACCGGAAGGCGGCCACGGCGGCGGCCACGGCAAGATAGGTCTTGCCCGTGCCCGCCGGGCCGATGCCCAGGGTGATGGTGTTCTGCTTGATGGCGTCCACATACTTCTTCTGGCCCAGGGTCTTGGCCTTGATGGGCTTGCCCTTGGCCGTGACGCACAGCACGTCCCGAGCCACCTCTCCGATCTTGTCCTCGTTGCCGGACTTCACCAGCTCCAGGACGTACCGCACGTTCTGCTCGTTGATCTGCTCCCCCCGGGAGGACAGGGTCAGCAGCCCCTCGATGGCCTTGACCCCGTAAATGACCTCCTCGCCCTCGCCGGAGACCTTCAGCTCACCGTCCCGGTTCACCACCGACACGCCCAGCTCTTTTTCAATGATTTTGATGTTCTCGTCAAAGGCCCCGAAAATGTTCACGGCCTGCTCCATACGCTCCATGCTGATGGTCTGTTCGATCATTTGTAAACTTCCTTATCTCAAAAACGTCCCGCCGCAGCGGTCATTCTGCATTCTGCATTCCTGCATTCTGCATTTCCGGCACGGCGCCCACCGTCCCCTCGAAGGGCCGCTCCCGGCCGATCTGCTCCTGGCACTCGGCCAGCAGGGTCACAGTGAGCACGCCGTTGGCTTCCCTGGCGGAGAAGTCCGTATTCAGCACTTCTCCGTCCTCCCCCACCGCCTGTTCCAGGCGGGCCAGAAGCTGCCGTTCCAACAGGTCCTGGGCCGCCGCCCCGTCCAGGGTCCAGGCCGCCGTCTCATAGGCCCGGTACTGGGTGGTCTGCACGGCCAGGGGCATCACCCGGCCGTTGGGCAGCGTCAGACAATGGGTCGAGGTTATTTTATCATACTTATCCATGGAAATGCCACTATTTCCAAAAAAATTCACCGTCCGCCCCAACAGGTTCAGGGTCAGCCGGGTGGTGGTCTCCCCGGTGTAGTCCTTGACGGCGGCCTCCAGGGGTATCTCCGCCGTCAGGGTCCGCCAGGTCCTGGCCCACACGTTGCCCCGGGCGTGGACCAGCTTCTGCCCTGCGTCCACCGTAGAATACTTGGGCTCCCTCAGGTCCATGACCCCGGAGATGACCACCTCCCCGGCCAGCACCGTGTCCCCCTCCTGGAAGTTGGCCTGCCCCTCCAGCACCTCCAGCCTGGTGATGATGCCCGTGGCATCGGAGACCACGTGGGCGGGGGTGATCTCGTCCCGCAGCTCCGGCTTGGGCAGCTTTTCCCGCACCAGCACCTCGGCCCTGGTCCCGTGTAGGTTCACCGTCATCCAGGACAGGTCCGGCAGGGCCAGCAGGGACTGCTGGCTGATTTGCCGCACCTTCAAAGACGGCCCGTAGGCCCCCACCCGCACCCCCTGCCGCTGCAGCTCCGAGAGGATGGCTGCCGTGGGCACTTTGTCGTTGCCCGACACGTCGATGGTCAGCACGAACTGGCTCAGCACGCACACCGCCGCCAGGGACAGCGCCAGCCCCAGCAGCAGGGCGTACCGCTTTCGGAACTGCCACAGGAAGAAGGGCACCCCGGTCCGTTTCTCCGGCTTGGCCTCGCACAGGACCTTCTCCGCCAGCTCCTTCACCCGCTTGGCGTCCCGCCGGGCGAAGCGGAGGCGCAGGGTGTGGGGGTCCAGCCATTCCAGGTCCCAGAAGGCCGCCCCGTTCTGGGCGCACAGATTCAAAAACCGCTCCGGGAAGGCCCCCGTCACGGTAAAGAGGACGCTGCCCCGAAAAAAATTGATGATGAATTGCATAGGTACCTCCCAAAAAGGCCGCCGCCCCGTGACATGTCATTGCGAACCAGTTTTCAAACTGGTGCGGCAATCCGCATCCCCACCTACGCCAGGTCCACCCCGGCGATGTTCCCGGAGATGCGCAGCTCTGAGGCGTTCATGGCCTTCAGCTCCAGGTGGTCCCCCCGGACCTTGACGATGAGCTTGCCGCCGCTGATGTGGATCTCCTCGCTGCCGTAGGCCAGGATGCCCTTGTGGTTCTCCATCCGCAGCTCCCGGTCCCCGGTGAGCTCCACCCGGGGCAGCCCCGCCACCACGTCGCCGGGCAAATCAAAGACCTCCGCCGTTTTCTCCAAAAGTCCCTCTCTGCGTCCCCTTTTTTCCATGACGAGCCCCCCTGTCTGCCTATGTGTATGTGACTGCCCCCCGCCGTTTGCCTGTCCACATGGAAAAAGGACGGAAGAGACGGATTGCCACGGCAATCCGTCTCTCTCGTCCTATTTCTCCAGCGCATATCCCCTGAGCCGCTTCCGCTTCTCCCGCCAGTCAGGCATCAGGGCGTCCATCACCCCGTAAAATCCGGGACCGTGGTTGGGGTGGAGGAAGTGGACCAGCTCGTGGAGGGTCACGTAGTCCCGCAGGTCCTGGGGCACCCCCGCCAGGGCCGTGTTCATCACGATAAGCCCCTTGTTCACATGGCAGCTCCCCCACCGGGAGACCATCTTCCGCCCCTTCAGCGCCGGCTTGTTCACGCCCAACCCGGCCACCAGGGGCCACATCCGGTCCAGAGAGGCCAAAAGCAATGGCAGGGCGGTCTCCCTGTCCGGCACCTCCAGCGGCTCCGGGCGGTCCGCCAGCCGCGCCCGCCGCCGGGCGATCCAATCGGCGTGGGCCCGGACGAAGGCGTCAGCCTCCCCCCGGCTCACCCGCCGGGATACGGACACCGCCACCCCGCCGTCGGGCCGGAGCCGCAGGTTCATATTCTTGACGTTTTTCACCGTCAGAGTGTAGTCGATGGGCCCCATGGGGGTGTCCACCCGCCGCCGCTGCTCTACCACTTGTTCTCCACCTGCTCCGCGAAGCCCATCAGATCCCGGACCTCCAATTTTGTCCCGTCGTCCAGCACCACGGAGCCGTTGAACCGGCCAAATACCTGGTGCTGGTCCGACTTGATGACCCCTACGCTGGTGCAGGCCGCCCGGACCAGCACCGGGGTCATGGTCAGGGCTACCCGCGCCCCGGTGAAGGCCCAGGGGTCCATCCAGTTCCGGGGCACCGAAAATGCCACATCCTCCAGCTTGTGGGCCCTGCCGTCATAAAAGAGCATGTTCTCCGTGGCCGCCGAGGTGTCCCCGAAGCCGCAGCCCAGGTTGAAGCCGAAGGGGACCCCGTCCAGCAGGCCGGAGGCGGAGGACCAGAACCAGGTGTTGTGATAGGTCCACACCCCCCGGCCCCAGTCCAGGGTGGCGAAGGAGTCCGCCCGGCTGAAGTCGTAGCGCTTCTCCCCCAGCGTGACCACGCCGTCGGCCCGCATGCAGTTGATTTTCTGGTTGTAGTAGAAGTGCCCCGGCTTGCCGAAGGGGGTGCAGATGACCATGGACTCCTCCGGCTCATCGGTGAGGATGACGTGGGCGTCCAGGGTCCGGCCGTCCTTGAAGCCCTCCATGTGGGCGGTGAGGGTGCGGTTCTTCCCGTCGGCGTGTAAGAGCAGGCCGTAGCCCCGCCCCGCCACCGCCACGTTTCCCCGCGCCGAGGTCTCCGGCAGGCCGGTGCGCCCCATGGGGAACAGCCGCATGGGGCTTTTCGTCACCTGCCAGCCCTCGTCGAAGTCCAGCAGGGAGACGGAGTCCAGGCCCATGTAGGAGTTGTCCGCGATGGTGAGGGCCAGGGCGAAGCCCCGCCCCATGACCAGATAGTAGTCCCACTCCTTCAATCGGGCCGCCCCACCCTTGACCTTGGCGCGCTGGTACACCGGCAGCAGCCGCTTGGCGTACCCCGGCTCGGTCAAATCTCCGTTCTCATCCAACAGCGGAATCGGTTTTGTGATCTCGTGCTGCATGGCGGTCCCTCCTCGGCTCTGTTTAGGGGTATTATATCATGTTTTTTGGGGGACGGGAAGGGCGGGCGACCCCTGCCGGGGGCGTTCCTTTCTCGTTTAAGAAAGGAACCGAAAGAAAACCAGGGGGCGGCACGGGGCTTTGACAAGCCCCTATCCGCCGCCCCCTGGACCCCGGGGAACGTCCGGGCGGCGGTAGGGGTTATGTTGGTTGGCAAGACTTAAAAGCCGTTGCAGCTCGTATCGGTCTGGCGCACGAACAACTCCGGCTGCCGCCCCTCGGCATATGACCCGGCAAAACTTGGGAGTAGTTGCGTTTTGATGGGTGCAAACGGGCCGCCATTGGTCTATATGTTTTTGAAGCGGCTTTGTGGTCATTGGTAGTCTGCACGGGCGGCTGATAGCCGCCCGGCCCCCGTCCCGCCCCGTGGGCGACATTATCAATTGTCAATTATCCATTCTCAATTCATTCTATTTCCCCTCCTCCCTCGCATATTCTCCTGAGACGGAGGTGAATCCCCAATGTCCAAGCTGCTCTCCCGGCAGGGGGTGCGGGACCTGTTGTTGGGTCTGGCCCTGCTGCTGTCCACTCTTTGCCTCATGTTCTACCCCCAGGACGCTATGGCGGCGGCCCGGGAGGGGCTGAAGTTGTGCTACAACGTCATCATCCCCTCCCTCTTTCCCTTCTTCGTCCTGTCCGCACTGGTGGTGGACCTGGGGCTGGCGGGGCACCTGGGGCGGGCGCTGGAGGGGGTCATGCGGCCCCTGTTCAACGTCCCCGGCGCCTGCGCCTCCGCCTTCGCCCTGGGCTTCGTGGGGGGGTACCCCGTGGGGGCCAGGACGGCCCTCCAGCTCTACCAGGAGGGCATGTGCACCAAGACCGAGGCCGAGCGGCTCCTCTCCTTCTGCAACAACTCCGGCCCCGCCTTCATTTTGGGGGTGGTGGGGGCGGGGGTCTTCGCCAGCAGCCGGGTGGGGGTCCTCCTCTATCTGGGCCACGCCGCCGCGTCGGTCTGCGTGGGGCTGCTGTTCCGCTTCTACAAGGCCGGAAAGGGTGGGAGCCGGGAGCGCCGGGCCGCCCCCCGGTTCGAGGCAAAGCGGTTCACCACCGCCTTTACCGACGCCATCAAGAACTCCTTCCTCTCCGTGCTGAATATCTGCGCCTTTGTGGTCTTTTTCACCGTGGTCATCAAGCTGCTGTTCCTCTCCGGGGTCCTGCCGGGGCTGGCCCGGCTGCTGGGGACCCTGCTGGCCCCCCTGGGCTTTTCCCAGGCGTGGGCGGAGCGGCTGCTCACCGGGTTCCTGGAGCTGTCCTCCGGGGTGTGGACCCTGTCGGGGGCGGGGAGCATGGCGGGGCGGCTGTCCATGGCGGCCTTCATGCTGGGGTGGGCGGGCATCTCCGTCCACTGCCAGGTCCTGTCTTTCATCGGCGGCAGCGGGCTGTCCGTCAAGACCTATATCCTGGGCAAGCTCCTCCACGGGGGGCTGTCCGCCCTCTTCGTGGGGGCGTTGGCCCGGCTGTTTCCCCTCCAGGCCCCGGTGGGGGCCTATCTGGCCGAGCAGGTGGAGGGCATCGCCACCATCGACTTCTCCACCGCCCTCACCATCTCCACCGCCACCGGCGTGGTCCTGTGGCTGGCCTTTTTCGCCCTGACCGCCCTGGCGGTGCGAAAAACCAGTGGAAAAAGACGGCGGCGCGTGGTACAATAGGGCGAATCCACACGGAACGGGAGAGGACGCCCTATGCTGTTCGAGAAAAAAATCGACCCCCGCTGCGCCTACTGCCAAAAGTGCGCCCCTTTGGACGCAGAGCGGGTCATGTGCATCAAAAAAGGGGTCGTCTCCGCCGGGGGCCACTGCCGCGCCTTCCGTTACGACCCCCTCAAGCGGGTCCCCCCCCGCCCCGCCGCCCCGGACTTCTCCCGGCTGAAAGACGAGGACTTCACCCTGTAATGGAACAAAGCATCCGCCGCCCCGGCGAGGTCACCAGACCTGGCCGGGGCGGCTTTTTCGTTTTATAATAAATGATTATTGCAAATAAATAATTTCGTGCTATAATACAACTATCCCACCACCCAATATGTAAGGAGAGAAGAGACATGAGACAGACGAAACCCCGCAGATTCCTGGCTCTGGCGCTGTCGCTGACCATGGCGGCCTCCCTGGCGGTCACCGGGGCCTCGGCGGCGGCCGACCCCCTCCAGCCCGTCAAGAGCGACAACTACTTCGCCAGTAATAACAACAACTACTTGATCCACAATTCCGACGGCTCCCCCGCTGAACCGGGCAACTACAACCTGCCCACCCGCAGCTTTCTCTACGCCAACGCCGACGGCACCTTCACCCGGGTGGAGTGCTACCGGGATTCCTACCTCTACGAGGGCCTGCCCCGTGACATGGACCGCATCACCGTAGAGGAATACGACGCCTCCTTCCACCTGACCGCCCGCCACGCCCTGCCGGTGGAGCTGCCCCGGTACCTGGGCTGCCTCATCGCCGACGACGGCATCTACGTGGCCACCGGCACCGACAACAATTGGGACGAGATCATCACGGCGGAGGTCCTGCGGGTGGTGCGCTACTCCAGGGACTGCCAGCAGCGGCTGGCCGCCAAGTCCATCGTGTCCGCCGAGACCGACGCCAACTTCATCGGCGTCAGCGACAGCAGCAACTTCAGCATGATTCTGGACGGGGAGGGCAACCTCATCCTTCACGCCGCCCTCACTCAGCCCCGCACCGCCGACGGGCTGAACCACCAGACCAACCTGACCCTGGACCTGGACGGGAAGGACCTGTCTTTCCACCACTTCCCGGCGAGCTTGGGCTATGCGTCCCACTCCTTCGCCCAGTTCGTCCGGGACGACGGGGACTTCCTGGTCTTCGCCGACCTGGGCGACGCCCACCCCCGGTCCGTGGCAGTGGCGCAAATCACCAAGGAATACCGGCAGGGATATGGGACGACCGACAGCCGCGTCGCCGATGCCCTGCCCATTTCCGGCGAGAAGGGCGACAACTTCACCGGCGTGACCCTGGGCGGGCTGGAGGTCTCCTCCACCTCCTACCTCACCGTGGGGACCACCGTGGACCAGTCCCAGTTCGCTCAAGCCCGGGAGCGGTGGCTGCCCGGCAACCGGCTCTTCGTCACCATCACCGACAAGACCACCATGAAATCCCAGGTGAAGTACCTGGAGCAGCTCCCCGACGAGGGGCCGGACTATCTCTCCGTGCCCCAGCTAGTGGCCCTGGGGGGCGACCAGTTCCTGGTTCTGTGGGGTTCCTGGCGGGACAACAAGGTTTTCACCACCAAATGCGCCCAGGTGGACGGCCAGGGGGAGCTGATTGGGCAGGTCCAGACCCTCTCCGCCCCCCTATCCGACTGCCAGCCCGTGGTGCGCAACGGCGTGGTCACCTGGTACGTCACCCGGAACCAGAGTGCGCCGGTGTTCTACCAACTGGACACCAAGACCATGACCCTGACCAGCAAGGACACCGGCCGGCCCTACCTGTCCGCGGGGGCGGTGGCGGAGGGCGACCAGTCCCGCTTCCAGTATGACGCGGCCCTCAACGGCTCCTTCGGCGACGTGCCCGCCGGGAGCTGGTACGCTGAGAGCGTGAAGAACGCCTGCCAGCTGGGCCTGATGAAGGGCACCGGCCCCGACGCCTTCCAGCCCGACGGCACCCTGACCGTGGGGGAGACGGTGGCCCTGGCCGCCCGCATCCACAGCATCTACACCACCGGCAAGGCCGCTTTCACCCAGGGCAGCCCCTGGTATCAGGTCTACGTGGACTACTGCAAGGCCAACGGCATCCTCACCTGGGACGCGGGCGACATGACCGCCAAGGCCACCCGGGCCCAGTTCGTGCAGATTCTGGACGCCGCCGTCCCCGGCAACGTGCTCCCGGAGCGCAACCCGATCTCCACCGGCGTCATCCCCGACGTGGATGTCAACGCCGCTTACGCCGCCGCGGTCTACCGCTTCTACCGGGCGGGCATCACCGGCGGCGACGCCTCCGGCAGCTTCATGCCCGACAAGACCATCACCCGGGCCGAGGTGGCCGCCATCGTCAGCCGGGTGGCCGACCCGGCCCTGACCGTGGACACGCCCCTGTATCAGCCGCTTGAACTGCCCGTCTTCACCGAGGAGACCTTCCCCTTCACCTGGCCCCCCGTCCAGGGGTGGATCCCGGTGGACCAGCCCCCCGAGGACCCCAACCAGGACCCCTCCGGCTCCGACATCGGCCATCTGGAGCACGGCGGCATCCAGCGGGAGCTGCTCCCCGTGGGCAGTGAGCGCCCCGCCGACTACGTCTATGACGACAGCGTCCTGCCCACGGACAGCCCCTCCGGCCGCCTCACCTGCGGGAGCATCTCCCTGCGCACCGAGTCCCACGGACCCCAGTATTCCGTGGAGTATCTGGATGTGCCCAACCCCCTCTACCAGAGCGGCGACCGGACATACCAGCAGTCCACCTACACCCTCTATGCCCCGGCCCGGAACTTCTGGGGCCAGTTGAGCGACGCCAACGGGGTGGCCGGCAACCCCGCGACCATCGCCCTGAGCGCCGATTACGTCTCCCGCATCGGCACCGACAGCTACCTGAAGCTGGACGCCATCTATGACGACCACTACGCCCCCGGCGAGAACCAGACGGTCCACGACGAGTGCTGGGCCGAGGCCTGCTGCGGGCTGCTGAACGTCTCCGGCATCTCCGTGACCCAGGGCGAGGGCGGGGCTGGTCAAATCACCGGCCTGAAGCCCAACGCCTGGTACTGCGTCACCACGATCCACTGGTTCTCCGAAACCTCCTTCTCCCCCTCCAGCGCCTTCTATCAGGCCAACGGCAGCGGGACCATCCAGGTGGACAACACCGTGGACGACGACCTCTACCTCCAGCTTTTGGATTCCAACGGCATCACCGCCCCCACGCTGGTGCGGTAACGGGAACAAAAAATGGCCTGCCGCAGCAAGCTGCGGCAGGCCATTTTTTCATGTCTCCGGCAGATAGCGGGCCAGGAACTGGGCCAGGCGCAGGTCCTGGCCCCCGCCGGTGAGGTAAACGTCCGGCTCCAGGCCCACCCCCTCCTGAAAGTAGTCCGGGGGCCAGTAAAAGAGGTCCGCCCCCCATGCCAGGGTCAGCCCCGACCAGGGCAGGCGCCTGCCGGACCAGGTCTGGGAGCCGGTGAGGCAGCCGCCGGTATTGGAGCCGATGACCAGGGCGCGGCCCAGATTGTGGGCCAGGTCGGTGAAACCCTCCGCCGCCGAGGCCGTGCTGCCGGAGGTAAGGACGATGAGGAAGGGGCCGTCCTCCCGCTCCAGGTATTGGGGCGACGGGCGGTGGACCCGGTAGGCCCCCTCCTGCACCTCGCCGGTACGAAGATTCCAGTCGAAGCGGTTGAGACCCAAAGTGGCGTAATTGCGCTGCGGCTCCACCCCCGTGAAGGCCCGGAACCACCGCAGAGGCAAGTCCCCGTTGCCGCCGTGGTTCCGGGTCAGGTTCACCATGGCCACGGGGTAGTCTTGGGCGGCTTCGGCGGCGGCCACGAAATCGGCCTCCGGCGAGCCGTCCCCTATCATCGTCTCGACCACATCGTCCCCGGGTCCAAAGGTCATCTTGTCCATCTGGATGACCAGCGCCCCGTCCTGTTCGGCCAGGAGGAGGGGACCGTCGCCCGTGCCGATGGTGTATTCGGTGTCCCGGACGCGAGGCAGCCCCGCAAACTCGGCCCCGTCGTCAAAGGTCAGGGCAACGGTGTGCACGTACTCGCCCTGGCCGGTGGCATACAACTTCCAGGTCAGCTCCCCCACCGGGCCGATGGCCCGCTTCACATACGCCGCCGGGTCCTCTCCGTCCACCGCCTCCAGACGGCGGCCCTCCAGGTAAAAGGCCCCGTCCCGGCGGTCAAAGAGCCGATTTTCATCGCAGTAGAGGAATTGACGCGTCCCCATGGACCTGCCGCCCAAATTGAAGTGTCCATCGTCGAGGAAGTCCAGGCCCGCCAGCAGCAGGTTTCGGTACTCCCACACCGGGATCTCCTCCCGGCCCTCCAGGGCGGACAGGACCCGGCCCTCCGCCGCCCCGAAGGTCTCGTCGCCGCCGAACCAGGTGTAGAGGCCGTAATGGGTCCGCAGAAGGCGGAACAGGTAGTCCACCTCCGCCTTGGCGTCCGCCGCGGAGAGGGTGTCAGGGGCCTCCTCCGGTCCCTGCATTCCCCACTCCTCCCCGGTAAGCAGGGGGCCGCCCCCCTCGAAGTCGTATTTGAACCGGTCCAGCCCCTCTGCGGGCGCGTCGATGCCTCCGTTCCGGGTCTCCACCTCGGCCATCAGCTCCGCGAACACGGCCTCGTCCGGCACGGGCGTGGCCTCCGGCGGGCTGGTGGGCGTGGTGGACAGCGCTGGCCCGGCGGCGGGGCCGCAGGCGGTGAGCAGCAGCGCCAGGGCCAAGGCCCCGGCGGCGATGGTCCGAACCTTCATCCAAATGCCCCCTTTTTAGGTCTATTCTAGCACCCCTCCTCCCCCCTGTCCACGTAAAAAGCGGGGCGCATCCTCCGATGCGCCCCGCTTTTTGTGATTCAGCCTCAGTCGTCGAACCAGTCCTCTAGGTCGTCCAGGCGGTCGTCCAACTTATCCAGGGCCTTGTCCAGCTCCTTGTACTCGGCGTGGGTCAGTTCGCCCTTGCGGTAGGACCGCTCGATGTCGTCCTCCAGATCGTCGATGGCGTCGTCCAACTCGTCGATTTTCCGCTCGACTTCCTTCCAGCCCTGCTTGTTGCCGTGGTCCCGGCCATAGCCCTTGCTCTGGTTCTCCAGGGCCTCCACCTTGGAGGTCAGGGTCTTGATCTCCTGGGCGTACTTGTCATAGGTCTTGTTGTCGCCGGAGGGCTTGCTCTGCTCCTCCTCGTAGAGATAGGTCTTTTCGGCCAGGGTCTCCCAGGCGGCCTTCATCCGCACGTCCAGGCCGTTGCAGCGCTGGCTGAGGGTGTTGTACTCGCTGTATGAGAGCTGCTCCCGTCGGAGGTAGTCGTTGAGCTTGCTGCCCGTGGCAGTGATGTCGGCGCGGAGCTGAGTCAGGTCGGGGGCCAGCTGGTTGTACTGCTCCATGCGCTTGGCGGCGGTGGCGGCGCTCTTCAGGTCGCCCACGGCCTTCTCCTCGGCCTTGACCCGGGTCTCCAGCTCGTCCAGGGCCTGGGTGAACTCCTGGAACAGGGTGGTCTTGTCGCTCTCGTCGGCGATGGTCTTGGCCTCCAGGTCGGCCAGAGCGTCCTTCAGGCGGCGGTCCAAATCGTCGATTTTGGAGGCGGTCACGTTGTAATCCTGGTAGCTGATGTCGCCATTCCGCAGCTGGTCGTTGACCTTCTGAGCGTAGGCGTTCAGGTCGGTGCGGATGACGTCGATGGTGGCGGAGTGCAGGGCATACTGCCTGGCCCGCTCGGCGTAGGTGGCGGCGGGCTTCAGGGCCTTGACCTCGTCCTCCGCGTCGGAGGTGCGGGTGGTCAGCTTCTCCAGGGTCAGGTCCTCGGGCTTGGTGGCCGTGGGGGTGGTCAGGCTCACGGTCTGGGTCTTGCTGTCCCAGTCCACCTCCATGCCGATGACGTTGCCCAGGGCCCGCACGGGCAGATAGGTGGTGCCGTTGTAGGTGACGGGGTAGACGATGTTGCCGTTCTTGTCCACCAGGGTCTGCTTGTCCCCGTCCACCTTCACGGTGATGTCGGGGCGGAGGTCGGCGGTGATCTTCTGCACGGTGGCGGCGGCCGCGCCCACCACCATCACGCCCGCCAGGGCGAGGGCCAACGCGCTGGTCCGAACTTGCTTCTTCATAGTAAACCATCCTTTCCTGTCGTCTAATGAGTGTTTGTAGTAGAAGGACTTTTGCCTTTCACCCATATAACGATTCAGGAACGCGGTTTATTGCACAGGGCTGAAAAATTTTTCAGGAACCTGAAAAAAGAGGACGGCGGGCGCATACCCTGCGCCCGCCGCCCTTTCTAAAACTCCCGCAGCGGCACGGACCCGTCGTCCTCGCCCTTCTCGATGGCCTTGATTTGGGCGTAGTAGCCGTAGCTCTCGCTGACCTGGATGCGGATGCGCTCCCCCACCCGGCGGCCCAGCATGGCCCGGCCCACGGGGGACTCCTTGCTGATGAGGCCGTGGAGGGCGTCCTGGCGCATGGTGGTCACCACCTGATACACCTCGGTCTCCCCGTCGTCCTCCAGGAAGAGGGTCACCCGGTCGTAGAGGCCCACCGTGTCCGCCCCGGAGCGGTCGGAGATGACCCGGGCCGTGCGTATCATGTTCTCCAGATAGCGGATGCGGCTCTCGTTCTTGTTCTTCTCCTGCTTGGCCGCCTTGTACTCAAAGTTCTCGCTCAAATCGCCGAAGCCCCTGGCCTCCTTCACCGCCTCCAGCAGCCTGGGCCGCAGGGTGATGCGCCGGTAGTCCAGCTCGTCCTTCATCAATTGCAGGTCCTTCTGGGTCAGTTCGTTGTGCATGGTCCGTGATGCCCCTTTTCCGTGTGTTGTCCTGTTATGATAGCACACCCAAGGCGGGGCGTCAAAGGCGTAAGGATTTGCCCCCAACGGCTTCTGGTGCTATAATCATCCAAACGGCTCACTGCGATTTCTTGCGATTGGATGGGTGGATAATATGGGGAGTTTTGTTCTTGTGCTTCCTTATTTGTTTATATATCTTGCCATTTCTCGTACTGAAAGCAAGTTCAAAGATGGACTTGCGGATAAGCACTCAGTAAAGCTCCCAAAATTATTAAGGTGCATACTGTTTCCGTTTTCTTCAGGGGAGGTTGTTTCGTGGGGGCGAGTTCTTCCAACTGGCACATCCCTGCTTTGCACCATACTCATGATTATTGCATCAGGAATTTCTTATACTTACCCTGATACCAGCAGTCAACGATGGATATTTTCAAAGCTCTCTATATATATAGGCTATATATATTTGGCTGGGATCTTTCTAACGCTTAATTTTGCTGTGGCAAGAATGGATCATCTGCCCACAATCGTTAGATTCTTGCTGCACCTGGTTCTGTGCATTGTCGGCGCCTTCTTTGTCGGTTCAGCTATCTTAGGACTCATTCGGATGGCTGTCTAAGGCAGCTTGGACTACTCTCTTTTGCATGTCTATCCAATCAGGTCCGCCCCGCCGCTCATTCAAATATCATTTCTAGGATGGACCCGCTGCTCGGGCGCAGCGTGAAATTATACTGCTGGTCCAAATACAACTCCGCGCCCTCATAAAGCGCCCTGAAATACGCCTCCGCCCTGACCTCATCGTGGGACGCGGCGTATTCCTCATAGGCGTCGCGCATCCCGAGGTTCAGCCCCCGGCCAACCGAAGGCGCTTCCCTCTCCGGGTCTGGGCCTCTGTCATCATGTTCCCTCCCCGCCGTCCTCCGCCACCCACGTCTCCTGCCCGGAAAACCATCCATTGTCCGGGGTGTAGCAGGACAGCACGACCCTGCATTCTCTGCACAGATAGGACCTCAATATGGCTCCATTCCATCCACGCTTCAGCATGATAGAATCCTTTGCGTCTGTCAATACGATTCGCTTCCTCGGCGACCACAGCAGCCTCATATCGCCGGCAAATACCCCTTTTCCATCGGCTTGCCGCAAATGGGACAATTCATAGTACACCTCCGCACCGCAAACGTTCTCAGCTCCGCCTGGCCCGATTAGAACAGTCACGAGCCGTTCCCTGGCCCGCGCAACAGGCCGCTACCTTCCCCGGTAATATTGATCGTAGATTTCTTCGGGGACCGTTCTGGTGGTGTATGTATTGGGCCCAGTGGGGATTTGAACTTCATACATCTGTTTTGCGTCAGGGTCGCTGCGGGCGGTGTCATTGGTGCTGTGGTGCGAGACTACGGCCCGCTCGACCTCTTCGGGAAACAGCTCCACCCCACCTATCATCAGGCCAGCCACAATGGCAATCGCCAGGGGCAGCAGAAGCAGCAGCCCCAGCTCCAACCGTTTCATCCTCAGCGCCTCCCTTCGGCCTGTACCGCTTGATTGGATTCCTTAGACTTTTGTTATCCAATATTCTCTTGTATCATGGGCAGTCTCATGTGCCTCCCCTATCCCGCTCCATCAGGCAACGCTGTCGAGCACGGTCTGGTCCGTAATGGAAAGCGCAGCGGCGTAATCACGAATCAGGGCTATATAGTCCGTATCTCCCACTGCAAAAGAAACCGGTTCCCCCGCCGGGGGTTCCTCCGCAATGCGGTAGATGGTCATGTCGAACAGAAGGCCGTCGTCCGTGTAAAAACCGATGTCGGAAGCCCGCGCCATTCTCTCGCCGCTTGGGACGCCGCCGTGGACGCGCACCAGTACCCCCGGTTTCAGCTCCCGCAGGAACAGGTCTATCTTGCCGGGGTCCGAAATCACCACTGTCTCCGCCCCGTCCGCCCTGGAGACCTCAATGCGGTCCACCCTGTCGTAGCCGTTCAGGAGTTTTGTAATCTGCTCCCCCCGCCAACGCTCCGCCATGCCCATACCGAACAGGACCAGCGCCAGGATGGACAACAGAACAACGGCCATCGTCCGTTTCCGTCTCATCAATACCGCTCCTTTCCCCCGCCGCACCGCCAGTGGCGGTTATTTCTACCCTTATAGCGATAATACCGTCCAAAATGTGACAGCGTCAAGGTGTTTTTCGCGTTTCCTCCATCTGTGGGCCCACGAGCGTTCCGCTTGCATTTGTCCCGGTCCGGGAGTAAGATAATAGTCTCTCAACGCTCAAGATCGGAGGCGCCATATGAAACGGCTTTTGGAAATTTTCGGCGTGTTTTTCAAAATCGGCCTGTTCACCATCGGGGGCGGCTACGCCATGCTGCCCATCATTCAAAAAGAGGTGGTGGAGACCAAGGGGTGGATGACGGACGAGGAGTTCTTGGACGCCATCTCCCTGACCAACTCCCTGCCCGGCCCCCTGTCCACCAACTCGGCCACCTTCGTGGGCTATCGGGTGGGCAAGGCCCCCGGCGCGCTGGCGGCCATCCTGGGGGCCGCCACTCCCAGCGTGGTGGTCATCCTGCTTATCGCCATGGTCTTTCGCAGCATCATGGACCTCCCCGTGGTGCAGTACGTGTTCAACGGCGTGCGTCCGGCGGTGGTGGCCCTGATCCTGTACGCGGTGGTCAAGCTGGCCAAGTCCGCCAAGGTGGGGGAATACTTCAACTGGATCGTGGCCCTCTTCGGCTTCGCGGCGGTGGCCTTCTTCGGGCTGCACCCCATTCTGGTAGTGGTATCCGCCGCCCTGTACGGCATCTTCGTCCGCGGCCACGTGGTCAAGGCTGTGGACGCCCACAAGGACGGAAAGGGGGGCGGTGACACATGAGCCTTCTTTTGCAGGTTTGCCTCGCCTTCCTAAAAATCGGGGCCTTCTCCTTCGGCGGCGGGTACGCCGTGCTGGCCTTCATCCAGCGGGAGGTGGTGGATGGCAACGGCTGGATTGCCCCCGGCGACTTCGTCGACATCGTGGCCATCGCCGAGATGACCCCCGGCCCCATCGCCGTCAACTCCTCCACTTTCGTGGGCTACAACCTCTTCGGCATCGGCGGGGGCATCCTCTGCTCGGCCTGCACCCTGCTCATCCCTTTCCTGCTGGCCCTGGTGGTGTCCATCTACTTCACCAAGTTCAAGGACAACCGGCACCTGAAAAACGCCCTGGGCGGCATCCGTCCGGTGGTCATCGGCCTCATCGCCGCCTCCTGCCTGTCGGTGGCGAAAATCTCCCTCACCGGCTGGGTGAGCCTGATTTTCTTCGGCCTGGCCCTGCTGATGGTGTGGAAGCTGAAGGTGAACCCCATCCTCACCCTGCTCACCTGCGGCGCCCTGGGCGCGGTGGTGTACAGCATCTTCCCCGCGCTGGCCTGAACCGACACTGAAAAGCCTCCCGCCAAACCATTTGGTTTGGCGGGAGGCTTTTTGTCGAATTCGGTCGCACAGTTTTTCTGTCATTTTATCAGAAATATGATAGAATACGAAATAAATAAGTAACTTTTACTGATATAAGCGAGGAGGGCAGTCTCAATGAAGCAACCAAATCCGAATTCCTACTGGAAGGATCTCAAGGCGTTTCTCTTCCAGCACTTGAAACAGCTGCCCTACATTCTTCTCTACCCCATCATGGCCGTTGTCAATCTGCTTTTTTCTATCACCTCCCAACTCTACCACTGGTTGAACGACCGCTTCAACGAGCTGGTGCTGGGGCAGAAGCGGTTGACCCGTCTGACCCGGAAGGCGGTCCAGACCGTATTGTCCGGGCACTCCAACATCATGAGTTCCTTCTGGGCTCTCCGGGTCTGCTACTTCTTCACCTTTCTGCTGCAATTTCTCTCATTCCTCACCACGTATGCCGGTTTTACCTTCTTTTTGAAGCACATCAATCCTTTTGCGCCCCTTATTCTGGCCCTGGTGGTCCAGGGCACCTTTTATTACCTGATCAACTTCCGCTCCTCCCGCAAGCGGGACGGCAACTGGAAGCGCATGGTCCTGCTGGCCATTGTGCTGCTGGTCTCCACCACCACCTCTTTCGTGGGTGTCTCCAACGCGGTCCGCAGCCCGGTGAACGACATGAAGGAAACCTACGAGGGCTACCGTGCCGTTCATAATGAGTATCTGGAAAATCAGGTAAACCGATTCAACGCCTTCACGGAGGACGATATCAGTGCGGCGCTGAACGCCTGTACCAAAGTCCGCGGCAATGTGGCCGGAACCTTGCAGGTTTTGAAAAACGCCATCCCAGACTCCACCGCCAGCACATCCCAAACTCCCGTCACGACCGGCTATCGCCCGGACGGCACCCCCATCATCAGCATGGCCACCAGTACCACCTCCAACACCACGCTGAAAGAAATCAAAAAGCAGCTGGAAGGATTGATCACGACTGTTGACAACGCCTATCAAAACCTGACGACAGACCCATCTCAGCTATCTGCCAAGACCATTTATCAGGCGTGTATTGCCGCCCCCCAATTACCTGCCCAATATAAAATCCATCAGGAGTTCCTGGACTGTCTCAACGAACATGCCGCCCTGGAACGGCTGCTTCTCTCGGTCCCGGTGCAGCAGGCGAATATCTTCCGCACGACCGCTTTGACACAGGCTCCCGCCACCATTGACGTCTCAAAATTTTCCATCTCCGCTCTGACGGATTATCACAAGTCGGTCCAGCAGCAGAACACCGCCAAACTGGACGACTACAACACCCTCACCTCTGTATCCCCCCAAACCGACTCCACGCCGGTCACACAAATTGCCCAGATCCTGTCCGATCTGGACCAGCTTCTGATCTCACCGGACCTCTCCCGCGCCGAGTCCATCCGCACACAGCTCAACCAGACCATGGCCGAAAAGTACGCCCTGCTCTCCGCCACTGGGCGGAGCTATTTGGCAGACTCGTACCAGGCCGCCCAGCTGCCCAGCTCCCAGCTATACCCGTTCCGGTATTTGGCCCAGTTCTCCGCTCCGGATTGGGGTTCCTCCCTGCTCTCCCTGATTCTGGCCGCAATCATCGACCTGCTCTCCCTGATCCTCTCCTTCACCCTCATCAAGCGGCGGGACTCCATCCTCTACGCCAAAAACCACAAGGAGGACGTCCGCAACCGGGAGGAACTGCTGGAGGACTGTTACACCTACCTGTGTATGCGCGAGATCATCTCCCAGTCCCCCCAGAACATCCCCCACACCGCCGCCAGCATCCAGAGCTTCGTATCCCGAAAAATCGAAGATATCATGTACCAGTTCATCAGCCAGGTCCACATCTTCCATATCCCCGACTCTCTGGACTCCTTCGGCTACCTCGTGGACAACGCCATCACTGAGGGACGCTGGGAGCGGACCGACCTCTTCCAGACCCTGCGGCTCATCCATCTGATCCGCCCCGTCACCTACCCGGAGCTGCTCCGGCTGCTGGAGGCCGAATTCCCAGACCCCAGCGACCCCACAAAGACCTCCCTCCCCGCCGGTTACGGCGATACCCTGCCGAAGGACACCCTGCTTTATCTGGTGGACAACCGCCTTCTCATGTGGCATAACGAAAATTTCTCCGAATTGCTCCAGGGCAGCCTTTTGAGCGATGATTTTCAGCTCTTTCCCCCACCTCCGCCTTCCGCACCGCCTGGACCTGACTCCGGGGCTCCCGGGGCCGGCGCGGAATCCGAAGAGGGCGATCCCGTAGGTCCAAGGGGGAAACCATTATGATTTACAGCGATTTTAACTATCTGCTCCTCCTGCTCATGGTCTCCATCTCCACCATCGCCGCGCGGGTCTCCATCCAGCGGCGCAAGTACTCCGGCTGGTACGAGACCTTCAACGACGTGTCCAAGCTGGCCGCCCTGCTCCAGAACGCGGTGCTCTGCTTCGTCTCCGTTCTGTTTTCGCTGTTGCTGCTGGCGGTCTCCCCCGAGACCCGCCGGCGGGATGCCGCCACACTCGGCGTCATCCTGTTTCTCTATCTCCTGGTGGTAGTCTTCTTCTTTTGCTATCCGCAGCTCCACAGGTTTGTCCTTCATGGCCGCGCCAATCTCTCTTATAGCCTCAAAGTGCTCCGCTCCAGGCTTTTTAAGGGCTATTCCCGCCCCGTCCCGCCCGAAAAAGAGGATCCCGCAACGGATGGTCCCGCCGACAACGACGAGGAACCCACGGCCAGAGACATCTTTCTCCGCTTCCTCAGCTTTTTCAGCCTGACCCTCGCGGTCTGCACCGTTCTCTTCCTCGCGCTGCTGCTGCTCACCCACAACACCGCCGATGCCCCGTTCCCGCCGGGGCTGCTGGAGTTGATTCGAAACCGGGGCCAGTGGGTCATCCAGAACTATCATATGGACCTGCTGCTCCCTTTTTTCCTCCTGTCGCTCACCTCCTGTACCGGCTCCCTGCTGGCCGCGGTGGGACTGGACTATCAGCGCAAATATCCCTTTGCGGACCGCGCCGCCCAGCACAAGCTCGACGAATTGACCAACCGCATCCGCAGCCGTTGAATCAAAGAGGCCGCCCCGCTGGTGTAAGCGGGGCGGCCTCTTCTATTTTATAAAATCACATTGACCTGCGCCCCGTCCATCCATTTTTGGATGTTCTGAAACACGATTTTGCACCGGGCCTCCATGGACTCCGCAGAGGCGAAGGCCACGTGGGGGGTGACGATGGTGTTCCTGCTGTGAAGCAGGGGGTGAGCGGGGTCCAGGGGCGGCTCGGTCTCGAACACATCGATGCCCGCGCCCCCCAGATAGCCGCTGTTCAGGGCGTCGGCCAGGGCCTGGGAATCCACCACCGGGCCCCGGGCGGCGTTGATGAGGAGGGCCCCCGGCTTCATTTTGGCAATGGAGTCACGGTTGATGAGGCCCCTGGAATCCTCGTTGAGGGGGCAGTGGAGGGAGACGATGTCCGACCGGGAGAGCAGCTCGTCCAGGCCAACGCACTCCAGCCAGTCTGGCTCGTCTCCCCGGACGTGGCGCTTGTAGGCCAGCACCTTGCAGCCGAAGGCCCGGCACAGCGCGGCGGTCCGTAGCCCGATGGCCCCGGCCCCTACGATGCCTACGGTCTTGCCCCCCAGCTCGCGGCCCACCAGCCCGTCCTTGGTCCCGCCCGCCCGGCAGCGGTCCTCCACCTGGGGGACGTTGCGGAGCAAAGAGAGCATGAGGCACACAGACAGCTCGGCCACCGCCTGGGTGGAGTACCCGGCGGCATTGGAGACCTTGACCCCCTTTTCCCCGGCGGCGGCCAGGTCCACGTGGTCCACCCCGGTGAAGGCCACGTCGATAAATTTCAGGTTGGGGCAGGCCCGGATGACCTCCCCGGATAGGGGCATGTTGGCGAGCATGATGACGTCGGCCTCCCTGGCCCGCTCGATTTGGACCTGGGGGTCCGGGTCCCTGGGATAGGCGGCAAAGGTGTGGCCCCCATCAATGAGGGGCTTGGCGCAGGCGTTCAAAACGTCCTCCGGCACGCCCAGGGATTCCAGCAAAACGATGTTCATAGGTGCTTCCCTCCTGCTGTATTGATTGGTGGGACCATTATACTACGCCCGCCGGAAAAAGCAACCGGCCCGGCTCACCATTCCGTCACAAGACGGTTGACAACCGCATAACATATCGTGTAAACTATAAATACTCTTTGCACTGCATTACATTCTTTCGGGAATGCGAGATCAACAGTACGAACTGAGCAGGCGATGAACCGTCAAGGTCATGGGGCCGGGCCGCGTCAAGCGGCAGCAGAGTGCGTCAAGCGCATCTGTGGGACAGTAGTATGTTCCATGGGTGTGCATTTTTTTACCCTTTTGGAACCGACGCTCTCTGAATGAGGTGCGAATAAGAGAATTTATCATTCCCGCTTACGCGGACAAAGGAGAATTCTTTTATGACAGCCAACAACGTGACCCAAACCACCGCATCCCCCGCCCCTTCGGCGGCGGAGGAGACCCGAATCGTCCGAAAGCTGTCCCTCGTGGGCATCATCGGAAATGTGGCGTTATCGGGCTTCAAGCTCACCGCCGGCATCGCCGGCCACTCCGGGGCCATGGTTTCGGACGCCATCCACTCCCTCTCCGACGTGTTCGCCACGTTCATCGCCTTTTTGGGGGTGCGGCTGTCCAAAAAGCCGTCGGATGCCGCCCATCCATACGGCCACGAGCGGTTTGAATGTGTGGCCTCCCTGGTGCTGGGGGTCATCCTGCTGCTCACCGGGCTGGGCATCGGCGCGGTGTGCTTGAAAAACATTTTCTCCTGCGGCTACGATGCCCTGGCAGTCCCCGGCGCCATCGCCCTGGCCGCAGCCATCGTGTCCATAGTCGTGAAGGAGTCCATGTTCTGGTACACCCGCTACTATGCCAGAAAAATCAATTCCCCCGCCTTTATGGCCGACGCCTGGCATCACCGCTCCGACGCATTTTCCTCCATTGGCTCCCTGATCGGCATCGGCGGCGCCATGCTCGGCTTCCCCGTGTTGGACAGCGTGGCGAGCGTCATCATCTGCCTGTTCATCTTAAAGGTATCCTATGATATTCTGAAGGACGCCATCTCCAAAATGCTGGACACCGCCTGCGACGAGGCCTATGAGACCGAGCTGCGCCAGTTTATCGAACAGCAGCCGGAGGTCGTACGCATCGATATGCTCCACACCCGGATGTTCGGCAATAAGGTCTACATGGATCTGGAAATCGAGGTGGACGGCGACAAGCCTCTGCGGGAGGGCCATGCGGTCGCCGAGCAGGTGCATAACAGCGTGGAAACGGCCTTCCCCGACATCAAGCATATCATGATCCATGTAAATCCGTTTGACGCGGAAGAAAAGACGGATTGAATATGGGCAAGCCAAAGGGGGCGCGCTGCGGAAAGGGGCAGCGCGCCCCCTTTGGCTGTTCCTCAGAAGGACCAGGCGGAGGGCATTGCCCTCAAAGAAGGGGCTGCCCCAACGGAGGGGCAGCCCTTTGGTGGACGTTATGCGATGGGCTCTTTTAATATGTCCTCGGTCAATATATCCTCGGTCGCCGTCGAGGCGCCGTACTTAAACTCGATTGCGCCACCGAGCGTATCGAAAGATTGCACCTTTGCGATGAAATCTGCACTTTCGGCTGTCATATTGACTTCAACACGATTGTAGTCCTCTCGCAGAGACGCAGAAGTAACAAAGGGAAGTTGACCATCCATCATCGCTTCGCTGATGTCAGCCATCAACTGTGTGAGATAGGCCAAGGAAAAATCAGCCGTTTTAAACTCAGTACCACTTTCTGAAATACTGGGGTTCCGTTTGAATACTTCAGCACGGTTTTCGGGCGTGTCCTCTGTTAGCCAAACGACCCAGTGTCCGGCGTTGTCCAAATAGCTGCCACCCCAGACCTCGTCAAAGTGAGCCAGCGCCCCAGTATTATCAGCTTCGTTCTGTACCGGCGCATCGATCACAGTAGATGATACATCAGGATCCTCACCGCTTATCTGATTCTCCCCAGAAAGGCCGTTCTGAAACTCCTTCTTCTGTTCCTCTTGCGCGTTGGGCGAACTTCCAAATTTTTCAATCTGCTCGGTATCGATGGGCGGCTGCACCTCATTGAGCATACCGCCCTTCCATGCGCCTACCCCGAGCAAGGCGCAGAGGCAAACGCAGGAAATGGCCGTCGTTCGCTTTTTCAGCTGCTTTTTCCTTTCAACAACATATTTATCTCTGCGATTTAATACGCTTTCGGCCATCTCATTATAATCTTTCATAAATAAAGCCCTCCTTTTCCAGTTTGGCTTTCAATCTCTGCTTTGCTTGATAGAGCATATTTTCTACCTGTCGTTTGTTCTTGTTCAGCACCTTGGCGATTTGGTCATTTCCCATATCCTCAAAATATTTTAAGTGCAAAACTGTCGCATACTCCGAGTGTATCCGGGATAATGCATGGTTCAACTGAACTTTTTGTTCCTCGCGAAGATAGGAATACTCTATGCTGTATTCATCAGCACACAGGTCTCTCAGTTCTTCTACGGGAGTTTCGACAATACTGCCATTGTGCTTTAGGTAGTTGAGCGCCACATTTCGTCCAATCGTGTATAGCCAAGTCTTGAATGAGTATTCTGCTACAAACCGCGGCTTTTTGGTGACCAGCTTAAAGAATGTGTCCTCTGTCAGTTCTTCTGCAATATGTATGTTATTGACATATCGGTTTAAGAAAAGCATCAAACCGTCTTTATAGTCTCTGATTACTTCGACTATGCCGTTATCATCACCATCAAGGAAACGGCGGTAGCTCCTTGCACCGTTATCCATTGATTTTCTCCTTTCTCGTTCCTGGCTTCATTTATGAAACAACCCACCCCTCCAATTCTCTTACATATTCTTCAAAAAACTTTCTTTCCCATAATATCATATTTCTAATTATCTACGAAAACAAAAATAGGCACTCCGCTTCATTGGGACTTTTGGAACTTCAATTTGCTTTTTTCGGCAACTTGCGATATAATAGTAACTACCATTTTTTACAAAGTATTATGTCACTCACAACCGTCGGGAGGCCGCCATGCTGACGCTGACCCTGGACGGCGGCGACCGCCGCCCCCTATATGAACAGCTCTACCAGGGCATCCGGGCCGACATCCGCTCCGGGGCCCTGGCGCCGGGAGAAAAGCTCCCCTCCAAGCGGGCGCTGTGCGCCCACCTGAAGGTGAGCCTGTCCACGGTGGAGGGGGCCTACGGCCAGCTTCTGGCCGAGGGCTATCTCCGCGCCGAGGCCAAGCGGGGCTATTTCGTCCAGCCCCTGGAGCCCGCCGCCCCGGCCCTCCCAGCCCCGGCTCCCGCCGCCCCGGCCCAGCCGGAGGTCCGGCGGGCGGAATACGACTTCTCCACCGGCGCGGTGGACGACGGCCGCTTCCCCTTCGCCACCTGGGCCCGGCTCATGCGCCAGGTCCTGACTCGGGAGGACAGCCGCCTGCTCTCCCCCATCCCTCCCCAGGGGGTGCCGGAGCTGCAGCGCGCCATCGCCCGCTACCTCCACGACTTCCGGGGCATCACCGCCGCGCCGGAGCAGGTGGTGGTGGGGGCCGGTTCGGAATACCTGACGGGCCTTCTCTTCCAGCTTTTGGGCCGGGAGGGGGGCTACGCCGTGGAGGACCCCGGCTATCCCAAGGTCCACCAGATTTTGGCCCACCAGGGGGCCCTGGTCTGCCCCATCCCCCTGGACGAACAGGGGCTGCGGGTGGACGCCCTGCGTTGGTCCGGGGCCCGGGTGGCCCACGTGACCCCCTCCCACCACTTCCCCCTGGGCATCGTCATGCCCGTAAAGCGCCGCCAGGAGCTGCTCTCCTGGGCCGCCGAGGCCCCGGACCGCTATATCATCGAGGACGACTACGACAGCGAGTTCCGCTTCTCCGGCCGCCCCATCCCCGCCCTTCAGAGCCTGGACAACAGCGGCCGGGTGGTCTATCTGAGCACCTTCGCCCAGAGTCTGGCCCCCTCCCTGCGCATCGGTTTTCTGGTCCTGCCCCCCCACCTGCTGGAGCGGTACCGGCGAGACTTCCTTTTCTATTCCTCCACCGTCCCCTCCTTCGAGCAGCACACCCTGGCCCGCTTTTTGGACGGGGGGCACTTTGAGCGGCACATCGCCCGGATGCGGGTGGAGTACCGGACCCGGCGGGACGCCCTGACGGCCTGCGTCCGGGCGGTGGGCATCCCCGGCGCTCTCTCCGGCGGCGAGGCCGGATTGCACATGCTGCTGCGCCTCCCGGCCGGACTGGACGGCGAGGCCCTGGTCCGGCGGGCTGGAGAGGCCGGACTGGGCCTCTACCCCCTGTCGGCTTACTATCTCACCCCGCCGCCGGAGGCGGCCCGGACCACCCTGGTCATGGGCTACGCCCGGCTGGACGCGGCGGCCCTGGAGCGGGCCGTGGGGCGGCTGGGGGAAGTCCTGGCGGAACCGGCACACTGACCAGCGGCGGTCCATCGGACCATTTGACGGGAAAGGGGTCCTATTCTTGGCGGTCTATCAGACGCCCTGCGGCGAACACGGCTACACCACCCGCTGGGAGTGGTCCCGCTTTATTTTGGAATACGACTCCATCATCCGCTCCCTGTCGGATGACAGCTACGCCCTGTCCCGCAGCAGCGCCCCCCTGGGCACCTGGGTGCGGCAGTACATCCACCACTCCACCCAGACCCGACAGACCTATATCAAGGCCGAGGCCCTGCTGGACCAGCACATCCGCTGGTTCACCGAGTCGCCGGGGCGCTGGGTGGAGCCGGTGGCCCGCCCCCTGCTGGACCAGCTCTTCCGCAGCGCCACCCATCTGGAGGACCCGGAGGTCCTCTGCACCGTGATACGCTCCCTGGAGGACTACTTCACCCCCAGCGGCGACGAGATCGCGCTGATGAAGTGCTGGACCGTCCAGGCGGTGTGCAACCTGCTGCTGGACCCCATGCACACCGGGAATGTCACCTGGGTTTACTGCCAAAAGGCCCGGGCCGTCTATGAGCGATGCTTCGAGTACCTGGACCAGGAGGAGCGGAGCATGGGCCTGACCATCTATGACGTGGCTCTGGACCTGCTCCAGGCCGGTCTGGCCATGCACCGCCAGCCGGTCCGGCCCCTGGTGGACCTGTTCCTGGACCTCTACCGCAGCGCCGCCTGGGCGGAGGCCCAGGTGCTGGACGCCGACCTGAACTTCGAGTTCAACCGGACCCTGCCCCCCTTCGACCGCTACCTAGCCTTCGCCGCCCTGACCCTCTCCCCCGGCGAGTGCTCCAGGGAGCAGGCGGAGCTGATGCGTCAGTCCGCCGACCGCCTCCCCGCCACCATCGAAATTCGGGGGGACACCTACCGCTATATCGGCGCCGAGCTGGCCCAGCGCATGTCCCGGCGGCTGCTGGGGGAGTGCTCCGACGGGGCGCTGACCCAGTTCCTCACCGACGCCCTGGCCGAGCTGGCCCGGCGGGAGGCCATCTTCTACGACCTCCAGGACCTGACCATCCCGGACACGGTCCGGGCCGTCTACCAGGCGGCGGAGACGGTGCTGGGCGGTCTGGACCGCCCGCCGGAGGCCTATTACGGGGCGCTGGAGCTGTTCCTCAACTACTTCTCCCGGCTCCCCTTCTCCCCCTACCTCAACTTCGTCTCCAGTTCCTACATCTACTGCTATATCCTCCGCTCCCTGGCCCGGCTGGACCACCGCCAGGACCTGCTGTCCGCCCTGCTGCGGCTGGCCGTGTTCCGCCAGCCCCAGACGGCGGTCCACTCCCTCATGGTGGGCCGGCTCACCGAGGCCATCGCCGCCAACGTCATCGACCGGGCCCCCGCCCTCTTTGTGGGCCAGCTGGGGGCCGCCTCCCCCGGAGCGGTCCAGGCCCGCCGGGAGGAATTTCTGGACTTCCTCTACACCGGCGCCCTGCTCCACGACCTGGGCAAGCTGCTGTGCCCCAACGTGGTCAATACCCAGTACCGACAAATCACCCGGCCGGGGTACGACGTGGTCCAGTACCACGCCCGCACCGGCGGCGAGCTGCTGGCCAGCCTGCCCCGGTTCTCCGTCTACGCGGACATCGCCCTGGGCCACCACAAGAGCTGGGACGGCAGATACGGCTACCCAGATTCCTTCGACAACACTGCCTCCCCCATCAAGATATTCATCGACCTCATCACCATCAGCGACACCCTGGACGCCGCCACCGACCACCTGGGGCGCAGCTACACCGTGGCCAAGACCTTCGACCAGGTCCTGGCCGAGCTGGCGGAGGGGGCGGGCAGCCGCTACTCCCCCGCCCTGGTGGCCCACATCCAGGGGGACGCCGTCCTCCAGGACCGCCTGCGCCACCTGCTGGACCAGGGCAGGGCCGAGACCTACCACCAGGTCCACCAGGTCATCCGGGACCGGGCCGTCATCTCCGGCCGCCGCCCCGCCGCCGCGGCGCTGTAACTGTTTCAACGGCACAAAGGCCGCGGGCGCACCAGCGCTCGCGGCCTTTTTCCATTTTCGCCGGACGGCGGGCGGCCGCCCCCATTCGTAAGGACTCTGTAAGAATTTCGCCATCGATTTTGTAAGCCCTGCTGGCTATACTGGACCCAGGCTAAGGGAGGAAACGCACATGGAAGAGACCATTCTCGTGGTGGACGACGACCGGGAAATCGTAGGGGCCATCGCCATCCTGCTGGAAAAGGAGGGCTACCGGGTCCTGCGGGCCTACGACGGCCTGGAGGCCCTGGACCGTGCCATGGACCCGGCGGTCCGGCTGCTTCTCATCGACGTGATGATGCCCCGTCTGGACGGGCTGTCCGCCGTGATGAAGCTGCGGGAGAAGCGCAATCTGCCCGTCATCGTCCTGTCCGCCAAGAGCGAGGCCACCGACAAGGTGCTGGGCCTGTCCATGGGGGCCGACGACTATATCGCCAAGCCCTACGACCCCCAGGAGCTAGTGGCCCGGGTCCGCAGCCAGCTCCGGCGGTACACCAGCCTGGGGGATGTCCACGCCGAGGCCAAGAGCGGCGAAATCGTCAACGGGCGGCTGACGTACAGCCCCACCGACCTGGTGCTGAAGGCCGACGGGGAGCCCGTCAAGCTCACCGCCACGGAGACCAGGATCATGGACCTCTTTCTGCGCAATCCGGGCCGCATCTTCCCCGCGGAGGAGATCTACCGCCGAGTATGGGAGGGGGAGTGCTTCTCCCCCGAGAACACGGTGATGGTCCACATCCGCCGCATCCGGGAGAAGATCGAGCTGAATCCCAAGCAGCCGGAATATATTAAGGTGGTGTGGGGAATTGGGTACAAAATGGAAAAAATGGATTAGCTGGCTCCCCTTCGCCCTGGGGGTCAGCCTGCTGCTGGTGAGTCTGGGCCTGATTCTGGCCTCCGGCCAGTTCTTCAGCGTTGGCCTACGGGACGCCTTTCGATCGGACTGGCGGGACACCGCGTACTTTCAGGCCGTCATGACGGACCGGCTCACCTCTTTTCTCCCGTCCTACCAGGGGCGGGCCGTGACGCCGGCCGAGATGCATAAGAACCTGAAGGATGATGCCAGCGTCCTCTACACCGTGCGAAAAAACGGAGTCCTCCTATACAGCAACGCCCCCCAGCCCCTGGATGGGGACGACGTGCCGGGGTACGGGTTTCAAATGCACTTCAACGGCAAGGCCGTCACCGCCTTCAAAGCGGATTCGTCCGGCAAGCCGGTGGAGTCCATGTCCCCCGCGCCCCACGGCGCTCCCGTGGACCTGTCCGGCTGGTATCTCCCCGGCAACAACTACCCCCTGACCGAGGAGGATGCCGGCACGGACATCTGGCTGGCCGCCAAGGACGCCCCCAAAACCGGGGTCCTCTTTTATAACGTGGTCGACCCCCTGCGCGTCATCCGCCATCGGAGTATCCTCAAGGCCGCCACCCTGCTTCTGGGTCTGGCCCTCTTCGTGTGCTACCTGTTTCTGCGCAAGAGCAAGGCCGACGGGGACCGGTGGCTGGCTCGGTGGACGGGAAAGGTCTGGTTCGAGTGCAAGCTCCTGGCCCTGCTGGTGGGCGTCTCCTGCGGATGTTCGGGCCCGTTCCGCCACTCCCTGGACGGCGTCAACTACCTGCTGATTGGCTTCTGGCTTTGCTACCTCTTCGTCAACGACTGCCGCTACGGGGACAAACCCTGGCGCCACAGCGCATCGGCCGTCCTGGCCGCCCGCTGGCAGGCTGCCGAGGCGGGCCTCCCCTCCCGCGGTCGGCTGTTCCGCCGGGGCCTGCTGGCCTTGGCGGGCCTTCTCCCGCTGGCGGCCCTGGCGGGGCTATGGCTGCTTCGGGTCTTTGGGTTCTCCCTGCAGGGCATATCTTTTTTCCTTCTCCCCCTCCTGGCGGCCGCCGCCGTCGTAGCCTTCCTTCTTCTCCCTCTGCTGTGGTATCTCAACTATATTCAGCGCTTCGCCCGGGAGGTGGAGGCCCTCTCCGCCCGCATCGACGCCGTCCGGGCCGGGGACCTGTCCTCCGCCCCCGCCCTGCCGGAGGACTCCGGCCTGCGGGAGACCGACCTGGCCCTATCCGGCATCCAGTCCGGCCTCCGGGCCGCCCTGGACGACCAGATGCAGAGCGAGCGGATGAAAATCGAGCTGATCTCCAACGTCTCCCACGACCTCAAGACCCCCCTCACCTCCATTATCAGCTACACCGAGCTGCTCAAGCAGGAGGAGGACCTGCCCGACCACGTAAAGGACTACGTGCGTATCCTGGACGAGAAGGCCCAGCGGCTGAAGGCCATGGTCCAGGACGTGTTCGAGGTCAGCAAGGCCGCCTCCGGCGCCCTGCCCGTGGCCCCGGAGCGGCTGGACTTCGGCAAGCTCATCGACCAGACCCTGGCCGACATGGCCGAGGCCGTGGACGCCAGCGGCCTCACCTTCAAGGTGGACCTGCCCCGCAAGCCGGTGTTCATCCAGGCCGACGGGGACCGGCTCTACCGGGTCTTTCAAAACCTCTTCCAGAACGCCCTGCAGTACTCCCTCCCCGGCTCCCGGGTCTATGTGGTCCTCACCGCCTCTGAGACCGGCGCGGAGGCCGCCGTCAAAAACGTCTCCCGGGATGAGCTGCCCTCCGGCGTGGACCTGACCGCCCGCTTTGTCCGGGGGGACGCCAGCCGCACAGATGGCGGCAGCGGCCTGGGCCTGGCCATCGCCAGCAGCTTCACCGCCGCCTGCGGCGGCTCCTTCCGCGTGGAGACCGACGCCGACCGCTTCACCGCCCTGGTGTCCTTTCCCCTCTCCCCCGTCTCCTGCCTCCCCTATTCTGAAAGAATGGGGGAGGTCGCCCCGCAGGGCCGGTAGGCGCGTCACAGTGACATTCCCGGGAAACGTCAACCGCCTCCCCAGTTTGCAGTCACCAGCTTCGACGGCATTTGCTTTCGTTTTCCAAATTCTGTATGTTATAATGAAACGCATCTCACAGAAAAAGGAATGAGCTGCGTTGGAGCTGTCCTCCCTCTCTACGGTACATATCTATCCCGCCGCCAGCGACATCCTGCCCGGCGGCCAAGCCGCCGTCCATCTGTCCGACCGGCGGCTGCTCTCGGCCAGCGGCGGACTGGCCGAGCTGTTGGGCTACGACGGTGGGCCACAGCTCTGCGCGGCTGTTGAGTACCTGGCCGGGCTGGTCCTGCCCGGGGACCTCCCCTGCGTCTCCAAGGCCATGAAGCAATTGATACCCGTAGAGGGCCGGGTCCGCATCGAGTGCCGCCTGGTCCGCCGGGACGGCCCGCCGGTGTGGGTCACCCTCTGCGCCGGGCTGGCCCAGGGGCCGGAGGAGCCTTATCTCCAGTGCTGGTTCCTGGACCTCACCGACCTGCGCCGCACGGAGCGGGAGCTGGCCGAGCGCTGCCGCCTGCTCACCGAGAAGAGCCGCCGGGAGCCCATGACCGGCCTGCTGAACAAGGACGGCTTCCGGGAGGACGCCCGGGCCTATCTGGCCGAGGTGGGCCGCCAAGTCCCCTACGCCCTGCTGGTGCTGGACCTGGACGACTTCAAGTGCATCAACGACCGTTTCGGCCACACCTACGGCGACCAGGTCCTCCAGGCTTTCTCCGCCGCCATGGTGGACAGCTTCGGCCCCAAGGCCATCTGCGGCCGGTATGGCGGGGACGAGTTCATGGTCCTGCTCCGGGCCACGCCCCCGGAGGAGGTCCCCGCCGCCCTGCGAAGCTTCTACCGGGCCCTGCGCTGCCGCCGCAAGGAGGACCGCCCCTTCCAGTGCAGCATCGGCGCGGTAACGGCCCGGGGCGGCATGAACCTGGGCATCCTCTTCGATTTGGCCGACACCGCCCTCTACGACGCCAAGCGCAAGGGCAAAAACCGCTTCATGGTGGTGGAAGCCCCTTGCACCCAGTGATATAATAGGGAAAACAATACAAAGGAGGCCTGCCCTATGGAATTCCAACAGGGTCCCGACCGCATCTTCCTCACCGACGGCGAAGGCCGTCTCACCGCCGAAATCACCTTCCACCCTGACCCTGGTGGGGCCATGGTCCTGGACCACACCTTCGTGGACGGCTCCCTCCGGGGCCAGGGCGTGGCCGGAAAGCTGGTGGAGGCCGCCGTGGCCCGCCTGAAGGCCGAGGGCCACCCCATCGCCGCCACCTGCTCCTACGCCGTCAAGTGGCTGGCCGAGCACCCCCAGTAAAAACCTGGCTGCCCGGATTCTCCGTCCGCAATTCCCACTTGACAGCTAGGACTCCCTCCTTTATAATGAACATCGTTCAGATAGGAGGGTCCCCATGAAAAAATACATCAACATCGCCTTCGGTTACGCCATAGCCGCCATGGTCGGCGGGGTCTTTTACCGGGAGTTCACCAAGTTTTCCGGCTTCCAGGGCCGGACGGCCCTGGCCTTCGTCCACACTCATCTGTTCCTGCTGGGTATGGTGGTCTTTTTGCTGGCAGCCCTTTTCGCCGCCCGCCTGCCTCTGGAGGAACAGAAGCTCTGGAAGCCCTTCCAGCGGGTCTACCACCCCGGCGTGGTCCTCACCAGTCTCATGCTGGCCCTCCGTGGCGTGGTCCAGGTCAAGGCGTTCCCGCTCCAACCCGGCCTGAACGCCGCCCTCTCCGGCCTTGCGGGCCTCGGCCACATCCTCACCGGCGTGGGGCTGGTCCTCTTTTTCCTATGTCTGCGGAAGGCCGCGGATCAAGTCCCCGCAAAGTCCCTGTAAAATCTTTGAGATCCGCCCCGAAAACCGGGGCGGATTTCTTGTAATTTCGTCCATAAAGTGGTAGGATAGCATTATCTTTTTGGAAGGAAGGGATACTCATGAAGCACGGCAAAAAGTTCCTGTCGGTCCTGCTGGCGATGGTCATGGTGCTGGCTCTGCTGCCCGCCGCCGCCTTCGCCGCCGACGGCGACATCCAACTCACCATCCTCGGCACCAGCGACACCCACGGCAACATCTGGGGCTACTCCTACGAGGACATGAAAGAGTCCTCCGCCGACGGCCTCGCCCGCATCTCCACCTACGTCACCCAGGTCCGCAAGGAGAACCCCAACACCATCCTGGTGGACGCGGGCGACACCATCCAGGGCACCATCATGACCGACGACCTTTACAGCAAAGGCCAGAAGGACCACCCCGTCCCCGCCGCCATGAACTACATGGAGTACGACGCCTGGACCCTGGGCAACCATGAGTTCAATTGGGGCGTGGACAACCTCAAGGGCATCATGGCCCAGTCCAATGCCCCCGTCCTGGCCGCCAACATCAAGAACGCCGACGGCACCCTCCTCACCGGCAACGCCTACACCATCGTGGAGCGCGGCGGCGTGAAGGTGGCCATCATCGGCGTGGACACCCCCAACATCCCCCGCTGGGACGGCACCAAGCAGGGCGTGGCCGACCTGAAGTTCGAGTCCATGGCCGACGCCGTGGCCGACGCCATCAAGGACATCGGCGGCAAGGCCGACGTCATCATGGTCTGCGCCCACGCCGGCTATGAGGCCGAGTACTCCACCGACGGCTCCGACGCCGCCAAGACCATCCTGGAGATGAATCCCGAGGTGGACATCCTCCAGATGGGTCACACCCACACCACCTACATCAACAACGACGGCCCCGTCCCCATGGGCGAGACCAAGAACAACGCCGGTGAGGTGGTCCGCTACGACCTCACCCTGGACAAGGACAAGAACATCACCGCCGCCACCGTGGAGACCGTCTCCATGAAGGACGTGGAACCCGACCAGGGCCTGCGGGACGTGCCCGCCGTGAAGAAGGCCCAGGAGGAGACCGTCTCCTTCATCCAGGACAACGTCCTGGGCCACGCCTCCGCCGACTTCCAGCCCGCCAACGAAGTCAAGGGTATCCCCGCCGGCCGGGTCATGGACACCGCCGTCATCGACCTCATCGGCGCCGTCCAGCTGGAGAACTCCGGCGCCGACGTCACCGCCGTGGCCCTGTTCAAGGATACCAGCGACCTGAAAAAGGGCGATTTGAACTACGGCAACGTGTTCGACATCTACAAGTACCCCAACGTCCTCTACACCGTGAAGGTCTCTGGCGCGGAGATGAAGGCGTACATGGAGTGGGCCGCCGAGTGCTGGAACCAGTGGGTCCCCGGCGACGTGACCATCTCCTTCAACCCCGCCAAGCCCGGCTACCTCCACGACCACTTCATCGGCCTGGATTACGAGGTCAACCTCTCCAAGCCCGCCGGGGCGCGCATCGAGAACGTGATGTTTAAGGGCGAACCCCTGGCCGATGATGCTGAGCTGACCCTCTGCGTCAACGACTACCGCTTCTCCGGCCTCAAGACCGCCGGCATCATCTCCGGCGAGAAGGACTGGGAGTCCTCCGCCTCCGTCCGCGACATGATCGTAGCCTATCTGGCCGAGCATGACCCCGTGGACCCCGTGGTGGACAACAACTGGAAAATCACCGGCATCGACCTCCAGCCCGACTGCCCCGTGGGCCAGGCCCTCATCGCCAAGGTCAATGACGGCGAGCTGGCCACCCCCTATAACAAGAGCATCAACGTCAACGAGAAGAACAACGTGGTGGTGGACGGCCTGCTGAACTCCGCCGCCGTCACCACCGACGACGCTGGCACCCACTACTACCGCCTCCGCGACCTGGCCACCATCCTGAAGGGCACCGACTCCGCCTTCAACGTGACCTGGAGCGACGGCCTCGTCACCATCACCAAGGGCGGCGAGTACGCCGACGAAGCCCTGTCCATGCCCGTCGGGGACGTGAAGGGCGTCACCGGCTCCATCCAGATGAGCGTGGACGGCACTGCCGTGGCTGTGGACGCCTCCCTCATCAGCGGCCACTACTACGTCACCGCTCAGAGCCTGAACGACCTGCTGGGCATCACCGCCACCGAGGCTGACGGCGTTATCTCCTTCACCGCCAAAGCCGCCGGTACCACCGGCCAGGGCGGCTGATTGCATCGACCCAAACCCAAAGCGGCCCGTCTCGGAGAGAGACGGGCCGCTTTTATATGGCAGGGTCGTGGCCCTGCCGGGGGCGTTCCTTTCTCCTTTGAGAAAGGAACCGAAAGAAAACCAGGGGGCGGCTACGGGCCACACAAGTGGCCCTATCCGCCGCCCCCTGGACCCCGGGGTACGTCCGGGCGGCGGTACGGGTGTTGGGGGCTGGCAAAACCAGAAAGCGGTTGCAGCTCGTATCGGCCTGCGCTAGAACAACTCCGGCTGCCGCCCCTCGGCATATGACCTGGCAAGATTTGTGAGTTGTTACGTTTTTATCGGTGCAAACAAGCCGCCATTGGTCGTAGCGTTTTTGAATCGGCCTTCTGCCCGTTGGGGGTCGGCGCGGGCGGCCGCAAGGGCCGCCCCTACAAGGGCTTGTAGTTTTGTAAGAAGTCGTTGCATGGCTGTGACCATGTAGGGGCGGCCTTGGGCCGCCCGCCGTTGCGCACCCGCCTTGCCGGGCATTGCCATGCTAGGCGCGCCGCGCCAGCGCATGGGGG
>UQGJ01000025.1 GCA_900540545.1 uncultured Eubacteriales bacterium
TGACCGGGCAAAACTTGGGAGTAGTTGCGTTTTGATTGGTGCAAACGGGCCGCCATTGGATTGTACGTTTTTGAATCGGCCTTTTGCCCATTGTCAGCCGGCACGGGCCGCCCAGTGGGCGGCCCCTACAAGAGACCTTTGGACATACCGTAGGGGCCGCCGACCCCGGCGGCCCGTTCCCCCGTTGACCGCAAGCCCTCAACGTTGGCGCGCCGGGTCGTCGCGCCCCACCGATGAGAGACAGCCCTGCCGGGCATCGCCATGCTAGGCGCGCCGCGCCAACGTAATGGGTATCAATGTGCAAACAGTTAGGCCGTAACGGCCGGGGCAAACGCGGAAAGGCAGGCTTGTCACCTCTAGCCGGTCTCAACCACCATGCCCCGTTGGCGCCTCTCAATAGGTCCAGGGCCGAAGCCCTGGTTTTCTTTCCGTCCTCTTTCTCAAACGAGAAAGAGGACCCCGGCCGGAGGCGACGCCCCCGGAAGGGGGCCGCTCCAAATCCCCGTCCCCGCCCGTGGGCGGGCATCCCTATTCCCCGGCACTTCCGTACTTCTCCCTCATCCAGTCCAGTCTCATCTTCCCCAGACTGCTCTTGGGGATCTCGTCGGCAAAGACGTAATACCGGGGCCGCTTGATGCTGGGCAGCCGTTCCGCCGCGAAGGCCCTCAGCTCTTCCGCCCTCACGGCCGCCCCCTCCCGGAGGACCACCACGGCCTTCCCCACCTCCCCCCGGTCGGGGTCGGGGACGCCGATGACGCATACGTCCTTCACGCCGGGGTGGCAGAGCAGGGCTCCCTCCACCTCGGCGGGGAAGATGTTCTCCCCACAGGTGATGTACATGTTCTTCTTCCGGCCCACCACGTAGTAAAACCCGTCCTCATCCACCCGGGCCACATCGCCGGTGTGCATC
The DNA here is from genome assembly GCA_900540545.1 of uncultured Eubacteriales bacterium. Taxonomy (GTDB): domain Bacteria; phylum Bacillota; class Clostridia; order Oscillospirales; family Oscillospiraceae; genus Intestinimonas. Next base: position 911 of record UQGJ01000025.1, read on the forward strand.
CAGCCGTCTGGCATGGCGGCGCGGGTGGCCGCGGCGTCGTTCCAGTAGCCGGAGAAGAGGACGCCGCCCCGCAGCAGCAGTTCCCCCTCAGTCCCCACGGGCACCTCCCGGCCCTCCCCGTCCACGATGCGGGCCTCGTTGTAGATCATCAGCCTGCCGCAGGAGGTCCGCTTGGCCCGAATCTCCTCCAGGGTCATCTCCCCTACGGGCATGGCCAGGTTCCCCGGCCCGGTCTCGGTCATGCCGTAGCCGTTACAGAACTGGACCCCCTTGGCCCAGTACCGCTCCATTAGGTACAGAGGCGGGGGCGCGGCCCCGCAGCGGCAGCGGGTGATGTTGGAAAAGTCGGCATCCCGGAACCGGGGGTGCTCCGCCAGCCGCCGATAGACCGTGGGCACCCCCCAAATCATGGTGGGCTTTTCCCGCTCGATGACGTCGAAGGTCTGCTCGGCGTGGAACTTCCGGGCAAAGACCAGCCGCCCCCCGGCGTAGAGCAGGGGCATGACGATGGTGTGCCAGGTGGCGGTGTGGAAAAAGGGCAGGTAGCCGAACATCACGTCGCTCTGGTTCAGGCCGTAGGTGTTCTGCTGCCCCGCGGCGTTGCACATCACCGCCCGGGCCGACAGCATGGCCCCCTTGGGCTGCCCCGTGGTGCCGCCGGTGTGCATGAGGATGAGGATGTCCTCCAGTCCCAGGGGCACGAAGGGGGCCTCGCTCCCGTCCCGCTCCAGCAGGGCTTTGTAGGTCTCCCCCAGAGGGACCCACTCCTGCACCGCCACTCCCTCCATCCCCCGGAGGACCAGAATCTTCTCCGCATAGGCCGGGTCGTAAAAGACCACCCTCGGACTCTCGTTCCGCACCAGCCCGGCCAGCTCGTCCAAACCCATCATGCCGTTGTAGGCCGTGGTGATGGCCCCGGTCTTGGCTGTGGCGTAAAAGAGGTCGATGTAGACCATGTCGTTGGGGGCGATGATGCCCACCCGGTCCCCCTTTCGGACCCCGAAGCCCTTCACCAGGGCGTTGGCCAGGCCATTGGCCCGCCGGGCCAAGTCGCCGTATGTGTACCGCTCCCCCCGGTCGAAGTCGCACACCGCCTGGGAGCGGGGGTGCCGCTCCAGCCGGCTTGTCAAAAAGCTGCGGACCACCGCTTCTTCCGCCGTTATCATGTTTTTCTCTCCCCTCTTTTATAGATTGACGGAGGCAATCTATAAAAATGTCCATGTTGGCCGCTGTGCGACCAACGGACTTGAAATCTACGCGTGCCCCGGCTGTGCCGGGGACACGCGTGTAAAAAATTGCTCTTCGAGATTTTTTACACCAGATAGACGCAGGCCAAACACCACAGGGGGATGGTCACCAGGGACACCAGGGTGGTGAAGATGACCAGTCGGCTGGCGAAGGGGGCGTCGCCGCCGTACTTGTCCCCCAGCATTACCGACAGGGTCCCCGCCGGCATCCCGGCCAGCAGCACCGCCGTGCCGGTGAGGACCGTGTCCATCCCCAGCAGGCGGCACACCAGGAACATCCCCGCCGGGATCAGCACCAGCCGCAGCACAGAATAGCTGGCGATGAGCCTGTCGCAGAACTTGCCCGACTTGGCCCCCGCCAGCACCATGCCGATGAGCATCATGGAAAGGGGCGTGGAGCAGGCCCCGATGCTGGACAGGGTCTTGCCCAGCAGCTCCGGCGGGTGCCACTCCAGCAGCATGACGGCCACCCCGATGAGCGTACTGGCGATGCAGGGGTGGGTCAGGGTCCGCCGGACCAGCCCCTTGCGCTGGGCGGATGTGAAGTAGGAGATGCCCACGGAAAAGTTGTTGATGCGCTGAAAAATCAAAAAGATGGAGGCGTAGATCATCCCCTGGGGCCCGAAGATGCTCCCCACCAGAGGGAAGCCCAAAAACCCGGAGTTGGACACGATGATGGTGTACTGCAGGATGGTCCGCCGCCGGGGTTCCACCTTGGGGTAGAGGAAGCGGCTGAGCAGGATGGTGGCCCCCTGGAGGATCAGGGACGCCGCCACCACGCTGGCCACGCCCCCCGCGGAAAAGGCCCCGATGTTCCGGACGAAGCAGTCCACGATATAACAGGGGAAGATAACGTCGATGATGAGGTCGGTCAGTTCCCCCCGCCCCTTTTCCGTGATGATCCCGCACTTGACGCACAGCACTCCCAGCAGGATCATCAAAAACATCATGCCCTCCAGGTCCAGCAAGTTTTTCAGATATTCCATGGACCGCTCCTCCTCTCTCCTCCTTGGAGACTTGCAATCGAAATGCCAATTCCCCACCCCGGCAAACCGGCGTTTTGCCCCCGCCCCCCGGTGCAATCGGTGCAATCTTGCACCAGTTGCACCGCCCCGCTGCCCGGTTTCTCCCCATTTCCAGCCGAAAAGCTGGCATTGGACTTGCTCCTTTTCAGAGCCACCTGCTATCTCTGCACAAAGGAGTTTTGACCATGATCACAATGGGCGTGGACGTGGGTTCCACCTCTTCCAAGGCCGTCCTGCTGGAGGACGGCCAGCGTGTCCTGTCCAAGGCCGTCGTCCCCCTGGGTACCGGCACCGCCGGTCCAGACCGGGTCTTTACCCAGGCTCTGGACCAGGCGGGTGTCACCCGGCAGGCCGTGGCGCATCTCACCGTCACCGGCTACGGCCGCCTCACCTTCCCCGGCGCGGACAGCCAGATGAGCGAGGTCTCCTGCCACGGCCGGGGTATGGCCTTCCTGCTGCCCGGGGTCCGCACCGTCATCGACATCGGCGGCCAGGACGCCAAGGCCCTGCGCATCAGCGAGCGGGGCGGCCTCAACAACTTCGTGATGAACGACAAGTGCGCCGCCGGCACCGGCCGCTTCCTGGACGTGATGGCCCGGGTACTGGGGGTCCCCATCGGGGAGCTGGGCGGCCTGTCCGCCCAGAGTACCCAGCCGGTGAGCATTAGCAACGTGTGCACCGTGTTCGCCGAGTCTGAGGTCATCTCCCATCTGGCCGCCGGGGCGCCGCTGGCCGACATCGCGGCGGGCATCCACATCTCGGTGGCCCGCCGGGTGGCCGCCCTGGCCCTGCGCATCGGGGTGGAGCTCCAGGTGGCTATGAGCGGCGGCGTGGCCCTGAACCAGGGCGTGGTCCGGGCCATGGAGGCCGAGCTGAAATGCTCCGTCCTGGTCCACCCCGACGCCCAGCTGGCCGGTGCCTTCGGCGCGGCCCTGCTGGCCTTCGACAAGGCAAAATAAGCAAAAAGGACGTGTCACCAGAGGGACACGTCCTTTTCCTATCCGGCCAGCTCCCGCTGGGCGGCGTGAAGCAGTCCTTTGAGATAACCCGTAGGATAGGCAAAGGCCGCCGTGCCGCCCCCCACCGAGGGGTAGCCCCGGAAAGCGTGGTCCACTGACATGAACCCGCCGTAGCCGCAGGCCACAAACTGCTTCATGATGGCGTACATATCGGCGTAGCCGTCCTCGGCCAGAGTCTCCTCGAAATAGGGCATGGGGGCGGAGACGTTGCGGAAGTGGACCACCAGGACCTTGTCCCGGGCGCAGAACTCCCGGATGTCGGCCATCAGGTCCCCGAAGGCCTCCCCCGCCTCCAGCCAGCACCCCACGCAAAGCTTCATGCCCAGGGCGGGGCTGTCCCCAGCCAGGGCAAAGGCCCGGCGGTAGCACTCAGTATTGTAGATCAGGCTGGGCACCCCTGCCAACCGGGCCACCGGGGGGTCGTTTGGATGGAGGGCCATGCGGACCCCCGCCTCCTCACAGACGGGCACCGTCCGCTCCAGGAAGCGGGCGAAATTGTCCCAAATCTCCGCCTCGGTATAGCTCCGGCCGTTGGCATCGGGGCGGGCCAAAATCTCCTCCATGTCGGCGTAGGCCGCGGTGCCGCCCCTGGTGTGCGCCCCCGGAGCCCAGCCGGTGCGGAGGATGCCGTTGGGCTGCCAGGCCACCGATACCACCGGGACCCCCGCCCAGCCGGCCGCCCGGATATGGTCCACGAAGTTTTCGATCTCCCCGTCCCGCTCGGGCCAGCCCAGGTCGATGGCGGGATTTTTTTGCAGGGGGCCGCAGGAGACGCTGCCCACCTTCAGCCCAAAGGACGCCAGCCGCCGCTGCTGTGCGGCCAGCGCCTCGTAGCCGCAGCCCTGCCGGTCCACGTTCAGGTCCACCCACTCCACCCCCATCTCCCGGATGAAGGCCAACTCCTCATCGGTCATATTTCCCCCGATAGGCATCTGCACATTGATTCCCATATGGTTCCTCCTGACGGTCTGTGTTTGGATTGACAAGCCGCCCCGCGGCCCGGTAAAATGAGTTCAGAATGAAACACGGATGAAAGGATGATTTCATTATGGCGAAAGTCGCCCTCCTGCTCCCCTTCCCGGAGATGTGCGAGGTTGCCCGCCCCCTGGCGGCCCAATATCCCAAGCTGAACATCATGTGCATGGAATACATCAAAACCGAGGAAATCGCGGGCCGTGCCAGGGCACTGGAGCAGCAGGGCTGCGACCTGATCATCGCCCGGGGCACCCAGGCCCGGATCGTCAAGGAGACGGTGGAGGTCCCCCTGGTGGAGATGCGGGTCACCACCCAGGAGCTGGGCCGGGTCATCCTCCAGGTGAAACGGGACCTGGGGGTGGAAAAGCCCCGCATCGGGCTGGTCACCTTCGGCAACATGGTGCGGGACACCGGCCAGTTCGACGACCTGTTCGGCATCTCCTTCTGCCGCTATATGGCGGCCAGCCAGGAGGAGCTGATCTCCTCCACGGAGCGGGCCCTGGCGGACGGCTGCCACGCGGTGATCGGCGGCACCCGGGTCTGCGACCACGCCCACGGCCTGGGCCTGCCCGGCTACTTCCTGGCCTCCGGGGCCGAGAGCATGCAGGAGGCCCTGGACACCGCAGCCAGGGTGTGCTACGCCATCGACTTGGAAAAGCGCAACAGCGCCGAGATGACCACCATGCTGGACAACATCTTCAGCGGCATCCTCCAGGTGGACCGGGAGGGCATCATCCACCGGGTCAACCGGGTGGGCTACGACCTGCTGGAGCGGCGGCCGGAGGAGCTGCTGGGCCAACCGGTGACCCAGGTCCTGCCGGAGCTGAACCAGAAGGCCCTGGAGGGCGCCCTGGTCCTGGGCCAGGAGGGCTATACCCTGCTCACCGACGCCCGGCACCGGGCCCTGATCGTCAACCTGGCCCCCATCTGGGTGGACGGCGGACTGGACGGCGCCCTGCTGTCCATTCAGGAGGGTAAGCGGGTCATCGAAATGGACAGCGAGCTGCGCCGGGAGCTCTACCAGCGGGGGTATATCGCCAAGTACACCTTCGACAAGGTGGCCCAGCGCAGCAAGGACATCGCCGCCGCCGTCTCCCTGGCCAAGCGGGTGGCGAAATTCCCCGCCCCCGTGCTCATCACCGGCGAGGCCGGCAGCGGGAAGCAGATCATGGCCCAGTGCATCCACAACGAGAGCCTGGCCCGTGGCAACGCCTTCGTGCCCCTGGACTGCAGCGCCTGGGGGCCGGACACCCTGGACAACATGCTCTTCGGCAACTACACCACCAAAAAGGACAGCCCCACCTGCCTGGCGGAGCTGGCCCGGGACGGCACCCTCTACCTCAGCCACGTGGAGGCCCTGCCCATGGAGCTGCAGTACAAGCTGCTGGACCTGATCCGGGGCCGGTTCCTCCACAACGGCTCCAACCGGCCGGTGTCCACCAATGTGCGGGTAGTGGCGGCCACCGAGTCCAACCTGTCCGCCCTGGTGGAGCAGGGGCGCTTTCGCGCCGACCTCTATTACGCCGTCAGCGTCCTGAGTCTGGAGGTCCTGCCCCTGCGCCGGCGGCGGGAGGACATTTTGAGCTGGGTGGACTTCTACCTCAACGAGTGGCAGGAGCGCTACAAGCGCTATGTGCGCCTGACCAACGGCGCCCGGCGATTCCTGCAGGAATACGACTGGCCCGGCAACCTGGAGCAGGTCAACAACGTCTGCGAGCGGGTGGTCCTCCTCACGGAAAAGCGGAGCATCGACGAGGTGTTCCTGCGCCGCCAGCTGGAGCAGGTGACCCCCCGGCTCCTGCCGGGGACCGACACGGTGGTGGTCTACAAGGACCGCCGGGCCATGGAGATCGCCGAGCTGCTCCGCAAGCACAAGGGCAGCCGGGAGAAGGTGGCCGCCGAGCTGGGCGTGAGCAAGACCACCCTCTGGCGCTATATCAAAAAGTACGGCATCGCGCAGGACTTCTCCTGTTGAGCCGCCCCCGCCGTCAGGTGATGGGCGCGGGGTTGAAGATACACATGTCGTTGTGGAATCCGTAGCGGTCGGAGAAGGGCTGCTTCACCCCGCTGGCCACGTCCAGGATGAAGTGGAAGATCTCCGTGCCCACCTGGGCGATGGTGGCCTCCCCGGTGGCCACGGCCCCGGCGGAGATGTCGATCAAATCGAACCAGTGCTCCTTCATCTCCTTGCGGGAGCAGACCTTGATGACCGGGGCCACCTCCAGGCCGTAGGGGGTGCCCCGGCCTGTCATAAAGACCTGAAGGCCGATGCCGCTGGCCACCTGGCAGGGGCCGCAGACGATGTCGCTGGCCGGGGTGGCGGCGTAGACCAGGCCGCGCTTCGTGGGCTTCTCGCCAGGGGAGAGGACCTCCACGATCTGGCTGGTGCCGCTCTTGGCGATGGAGCCCATGGCCTTTTCCACGATGTTGGCAAGGCCCCCCTGCTTGTTGCCAGGGGTGGGGTTGGCGTCCCGGTCCACCCCGCCGGCGGCCAGATAGGCGTCGTACCAGCCCAGCTCGGCCGCCAGCTTGTCCCGGGTGGCCGCGTCGGGGCACCGGGCGGCCAGCATGGGCGCCCCGTCCCGGACCTCGGTGACCTCACTGAACAGAACCGTGGCCCCGCCTCGCACCAGCATGTCGGCGGCGTAGCCGGCGCTGGGATTGGCGGTGATGCCGCTGAAGGCGTCGCTGCCGCCGCACTGCATACCGATCAGCAAGTCGCTGAGGGGAAGCTCCTCCCGGCGGCGCTGGTCGAGTTTTTTTAGCTTGGCCTCGGCCATGGACAGGATGGCCTCCATCATGGCATCGTGGCCGGGGTAGTCCTGGAGGGTGAGGACGTTTTCCGGGGTGATTTTCCCCTCCGGCAGCACCCGGTCGTAGGTGAGCTTTTCACAGCCCAGCCCCACCACCATGACCTCCCCGCCGAAGTTGGGGTGGCGGATGACGTTGGCGATGGAGCGGATCGGGATGACGGCTTCCGGGGCGTTAATGGCCACACCGCAGCCGTAGGGGTGGGTGATGGCCACCACCCCGTCCACGTGGGGGTATTTGGGCAGCAGCTCGGCTTTGATGCGCTCCACCGCTACCTTGACCACCCCGGCGGCGCATTGGACGGTGGTGACGATGCCCAGCAGGTTCCGGGTCCCGGCGGGGCCGGCGGCGTTGCGGTAGCCCATCCAGGTGGTCCTGGGCGGCTCCGGCAGGTCCTCCACGGGGACCAGGTTGGTGCCGTAAGGCAGGTCGGCCACCGAGGGGCTGGGGGGCAGGTCCAGCATGTGTTCGTTGATCCAGCTCCCGGCGGCGATGGGGGCCTTGGCATAGCCCAGCACCACACCATAGCGGATAATCTCTCCCCCCTGGGGGATGGGGACCAGGGCCAGCTTGTGGGCCTGGGGGATGGGCTCCTGGGTGACGACCCCGCTCTCCGTCACCGTTCCGGCCTCCAGGTCCCGGACGGCCACGGCCACATTGTCGGCCTCCTTGATTTGGATGGTCAGGCGCTCCTTCATTGGTCTGCACTCCTTTGTATATATAGGGTTCGGTCGAAAAAGCCGGTGATCTCACCGGGTTTCGCCTCCGTTGTTCCCGTTCAGTGTAATGGAAGGGGGCGGGGACCACAACTGGCAGAATTCATTAAATCCAGCTCCAAAATTAGATGAAACCTCCAAAAAATAAGGCCGGTGAAATGCAGAACCGAAAATAACGGTCTAAATCCGGTCCCGTCTCCTTCCCAAACACCTGTCATTGCAAGGAAAATTGGACCTTCTTCTCGTCTCCCTTAATCGCATCACGATAATTGAAACAAAATTTGAAATAATTCTTTCACAATTTGCACATTCGGATGAAAAATCAAAAATTCGACTCCGGTTTCGTACCTTTTGTGGATTGCGCAAGACACGGCCGCAATGGTATCCTCAATGTGCAAGGCGCCCCAGAGGACACGGGGCGAAGATTCCCGCAGAACATCGGCGTCACAGCCGAGAAAAGAAAGGAAAGAATGATATGAAGCGCAGGACACAACTGGCCTCTCTGCTCATGGCGGCCGCCCTCACCCTCAGCCTGGCGGCCTGTGGAAACGACTCCGGCAGCACGCCCCCCGTCGACACCACCCCCTCCGGCGGCGGCACGCCGGCCAGCACCGCCCCCACCACCGGGGACGAGGCCCTCACCATCGATCAGGTCTGGCCCTCCGGCACCACCGTGACCATCGACGTTCCCGCCAAGGCCGGCGGCGGCACCGACCTCTACACCCGCTACCTGACCCAGGCGCTGGGCGAGGTGGTCCCCGGTGTAAACTTCGTGGTCAACAACTACGACACCACCGAGGTGGGCCGTGAGCACGCCAAGAACGCCGACCCCGACGGCAAGACCCTGGTTATCCACCACGGCGGCTGGATTCTGGAGTATCTGGCCGGGTCTACCAACGTCAATCCCAAGGACGACGTGAAGGTCGCCGGTATCTTGAACCTGGGCGGTCCTCAGGCCATCATCGCCAAGCCCAACGCCCCTTATAAGAATTTCACGGAGCTGGGCGAGTACATCAAGGAACATCCCGGCGAGGTGGTCATCGGCTGCTCCTTGGGCGGCGCCTCCCAGGGCTCCATTTACAAGGTCATTGAGGGTCTGGGCGAGGGTTACTCCGAACTGGTCAACTGGGTCCAGTGCGGCTCCGAAGCCGACAAGCTGACCCAGACCGCCTCCGGCTCTATCGACATCGCCAACGCCTCCATTCCCAACGCCCAGTCCTATGAGGCCGACGGCAAGCTGACCATTCTGGGCTGTGCCGGCCCCTCCGTTGCCACCCTGGAGAACATGAGTGAGCTGGTGGGCCTGGACCTGGGCGACAGCTTCAAGACCACCGCCGAGCAGGGCATCGCCGATGCCGAGTGGAACTCCTGTTACTACGTCTGGGCCCCCGCCGGCACCCCCGACAACATCTGCGCAGCCATCAACAGCGCCATTATGAAGGCCACCGAGGTCCAGTCCTTCATCGACGGCAACAAGCAAATGGCCACCTTCGTGGATGCCGTTGACTACGACGCCGCCCAGCAGACCTTCGCCGACGAGTGGGCCTCCATGGACGAGGTCGCCACCGGCATGGGTATCAAGACCCGCTGAGCCAAGTCACTAGGGCTTCACAACAACTGATTTTCCACAAAGGGCCCGGCGGGCGACAGGTCCAGCCGGGCCCTTTCCAGAGGAATCGAGGTTACATATGAAGAAACTCAATCGTACTTATATCATGGGGATCCTTTGTCTGGTCCTAGCGGCCTGGATCGCCTGGCAGACCACCACCATCCCCGAACGCCTGGTATCCAACGAACCCGGCCCCAAGCTCTTCCCCTTTATCTCCGCCGCGGGTATCGCCGTCTTTGCCGTCCTCTCTATGATTTTTGACGGTCGCAAGGAGCGCGCCGAGGACAGTAAGCCCTATCTGGACAAGGCGGGCTGGAAGCGGATGGCCCTCATTATGGTGGAGGCGCTGGTATTCTGCATCGCGATGCAGTTCATCGGCTTCTGGATCACATCGATGCTCGGCATGATGGTGTTCATCTGGACGCTGAAGGGGGATAAAAAGGTCAACATCCCCTTCGCCATCATTCTCTCCATCGCCGTAGGCTCCATCTGCTACTTTGGCTTCACCAGAGGCTTCCACATCCCGCTACCCGAAGGTACCGTCTGGCGAGCGCTGGGCATTTCCATGCCATGAGGAGGAGGTAACGAGATATGGAAGCATATATGACCGCATTAGGCGTCCTCCTGCAGCCCACGAACCTTATTATGATGTACGTGTGCTGTCTGGTGGGCTGTATTCTAGGCGCCATTCCCGGCCTGTCCGGGGGCCTTGGCATCACGCTCATCCTGCCGCTGACCTTTGCCCTCAACACCGAGTTGAGCTTCGCTATGCTGGTCGGCATGTATGTGGGCGGCGTGTCCGGCTCCTTTATCGCCGCCGTGCTGATTGGGATCCCGGGCTCCGCCGCCTCCATCGGCACCTGCTATGACGGCTATCCCATGACCAAAAACGGAAACGCCGCCAAGGCCCTGTCCATCGGCATCACCGGCTCTTTCATCGGCACCTTCGTATCCATCCTCGTGGCCATGCTCTGCTCCAGCTTCATCGCGGACATCGCCCTGATGCTGGGGCCCTGGGAGTACTTCTCCCTGTGCCTCATGGCCATCACCATGGTGGTGGGCCTGTCCAACGGCTCCATCTACAAGGGCCTGCTAGCCGCATTCCTGGGCCTGTGGCTGTCCACGGTGGGCGGCGACCTGGTGACGAATCAGCTCCGCTTCACCTTCGGCAACACCAACCTCTACGGCGGCATCAATATGATCTGCCTGCTCATGGGCACCTTCGCCCTCCAGCAGGTGGCCACCAGCTATTCCAAGGGCCAGCAGGACATGCCGGAGGTGGACACCAGGTCCCTGGGCGGTTTTGGACTGAAGCTGAAGGATTTTAAGGACAACGCCAAGACCATCCTGGTCTCCCTGGCCATCGGACTGGGCATTGGATTTCTGCCCGGCATGGGCTCCGGCATCTCCAACCTGATTGCCTACGGCCAGGCCAAGAAGATGGACAAGCACCCCGAGAAGTTCGGCACCGGCTACGACCCGGGCATCTGGGCCACCGAGGTGGCCAACAACGCCGGCGTGGGCGGCGCCCTGATCCCCATGATTTCTCTGGGCATCCCCGGCGACGCCACCACGGTGCTGCTGCTGTCCGCCATGACCATCCACGGCCTCCAGGCGGGCCCCATGTTCATCCAGCAGAACCCGGTGCTGGCCAACCTGATCTTCCTCATCGTGCTGGTCTCGGCCATCCTCATCTTCGTGACCGAGATATTCACCAAGCGCTGGTTCCCCTACCTGCTGAAGGCCCCGTACCACTATCTGTTCAGCGCCATCCTGGTGATCTGCTTCATGGGTGCCTTCGCCTCCACCACCTCCATGTTCAGCGTATACCTGGTGCTGGGCTTTGGGCTGCTGGGCATCGTGATGGACATCTTCAAGATGCCCGCCACGCCCCTGATGCTGGCCTTCATCTTGGGCGGCAAGATTGAGAGCTACTTCCGCATGGGCTGTTCCTACGCCCGCGGCGATTTGACCAGCTTCGTCACCCGCCCCATCTCCCTGATTTTCCTGCTGATTGCCATATACAGTGTGGTGGGCCCTGTTATCATGAAGCAAATCAAGAAGCGCAGGGCGGCCAAGACCACCGCGGTATAAGCAGACAAAACCCAGCGCGCCTTGCCGCCTCCGGCGGCAGAAAGGAATGGTATTATGGCACTTTCTCCTGACCGCAGGGCCCGTATGGCGGCCTATCTGAAAGGCAGCAGCACATTTCACGGGGAGTTCAAGTACCCCGAGGCCTGCTACCCCTTCGCGGACCTGGCCACTTCCGAGCACGTAACCATGCCGCCGGAGGACGGCTACGGCTACCAAATCGACATTTACACCGCGAAAAACCGAGCGGCCAACTGCCCCGTCCACATCAATATCCACGGCGGCGGCTTTGTCTGCCCCCACCAAATCAATGACTCCCTGTGGTCCGCCTGGTTGGCCGACGCCATCCAGGGCGTGGTGGTGGACGTGGACTACACCCTGTCCGACGAGGCACCCTGGCCGGTGTGCATGGACCAGTGCCGCGGGGTGGGGCGCTATGTATACGCCCACTGCGCCCAGTGGGGGTGCGACCCCAAGCGCATTTCCATCGGCGGATACAGCGCCGGCGGCACCCTGGCGGTGGCCACCGCTATGAAGGCCGCCGGGAATGGCGAATGCCCCTATTGTCTGGTGGTGAACGGCTACGGGCCGTCGGATATGGTCAGTGACCTGAAGGCCGTGGCCGGCGAGGAGGACTACTGGCTGCGCCCTGAGATGCGGGGCACCGCCTTTATGGACCTGCTGGTGGACGGAGACGAAGAGCTGATGCGGGACCCCTACCTGTACCAGGAATCCGCCCCCGACGAATTGCTGGCCAAGCTGCCCAGGGTGGTGATCTGCGCGGCGGGGGAGTGCCCCTTCCGCTTCCAAAACGAGGCTTTCGGCCACCGGCTGGCCTCTCTGGGCGTCGAGGTGACCATGCGCCGCTTCCCAGGGGCCGTCCACGGCTTCATCCCCCACTTCATGGACCACTGGCAGGAGGGAGCCGAGCTTATCGTCCGGTCCATCCTGAGCGCGAGTCTCTAAATGATAAAACAAAGGTTGGAATATCCATGCGTCATGTCATCGATCCCGGAAAGAACCGGCGCACCATCAACTTTATCGATAATATCTGTTATTCCCACGTGAAGGATCTGGAGGGCAGGCCCCTGGACCTCTGCCTCTCCCTGATGGTCCAGAACGGCAACAGCGAAATGCGCCTCGCCAGCGGTTTGGATGACGAGGTGGGCGTCGGCAATCAGCCCCTGATCGTCTGGATCAACGGAGCCGGCTATCGCGGCTGCGACAAGAACCTGATGGCCGCCGAGATGGAATACTTTGCCGAGGCTGGCTATGCCGTCGCCTGTATCTACTATCGCAGCAGCGCCCAGGGCCACTGGCCCGACCAGTTGATCGACTGCAAGACGGCGGTGCGCTTCCTTCGGGCCCATGCCGGCGAGTACGGCATCGACCCCAATCGGGTCGGCGCCATGGGCCGCTCCGCCGGTGGGCACCTGTCCGCCTGGATGGCCATGAATACCGACGGGTACGACGCAGATGAGTGGGCCGACCAGCCCAGCACCGTCCAGGCGGCGGCGGACCTCTTCGGCCCGGTGGACATCCGCGCCATCAACGAACTGGAGCTGGAGCGGATGAAGGACCCCAACCACCGCTGGCACCACCTGGGCGAGACCCACGGAGGCGCGCTACTGGGCGGCGACGAGCGCACCATGATCGAGCGCAGCGACGCGGCCAGCCCCGTCTTCTCCATCAGCGACAGGATGTGCCCCATCACTATTTTCCACGGGACGGAGGACCCCCTGGTCCCCTGCTCCATCAGCGAGGATTTTTATGACCGGCTGGTGCGCACTGGGTATGGGGACCGCGCCGACCTCTATCTGGTCAAAAACGGCGGCCACGGGACCCGGGAGCTGTTTCAGCCCATGGTGAAGGACATTATTGTCAAGTTCTTTGACAAACATCTGAAGGAACAGGGGTAAGCGATGGGACTGCGTGAAGATTACCAGTCCTACCTGGCCCGCCGTCAGGCCGTGGCCGAGGACTTCCACGGGCCCATCTGGCTGGACCAGGAGAGCCGCTACGTCCACCCCTTCCAAATCTACGGCAACGTCTGGTACGTGGGGGACAGCTGGGTGTGCGTCCACCTCATCGACACCGGCGACGGTCTGCTGCTCATCGACTCGGGCAACTGCGGCGCCACCGCCATGCTGGTCAACGCCATCTGGGAGGCCGGCTTCCGCCCCGCCGACGTGAAGTGGATCATCCACTCCCACGGCCACGTGGACCACGTAGGCGGTGCCAACTTCTTCAAGAAGATGTTCGGCACCAAGCTCTACCTGGGCGCTCCCGACGCCGAGATGTACCGCAGCCGCCCGGAGCTGGCGGCCATCCACGACAGCCACAACGACATGGACTCCCTTTTCGTCCCCGACTACGAGATAAACGAGGGGGACGTCCTCACCTTCGGCAACACCACCATGACCTTCTATCTGGTCCCCGGCCACACCCCCGGGTGCATCGCCTGCTTCTTCGACGCCCATGACGGCGGCGAGACCCGGCGCTGCGGCTACTACGGCGGCTTCGGCTTCAACACCCTGCAAAAGGACTTCCTGATCGAAATTGGCGACCCAGACTACCGCACCCGCCAAATCTATCTGGAATCCCTGGCCAAGGTCCGGGACCAGAAGGTGGACCTCTTCCTGGGCAACCACTGCATCAACAACCAGACCCTGGAGCGGCGGCAGCGGCAACTGGCGGACCCCACCGGCCCCAACCCCTTCCTGGACCCGGAGGCCTGGGGCAAGTACCTGGACCAGAAGCGGGACGAGCTGACCGCTTTCATGGCCGACCCCGCCAACAACTGAGCTTCAGCGCCCAGAAGGGAGCCATACCATGGACACCATCGAAAAAACCGTAGAGGAGCTGGGCCGGGTCCGGCGTGTGTCCTGGACGGTGAGCATCCTCCACGTGTGCCTCTACGCCGCGGCCCTGCTGGTCTTTTTCCTGGGCGGACCCTGGCAGCCCGCCCTGGCCTTACTGGTGTGCAACGTGCTGTTCTACTTCCTTGGCGTGCGGCGGACCATGGGCCGCTACCGGCGGGAGGCCACGGCGGCCAGCCTGCGCTACGGCCTGGGCGGCGGCCTGGAGGACTTCGCTTACCAGGACAGGGGTGGCATCAGCCGGGAGGCCTACGCCGCCTGGGCCATGAGCCCCATCCTGGAGGGAGACCAAAGCCTGATGTGCCGCAGCTTCTTCTCCGGCAGGTGGGGGACCCTGTTCCTGGCGGGGTGCGAGCTGACCCTCCACTACGCCGTCCCTGGCGGCAAGCGGGATTACCGCTTCCTCAGCGGCGCCCTGCTGACCGCGGGGGAGCCGGGGGACGGGGGCTGGCTCCTGCTCCGAACCGAGCTGTTGGAGCAGGCGGCCCTGGCCGGTTTCCTGGCGGAGCGGGACTACCAGCTCTGTCCCGAGTCCCCGGCGGAGGGCTGCGCCCTCTACGCCATGGGCTCGTCCGCCCCACCGCCCCCGGAGACCGTCCGCCGGGTGGCCGCCGCGTGCAAACAGGTCCCGGCCCTCTCCCTGCTCCGCCTGACCCAGACGGGGACGGCGGCCTTCCTCAACGGCCGGTTCTACACCGGCGCCCGCTACCCCACCGCCCGCCTCACGGCGGAGAAGCTGCGGGCCAACACCCTGCCCGAGCGGGACGCGCTGTGGAAGCTGTTCCGCCTCCAGGCCGGGGCATCCACGTAAACCGGGCCGGACGCCCGGACACCGTACAACATTATCAATCAACGGAGGTTTTACTTATGGATAAGAATGCAAAAATCGGACTCATCGGCCTGGGCATCATGGGCAAGCCCATGGCGAAGAACATGCTGAAGGCCGGCTACGACCTCACCGTCAGCGACCTGAACCCGGCCAGCGTGGCCGAGGTGGTCGCCGCCGGGGCCAAGTCCGCCACCAACGCCGAGATCGGCGAGACCTGCGACGTGGTCCTCACCATGGTGCCCAACTCCCCCCAGGTGAAGGCCGTCATGCTGGGCTCGGACGGCGTGGCCGCCCACATGAAGCCCGGCGCCGTGTTCATCGACATGAGCTCCATCAACCCGGTGGCCTCCAAGGAGATCGCCGCCGAGCTGGCGAAACAGGGCGTGGAGATGCTGGACGCCCCCGTCTCCGGCGGCGAGCCCAAGGCCATCGACGGCACCCTTTCCTTCATGGTGGGTGGCAAGCAGGAGGTCTTTGACCGCTGCAAGCCCCTGCTGGAGACCATGGGTGCCTCCGTGGTCCGCTGCGGCGAGGTGGGGGCCGGCAACACCACCAAGCTGGCCAACCAGATCATCGTGGCCTGCAACATTCAGGCCCTGTCCGAGGCCATGACCCTGGCCAAGATGGCGGGGGTGGACCCGGAGCTGGTCTTCCAGGCCATCAAGGGCGGCCTGGCCGGGTCCACGGTGATGAACGCCAAGGCCCCCATGATGCTCTCCGGGGACGACAAGCCCGGCTTCAAGATCGACCTGCACATCAAGGACCTCAACAACGCCCTGGACTGCGCCCACACCGTGGGCTCCCCTCTGCCCATGACCGCCGCGGTGCAGGAGATCTTCCAGTGGCTCCACAACAACGGCTGCGGCCAGGACGACCACAGCTCCATCATCAAGTACTACAAGAAGCTCACCGGTCTGGAGAGCCTCTAAGCCGAAAGGAGTGCCGTCTATGTTCGCACCCAAGGGCATTATCCCGCCCATCGTCACCCCCTTCGACCAGGAGGGGAACATCGACTTCCAGGTCTACCGCCAGATGGTGGACCACCTCATCTCCCAGGGGGTCCACGGCGTGTTCCCCATGGGCACCACCGGCGAGTTCTACGCCATCAGCGACGAGGAGTACCGCCGCATCCTGGAGGTCACCGTGGAGCAGGTGGCGGGCCGGGTGGACGTCTACGCCGGGGCCAACGACATCACCACCCGGGGGGTCATCCGCCAGATCCGCATCGCCGAGCAGGTGAAGGGCATCGATGCCCTCAGCATCCTCACCCCCATGTTCATCTCCCAAACCCAGGAGGAACTGTACCAGCACTACAAGGCCATCGCCGAGAGCACCGACATGCCCATCATCCTCTACAACAACAAGCCCAAGACCAACGTGACCGCCACCCCGGAGACGGTGGCCCGGCTGGCCCAGATCCCCAACATCATCGGGGTGAAGGACTCCACCGGCGACTTCACCAACACCCTGGAGTACCTCCGCCTGACCCGCGGCATCCCCGACTTCCACGTGCTGGTGGGCCGGGACACCCTGATCTACGCCGGCCTGTGCTGCGGCTGCGCCGGCTCCATCGCCTCCTGCTCCAACGTGGCCCCCCGGCTGGTCTGCGACATCTACAACAAGTACGTCTCCGGGGACCGGGCCGGGGCCTTGGAGGCCCAGATGAAGCTCAACCCCCTGCGCATCGCCTGCAACATGGGCACCTTCCCCGCCGTCATCAAGGAGGGGCTGGTCATGCAGGGCATCCCCGTGGGCAAGTGCCTGGAGCCCATCGGGGAGCTTCGCAACGACGAGAAAGATAAACTGCGGCAGGTCCTGCGGGACCTGGAGCTGATTTGAAAGGGGGAGGCAATATGACGCCTCACGTCGTATCCATGGAGGTCTTCCCCGTGGCGGGCCACGACTGCATGGAACTGAACCTGTCCGGGGCCCACGCCCCCTTCTTTACCCGCAACATCGTCATTCTCACCGACTCCACCGGGGCCGAGGGGGTGGGCGAGGTCCCCGGCGGTCAGAAGATCACCGCCGCCCTGGATGCGGTAAAGGACCTGGTGGTGGGCTCCTCCATCGCCGACTGGAAGCAGACCCTCAACCGGGTCCGCGCCTGGCTGGACGCCAACATCAAGGACGACGTCCGGGGTCTTCAGACCTTCGACCTGCGCACCGGCGTCCACGTGGTCACGGCCATCGAGGCCCCCCTGCTGGACCTGTTGGGCAAGTACCTGGACGTGCCCGCCGCCGCCCTGATGGGGGACGGCATCCAGCGGGAGAAGGTGCGCTTCCTCTCCTACCTGTTCTACGTGGGGGACCGGACCAAGACCGACCTGCCCTACGAGTCGGAGCCCGACGCCGCCTGCGACTGGTACCGCCTGCGCCACGAGGAGGCCATGACGCCGGAGGCCATCGTGGCCCTGGCCCGGGCCACCCAGGAGAAGTACGGCTTCCAGGACTTCAAGCTCAAGGGCGGCGTCCTGGCCCCCGAGGAGGAGCTGAAGGCGGTCCAGGCCATCAAGGCCGCCTTCCCCGACGCCCGGGTGGACCTGGACCCCAACGGCTGCTGGAGCCTTGCCAAATCCCTGGAGCTGGCGCCGGAGCTGAAGAAGGTGCTGGCCTACTGCGAGGACCCCTGCGGCGCCGAGAACGGCTTCTCCGGCCGGGAGATCATGGCCGAGTTCAAGCGGGAGAGCGGCATGCCCACCGCCACCAACATGATCAACACCGACTGGCGGCAGATGTGCCACTGCATCTCCCTGCGCAGCGTGGACATCCCCCTGGCCGACCCCCACTTCTGGACCATGAGCGGCTCCGTCCGGGTGGGCCAGCTGTGCAATGACTTCGGCCTCATGTGGGGCTGCCACTCCAACAACCACTTCGACATCTCCCTGGCCATGGTGGTCCAGTGCGCCGCCGCCATCCCCGGCAAGATGAACGGCATCGACACCCACTGGATCTGGCAGGAGGGCCGGGAGCGGCTCACCAAGCGGCCCATGGAGATCGTGGACGGCTGCATCGACCTGCCCAAGCAGGGCGGTCTGGGGGTGGAGGTGGACCGGGAGCAGGTGCAAAAGGCCCACCAGCTCTACGTGGACCACTGTCTGGGAGCCCGGGACGACGCCCGGGGCATGCAGTACCTGATCCCCGGCTGGACCTTCGACCCCAAGCGCCCCTGCATGGTGCGCTGATGGAGGCATAACTCAATGACCGCCGGACAGGTTTCCCGTCCGGCGGTCATGTGATAGAATAAGGAGGCAATCATGCCGTCCACACCAGTCATTACAAAGATGCAGGTCATCCCCGTGGCGGGCTGGGACAGTATGCTGATGACCCTGTCCGGGGCCCACGGCCCCTGCTTCACCCGCAACCTGGTCCTCCTCACCGACAGCGCCGGGCACATCGGCGTGGGGGAGATCCACGGCGGGGACTACACCTGCGACTGTCTCAACGCCGTGCGCCCTCTGGTGGAGGGCCAGCCCATCGCCCACGCCCGCCAAATCCTCCAGACCATCCACCTACTCTCCCGCCCCGCCGCCGGAGACGACGGGGGCGGCATCCAGACCCTGGACATCTCCAAGCTGAAGTTCGTGGTCAAGAGCGAGTGGGCCATCGAGTGCGCCCTGCTGGACCTGCTGGGCCAGTTCATGGGGGTGCCCATGTGCCAGCTCCTGGGCGAGGGGCAGCAGCGCACCGAGGTGCCGGTGCTGGGCTACCTCTTTTATGTCTCCGACAAGGGGAAGGCCCCCGCCGGCGCCCCCTACCTGGACGAGGGGGACAGCCCCGACCCCTGGTTCCGCCTGCGCCGGGAGGCGTTGCTCACCCCGGCGCGCATCGTGGAGGAGGCCGAGGCGGTCCGGGAAAAATACGGCTTCGAGAACTTCAAGCTCAAGGGCGGCGTCCTGGCCGGGGAGACGGAGATGGAGACGGTCTGCGCCCTGAAAAAGCGGTTCCCGTCGGCCCGGGTCAACATCGACCCCAACGGGGCCTGGAGCCTGGACGAGGCCGTCCGCCTGTGCCGGGACATGCACGGCATCCTCACCTACGTGGAGGACCCCTGTGGCCCGGAAAACGGCTTCTCCGGCCGGGAGATCATGCGGGAGTTCAAGAACGCCACCGGCTTCCAGGTTGCCACCAACATGATCGCCACCGACTGGCGGCAGTTCTACCACACCGCCAGCCTGAACGCCTGCGACATCATCCTGGCCGACCCCCACTTCTGGGGCTTCGACGGGGCGGTGCGCATGTCCCAGTTACTGGATAGTTGGGGCCTGACCTGGGGCATCCACTCCAACAACCACTTCGACGTCACCCTGGCCGCCTTCGCCCAGGTGGGGGCCGCCGCCGTGGGGGAGCCCGCCCCCCTGGACACCCACTGGATCTGGCAGGACGGCCAAAACCTGCTGGTGGATGCGCCGAAAATCGTGGGCGGCAGGCTCCAGGTGCCCCAGGGTCCCGGCCTGGGGGTCCGCCTGGACATGGACCGGGTGATGGCGGCCAACGACCTCTACCGCCGCCTGCCCTCCCACGACCGGGATGACAGCATCGCCATGCAGTATCTGATCCCCGGCTGGACCTACGACCACAAACGGCCCTGCCTGGTGCGGTAAAAGGAGCTGACCGATATGAAAGAATGTTTACGGGCCCACGCCGACGCCATCGTCCGGGGGGCCATCGACCGGGTCATGCCCGGCCCTGCGGTTCGCCGGGCTCTGGATGGCCGGGACTTCGGCCCCGGCCGCCTGGTGCTGGTCTCGGTGGGCAAGGCGGGCTGGTCCATGGCCCAGGCGGCCTGCGACTGCCTGAGCCAGCGCGTGGACGGCGGCATCGTCATCACCAAGCACGGCCACGCCCAGGGCCCCATCGGCCCCCTGGTGATTCGGGAGGCGGGCCACCCGGTGCCCGACGGCAACACCTTCTCCGCCACCGCCCAGGCCCTGGCGCTGACGGCGGACCTGACGGAGCGGGACACCGTCCTCTTCCTCCTGTCCGGGGGCGGCTCCGCCCTCTTTGAGTCCCCCCTGGTCCCCCAGGAGGAGCTTCAGGACGTGACCCGCCAGCTCCTGGCCTCGGGGGCGGACATCGTGGAGATGAACACCATCCGCAAGCGCCTGAGCGGGGTGAAGGGGGGGCGCTTCGCCCAGCACTGCGCCCCCGCCAGGGTCCTGGCCGTGGTCCTCTCCGACATCATCGGCGACCCCCTGGATATGATCGCCTCCGGCCCTGCCTACCCCGACTCCTCCACCGCCGACGACGCCCGGCGCATCACGGCGCAGTACGGCCTGGACCTCTCCCCTCAGGCCCGGTCCCTACTGGACCGGGAGACCCCCAAGGCCCTGGACAATGTGGAGACCTTGGTCACCGGCTCGGTGCGGGAGCTTTGCTCCGCCGCCGCCGATGTCTGCCGGGAGCTGGGCTACGAGCCGGTGGTCCTCACCGACTCCCTGTGCTGCGAGGCCCGGGAGGCCGGCTCCTTCCTGGCCTCCATCGCCAGGAGCCACCAGGATTCCCGGCGGTCCCTGGCCTTCCTGGCCGGGGGTGAAACGGTGGTCCACCTCACCGGCCAGGGCCTGGGGGGCCGGAACCAGGAGCTGGCCCTGGCCGCCGCCCAGGGCATCGCCGGGTGCGCCGGCACCGCCGTGTTCTCCGTGGGCAGCGACGGCACCGACGGCCCCACCGACGCCGCCGGCGGCTGGGTGGACGGCGGCACCCTAGATGCCCTCTCGGCCCAGGGCCTGGACCTCTTCCAAGTCCTCCGGGACAACGACGCCTACCACGCTCTGGAGCGCACCGGCGGCCTCATCGTCACCGGCGGCACCGGCACCAACGTCAACGATGTGGCGGTGGTCCTCATCCACCGCTGAAAGGAGCGCCCATCCATGCGGTTTCACTATTGCCCCGACTGCGGCGCGGCCCTGGAGGTCCGCCCCATCGGGGACGAGGGGGACACCCCCTGGTGTCCCCGCTGCCAGAAGCCCCTGTTCGACCGCTTCTCCACCTGCGTGATCGCCTTGGTGGTCAACGGGGCCGGGCAGGCCGCCATTCTCCGGCAGGGCTATCTCTCCCAGCAATACGGCACGCTGGTCTCGGGTTATATGCAGCCCGGCGAAACCGCCGAGCAGGCCGCCCGCCGGGAGATCGGGGAGGAGCTGGGCCTGTCCGTCACCGAACTGGAGTACGCCGGGACCTGGTGGATGGACAAAAAGGACATGCTGATGATCGGCTTTTTCGCCCGGGCCGAGGGGACCTTCCGGCTCTCCGGCGAAGTGGACAGCGCCTGCTGGACGCCGCTGTCCCAGGCCCTGGAGCAGGTCCACCCCGCCGGAAGCGTCTCCCACGCCATGGTGGAGGCCTATTTGAAGCGATATAGAGAGGAGCCTTTTATATGAAAGACGTATCCCTGAACGCCAAGGAGATCATGCAGATTTGGGCCCGCTGCCCCGTGGAGGAACACCTCTGGGTGGGAGAGAGCGACTTCGGCCTTCTCCGGGCCATCTGCATCACCGGGGGGCACTTCTCCGGTGAGGTCTTGAACGGCCAGGTTGTCCCCGGCGGAGCCGACTGGAACACCGGCTTCGGCGGCCACACCCCCCAGGAGTTCACCAGCGTGGACATGTTCGCCAAATACCTGCTGAAAACCGACGACGGGGTCTATATCGCCATTGAGAACACCGCCCGCCGGGACAAGACCCATCCCTCCCCCTATATCGTCACCACCCCCAAATTCACCGCTCCCCGGGGCAAATACGAGTGGCTCAACTACGGGGTCTACGTGGCCAATCTAGTGGCCGAGGAGCAGGACGGGGTCAAGACCATCCACATCACCGTTTATCAGATGCAGTAGGGGAGCCTTGGGATGAGCGTCATTTACGAAATCTACGGCTTCGACGCCCACGCCATGACCCTGGCCCTGATGGAGGCCGCCGGGGTCCGGGACCTGCTCCCCGCCGGGGGAAAAATCGCCCTCAAGCCCAATCTGGTGGTGGCCGCCCCGCCGGAGCGCGGGGCCACCACCCACCTCGGGGTCCTCTCCGGGGCCATCGAATACCTCCAAGGCCACGGCTTCACCGACCTGGAGATCATCGAGGGCTCCTGGGTGGGGGACGACACCGGCCGGGCCATGGCGGCGGCGGGGTACGACCGGGTCTGCCGGGACTACGGCGTCCCCTTTTACGACCTCAAGCGGGATGCCAGCACCCCGGTGGACACCCCCTTCGGCCCCATCCGCGTCTGCCGCCGGGCCCTGGAGGCCGACTTTCTCATCAATCTCCCCGTCCTCAAGGGCCACTGCCAGACCGTCATGACCTGCGCCCTGAAAAACTGCAAGGGCTGCATCCCCGATGCCGAGAAGCGCCGCTTCCACGCCGCCGGGCTGATGAAGCCCATCGCCGCCCTGGCCTGCGCCCTGAGGCCCCACCTCACCATTGTGGACAGCATCTGCGGCGATTTGGACTTCGAGGAGGGGGGCAACCCCGTCCCCACCGGCCGCATGTACCTGGGGACCGACCCGGTCCAACTGGATTCCTACGGCTGCCGCCTCATGGGCCTGGACCTGGAGGTGGTGCCCTACATCGGCCTGGCGGAGGAATGGGGTGCCGGGTCCGCCCAAATCGGACCCGGCGACCTGCGCCCCCTCAACGCCCCCGCCCAGGCCGCCTCCTACCCGCCCCCCTCCGGCCTGGTGGCCCAACTCACCCGGGGCGTCCAGGCGGATGGGGCCTGTTCGGCCTGCTACGCCGCCCTGGTCCGCGCCCTCCACACCGCCGGCAACCCCGCCCACGCCCCGGTGGCCATCGGCCACGGCTGGCAGGGCAAGCCCTTCCAGGGCGTGGGCGTCGGCCGCTGCTGCAACTGCGCCTCCCACCCCGTCCCCGGCTGCCCGCCCACCCCAGCGGATGTCGCCCAAGCCCTGGCCAACTGGTGAATCGCCCTTAAAACCGGGGCCGCCGCAAAGTTTGCGGCGGCCCCGGTTTTGTTTATCCCTCTGTCTTTTTCCAGTTCTCGTTGACCTGGTCCCAATAGGTGTCGTTGTAGAAATACTCCGGCGAGAAGAAGAAGTGGACGTATGTGCCGCCTGGACTGTGCTTTTTATAGGCGTCGTTGTCCCCCACAAAGACGATGTCCTCGATTTGGGAGACGTCGATGGGCTTTTCCAGGGTCAGCACCGCGTGGTCGGCCCGGAAGAACAGGCCACCTTCCTGGTCCACCTCTCCGGGTTCACTGTAAAACCGGTCCAGCCGGCCATAGATGCCCTCCGGATACTGGGCCGCCACCTCCGTGCCGTCGTTCAGCAGCACATAGACCTGCCACGGCCCCCGCTCCGCAAAGGCGGCATCATAGGCTTCGCTGTCCGGGATGACCAGGTCCAGAGACAGGGAGATGGGGGAGATGGTCAGGTTCTCCACCACCGCCATGGTGGTCCCCCCCAGCTTCACCGGGCAGCGCCCGCCGAAGGCGTAGGTCTGGGTGTCCTCCGGGATGGGAATCACCACCTCGATGTCCATGCCGCCCACCACGGTTTTCAGCTCGCCCCCCTCGGTGGTATAGAGGTTGAATATGTGGTTGATGCGGCAGTACCGCGCCCCCTCCGGCAGCCCCCGGTCTGTGGTCATGGCATATAAAAGCGTGACCACGTTGTCCGTGGGATCATCGTCCGCCAGGGCCTCTATGTGCCAGCCCCAGCCCCTGTCCGGGTCGGTCCGCCGGGTGCAGGCCCCGTCGGCGAAGAGGGCGATGGACAGCATCTCGTCCCCCTCACCCCGGCCGTCGTCCCCGTAGAGCCAATAGCCCCAGTCGTTCAGCCCCTCCCCCCGCTCCGGCGTGGGCAGGACCGTCCCCTCCGGGGCGGTGAAGTCCATGAGGATGTAAAGCCGCTCTTGGTCCCGCACCACCTCCCGCACGGTGATGGAACTGCCGGAGCCGTTTTTGTCTGTAAAGGTCTGGTTGACCGGCAGGGCCCCCAGATTCTGTTCCCCCTCCTGGTCGGTGATGCCGAACATGGCCCGGAACTCCGGGGAGACCCCCGCCAGGGACACCGCCCCCACCGCCCCCACCAGCAGAGAGACCGCCGCCACAATGGCCACCAGGGCCCGGTAGGACGGGGGTCGGCTCCGCTTTGGCTCCTCCTCCCTGCCCGCCGCCAGCAGCCGCCGGGTCAACGCCTCCTTTTCCTCTGCGGAAAAGGCCAGCCGTTCCAATTCATCCTGATACCGCGCCATAGCCCTGTCCCTCCAATTCCTGTTTCAGTTTTCCCCTGGCCCGCTTCATCCGCGCCCGCACCGCGTCGGCCCGGATGCCCAGCATGGCCCCGATCTCATTGGTGTCGTAGCCCATGTAGTAGTAGAGTACCAGCACCTCCCGGTCCCGGGCGGGCAGGCGCTGGACCTCCTCCAGCACGCCCCCCTCCTCGGGCTGAAAGGCGGCCGGCTCCGCCACGGTGTCCAGCCCCACGGTGCGTCTGCGCCACGGGCTGCGGCGCAGGTTCTTACAGGTATTGACCGTCACCCGCACCAGCCAGGCCTTTTCATGTTCGGCGCTCTCAAAGTCCCCCGGGTGGGCCAGCCGCTTGAGCAGCACTTCCTGGCAGACGTCCTGGGCGTCGGGCAGACTGTTCAGCAGGGAGTAAGCCAGCCGCAGCAGCCGGTCGGAGTAGGTCTCCACCAGCCGCCGGGCCAGCGCTTCCGCCCCATGCTCCGCCATATCCTCCCCTCCTTCTTCTGTGTGTTGGAACGCGTTCACCTGCTATACACCCCAGGGGGCTGAAACGTGACGCGGGCGGCAAAAAAGCCCCCGGCGCAGAATTTGCTGCGCTGGGGGCTTGGGATGGAGCGGCCCCCTCCGGGGGCACCCCTTTCCGTGTGGAAAGGGGTGGGAAAGACACCAGGGCCTCGGCCCTGGACCTGGGGCGGCGCCAACGGTGCATGGTGGTTGTAATCGGCTCGTGGTAACAAGTCTGCCTTCCCGCTTCTGCCCCGGCCGTTACGGCCTAATATGCGGCTGGTCTACCCTTATGCGCTGGCGCGGCGCGCCTAGCATGGCAGTGCCCGGCAAGGCGAGTGCGCAACGGCTTCTTGCAAACCACCAAGCCCTTGCAGACTGGCAATGGGCGCAAGGGTGATTCAAAGACGCTGAGACTTGTGGCGGCTTGTTTGCACCAAGTAAAACGCAACTACGTTCAAGTCTTGCCCGGCTCTTACACGAGGGGCGATAGCCGGAGTTGTTCTAGCGCGTGCCCATACGAGCTGCAACGGCTTTCAGGTCTTGCCAACCACCATAAAACCCACCGCCGCCCGGACGTTCCCTGGGGTCCAGGGGGCGGCGGATAGGGCATTGAAAATGCCCGTAGCCGCCCCCTGGTTTTCTTTCGGTTCCTTTCTCAAACGAGAAAGGAACGCCCCCGGCAGGGGCCACGCCCCTACCCTTCCTCCTCCTCAAAATCCCGCAAATACTCCCCCACCGACCGGGTCATTTCCCGGGCAAAGTCCGAGTTGTACTTCCGGGCACAGAAGGCCCGCATCCACGCCTCGAAGCCCTTCTCCCCCGCCTGCGGGGCCAGCATCTCCCGCAGCTCGGCCCCGTCCATGTGCCGGTAGCCGTTCTCGTGGACCACGTACTTCAGCTCCACCCGCCGGGGCTTGGTCCGGTCCTGCTGCTGCCGGGTGGGCCAGCCCATCACCAGCATGGCCGCCGGAAAGACCCAGGCGGGCAGGCGCAGCAGATGCCGGTGCTCCTCATACTGCTCCATGATGTCCCCGATGTAGCAGGAGCCCAGCCCCAGGCTCTCAGCCGCCACCACGGCGTTCTGTGCGGCGATGTTGGCATCGCTCACCGCCAGCAGCAGGTCCCCCGCCCCCGGCTGGCGGGGGTCGCACCCCGCCTCCACAAAGGCGTCGAACCACTTGCGGCAGTCGGCGCAGAAGATCAGCACCACCGGGGCCTTGGCGATGAAGGGCTGGTGGTCGCAGGTCTCGGCCAGCCTGTCCTTCAACCCCTGGTCCGTGATGTCCAAAATGGTGTAGAGCTGCTGGTTCCCCGCGCTGGGGGCCTGGACTGCGGCGGCCAAAATTTCCCGCTTCACGTCCTCCGGCACCGGCCGGTCCTCATAGGCCCGCACCGACTTGCGGTCGTACAGGCTCTGGATGATTTCGTTCATTGCAGTCACCTCTGTCCCATTCTATCCCACTTTTTCCTGCTTGTACAGGCCCTTTCCCCGTGGTAGGATAAGGGGACAGAAGGAGGGGATGCCCGTGGCCCGCTTGACCTACGCCGACCGCTACTATTTTCAGACCCGCCGCACCGCCACCCACATCTACCTCCGCCCCCACCCGGCCCTGTGGCCCTACGTGGCCCACTACACCCTCTGCCTGGCCAGCCCCCAGCCCGCCGCACCGGAAACGGGCACCCTCACCCTGATTCCCGACGCCAGCGGCTGCCTGGTCTTTACCCTCCTCCCCCAGGGCCTGGAGGGCCGCATGTACGGCCCCACCACTGAGACCGTCACCGTGCAGAACGACCTGGGCGTATGCCCCCTGCGCTTCTTTGTGGAGTTCCGCCCCGGCGGGCTGTACGCCTTCACCGGCATCCCCCAGTGGGAGCTGGCCGACCGGGTCTGGCCCCTGGCCGACACCCACCCTGACCTGGACCGGGCCGTCACCCGGCTCTTCGCACAGTCCGACGACCTGGACGACTTCGTTCTGGCCGTGGACCGGCTCCTGCTGTCCCGCCTGCCCACCCCCGCACCCGTGCTGCCCATGCTGCGACTCCTCGCACGGGACGCCACCCCCGCCCCGGTCCAGTCCCTGGCCGATTACACCGGTTACAGCCCCCGGCAGCTCTCCCGCCTCTTTCGGGAGGGGGCCGGCATGGGTGCCAAGGCCTTCGCCCAGGTCCTGCGGGTCAACGCCGCCGTTCGCCGCCTTCAGGCCGGGGAGTCCTCCCTCACCCGTCTGGCCCAGGAGCTGGGCTATTACGACCAGGCCCACTTCATTCACGATTTCAAGCGGGTGGCCGGCGTCACCCCCGGCGTCTACCGGGCGGGTTTGCCCGGCTTCTACAATGAGCCCCTCAAATTTTAGCCTCCACCACAGAGAGGAAAAGGCGCGGGAAACCCGCCCTTTTCCTCTTTATTATAGTGACATTTCCTTCGAAATGCGGTATATTAGGGATTGAAATATATTCAGGAGGTGTCCGCCCGGCATGAAACGAACGTCCAAACAGCAGCGCCCCGCCCCCAGGCGCCCCCGCCGGGCCGCCCTTCTGGCCGCGGCGGCCGTTCTGACCGTCGCCGCCGCCATGGCTCTCTACTTCCTCACCCGTCCGGCCCCGCTGGACCTGCCCTACCTGACGGCGGGCAACATCGCCGTGCTGGACCTGAACACCGGGCGTTTTGTCTATGAAAAGGAGTCCGACGACCCCCGCTCCCCCGCCAGCCTCACCAAGCTGATGACCCTGCTGTTGGTGCTGGACGACGTCTCGGACGGCGCGCTGGACTGGGATACCCCCTACCGGGTCACCACCGCCGAGGCCAACACCCCCGGCAGCAAATATGGCATCCGCGCCGGGGAGACCTACACCGTGCGGGAGCTGGTGGCGGGGACGGTGCTGTGCAGCGGCTGCGACTGCGTCCAGTGCCTGGTGAAGCTGTCCGCCGGGGACGAGACCGCCTTTGTCCGGCGGATGAACGACAAGGCGGCGGAGCTGGGCCTCACCGGCACCCGGTTCGCCAACGCCACGGGCATTGACGCCTCCGGCCACTACATGACGGCCCAGAATATCGCCACGCTGGCCTCCGCCCTGGTGACGGAGCACCCGGAGATTTTGGAGTTTACCGCCCAGCCCACCCTGGAGCTGGGGGAGCGCGTCTTTCGCAATATGCACCGGCTGGTGGGCCGGGACCCCAGGGTCCTGGGCCTGAAAACCGGCACCACCCAGGTGGGGGGCTACAATCTAGTGACTTACGCCCAGGAGGGGGACGGGCGCTACATCATCGTCCTGCTGGACAGCAATAACGACGCCACCCGCTTCTCTGAGACCGAGACCGTGGTGGACGCCCTGTTCCCGGAGGACGCGGCATGAAAAAGAAACCCGTTATCCCCCAGAACAAGCCCCGGGAGAACCCCCCCCTGCTCTTTCTGCTGCTGATCCTGGTTCCCCTCTTCGGCGGCTACTACAACTTCTCCGTCCTGCTCGCTGGGGCCGTTCTGGTCCTGCTGCTCCTGTACACCGTCCGCCGGAGCGGGGCCCTCACCCTCCCTACGGGGCCGGAGGCGTGGTGCCTCTATGCCCTGTGTCTGGCCGCCCTGTCCGCCGTCCCCTTCGCCCTCAGCCCCGGCATGGCCCTTTCCGGCTTCCTGCGGACGGCGGTGTGGGTCCTCTTCTTCCTCTATGCCGCCACCTACTCCGGCCGGGAGCGGGCGGCCATCCTGGACGCCGTAGCCTACGAGGGGGCCATCCTCAGCCTGGTCACCATCCTCTTCTTCCTCTATGACGCCGCCACCGGGGTCCCCGACGCCAACGGGCGCATCGACGGGCCCTTCCAGTACGCCAACACCTGGTCCCTCTTCCTGCTGGTCTGCCTCATCCTGCTGGCCGGAAAGCAGGCGCGGAGCAAGTGGGACTACCCCGCCATGGCCGCCCTGTTGGCGGGGGTCTACCTCTCCGGCTCCCGGGGCACCTTCCTCCTGCTGCTGCCCCTGGCTCTGGGCTACGGGGTCTGGTACGGGGTGACGAAGCGGCGCTGGCTCCCCCTGGCCCTGGGGTGCGCCGGGGTGGTCGCCGTGGGGGTCCTGGCCGCCGTGCTCAGCGGGGGCATGGTGCTGGACCGGCTCCGGGCCATCACCCTGTCCTCCTCCAGCCTCAACGGCCGGCTGCTCTACTACCTGGATGGCCTGCGGATGATTGCCGACCACCCCCTGGGTGTGGGCCGGGGCGGCTACCTCTATCTGCAGCCCCTCTACCAGACCGGGGTATACACCCTGAAATTCATCCACAACGAGTATCTCCAGGCCGCTCTGGACGCCGGGGTCCTCTCCGGGGTCCTGACCCTGGCCCTCATGGCCTGCCTCTTCTTCCGCCGGGGCGCGTCCGGCCGGGAGCGGGCCGTAGTCTTTGCCGCCGCCGCCCACGCCATGATCGACTTCGACTTCCAATTCACCGCGGTGGTCCTCCTCCTGCTGCTGTGCGGCTCCGGCGGGCGGACCCGCCGGGTCCCCGTCCCCCAAAAGGTCCCCGCCGCCCTGGCCGGGGCGGCGCTGACCCTGGCCTTCGGCTTCTTCTCCGCCGTCTATCTGCTGGACTTCGCCGGACAGCCCGGCGCGGCCTACACCCTCTTCCCCGCCGACCTGGCCCTGGCGGAGAACAAGCTCCAGAGCTGCGCCGGGGTGGATGACGCCCAGCCGGTGGCCGAGCATATCCTATCCATCACCGACACCTCCATGCTGGCCTGGGACTGCCGGTTTGCCGCCGCCGCCCAGGCCGCCGACGGCCCCGGCATGGTCCGGGCCAAATTCCAATACCTCCGCCTGAACCCCTACCGGGGTGAGGTCTACCAGGACTTTACCGCCCTGGTGGAGACATCCAGCGCCTCATGCTCCCCCGCGGAGCTGGACGAATATCAGACCCTGGCGCAGGCCGTGATCCATCAAATCGAGGAGGTGAACCGGAACACCAGCCCCCTAGCCTGGCGCATCGCCGACCGGCCGGACCTGGACTTCAGCGCTGACGTGACCGCACGGCTGCAAGCCATCATTGAGAGAGGATGAAGTAAGCTATGAAACTCAACCGCAAGCTGGGCGCGGCCCTGCTGGTGGTGTGCATGGTGCTGTCCACCCTGCTCCCCGCCTCCGCCGCCACCCTCAACGCCACCTATTCCGAGGCCAACTACTACACCATCGCCACCGCCGCCTATTCCCGGATGCTGATGTTCCAGAACGGGGTCGTGGTGGCCGCCAACCAGGCCAAGCAGTACGGCCTCATCGACGCCACCGGCAAAGAGGTGGTCCCCTTCCAGTATGCCGGCATGTGGAGCCTGGGCGGCAACCTGTATAAGATCCAGGATGCTAACGGCCTCCAGGGCATCGTGGACGCCACCGGCAAGGTGGTCCGCGCCCCGGCCGATGTGCGCATCGACTGCAGGAACGAGACCGTCCGAGTCACGGATTCCGACTGGAACTCCACCTATTATACCCTGACCATGGCCCCCTCCACAGAGGACGCCTACTGGGACTACACCGCCCCCACCGTTCCCCTCCCCGCCCTGAGCGCCTACGCGGACTATTGGGAGACGGAAGGCGGCTATTACATCGTCTATGACGACGAATACAACCAGGGTCTGCTGGACGCCAAGGGCAACGTGGTCTTTGCTCCGAAGGAGTACGCTTATACCATCGTCCTCACCGACAGCGCGGGCAAAATCGTTTTCCTCGTGGACCGGACCGGCGACACCGGTGCCTACCAATCCGCCCTTATGGATACCGGGAAGAACTTCCTGGTCCCCTTCGGCACTTATGACCGCATCCAGCATGACTACCGTGGCGGCGACATCATGTGGGTGCAGAAGGGCGAGCAGATGGGCGTTATCGACTACTCCGGCAAGGTCCTGGTCCCCCTGGGGAACTACCAGGACATCGGCGGCAAAAACGCCCAGGGCTATATCGCCGCCGTCAGCTACGACGGGGACCCCTGGAACGGCATGACCAACCTCTCCTCCAAGCTCTTCAAGGACGGCGCCGAGGTCAAGAGCTATCCCGGCCAGTTCATCGCCACCGAGGTCTACTACCGGGACCTGGTGTTCAGTCCCGACGGTCAGAAGTACGGCGTGATGAAGGTGGACGGCACCCAGCTTATCCCCGCCCAGTACAACATCATCGACGGCAACCCCGAGACCATGGACCTCATTGTGACCACCAGCGGCCAGGATTACAACTACACCTACGGCCTCTACACCGTGGACGGCAAGCACGTCTTTGAGGACAAGTACACCAGCCTGGGCTATCTGGCCGACAGCAAGTACAAGCTCTACGACGGCGCCCACTACGGCGTCATGTCCTCCGCCACCGGCCAGACCGTCATCCCCTTTAACTACGTGGACCTGCGGATCCACACCATGTCCTTCATCGAGCTGTACGACGGGGCCAAATACTCCATCGTGGACCTCAACAACAACGTGGTGGTCCCCCCCTCCGCCGAGCCCATCAACCTCTTCGACAGCAGCGACGAGCTGTGGTACAGCCTGCCCCGCGCCGACTGGTACAAGGAGGACTATGACGGCTACACCGCCGACGTGCTGCCCTTCGTAATGAAGACTGACAGCGGCTGGGCCACCGTCTACGCCGACTACAACACCGGCAAGACCTACGGCGAGCTCCCCCGCGCCGCCTCCAACATCAACGCCGACGGCCAGTTCGTCTACATCGGCGACAACGGTCTCATGGGCTTCGGCCAGACCGACCCGGCCTCCTGGGCCTCCGGTGTCCCCTCCGGCGGCACCGCCCCCGCCGCGCCCATGGCCTACGCCTCCGCCACCAACATCTCCGTGGACGGCAAAGCGGTGAAATTCGACGCCTACGCTCTCAAGGACGCCCAGGGCAACCAGACCAACTACCTGAAGCTCCGGGACGTGGCCAGCATCCTGAACGGCACCGCCGCCCAGTTCCAGGTGGGCTGGGACGGCTCCATCAACATCACCACCGGCACGGCCTACACCCCCAACGGCAGCGAGATGAGTACCCCCTTCTCCGGGGACCGGGCCTATGAGGTCAGCGCCTCGGCCACCAAGGTCAACGGCGCGGTGGTCCAGCTGGAGGCCATCACCCTGAAGGACGACGCCGGCAACGGCTACACCTACTACAAGCTCCGGGACCTGGGTCAGGCCCTGGGCTTCAATGTCACCTGGGACCAGGCCGCCCAGACCATCATCGTGGAGAGCGGCAAGCCCTATACCGGCTAAATCCCGTCCGATTTTTACAAGCGCAGAGCGCACGTTTCCGTTAAACTGAACTCAAGGGGCCGCGGCAACCCGCGGCCCCTTGAGTTTTTGTATGATGGAGGAAATGAAAATGCAGTTTGAAGGCGTTCTGTTCGCGGTCCGCTCCATGGCGGTCTCCCGCAAATTCTACGAGGAGGTCATGGGCCGTACCGTGGCCCTGGACCTGGGGGCCAATCTGGTCTTTCAGGGCGGCCCCACCCTCCAGGAGGGCTTCGGCGAGCTGGTGGGCTTCCCGCCGGAGAAAACCGTCTACAAGGCCCATAACACCGAGCTCTACTTCGAGACCGACGCCCTGGACCAGGACGTGCCCAAGGTGAAAGCCGCCGGGGTGGAGGTCCTCCACGAGGTGAAGGAGTACCCCTGGGGCCAGCGGGTCTTTCGCTTCTACGACCCCGACGGCCACATCATCGAGTTGGCCGACAGCATGAAGTCGGTGATCCTGCGCCTGCTGGCCCAGGGCCTCCCCGACGAGGAGGTCGCCCAGCGCACCCAGCACCCGGTGGAGTTCGTGAAGATGTGCCGGGAACAGCAGTAAGCGGTTTGGAGCGTCCCCCCTCCGGGGGCGGCGCTCCCGCGCGGGGGTCCTCTTTCTCGTTTGAGAAAGAGGACGGAAAGAAAACCAGGGCCGCGGCCCTGGACCCAAGGGGCAGCGCCAACGGGGCATGGTGGTTGAGACCGGCTAGAGGTGACAAGTCTGCCTTTCCAAACCTGCCCCGGCCGTTACGGCCTACCCCGCTACCGTTCACCCCCATGCGCTGGCGCGGCGCGCCTAGCATGGCAACCCCCGGCAAGGCTGGTGCGGGGACGGGCCGCCGGGGTCGGCGGCCCCTACAGCAGGAAACCGAAGGTCTCTTGTAGGGGCCGCCCACTGGGCGGCCCGTGCAAACTGGCAACGAGTACAAGGCCCATCAAAAGGCGCTTAAACCTTGTGGCGGCTTGTTTGCACCGACTAAAACGCAACTACTCCCAAGTCTTGCCCGGCTCTTACACGAGGGGCGGC
>UQGJ01000026.1 GCA_900540545.1 uncultured Eubacteriales bacterium
CGTACAAGCGTTTTGGCCGGAAGGACAAAACCTTGCCGCAGGGCGAATTCACTTCGCCCGAGGATGTGAAATCAATCAGGGGGGGTCCCCGCGGAAGGCGGAGCCTTTCGTGGGGCGCGGCACCCACGCGGGGCCTGGATGCGCGGGGATTGCTTATTTTGTGAAAGAGTAAAGGAACGCAGAGAGGTCTCCCGGTGCCGACTACGCGCGAGCGCCAGCGAGCCGCGCCGTCAGGCGCGTACAAGCGTTTTGGCCGGAAGGACAAAACCTTGCCGCAGGGCGAATTCACTTCACCCGAGGATGTGAAATCAATCAGAGGGGTCCACGCGGAAGGCGGAGCCTTTCGTGGGGCGCGGCACCCACGCAGGGCCGGGGTGCGCGGGGATCGCTTACTTTGTGAAGGAGTAACGGAGTCCCTCCGGGGGGTTCCCTTTCTGGTTTCAGAAAGGGAACCGAAAGAAAACCAGGGGGCCGACACGGGGGATTTCATCCCCCTATTGTCGGCCCCCTGGACCCCGGGGACGGTCGGGCGGCGGTACGGTTCTCGTTGGTTGGCAAAACCAGAAAGCTGTTGCAGCTCGTATTGGTCTGGCAGTCGAACAACTCCGGCTATCGCCCCTCGGCATATGATCCGGCAAAACTTGTGTGTAGTTGCGTTTTCATTGGTGCAAACGGGCCGCCACCAGTCTCTGCGCCTTTTTCTTAGCTTTCAGCCCATTGCCAGTCGGAACGGGCGGCTGATAGCCGCCCCTACATGGTCACGGCCACGCAAGAGCTACCATTCAAACCAGCAGGCCCCTGTAGGGGCGGCTATCAGCCACCCGCCGTCACGCACCAGCCTTGCCGGGAATCGCAAGACTAGGCGCGCCGTGCCAGCGCAGGGGGTGCGGCCGGCATGTATGCCGGCCCTACACGGTAGGCCGTAACGGCCGAGGCGGAAGCGGAATGGCAGACTTGTTACCTCTAGCCGGTCTCAACCTCGTGCCTCCGTCGGCGCCTCTCTTAGGTCCAGGGGCCGCAGCCCCTGGTTGTTTCTTCCCAGGGTTCTTTTCAAGAAAAGAATCCTGGCCCCCGCGGCAGCGGAACTCATGTAAAACGCCGTGTACTTCTGTACGCGGCGTTTATTTACAAATTTTTGATATTTCCAATCAGCCGAAGATGCTATAATACTTCCATTGTATCCGAAAGGATGTGCAGATGGTGGAACATGGCGAATTATCCTGGCGGGACAGGGGAATGCTGTGGCTGAGGCTGGGCATCCGGCTGGTACTGGCGGTCCTGCTGCTGCTTGGGCTGGTCTATCTGGTGCCGCCGCTGTTGGGGCTGTTCATGCCCTTCGTGCTGGCGCTGGTGGTGGCGTGGCTGCTCAATCCGCTGGTCAAGGCCCTGCAAAAACGGTTGGGGCTCCCCCGGGGGCTGCTCTCCCTGCTGCTGATTTTGCTGGCCTTCGCCGCCGTGGGCGGGGTGCTGTTTGCCCTGGGGCACAGCCTGTTCACGGAGGTCAGCTCCTTGGTGAACAACTGGCCGGCGGTCTGGGATTCGGTGCAGAGCGGAATCAATGAAGTGGGTCAGGCCCTGGACAAATTCCTGGCCTACCTCCCCGACGAGGTGGAGCTGTTCGCCAACGAGGCCCTGGGCCGTCTGACGGTCTGGGTCAACACGGCCCTGCCTGAACTGCTGAAGGGCTTTGCCGGGCGGGCCGGCAACTTCGCCATGAGCATCCCCTCCTTCGTGGTGGCCCTCATCGTCTTTATCATGGGGGCCTATTTCATCACCGCCGACTACCCCCACCTGCGCTTCATGGTCACGGACCACATGCCGGAGCCGGTGCGGGGCTTCTTCTCCCACGTGAAGCACACCGCCCTGGGGGCCTTCGGCGGCTATGTCCGGGCGGAGGTCATCATCTCCATCGGGGTCTTTCTCATTCTGCTGGTGGGCTTCCTTCTCATCGGCCAGGGCTACTCCGTGCTGCTGGCGGTGGTGCTGGCCATTTTGGATTTTATCCCCATCATCGGCTCCGGCACCGTCATGGTGCCCTGGGCGGTCATCGACCTGCTGACGGGGAACTGGGTCCACGCGGTGGGACTAATGGTGGTGTGGGGCGTGGTGTGCGTCTTCCGCCGGGTGGCCGAGCCCAAGGCGGTGGGCAGCCAGACCGGCCTGTCCCCCATCCTATCCCTGGTGAGCATGTACGTGGGTATGCGTCTGGCCGGGGTGCTGGGCATGATTTTGGGGCCCATCGTGTGTCTGGTGGTCATCAACGTGTGCAGGACCGGCATTTTTGACGGGCTGATGGCCGACGTGAGCCTGGCGGCGGCCGACACCGCCGCCCTCCTCCGGGACCACCCGCCCCGGACGCCCAGGAAAAAGAAGGAATAGGGCGTTCAAAAAAGGTTCCCGGTTCGTTCAAAAAACGTTGGGCGTTTCTTCATGAAATGGTCATAAATTTCCGGTATCATAGCCAACGAAGCAAAGGAAAAGCACACAATACCATGTGAAGGAGCGATTCATATGTACTATAACGATTTTAACCGTCCCCAGGAGGGCTGGGACCAGCCCATCGAGACCACGGGGCACCCCATCGACGAACCGGTCCAGCCCCCCCAGAAGAAAAAGCACCGGGGGGCCAAGCTGGTGGCATTGTGTCTGGTGTTCGCCCTGGTGGGCGGCGTGGTGGGGGGCGGCAGCGCCCTGATGCTCACCGGCGGCGTGTCCGGCGGCGGCACCGCCACCCTCTACGAGGGGGTCCGGCTCCCCACCGCCGTGAACGTGTCCCAGGTGGACGGCAGGACCAAGCTGACCGCTGACCAGATCTATGAGCAGTACGTGGGCTCCACGGTGGGCATCAACACCGAGATCGTCACCACCAACTACTGGGGCCAGCCGGTCTCCCAGGCCGCCGCCGGGTCCGGCTTCGTCATCACCACCGACGGCTATATCCTCACCAACTACCACGTCATCAAGGACGCCAACACCATCAAGGTGGCCTTCGTGGACGGCACTACCTATGACGCCAAGCTGGTGGGCGGCGAGGAGGAGAACGACATCGCCGTCCTCAAGATCGAGGCCACCGGACTCAAGCCCGTGGTGCTGGGCAACTCCGACGACATCAAGGTGGGCGAGGGCGTTGTGGCCATCGGCAACCCCCTGGGCGAGCTGACCTTCTCCATGACCCAGGGCATCGTCTCGGCCAAGGACCGGTCCATCACCATGTCCAGCGGCGAGGTCATGAACATGATCCAGACCGACACCGCCATCAACAACGGCAACTCCGGCGGCCCCCTGTTCGACATGTACGGGCAGGTCATCGGCATCACCTCCGCCAAGCTGTCCAACAGCAACTCCAGCTCCAGCGAGGCCACCATCGAGGGCCTGGGCTTCGCCATCCCCATGAACGACATCATGGACATGGTGAAGGACATCATCTCCAACGGCTATGTCACCGGCAAGCCCTACATGGGCATCACCGTCACCACCGTGCCCCAGACCGACGCCGAGCGCTATGGCATGAGCCAGGGCGCCCTGGTCAAGAGCGTGGACCAGAACTCCTGCGCCGCCAAGGCGGGGCTCCAGACCGGCGACATCATCACCGCCATCGATGGCAAGACTGTGGTCTCCTCCGCTGAGCTCATCGAGGCTAAGAAGGACTACAAAGCCGGGGACACCGTCACTCTGGAGGTGGAGCGCAGCCGCCAAAAGACCACCCTGACCCTCACCTTTGACGAGGACACCCCCGAGCGCCGGGAGGCCCAGGAGAAGGCCATTGAGGAACAGGAGAAGCAGCAGCAGACCCAGCAGCAGCCCCAGAGCGGCAGCGATTTCTTCTGGCCTTTTGGGAATCTGTCCCCCTGGTTCTATTGAGATATGGATGGAAAGGCCCGCGTCTCGAGATGAGACGCGGGCCTTTTTGTATGGAGGCGGCGGCCTCCGGGGGGTTCCCTTTCTGGTTTCAGAAAGGGAACCGAAAGAAAACCAGGGGGCGGCTACGGGCCTTTTCAAGGCCCTATCCGCCGCCCCCTGGACCCCGGGAACGTCCGGGCGGCGGTACGGTTTCTGTTAGCTGGCAAGACTTGAGAGCTGTTGCAGCTCGTATCGGTCCGGCAGTCGAACAACTCCGGCTGCCGCCCCTCGGCATATGACCGGGCAAGACTTGACAGTAGTTTCGTTTTACTTGGTGCAAACAAGCCGTCATTGGATTGTGCATTTTTGAATCGGAATTACGTCCGTTGGAAGCTTGTAGGGGCGGCCTGTGGCCGCCTGCCGTCACGCACCCGCCTTGCCGGGAATCGCCATGCTAGGCGCACCGCGCCAGCGCATGGGGGTGAACGACTTCATACTAGGCCGTAACGGCCGGGGCGGAAGCGGAAGGGCAGACTTGTTACCTCTAGCCGATTTTGACCTCCAGGGTAACGTTGGCGCCGCTCTTAGGTCCAGGGGCCTCAGCCCCTGGTTGTTTCTTCCCAGGGTTCTTTTCAACAAAAGAACCCTGCCCCGCGCGGGAGCGCATCCCCCCGGAGGGGACTCCGGTTACTCAACCGCGGGCTTTGCCGTCCTTTTGACCACACCAGGCAGGAGACAGAGGAGGGCCAGGACCAGGGTGGCGACCGCCAGGAGGTCTGTGGGCATACCGAACCGGGGGTAGCGGGTGCTCAGGCCCGTGTCCAGCAGGATTTCCCCGGTGCGGAGGAGGGCCCAGGTCTCGGTGAGTTGGGGGAGGATGCAGCCGCCCAGGCCCAGCAGGGCGGCGGAGACCAGGCCGAAGCGGTGCCGCTTGCCCAGGGAGAGCAGGACGCACACCAGGACCAGGACGAGGGCCAGGCAGACGTAGAGGACGGGCTGCCGCTCATACCACGCCTGGGGCAGGCCGGGGATGCGGTACAGGAACCAGAAGCCGCCCAGGGCCAGGGCGCAGAGGGCGGGGACGATTTCCCGCGGCTTGGGCCGGGTCAGCCGGAGGGCCGGCAGGGTGGGCAGAGACGGCTCTCCCCCGCGAAAGCCCAGCCGCTCCACCTGGGACAGTGTGAGGGCGGTGGCGAGGATGGACAGCAGCAGGCCGGCCCCCAGGATGCGCCACAGCCAGTCCTGTCGGTTCAGCAGGACCAGAGCAGTCTGCTCTAAGCCGGCGGCTCCCATGAGATAGAGGGATGCCAGACTCCCCAGGAGCTTGACCGCCAGGGCCAGGTTCACCGAGAAGTTCATCACCGTGTTTCCCAGGAGGAACCACCGGCTTCGGTAGGCGTAGTAGCGCTGGAGATAGACCCCGTAGGCCATGCACCCCAGGTAGACCAGATAGCACAGGGCCGCCGGGGTGAAGAGGTCCAGCAGGAAATAGAGCAGCCCGCCCCCCAGGGCGAAGGCGAAGGACAGCAGGCTTTGCCAGTCGGTCCGGGTGAGGGCGCGGATGGGCTTCTCCCCGTCCAGCAGGTCGTCCACCGTCACCCCCAGGGCCCGGGCCAAAGGGACCAGCAGGGGCGGGTCCGGCCAGCCGCCCCCGCTCTCCCAGCGGGAGACGGTCTTGTTGCTCACCCCCAGCAGGTCCGCCAGGTCCTGCTGGGTCAGGTTTTTGGCCCGGCGGTAATTTTTCAGGCGATCTCCAAACGCGGAATCCATAGGCTCATCCCCTTCCCTGTTGTTGGGTCCATTGTAGCATGGAATGGGGTCCCGGACCACCCCGCGGGGCGGGAATCCGGTCTCGCAGGGGCGGGAATCGGCGGGAATCGGGTCTCGCGCAGGAAAAACAGGGCGCGCCAACCGGCGCGCCCTGTTTGCTCAAAAATCAAATGTCTGGCCCGGCGCCCAGACCATGGGCTTGCCGTCCTTGTCCAGCAGGGGGGTCAGGCCGCCGGCATAGCCATACTGGGTCTGAAGGTAGAGGACCCCGGTCAGGCTGTCCATCAGCACGCGGACGATGTCGGTGACTCCCTGGGAGTACACCACCTCAAAGCGTTTTCCCGCCATCAGTCCTCCGTCCCCCGATCCAGGTATTCCAGAAACTTGGTCATCACGGGGAGATAGGTCCCCACGAAGAGGAAGGAGCCAAAGAGGGCGGCGGGCTTCTTCCACTTCAGGGGCATCCCGATTCCGAAGAGGACCCCGGCGGAGAGGAGGCAGACCTTCAGCGCCGCCATATCCTCCAGGTCCATGTCCTTCATGTAAAGCCGTCCCGCATCGCACCATTTTTTCAACATTTCACGCGCCCCTTTCCGTATTCGGTCAGTTGTACCGCCGGACCACAGCCACTACTTTGCCCAGGAGCTGGCAGCCGTCGCCGTCGATGGGCTGGTAATCCGGGTTCTCCGGCATGAGCCACAGGTGGCCGTCCTTTCGCCGATAAGTCTTGACGGTGGCCTCGTCCTCGAAGAGGGCCACCACGATCTCGCCGTTGCGGAAATTCTGCTGCTGGTGGACGATCACGTAATCATCGGGCAGGATGCCCGCGTAGAGCATGGACTCCCCCCGGACCTTCAGGGCGAAGTGCTCGCCGGTGAGGCCGCCCGTGTCAAAGGTGAGGTAGTCCTCGATGCACTCCTCGGCGGTGATGGGGGAGCCGGCGGCCACGCTGCCCACCACGGGGACCCGGTCGGCGGGCGGCTCCATGGGGATGATGTTGCCGGCGGGGGCGTGGTCGCCGCTGACGGTGATGGCCCGGGTCTTGCCCTCGGCCTTGGTGATGATGCCCGCCGCCTCCAGACCCTTCAAGTGAAAGTGGACGGTGGAGGGGGACTTCAGCCCCACGTGCTCCCCGATTTCCCGCACCGAGGGGGGATAGCCGTGCTCCTTTTGAAAGGCCACGATATAGTCAAAAATCTGCTGCTGTTTTTCCGTGAGCTTTTTCATGGGCAGCCCCTCCTTATATGGTTAATTGTATCATAGCATACAACCCACAAAAAGTCAAACGCCTGTTCTAAGAAAATTTTGGGGCGGCGTTCACAAATTCTTCATTGACTTTCCTCCGGCTTGGCGCTACAATATGTCAACATGCTAATGATAAGCATGTTAACGAATAGAACGGGAGGTGGAACACATTGGAATTGCAGGATAACATGACGGGTATCCTCTTCCAGGCGGTGGCCCGGGCGCGGAACCAGGCCATTCAGGCGGAGCTGTCCAGCCGGGGCCTGGGGGACCTGGGCAACCCCATGATTTTGTTCCTGCTCAAGGACCGGGGCGAGGACCGGGGCGTGGCCGCCCAGCGGGAGCTGTCCGACGCCCTCCGGGTCTCCCCCGCCACGGTGGCCGTCTCCCTCAAGTCCCTGGAAAAGGCGGGCTACGTGGAAAAGCTGCCCGACGAGACCGACCAGCGCCGGAAGGGCGTGCGCCTGACCGCCAAGGGAGAGGGGGCCTTCCACCGGTGCCTCCAGGTCTTTCAGGCCGTGGACCAGCGGATGTTCGACGGCTTCACCGACGAGGAGCAGGAGCGCCTGTCGGCCTACTACGCCCGCATGGTCCGCAACCTCCGGGGGGAGTACCCGCCGGAACTCTGTTTTAGAAAGGATGATCGCCCGTGCTGAAAAAGCTCTTCTCCCACGTGGAGGGGTACGGGAAGTACATGATTATCGCCCCCATTCTGGTCATCATCGAGGTCATCTGTGAGCTGGCCCTGCCCAAGCTCATGGCCGGCATCGTGGACGACGGCATCGGGGCGGGCAACACCACCCTGATTTTCCAACTGGGGGCGCTCATGGTGGTCCTGTCCCTGGTCTGTATGCTCTGCGGCGTGCTGTCGGCCAAATACGCGGCCAAGGGCGGCCAGGGCTTCGGCGCCAACCTGCGGGGGGCCATGTTCAACCATGTCCAGGACTTCTCGTTCTCGGACATCGACCGCTTCTCCTCCGCCAGCCTCATCACCCGCATGACCAACGACGTGAACAACCTCCAGATGACCGTGGTCATGGGCCTGCGCATCATCACCCGGGCCCCGGTGCAGCTCATCGCCGCCCTGACCCTGGCGATTTTCATCAGCCCCAAGCTGGCCCTGGTGCTGGGGGTGGTCATCCCAGTGATGGTGGTTGCCATCCTGCTCATCATGCGGGCCTGCCTCAAGCTCTTTGACCTGCTCCAGCGGAAAATCGACGCCCTCAACGGCACCGTCCAGGAGAATCTGGTGGCCATCCGGGTGGTGAAAGCCTTCGTCCGGCACCACTATGAGAAGGAAAAGTTCAAGAAGTCCAACGACGACCTGACCAACACCGCCATCAAGGTGGCTATGCGCATCGTGCTCATCCAGCCGGTGATGATGCTCTCCCTCAACGTGGCCGTCATCGGCGTGCTGTGGAACGGCGGCAACATGTTCATGGCGGGGACGCTGTCCGTGGGCGATCTGGCCTCCTTCCTCACCTACATCATGCAGATATTGATGTCGGTGATGATGCTGGCCATGAGCCTGCTCCAGCTCTCCCGCGCCCAGGCCAGCGCCCGGCGTATCATGGAGGTCATCGACGCCCAGCCCGCCATCACCGACGGCAAGCGCTCCTCCGAGAGCCTCCCCGAGGCCAGAGGCCATGTGGAGTTCAAAAACGTCTCCTTCAAGTACGCTCTCTCCGGCACCGGCGACGACGTACTCACCGGCATCGACCTGGACATCCGGCCCGGCCAATTCGTGGCCGTGGTGGGCGGCACCGGCACCGGCAAGTCCTCCCTGGTCAACCTCATTCCCCGGTTCTACGACGTGACCGGGGGCCAGGTCCTGGTGGACGGCGTGGACGTGCGGGACTACCCCCTGGAGGACCTGCGGGGCCGCATCGGCATGGTGCTGCAAAACAACGTCCTCTTCTCCGGCACCATCCGGGAAAACCTGCTGTGGGGCAAGCCGGACGCCACCGAGGAGGAGCTGGTCCAGGCGGCCAAGGACGCCCAGGCCTATGAGTTCATCTCCTCCCTGCCCGACGGGTTCGACACCCGGATGGACCAGGGCGGCGTGAACGTCTCCGGCGGGCAGAAGCAGCGGCTGTGCATCGCCCGGGCCATGCTCCGCCAGCCCGCCGTCCTCATCCTGGACGACTCCACCTCCGCCGTGGACTCGGCCACCGAGGCCAAGATACGCCAGTCCTTCCACGACAACCTGAAGGACACCACCGTCATCATCATCGCCCAGCGCATCTCCTCCGTGCGGTACGCCGACGAGATCGTGGTGCTGGACGAGGGCGCTGTGGCCGCCCACGGCACCCACGACGAATTGATGGAGACCAGTCCCATCTACCGCGAAATCTACGAATCCCAGCAAGAGGGGGTGCAGGAATAATGCCCGGACATGGACCCGGCGGCCGCGGAAGAGGCGGCTACGCCAAACCCAAAAACATGAAAAAGACGGCGGGACGGCTCCTGCACTATATCGGCGCGGGAAAGCGCAAATACCTGCTGATTTTGGTCTTTGCCTGCCTCATCTTCTCCGTGGGGTGCAATATCGCGGGGACCTACTACGCCAACGTCATTATCATCAACGACCTGGTCTCCGGCAAGTTCACCACGGCGGGGGCCTTCGTGGCCGCCCTGGGGGTGCTGGCCTGCATCTACGTGGTGGGGGCCGCCTGCACCTACGCCCAGTCGGCCATCATGGCCCGGTTGGCCCAGCGGGGGGTCAACCACCTGCGCAAGGACCTCTTCGACAAGCTCCAGGGGCTGCCCCTGGGCTACTTCGACAAGCACTCCCACGGGGAGCTGATGAGCCGCTTCACCAACGACGCGGACAACGTGCAGACCGCCATGGAGCAGTCCCTGGTCTCCCTCTTTTCCAGCGTCCTCATGTTCGTGGGGCTGGTGTGCGTCATGCTCTTTTTGAGCCCCCTGCTCTTCCTCGTCACCCTGCTCACCATCGCGGCCTCCTTCCTGGTGTTCCAGTTCTTCGGCAAGCGGTCCCGGAAGTCCTTCCAGGCCCAGCAAAAGAGCCTGGGCGACTTGAACGGCAACATCCAGGAGATGATCGAGGGGCTGAAGGTGGTCAAGGCATTCACC
Source organism: uncultured Eubacteriales bacterium (assembly GCA_900540545.1). Classification (GTDB taxonomy): domain Bacteria; phylum Bacillota; class Clostridia; order Oscillospirales; family Oscillospiraceae; genus Intestinimonas. Next base: position 9,952 of record UQGJ01000026.1, read on the forward strand.
CACGAGGACGCGGCCAAGGCAGACTTCGCCGAACTGAACGAGACCTACCGCAACGCCGCCACCTCGGCCAACTTCAACTCCTCCGCCATCATGCCCATGGCCGTGAACATCATGAACATCGGCTACGCCCTGACGGCGGCCTTCGGCGGGCTGCTGAGCCTGCTGACCAGCTTCAACCTGGGCTCCCTGCTGGGCTATCTGCAATACTCCCGGCAGATCGGCCAGCCCATGAACCAGATCTCCCAGCAGATGACCACCATCCTCTCCGCCATGGCGGGCGCCGAGCGCATCTTCGAGTGCATGGACGAGACCCCGGAGGTGGACGAGGGCAAGGTCACCATGGTCCCCGTCGTCCGCGGCGCCGACGGAGCCCTCTCCCCCGCCCCCGAGGGCGCGCGGACCCACGACTGGGCCTGGAAGGTGCCGGAGAACGACCGCTTCACCCTGGTGGCCGCCCGGAAGGACGAGAACGACAACCTGGTGGAGTGCGGCCCGGACACCCCCGACCACCTGTGGGCCTGGAAGTACCCCGACCCCGCCGACCCGGCCCACGGCCTCCACCGCATCCGGGGGGCTGTCACCCAGGCCGACGGCTACACCCTGGCCGAGCTCACCGGGGCCGTGCGGTTTTTGGACGTGGACTTCTCCTACGTGCCGGATAAGCAGATTCTGCACGACGTGACGGTCTACGCCAACCCCGGCCAGAAAATTGCCTTCGTGGGCTCCACCGGCGCGGGCAAGACCACCATCACCAACCTCATCAACCGCTTCTATGAGATACAGGACGGCGTCATCACCTACGGCGGCATCGACGTCAAGGAAATCAAAAAGGACGACCTGCGGCGGAGCCTGGGGGCGGTACTCCAGGACACCCACCTGTTCACCGGCACGGTGATGGAGAACATCCGCTACGGCCGGCTGAACGCCACCGACGAGGAGTGCATCGCCGCCGCCAAGACGGCGGGGGCCCACTCCTTCATCCGGCGGCTCCCGGAGGGGTACCAGACCATGGTCACCGGCGACGGGGCCAACCTGTCCCAGGGCCAGCGGCAGCTATTGGCGATTGCACGGGCCGCCGTGGCCGACCCCCCGGTGATGATCCTGGACGAGGCCACCAGCTCCATCGACACCCGCACCGAGCGGCTCATCGAGAAGGGCATGGACGCGCTGATGGAGGGCCGGACGGTGTTCGTCATCGCCCACCGCCTGTCCACGGTCCGCAACTCCAACGCCATCGTGGTGCTGGAGGGCGGCAAAATCATCGAGCGGGGGTCCCACGAGGACCTGCTGGAGCAGAAGGGCCGGTATTACCAGCTCTATACCGGGCAGTTCGAATTGGATTAAGGCAGAAAAACGGCAGAAGGCCGCGTACCGTGGAGCCATGGTACGCGGCCTTCTGTTTAGGATAAAAACTGACACAGAAATCCACCTCATGGAAAGTATAAGTGTTTTCCATGGGGAAAAATAGGATTGAAATTTGATTAGAAGGGCAATGAGATTTTGGGATGAAAAAACGAGGGAACATCCCTCCGGGGGGCGGAAAGAAAATCAGGACTGCCTCTGTGCGCTGGCGCGCGCCAACCTTGACGATTTCCGGCCCACCTGTGGGACAACTATGATTTTCGTGCAATCACGTTGACAAAAAACTCACTTCTCTCTGGCCTGACGTCCTCGTTGGTCCATTGTTCCAATATGAGGAAACCGCAGTCTGTGAGTAAGCCGCACAACCGGTCCTCCGTGTAATCTGTAAAATACCGCCCATTTCGCTCGCCCTCAAAATCTCCGCGCTTCACAGAACTATAAAAAACGCCCTGGGGCTTTAGCGCGGCCCATATCTTTTTAAGGATACTGGTCATGGAGGCGGATGGAACGTGCAGGAGAGAGGCGCTGGCCCAGACCGCATCGAAAGCATTTTTATAGTCCAGGTCCTCAAAAAGCAATTGGCGGACAGGCTTCCCCAGCAATTTTGATGCAACGGCGCACAGAGCGGGAGAGCCGTCCACGGCCTCTACGTGATAGCCATGTTCCTGGAATGAAATGCTGTCTCGCCCGGCCCCACAGCCCAGGTCCAGAATTTGAGCACCTGGCGCTATGTAGAACAGGAATCGCTGTTGAGCTTCGCCCATATCCGCAGTCAGGGTCCTGGAGACAAAGTCCTGCGTATTCTCCTCATAAAACTGCAACGTTTGGTCCATAATACACCTCAGCTTAAAATGCGGGTTCTAGTTCCCGCTTTGCGGTCCAGGAGTGGATCAATCTGGTCTTTGCAAAGTTGTACATTTCCTGCAAAAATTGATGACGCTCCTGATCCGTACGGCCCGTCTGCGCGATAATGGTCTCCCGCAGAGGGTGGTGGCTATTGACTAAGAAATTATTTCGTTTCTCCAGACGCTCTAAGTACCGAAGATTGGGGACCTTTTCAAATTTACCGTCCATTCCCCGATTGCAGTCCGGGCAGGCCAATACTAAGTTCCAAATACCATTCAAGTTAATGCCTGGGAGGTAAGATTGCAGCTTAAAGGGGAAAAAGTGGTCGACATCACAGCGGTTATCAAGCCCGTTGCTGACACAGATATTGTCAAAGCAATAAAAGCATTTGCCCTTCTGGTATCCATTTAGAGCATGCCTTGCAGGGGTAATATCTTTGCGCCTGATTTTGTTGTCGCCGATACGAAATAGCTTGCTGGAATCGTCATACTCAATTTTAAGCGCATGGGTGGGTAATTTCAAATCCCAAGCAGTTTCGACCAAAGACCAGCGGGATTCAATCTCGCAGCTCAAATCCTGTGAAAATGGAATGGTTCCAAGCTGGAATACCTCATCCGTCAATACAATGCCGCCGCTATTTTTCACAAAAAAGCGGTTGGGGATTTCAGAACCGCTGACAACGTGGAACGCATCAAGGACATTATTGAACCCCAGTTTTTGGGTGATGCCCAACAGCTCGTCCAGACCAATTTCCTGAGCATTGTATTGGCGGCAGGCGGATAAAAAGCGGCTCTCTGCGCTTGTCCCTTGCCGGTCCGAAATTTTCAAATGGTCGCACAAGTGCTTGGAGTAGGGGAGAGACAGTTCTTCAAGGGATACATGGGTCTTACCCTGTTCTGCCAATTCCAGCAGCGATGCGGCCAGGGCAAACTTGTAAGAAGCGACATTTCGGCCAAATAAGATAATTGCCCGCCAATAAGATTCATTGCTGGGGTATTCCTGTTGAAATTGTGCTATTTTGTCCATTCGCCGTCCCCCCTAACAGAGGAACTCATTATACCATCAATCTTTGCTTTTGGCTAGAAAGCGGCATTGACTTTCTACATACAACAAAAAGGCCCCGCCTCAACCGAGGCGGGGCCTTTGTCATGCTCACAGCGGGTCATCGTCCTTCCCCGGCTCCGGCCAATCCGGGACGGGGATGTCGGTGCTGGGCGGCTCCTCCGCCGGGGGCGGCGGGGCCACGGGGGGCTCGCTGGTCATGTGGATGTTCCTGGCGGGCGGCTCGATGCCGCCGGGGGCGGTGGGCTGGGCCTTGAGCTGGGGTTCCCCGGGCGGGGTGTGGCCGCCGCCAAACTGGTCCTCCACTTGGTCCGGGTCCTTCCCGGCCAGGATCGCCATCATCTGGGCCCCCGTGATGGTCTCGCGGGTCAGCAGGTAGTTGGCGATGGCGTCCAGCATGTCCCGGTTCTCCTCCAGGATGGCGACAGCCCCGTGGTGGCACTCGTTGAGGATGTCCTGGACCTCCTGGTCGATGAGGGCGGCGGTGTCCTGGGCGCAGTTGAGGCCGTAGCCGCCGTCCAGGTACTGGTTTTGGATGGTGGCAAGGCCCATGACCCCGAACTTGTCGCTCATGCCGAACATGGTGACCATTTTCCGGGCCAGGTCGGTGGCCCGCTCAATGTCGTTGGACGCGCCGGAGGTCTGGGTCTGGAAGACCACCTCCTCGGCGCTGCGGCCGCCCAGCAGGGTCCGTATCTCGGTGAGCAGGTCCTCCTTGGTCATGAGGAACTTCTCCTCCTCGGGGAGCTGCATAGTGTAGCCCAGGGCCCCCTGGGTGTGGGGGACGATGGTGATCTTGCTCACGGGCTGGGCGTTCTTCTGCTTGGCGGCCACCAGGGCGTGGCCCACCTCGTGGTAGGCGATGAGCTTTTTCTCCTGCTCGGTGAGGACGGTGCCCTTCTTCTCCGCGCCGGCGATGACGGTCTCGAAGGCGGTGAGCAGGTCCTGCTGGCAGACGGCCTTGCGGCCCAGGCGGACGGCCCGGAGGGCGGCCTCGTTGACCAGATTCGCCAGGTCCGCGCCCACGGTGCCGGCGGTGGCCTGGGCGATCTTGTTCAGGTCCACGTCCTCGCTGAGGCGGATGTTCCGGGTGTGGACCTGGAGGGTGGCGAGACGGCCGGCCAGGTTGGGCCGGTCCACGGTGATGCGGCGGTCGAACCGGCCGGGGCGGAGCAGGGCCTTGTCCAGCACCTCGGGCCGGTTGGTGGCGGCCAGGACGATGACGCCCTTGGTGGGGTCGAAGCCGTCCAGCTCGGCCAGGAGCTGGTTCAGGGTCTGCTCCCGCTCGTCGTTGCCGCCCATGCGGTTGTCGCGGCTCTTGCCGATGGTGTCGATCTCGTCGATGAAGATGATACAGGGGGCCATTTTAGCGGCTTCCTTGAAGAGGTCGCGGACCCGGCTGGCGCCCACGCCCACGAACATCTCCACGAAGTCGGAGCCGGAGATGGAGAAGAAGGGCACGTTGGCCTCACCGGCCACGGCCTTTGCCAGCAGGGTCTTGCCTGTGCCGGGAGAGCCCACTAGCAGGGCGCCCTTGGGCAGCTTTGCGCCGATCTCGGTGTACTTCTCCGGGGCGTGGAGCATGTCGATTATTTCCTGCAAAGACTCCTTGGCCTCGTCCTGGCCGGCCACATCCCGGAAGGTGACACCGGTCTTTTTCTCCACGTAGACCTTGGCGTTGGCCTTGCCCACGCCGCCCAGGCCGCCCGCGCCCATCTTGTTGGACATGGAGCGGAACAGGAAGGACAGCAGCACCATCATCAGCACCATGGGCAGGATGAAGGTGAGCAGGAAGTTCATGATGGGGGACATGGGTTCCTGGTACTTGGGGCCGTAGACTACCCCTTGTTCGTCCAGCAGGGGGATGAGGCGTTCCAGGTCGGCGATGATGGGGGCGCAGTAGTAGGTGTCCCCCTTCTTGGGCTCGGGGAGGGCGGTGGATTCGGGCGTGGCCTCGGCCTCGGCCTGCAGTTTGCCAATTTCCTTTTGGATGGTCTCGGGATTCAGGCCGGGGATGCCGCCGGACTCGGCGGGGGCGGCGGTCTCCGGCGGAGCCGTCTCGCCGGGGGCGGGGGACGGTTCGGGGACCTCCTCCACCTTGGGGGTAATGGTGAATTTGGTGTCCTCCATGAGCACGGATTCCACCTTGCCGTCCCGGACCATCTGCACGAAGGTGCTGTATGGGATCTCCGTGGACTGGGCGTTGGCCCGCCAGGACAGGAGCTGGTTCAGGGACAGGGTGATGACCAGGGCCCACAGGATGATGGAGATGATGCCGATATAGTTTCTGTTGGGGCCGGTACCCTTATTTTGGTTGTTGCCGCTGTTATTGGCGCTCAAGGCGTGTCCTCCTTTCAGGACTGCATTCGCCTGCTATTTCGCATAACAAGTTAATGTGTATGATAGCACAAAGGGCCTGAAAATACAAGGAATCGGGCCGTAAACTTTCTGTGAACCCCACGGAACGGACCGCGCCGCCGGGGGCCTCGCGGTCCGCGGCACAGGTTTCGCATCTGTTACGCAATTTTCACTTTTTCTAACGGGGGAAATATGGTATACTAGGACCTGACTGAAATGAAAGGCGGGACACGCCGTGAACGAAAAAAGGACAGGCCGCCCGGAGCCTCAGGCCGAGGCCGACGGCATCATCGAGGGCCGCAACGCGGTCATGGAGGCCCTTCGGGCCGGAACTCCTATCGACAAAATTTTTATCGCCCGGGGCGAGACCGACGCCACCCTGGGCCACATCGCGTCCACCGCCCGGGACAAGGGCATCGTGGTGGTGGAGGCCGACCGGAAAAAGCTGGACTTTATGAGCGTCACCCACGCCCACCAGGGGGTCATCGCCGTGGCGGCGGTCCGGGAGTACGCCAGCGTGGACGACATCCTGGCTATTGCCCGGGAAAAGGGGGAGGCCCCCCTCATCGTGGTCTGCGACGAGCTGTCCGACCCCCACAACCTGGGGGCCGTCATCCGCACCGCCGAGTGCGCCGGGGCCCACGGGGTCATCATCCCCAAGCGGCGGAGCGCGGGCCTCACCGCCATCGTGGCCAAGACCTCGGCGGGGGCCGTGGCCCACCTGCCCGTGGCCCGGGTCCCCAACCTGACCGCCTGCCTAAAGGAGCTGAAGGAGGCCGGGGTCTGGGTGTTCGGCGCCGCCGCCGGGGCCAGGACCAGCATCTATCAGGCCGATTTGAAGGGCCCCGCCGCCATCGTCATCGGCTCTGAGGGCGACGGCATGGGGCGGCTGGTGTCAGAGACCTGCGACGTGCTGGTGTCCATCCCCATGAAGGGCAAGCTCAACTCCCTCAACGCCAGCGCCGCCGCGGCCATTCTGCTGTACGAGGCGGTACGGCAGAGGATGTGAGGAAGGCGGGAACGGATTGCCACGGCAGTCTGCGGACTGCCTCGCAATGACATCAAAGTGCCCTGTTCGCAATCACAAGGAAAAGGAAGCTCAGTATGTCGAAGGATAAGGACGACAAACTGAATAGCGAATTTACCCTGGAGGAGATTTTGGCCGAGTTCGGGGACGGGAAGCCCAAGGCCCCACCCAGGGACGCGGGGCCGGACCTGCCCTGGCCGGAGGCCAGGCACGTGCCGCCCCCGGAAAACGTGGTCCAGTTCCCCGGCGCCGCGGCGGTGGAGGTTGATGAGGATGACGGCGGAGACGAGGAGCCCGTAGGGGCCGGCTTTTTAGAGGAGGCTTCGCCCGAAGTCATCGGAATGTCCACTGGACATTCCGACCCCGACGCCCTGCCCCCGGAAGCGGAGGAGGAGGAAGCGGAACCCGTTCCGCCCCCCAAGCCCAAGACCGGCCAGAAGCCCACCACGGAAAAGGTCCTCACCTTCCCGGAGGAGGAGCCGGTGGCCCCCCTCCAGGCGGGCATCGAGCACCTCAAGCGCAAGGCCGACGCCTTCTCCCAGCAGATGTTCGAGGCGGAGGGCGTGGAGGTCTCGGAGGAGACCATGCGCTTTGAAAAGCTCATCCCCGGCGTGGACGAGGAGGAGACCCCGCCGCCCCCCATCCGGGAGCGCAAGCCCCGGAAGGAGCCGGAGCCGCCCCCCGACCTGCCCCCCAGCCAGCTCTCCAGCCGGTACGGCAAGGGCCTGGGCCTGCTGCGGCTGCGGTCGGTGCTGGTGCTGCTGCTGGCCGTGCCCCAGCTCTGTCTGGCTCTGGCCCCCCTGCTGGGCCTCACCCTGCCGGGGGCGCTGGGCAGCTCCCTCCAGCTCCGGATTTTGTGTTCCGGCGTCCTGCTGTGCGCGGCGGTGGTGCTGGGCATCGACGTGCTGGCCCGGGGCTTCGTCCAGCTCTTTGTCCTCCATCCGGGGGCGGACACCCTGACGGTCTTTGCCTGCGGGGCCACCTTGGCCGACGCCTTCACCCAGATGAAGCTGCTGCCCGGCCGGGGGACCCTCCCCTACTGCGCGGCCTGCACCCTGTCCCTGTTCTGCACCATGTGGGGGACCTACGCCAAGCGGCAGGGCCTGCGCATGTCCTGCCGGACGGCGGCCACCGCCTCCACCCCCTACCTGGTCACCCTGGACGAGGAGGCGTGGAACGGAAAGGACACCTACGCCAAGTGGTCCGGCACCATCCACGGCTTCGGCAGCCAGATCCAGGAGGAGGACGGGGCCCAGCGGGTCTACCGGCTGTGGGCCCCCCTGCTGCTGCTGGCGGGGGTGCTGTGCGCCCTCATCGCCTCGGTGGGCCAGGGGGCGCCGGAGCGCTTCGTCTGGTGCCTGTCCGCCAACCTCACCGCCGTGGCCTCCTTCTCGGGCCTGCTGATTTTCGCCCGGCCTTTCCGGACCCTGGCCCGGCGGCTGGCCTCCAGTGGGGCGGCCCTGGCGGGTTGGTCCGGCGCGGCCCATGCGGGCAGCGCCATTTTGCTCAACGACACCGACCTCTTTCCCCCCGGCACCGTCTCCCTCAACGGCATCAAGGTCTTTGGGGACTTCCCGGTGGAGAAGGTTGTGGCCGTGTGCGCCACCCTCATCAAGGAGAGTGGCTCCGGCCTGGAGAAGATTTTCCACGACCTGCTGCGGGCCCAGGGGGCGGTCTACCGCCGCTGCTCGGATTTCCAGCGCCACGAGGGCGGCGGCCTGTCCGCCGAGGTCCGGGGCGAGCATATCCTGGTGGGCTCGGCCTCCTTCATGGCCCTCATGGAGGTCTCCCTCCCCTCCGGCCTCAACGTGCGCAACGCCGTGTTCTGCGCCATCGACGGGGAGCTGGCGGGCATCTTCGCCCTGAACTACGTCATGCACGGCGCCATTCCCCCCGCCCTGTCCGCCCTCATCGGGGCCAAGGTCTCCCCGGTGCTGGCCACCCGGGATTTCAACCTCATCCCCGCCATGCTGCGGCAGAAGTTCAAGCTGCCGGTGGAGAAGATGGACTTCCCCGGCGTGGAGCGCCGGGCGGAGCTGTCCGACCCGGACGGCTGGCACAGCGCCAAAATCACCGCCGTCCTCTGCCGGGAGGGCCTGGGGCCCTATTCCGAGGCGGTGGTGGGGGCCCGGCGGCTCCGCACGGCGGTGCTGTGGTCCACCTTCCTGGCGGTGGTGGGGTCCGTGGTGGGGCTGCTTTTGAGCTTCTATCTCACCTTCATGGGGGCCTACGACGCCCTCTCCCCCGCCCATCTCACCGTCTTTTTGACGGCCTGGCTGGTCCCCACTTTGCTGATTTCCGGGTGGGTCAATCGGTATTAAACAGAAGCGCCATCGGTTTTCTGCCGATGGCGCTTTTGTTATCTGATTCGGATGTCCTCCAAAAGGGAATTCGGGATTTCGAAGTAGTGTGGGCCGTATGTGGGATTTCCCAAATCTGTATTTTGGTAGTAAAAAACCAGGCCGTTTTGTGCCAGATAAAATGAATCCGAATCGAAATATTCCTTGGCCCCCGCCTCGGAGGACTCACCGTAGCCGACATCTTCTGTTTCTTCCCGAATTTGCTTTTGGACTTCGGCGACAATACGGCGTCGGGCCTCGTCCTGGTCGGTGAAAAAATCGGAGAACGTCAGCTTTTGCCCGGTGACGACGTCAAAATTGTCGGAACTCATGTGGTACATACCGTGTGCCCCGCCCCAATCGTGGTAGTTTAAGAACAAAAAGCTCACAGTGAGATCGTCCTCATAGACCACATCAAAGCGCATACTTTCAGATGGCCCTCTCGGGGGCTGTTCCTCCTCGGATCCATATTTTTCAATACGGTCTGGAATTATACTAAGCAAGTATTGCAAATAGTATTCATTGATGGCGTCGTATCCGGGGCCCTCTTCCACCGTAAAGGGGACGGAGAGGTCTAACACACAGGAGGGCATACCGATACCGGGGGGTGTCTCTTGATAGGTGCGGGCCCCCCAGATGGAGGGCTCTGCGGATGGCGTTGGGACGGCTTCCGGTGTGGGCAAAGAGGCTGTTTCAGAGGGCTCGGACTCCGTGGGTGCGGGAGAGGGGGCGGCTGTGCGGGCACAGGCCGAGAGGGCCAGGAGGAGGATCAGGGCATACAAGAATGGCTGTTTTCTCATCGCTTCATCCCTCAGAGGAGAAGGCTCCGCCCAGACGCTTGCCCTCGTACATCTCCGCGCAGGAGCGGACGACGCTGTGGAACTGCCGGAACTCCTCCTCTGTGTGGCGGCTTAGAAGGAATTCCATGACTTTGGCGATCTGGGTCCGGTCGAACTCCCGGTGGAGGCGGGCCAGCCGCGCCCCCTGCTCGGTGGGGTAGATGTGGACGGTCTTGTCGTTGCCCGGCAGCTTTTCCTTTTTCACCAGACCCTTGGCGCACAGGCGGTTCACGTTTCGAGAGGCCGCCCCCAGGGTACGGTTCCACATCTTGGCCACGTCGGTGACGCACAGGCCGGGGGCGTCGGCGATGGCCGAGAGGGTGTGGACCTCCACCATATTCAGAATGTCGCCCGTCCCGTAGTCGTGGGGGGCGCTGTACGCGTCCATGCTGTCCATGACGAAGCGGTAGACGTCCTCCATCATGGACACGTAGTCGTCCAAGCGGTCCTTTTCCAAAGGGGCCAAAGCCATCATCTCCTTTCCATATAGCCTAACAAACCCCACGGCCACTGTCAACAAAATGCGCAAAACTATTTACATGCTCAACAAAACGTGATATTGTTTACATCATCAACAAAAGAAAAGGGAGTGCGTGCATCATGAAGTACGATTTTACCAGCATCCTGGACCGCCACGGCAAGGACGCCGCCGCGGTGGACACAGTGGGCCACTGGCCCGGCTTCGCCCCCGACCTGCCCAAGGAGGGCTTCGACATCATCCCCATGTGGGTGGCCGACATGAACTTCCCCACCGTCCCCACCGTGCCCCAGGCCATCATCGAGCGGGCCCAGCACCCCGCCTACGGCTACTTCCCCGCCACGGAGGAGTATTACGGCTCCATCATCCGCTGGCACAGGGAGCGCAACGGCGTGGAGGGCCTGACCCGGGAGCATATCGGCTATGAAAACGGCGTGCTGGGCGGCGTGGTCAGCGCCCTGAACGTCCTGTGCTCCAAGGGGGACAACGTGCTGCTCCACTCCCCCACCTACGTGGGCTTCACCGCCTGCCTGTCCAACAACGGCTACAACATCGTCCACAGCCCCCTCAAGCTGGACGAGCAGGGCGTCTGGCGCATGGATTTTGAGGATATGGAGCGGAAAATCGTGGACAACCAAATCCACACCGCCATCCTCTGCTCCCCCCACAACCCCTGCGGCCGGGTCTGGGAACGCTGGGAGCTGGAGCAGGCTATGGAGCTGTACAAAAAGCACGATGTGTTCGTCATCTCCGACGAGATTTGGTCCGACCTGATTTTGTCCGGCCACAAGCACATCCCCACCCAGTCCGTGTCCGAGGACGCCAAGATGCGCACCGTGGCGGTGTACGCCCCCTCCAAGACCTTCAACCTGGCGGGGCTGGTGGGCAGCTACCACATCATCTATAATTCCTGGCTGCGGGAGCGGGTGGACAAGGAGTCCTCCCTCCCCCACTACAACGACATGAACGTGCTGTCCATGCACGCCCTCATCGGGGCCTACAAGGACGAGGGCTACCAGTGGGTGGACGAGCTGTGCCAGACCCTCACGGGCAACGTGGACTACGCCTGCGACTACATCGCCCGACACTTTGAGGGCGTGAAGGTGTCCAAGCCCCAGGGCACCTACATGCTGTTCCTGGACTGCACCGACTGGTGCGCCAAGCACGGCAAGACCATCGACGAGGTGCAGAAGGCCGGCTGGGACGTGGGCGTGGCCTGGCAGGACGGGCGGCAGTTCCACGGGCCCTGCCACATCCGCATGAATCTGGCGCTGCCGCTGTCCCGGGTGCAGGAGGCGATGGAGCGGGCGGATAAGTACGTGTTCAACGCATAAGGGATGGGAAAGGCCCCGCTGTGGTGTTTGCCACGGCGGGGCCTTTTTTGTTTGGAGGCGGCGGCCTCCGGCGGGTTCCCTTTCTGGTTTCAGAAAGGGAACCGAAAGAAAACCAGGGGGACAGCACGGGGGATTTCATCCCCCTATCGTCGGCCCCCTGGACCCCCGGGATACGTCCGGGCGGCGGTACGGTTTTCGGAAGTTGGCAAGACTTGTGAGCGGTTGCAGCTCGTATTGGTCTGGCAGTCGAACAACTTCGGCTGCCGCCCCTCGGCATATAAACTGGAAAGAATTAGAAGTAGTTGCGTTTTATTTGGTGCAAACAAGCTGCCACCAGTCTCAGCGTCTTTGAATCACCTTTGCGCCCGTTGGGAGTCGGCACGGGCGGCTGATAGCCGCCCCTACAAGGGCTTGGTGGTTTGCAAGAAGCCGTTGCGCACCCGCCTTGCCGGTACTGCCATGCCAGGCGCGCCGCGCCAGCGCATGGGGGATGAACAACTGCACGTTAGGCCGTAACGGCCGGGGCGGGAGCTTGAGGGGAGACTTGTTACCTCTAGCCGGTTTCAATTGCCATGCCATCGTTGGCGCCGCTCTGAGGTCCAGGGCCCGCAGGCCCTGGTTGTTTCTTCCCAGGGTTCTTTTCGAGAAAAGAATCCTGGCCCCCGCGGCAGCGGCCCCCGGAGGGACTCCGCCCCGCGCGGAAGCGCCGTCTTTAAGCCGCCGCTTCCCCCTGATACTCCTCCTCGTACCGGTCCTCAAAATACTCGTCCTCGGCCAGGTTCAGGTTGTCCCGGACGGTCTGGCGGAATTCCACCAGCTCGGGGTAATTGTAGAAGAAGTCCAGCTTTTGGCTCCACACCTCCTCGTCGGCCTGGGGGTCCCGGGGCCGCAGGACGAAGAAGGTGAAGCTCTCACAGATGTCCTCCGACGGGTCCGTGGAGGCGTAGGGGTCGATGAAATCGTCGTAGTGGCGCAGGAAGAAGTTGTAGGTGTCGGTGGGGCAGGACAGGCAGTCGTCCAGATAGTCGGTCCAGAACGCCTGATAGAAGTCGTCCAGGTAGGACCCGGCGCGGCTCACCATGCCCGGCTCGTTGTAGGTGTCCACCGTCTGCTTGCCGGTGTAGGTGACCTGGTCGGCGTTCAGGGTCAGGTAGTGGCAGTACTCGTGGAGGACGGTCTCGGTGAAGTAGCCCTCCTCGTCCGAGTCTGCCGGGTCCAGGGCGATCTCCCAACGGGCGCCCTTGGCGTCCAGGGCGTAGACGTAGGCCACCGTCTCGTAGGGCCCGTCGGAGAAGAGGGTCAGGCGAGTGAAGTCCTGAAAGGCCCCCTGGGGCAGCAGGTCCAGCATCCGCTCCCACAGGGCCGTCAGGTCCTCCTCCGTCCAGTCCCAGCCGGACAGGTCCACCCCGCCCCGGCCCGCGGTCAGGGAGCCGTCGGGCTGTATCTTGTACTCCGCCACCACCTTGGCCGGGGGGTCCTCGTAGCCGAAATCCTCGGCCTCCGGGTTCAGGTACTGGACGGTGTACGCCTCGTAGAGGGCGTTGAGGCGGCGCAGCAGCCGCAGCTCATAGTCGTTTTTCTCAAACTTCCCCTGGACCAGCCGGGCCTCCCGGATGGGCTGGAGGGTGGTCATGATCTCCAGGCAGGCCGCCCGCTCCTCGCTGGTGACGTACTCCGTCAGCAGGCCCAATTGAGCGTCCAGCGCCCGGTCCAGAGCGCTGGGGCCGGGGCGGATGGAGCCGCCGGAAGACCGCCCCTCCCCGCCGCAGGCGGACAGGAGCAGGGCCAGCCCCAGCGTCAGGGCCGCCAGCCGCTTTGTCCCCCTCACGGCGCCAGAAGCCGGGACTCCACCAGGTCCAGAAGCTCCAGGTCGCTGGAGAACTCCACCGGCTCCTCTCCGGGCCAGGTCACCCGGCCCTGCCAGGTGGCGTTCTGGCGGGAGACCACCTGGAGCAGGAAGGTGGACAGGCCGCCCTGGGCCTCGTCCACCTGGGCCTGGGTCATGCCGTCCTCGGGCAGGATGCTGGGGGGGTATTCGGGCCCCTTCTTCTGGAAGGAGCGGATGCGCTGGAAGGCCTGGGGGAAGTTCTGGCTGTCCATCAGCCGCTCCACCTGCAGCAGCAGGGAGCCCATATCCCGGAACTCCAGGGGCTGGCGCAGGCGCAGGCCGTAGATACGGCCCCGGACGACGGAGTCCGCGGCGTCCACGCAGATTTTCAGGGTGGCATTTTCGTGGCTCAACTTAGTCGGCATAACGTTCACCTCACGGGCAATCAGTTTACGCGTCGGCAAGACGCTTTTGGAGCTGTTCGGGGTTGGAGGCGTGGCGGAGGGCGGTGTCCCGGTGGATGCGCCCGCCCCGGAAGAGGGCCAGGATGCTCTGGTCCATGGTCACCATGCCCTGGGCCCCGGCGGCGGCGATGGTGTTTTCCAGCTGGAAGCCCTTGTTCTCCCGGATCATGTTCCGCACCGCCGGGGTGACGGACATGACCTCGAAGGCGGGGACCAGCCCGCCGTCCACCGTGGGCAGAAGCTGCTGGGACACCACCCCCTCCAGGCACAGGGCCAGCTGGGTCCTGATCTGCTGCTGCTGGGCCGGGGGGAAGGAGTCCACGATGCGGTCCACCGTGTTCATGGCCCCGATGGTGTGGAGGGTGGAGATGACCAGATGCCCGGTCTCGGCGGCGGTGACGGCGGCCTTGATGGTCTCCGCGTCCCGCATCTCCCCCACCAGGATGATGTCCGGGGCCTCCCGCAGGGCGGCCCGGAGGGCGGCGTCGTAGCTTTTGGTGTCGGTGTACAGCTCCCGCTGGGTCACCACGCTCTTTTTATGGCTGTGGAGGTACTCCAGGGGGTCCTCGATGGTGACCACGTGGACCTCCCGGGTGGAGTTGATGCGGTCCACCAGACAGGCCAGGGTGGTGGTCTTTCCGCTGCCCGCCGGGCCGGTGAAGAGGACCAGGCCGTGGGGGGCGTCGGCGAAGGCCATCACGTTGTCCGGGATGCCCAGGGCCTCCCGGTCCGGCAGGGTGAAGGACACCACCCGCACCACCAGCCCCAGGGAGCCGCGCTGGCGCAGGGCGTTGACCCGGAAGCGGGACAGCCCCGGCACGGCAAAGGAGAAGTCGTCGTCCCCCGTGTCCAGAAGGGTATCCATGCTCCGCCCGGCCAGGGCGTAAAGCTCCTGGGCCAGGGCCTGGGTCTGGGCGGGGAGCAGGCGCTCCCCCTCCCGGAGGATGCGGCCGCTGACCTTGTACGACACCGGCAGTCCGGCAAAGACCAGCAGGTCGCTGGCCTCCCGCGCCACGGCGTCGTTGAGAATGTCCATCAGGGGCATGAAGTCACTTCCTTTGTGGGGGATTGGACCGCCGAGGGCGGCGGTCCCCACAGGGTATGCGGGGGTGCGGGGCGTTGTGTGGAGGCCGCCGCCCTCGGCGGCCTTACCCCCGTCACCCGACGGGCAGCGTCCCGTCAAACACGGGCAGGTGGGGCGCCTCCGGCGCCTCCTCCTCCTGGGCGGGGACGGTTTTCCAGGCCAGGATGTCCACCGAGCCGTCCGCCCCGCGGACAAAGTGGACGTAGAGGGATTGGGCCTCCGTCATGGGGAGGGTGGCCTCCAGCTCGCCGTCCAGACCCCCGGAGAACTCGTCCAGGAGCGCCCGGGCCTGGCTGTCGGCGGCGTAATAGGCCGTCACCGTGTCGGCGTTCTTTTGAGACAGGGCCAAATCGGCCCGGGCGGAGAAATAGGTCAGGGCGGAAAAGACCGCCAGGATCAGCACCAGCAGGACGGTCAGCACCGTGAGCACGCCCACGCCGATGGGGGAGGATTTGGGTTCACTCATTCCATAGCCCCCCGTTCCAGCCGCTGCAAACTGTATAGCTCACGCCCGTCTTTTAAGACCACGTAGTTGATGTAGACGGGGACGTCCACATGGTTGGGCGTGGTATAAATGCCAATATGATAACCGTCTGTGTCATAACTCTCATAGCGTTCCATATCCGCCGCCTCTTGGGCCAGATAGACGGCGCGGGTCAGTTCGGTACTCTCCCGGCTTATGCTCCGGGCCTTCACCAGCAGGGTGACGCAGACCACGGCGCACAGGGCGAAGATGACGAAATCGCAGACCAGCTCCACCAAAAGGAGCCGGGACCTTGGCGTGGGGTTCACGCTTTGCCCACCTCCTCCACGCCGCACCGGGGGGAGAGGTTGGCGGTATAGGTCTCATCGCCCAGAGCGGCGGTGAGGGTGAGGACCCCGTTGTCCAGGTCCAGGGTGAGGCTGTCCAGGGGCAGGATGGCGTTGCCGGCGGAGGGGGCGAACGTGTCTCCCCGCTCCATATACAGCTCCATGAGCTGTCCGTCATAGCAGTAAATGACGGTCTCGTAGGCGGTGCCGTCCACCCAGTCCGTGAGCCGCAGGGCGTCGGAGTCTCCGAAGGTCCCCAGGGCCACGCCCCCCTGCTCGTCGGCCCGCCGCACCTGGTTCACCAGATAGGACAGGGCCGTGCGGTGGGTGTAGTTTTCCTCGGCGGCGGCGGCCACCGTGCGGTAGACCCCGGAGGAGAGCAGGGTCAGCCCCATGCACAGCACGGCGAACAACCCGCACAGGGCGAACACCGCCCCGGAGCGCAGCTTGGACATGGGGAGACCACCTTTCGGAATTGATAATTGACAATTGAGAATGTCGCCTGCGGGCGGGACGTGGGGGGCGCCCGTCTTAGTTCAGCGCCACGACGGTGATGTCGGGCATCAGGTTGGAGCCGATATAGAGGTAATCCACCCGGAAGCGCCCCGCGTCCACGGTGACGCCGTAGTGGTCCTCCAGATAGGCCAAATCCTGGGGATAGGCCCCCTCCAGGGCGTAACACTGGACGGCGGCCCGGCGGACGGACTCCTCCGTCAGGGCCAGGGACTCCCGGCCCACTCGGCCCCCCAGCAGCCCGGAAAAGAGCAGCAGGGCCAGAGGGACGGCCACCACCATCAGGGCAGCGGGCAAGAGCCAATGCTTCTTCATGGCCTCACCCTCCAACAGCGGACAGCACCCCCAGCAGGGGGAGCATCACCGACAGCAGCACCAGCCCCACGCACAGGCAGAGCACAAGGACCAGTCCATACTCGAACCGGGCCAGCAGGCGGGTCAGCCGGTCGTCGGCCTCGGCCTGGCACCGGCGGGACAGCTCCTCCATGGCCTCTTCGGCCGCCCCCGCCCGGAACCCGGCGGAGAGCAGTCCGGCCTGGAGCCCGGTGAGGACGCCGGCGTCCTCCACCGCCCTGGGGAAGGGGTCCCCGGCCTCCATCCGTCCCCGGCAGTCCCGGAACTTTTCCTCCAGGGGGGACCCGGTCAACAGCTCGGCGGTGCGCTCCAGGGCCTCGTCCAGGGGCAGGCCGCTCTGGAGCATCAGGGCCATGGCGGAGGCGAACCGCCCCCGGGCCACGGCCTCGGCGGTGGCCCCCCTGGTGAACAGCCTCTGTCCGCGCCCCCGGTGAAAGAGGACCAGCAGGGCCGCCGCCCCCGCCGCCAGCAGCAGGGCCAGGACCACGGCCGCGATTTGGACCCCGGAGCGG
This sequence comes from uncultured Eubacteriales bacterium, assembly GCA_900540545.1. Taxonomy (GTDB): domain Bacteria; phylum Bacillota; class Clostridia; order Oscillospirales; family Oscillospiraceae; genus Intestinimonas. The sequence goes on from UQGJ01000026.1 coordinate 27,162, forward strand.
TTGGAAAGCAGGGCCGCCCACACCGGCGCGGCCCCCGCCCCCATCTGGGTAAAGACCTGGGCGAACACGGGCAGCACCCGCACCACCAGCACCAGGAAGATAAGGGCGATAAGGCAGGCCATGACGGCGGGGTAGGTCACCGCCCGGCGCAGGGCGTCCTGGGTGGCGGACTCCCGCTTGTAGTAGTCGGCCAGGGCGGACAGCACCTGGTCCAGCCGTCCGGCGGCCTGGCCGATGTCCACCATCCGCAGCAGATAGTCGGGCACCTCCCCCGCCGCCCGCAGGGCGTGGTCCAGGGGCATACCCTGGGCCAGCGGGGCCTGGAGCCGCTCCAAAAAGGCCCGCAGCCGGGGACTTTGGGAGTCCTCCAGCAGCAGGTGGGCGCTGTCGGTCCAGGGCACCCCGGCCCGACACAGCAGCGCCAGCTGCCAGCACAGGGCGGAGAGCTCGTCGCTGTCCAGGGGGGGATTTCGTTTTGAAGGAGTTTTGGACATGGGAAACCCGCTTTCGAAATGAAGAATGAAGAAGAAAGAATTGATAATTGAGAATGGAAAATTGATAATTTCGCCTGCGGGCGGGACAGGGATGCGGATTGCCGCACCAGTTTGCGAACTGGTTCGCAATGACAGGGGACGGGAGACGGGGGGCGGGCGGCCGTAAGGGCCGCCCCTACGGCGGAAGCTGAAGGTTGGTTGTAGGGGCGGCCCTTGCGGCCGCCCGTGCAGACTGGCAATGGGCGCAAGGGTAATTCAAAGACGCCGAGACTGGTGGCGGCTTGTTGGCACCGTGTAAAACGCAACTGCTATCAAGTTTTGCCGGGTCGTGTGCCGAGGGGCGGCAGCCGGAGTTGTTCCAGCGCCTGACCGATACGGGCTGCAACGGCTTTCTGGTTTTGCCAACCAACGAGAACCGTACCGCCGGCAGGACGTCCTTGGGGTCTAGGGGGGCGACGATAGGGGCTTGAAAAGCCCCGTGTCGGCCCCCTGGTTTTCTTTCGGTCCCCTTTCTCAAACGAGAAAGGGGACCCCCCGGAGGGTGGTCCCTTCTCGCGTTTAGTAGGCGTACTTTTGGCTGTAATTCTTCTCGTCGGTGACGTACTTCATAATGGCGTCGCTCCGCTTCCCGCTGGAAGTGAAGGTGGGGTCCATCAGCGTCCAGTCCTGGCCGTCGAAGTAGATGACCTTGTCCACCCAGCCCACGCCCTCGATGTAGACGTTGAGCCAGGCGTGGTAGATGTCCCCGGCGTAGCCCACCACCAGCTTGCAGGGGATGTTCTGCCCCCGCAGCATGGCGGCCATGACGGCGGCGTAGTCGAAGCAGATGCCCTTCCGGCTCTGGAGGATGGCGTCCACGTCGGGCAGATAACCGCTCTGGACCGTCTTGGCCTTGTCGTAGTCATAGGTGAAATTGTCCACCACGTAGTCAAAGACGGTCTGCACCTTGGCCAGGTCCGTAGTCTGGTCCGCCAGCATCAGGGATGCGGTGGAGGTCACCAGAGAGTCGGCGTCGAAATTGACGTACTGGTTGGCGTACAGGAAGGGCAGAAAGTCGTTGCGGAGCTTCAGGTCCACCGAACAGGCCAGGGCGGTGACGTACTTGGTATCGATGGTGTTCTCGTAGACGTTGATGGAGTAGGTCCCGTCGCCCTCGGTGAGGGGGAAGGTCTCCATGTTGCCCTTGTTGTTCAGGTCGTAGGTGTAGGTCTCGCCGCCGGTCTTGGTGATCTGGACCTTGATGCGCACGTCCTTGCCGCCGGTGTACTTCACCAGAACGTACCCCTCGGACAGATTGGAGGCGTCCACGCTGGCCTTGGTGTTGGAGTGGACGGTAACGCCGGTCTTGACGGCCTGCTTCACGGGCAGGGCGCCGGCCTTGTCGGCCTTGGCGTGGACCCCCGCCGCCCCCGTGGCCATGGCGGCCCCGGCCAGCAGGACCAGGGCCAGGGCAAAGCTGCCCGCCCGGTGTAAGATGTCTCGTCTCATCAGGAAGCCTCCTCCGATGCAGCAAAATCAAAGTCTTCGGTGTAGTCAAAGGTCCCGTCCAGCACCGCCCGGACCACGATGCGGTGGTCGGAGATGCCGATGGGCTCGCAGGATGTGATGGTCACGCAGCTGTAACCGGTGGTGGCGATGGGGCCCCAGTCGTCGGGCTCCACCACCTCGGTCCACTCGTACACATAGCGATAGATATGCGCGCTGTCGTAGAGATAGAGATAGTCCCCCTCCGTGAGCTGGTCGATATAGTAGAAGGGGGCGTGGTCCGTGACCTTGCCGTTTTTCAGTCCGTTGCGGTGGCCCGCCAGGGACACGTTCCGGTTCCCCTCGCCGGGGAGCTGGGCGTAGTCATACAGGCCCACGCCCTTGGACAGGGTATCTGCGTCGGTCCCCGCCCAGATGGTCCGCTCCACGTCCAGTTTGGGGATGTACAGGGTCAGCGCCCCGTCCTTGTACGTCTGCCGCTCCTGGGTGATGACCCACTTGCCTACGGGCAGGCCGTCCACCTCGTCTGGCATGGGGGTGGCCTCCGGGGCCTGGGTCTCCACGGGGGGCGGGGTCCCTTCCACGGCCGGGTCGGCGGCCGTGGGCTCCGGTGGGATGGTGGGCAGGGGCTCACCGCGCTGGGAGGGCCCCGCCGTGGCAAGATAGACCGCCAGCGCCAGCAGGGCGGCGGCAATCACCGCCAGCAGGACGACCAGGAGTTTGCGTACCTTTGCGCTCATCTCAGACCAGCTCCAGCTCCCGTACCCGGACGGTGAGCTTGAGGAAGTTGCGCCGGTGCTGCTGGTAGAAGGAGGAGACCACCCGGTCCATGACCATGGTGCTGTCCTCGTAATTGGCGGCGGGGAGCATGATGACGTACTGGGCCCCGCTGTATTTGCTCACCACGTCCCCCCGGCGCAGGTTCTTGACCAGGACCTCCTGAAGCTGGTCCATGGTGGTGGACAGCACCTTCAGGGGCGGCACGGCCCCGTCGGGCTGGGAGACGGTGATCAGGCAGATGTGCACGCTGGTGCCGCTGCGCAGGGCCCTGCGGGCCTCCAGGCGGTAGGCCTCCCGGAAGAAGCCGTACTCGCAGACGAAGGCCCCGGGGCGGGCGGCGGTCTCTTTCAGATCCCCCAGGATGACGCCCAGGTCTGTCTCCAGGTTCTTCTCCGTGGCCATGATCTCGCCGTACAGCGCCCGCAGGTCCGCCGAGGGGCGGACGCCCAGGTTGCGGTAGAGCAGGTCGGTGGCCTTTTCATAGTGGCTCAGGGCGGCGCCGTCCCGCCCCTGGCGGAGCAGGGAGCGGACGATGAGGGTGTGCAGTCCCTCGTCCAGGGGGTCCAGGTCGCTGGCCCGCTGGGCCACGTCGTGCATCTCCACAAACTCCTCGGCCTCGTCCAGCAGGCCGGCCAGGGTCTTGACGGCCCCTAAGTACAGGGTATGGTAGTGGACGGTCAGGGGGACCAGCCACATCTGATGGTTCAGCTTGGGCAGCACGTCCCCCTGGTAGAGGTCCGCCGCCCGGCGGTAGAGGTCGATGCGCTCGGCGGCGGTCAGGCGCTCGTCCCCGGCCTGCTGGCACAGGGCCTCGAAGCGGTCGATGTCCAGGTCGCAGACCACCGCCTTGTTCCACATATAGGCCCCCCGCTGGGCCAGGATGGGCTGGACCTCCCCGAACAGCGGCTCCAGCATGGCCCGGATGCGGTAGAGCAGGGTCTTGAGGGCGTTCACGGGGTTGGAGCTGTGGTCGTCGGGCCAGAACGTCTCGATGAATTCAGACTGGGGCACGGGCCGGTCCCGGTGGAGAATGAGATAGGCCAGCACGCTCCACAGCTTGAGGGAGCGGTTGATGTCGTCAGTGAGGGAGGCCCCGTTCATTTCCAGAGCAAAGCCGCCCAACAGCGAAATGGAGACGGCGCCGTCGGCCTCGGCAGAACGTTTCATCGGGCAAACCTCCTTTGATAGTCAGGTTAACTGGAATGGGATACCAATACAGTATGCATTATAGCGCAAAGCGGGGGCATTTGGAAGGGGTTTTCCAGAAAAGGTACAAATTTTTTGTCCCATGGTAAAAAAACAAAAAGAAACTTACAACATGTGACCACTTTGTAACCCGGGCCCGGTAGACTAAGGCACAGAAAAGCCCAAGGGAGGAACGACAACATGAATAAAACCACTGAGCGCGGCACCTTCGTGGTCCGCATTTTGAATACCGACAACGCCACCTGGCAGGGCACGGTGGCCTGGACCGAGGGGAAAAAGACCGTCCCCTTCCGCAGCGCCCTGGAGCTGCTCCGCCTCATCGACGAAGTGGTGCAGAAGGATGAGACAAACAAGGAAAGCGGTGAATCCCTGTGAGAAAGAGAAGCAAGCTGCTGGCCGCCCTGCTGGCCGCCTCCATGAGCCTGTCCCTGCTGGGGACCGCCGCTCTGGCCGCCGACGGGGAGACCATGGAAGAGGTGGAGACCCCCGCCGTCATCGAGACCGTGGAGGGGACGGAGACCCCCGAGGCTATCCAGACGCCTGAGGTCACCGAGACCCCCAAGGTCACAGAGGTGCCCGAAGTGACCGAGACTCCCGAGGCCACCGAGACGCCTGAAGTGACCGAGACCCCCGAGGTCACCGAGTCGCCGGAACCGACCGAGACGCCGGAACCCACCGAGGCGCCCGAAGTGGCCGAGACCCCCGAGCTGGAAGCGATCGCGCTCTTTTCCGAGGAGGAGCCGGAGTCTCCTTACACCCACAGCTACCTGACCGGCAACGTGGAGGTCCAGTGGAGCCGCACGGCGGAGGAGGACTCCATGATCGAGGGGGCCTATAAAGACAATAAAAACGTCCTTGTCCCCGTCTCCAACTCTCTGGAGCGGGTGTACGGAGGCGCGGAATTGAGCGAGCTGATCCCCGACAGCGATGAGAACCCGGTGTGGGACGCCCACGTCAAGACGATTTACAAGCACTTCATCAGCGGGTCTTCTGACAGAAGGAACCCTGGCGCCACCTGGGCGCCCCTGTCCGGCGTGTCCGTGCGCCGCATCCAGGGCACCTTCTCCGTGGATGAGGACAGCAGCATCCTGGACGGCACCCTCCGCCTGGTCAGCGCCTCTCAGGAGCTGTACAAGGAGTGGGGCGTGACCATCAACGGCGGAAACGTGGTGGCCGTCAACGACAACATCTACGTCTTTGTCTACAAGCAGGGCGAGGAAATCACCGCCGACAACTATCTGGACTTCCTGGCCTTCTACGGCGGGCACGACATTCCTGAAAAATTTGGCGGCATCCAGCGGGTGCAGGGCAAGCAGGCCAAGCTGACAAACGGGCTGAACATCTCCGACCGCTGGGTCATCTTCTCTCAGATCGACAACCTGGGCGCCCCCCTGGCCCGCGCCTACGGCCCTAACATCGTGGCCGGTGACACCTATGTGGTCGATATGTTCCTGGAGGACAACAGCGCGTCCAGCGGCGGCGGCATGGATCAGGTCGTCCTGGAGTTCACCCCCTCCGCCCCCGATACCGCCCCCGTCTTTGTGGAGTATTACAGCGAGACCGTGTCCGGGGAGACCTATCTGAGCCGCGAGGTCTACAAGGGCCAGACCATCGGCCGTGAGTGGACCGTGCCCGCCGCCGGTATGGACCTCCATCGCCCCGCCAACCATCAGGCCGGCCAGCTGGTCGGCGCCACCTCCCTCACCGTCTCCGAGGAGGCCGAGCAGAACGTCCTCCGGGTGGTGTACCCCGCCCCCAAGATGGTGAAGCTGGTGGTAGACCACGTCTACGGCGTGGGCTACTGGTATGGTCTTGGCCTGGGCGGCCGGGAGACCGTGGTCACCACCCAGACCATCCTCGCCCCCAACACCACCGGCACCGTGGACCTGGTCCTGGACGGCCCCGAGGGTCTGACCTATGACTACAAGGCCACCGCCGCCGTCAGCAGCGGCCTGTACCCCACCGCGGACGAGACCACCGGCACCGTCTCCGTCCAGGTCGGCGCCAAGAAGGAGAACCACATCCGCATCGAGTATTACTATCAGCTCTCCGTGCCCTACACCGTGGAGCATCACTACTACACCAGCGTGGACGGCGGCGCGTACCAGCCGGACGGCGTCCAGCCCGGCGCGGACGGCGCTCTGGCTATGATGGATTCCGTGGCGCTGGCCGACCTGGCCGAGACCGCCTTTAACGGCAAGACCTACACCCAGGCGGACGACCAGAAGGACGAGACCTTTACCATGACCTTTGAGCTGGTGGAGGCTTTTGTCGAGGACGCCGCCCAGGTCCCCGCGCTGGTTCTGAACTACTACCGCCAGGAGCAGACCAACAACGGCGGCAGCAATAACAATGGCGGCAGCAATAACAATGGCGGCAGCAATAACAATGGCGGCAGCAATAACAACAGCGACCGCGACGACCGCCCCTCCTCCAAGCCCACCGAGCCCGAGGACGAAGTGGAGATCACCGACCCCGAGACCCCTCTGGCCCCCAGCCCCGAGCTCCCCTCCACCCAGCCCGAGGGCGGCGATGATACCACCGTCACCCCTCCCGCTGTGGAAGAGAGCGTGGAGATCGACGAGTCCGACGTGCCCATGGGCGGCCTGCCCACCGGCGGCGAAGACGACATGACCCCGCCCGCCCAGTCCGGTGAGACGATTCCCACCGACGGCGGTGTGGTCATCGTGGACGAGACCATCCCCCTGGGGAACCTGCCCCAGACCGGCACCATGGGCGTCTCCGAGAGCGGCAGCCGCGCCCTGGCGTTCCTGGCCCTCACCGGGGCCGCCCTCGCCGCCGGCACGGCCGGGGCGCTGGTCCTGGTGCGGAAGAAAGAGGACGCGGAATAAAAGGTGGATTTACAGAGGCCCGCGCACCGAATGGGTGCGCGGG
>UQGJ01000027.1 GCA_900540545.1 uncultured Eubacteriales bacterium
CCCCGTCCCCTCCGAGCCCCCCGCCCCCTCGGCCACCCCGGACCCGGACGTGGACCCCGCTCCAGACTTCACCCTGGTGGACCAGTACGGCAACGAACACACCCTGTCCGACTACAAGGGCAAAACGGTGTTCCTCAACTTCTGGGCCACCTGGTGCCCCCCCTGCCAGAGGGAGATGCCCGACATCCAGGCCCTCTATGAGGAGTGGGACAAGAACGACGGCGACCTCATCGTCCTGGGCATCGCCAACCCCAAGGACGGCGACCACCCCCATAATCAGGACGAGGATGTGGCCTACGTCACCAGCTTCCTGGAGGACCGGGACTATACCTACCCCGTCCTCATGGATACCACCGGCGATGTGTTCGCCACCTACGGCATCCAGGCCTTCCCCACCACCTTTATGATCGCCGCCGACGGCAGCGTGTTTGGCTACTACCAGGGCGGCATGACCCGCGCCATCATGGACAGCATTGTAGACCAGACCATCACAGGGGAACGGCAATAAGAAATGAATATGAAACAGCCCTCCGCGCTTATCAGCGCGGAGGGCTGTTTTTTCCAGTCAAACCAGGGGCCATCCCTTTCGGGGGAACCCCCCAGACCATTTTACATCCTCGGGCCAAGTGAATTGGCCCTGCGGCAAGATTTTCCCTTCGGGAAAATGCTTGGACGCGCCGGACGGCGCGTTCCGCGCCCCGGTGGCCGCGCGGCCCGAACCTCTCCGCACTTACTTCCGCTTCTTATCCCTCAAATACACATGCTTCGTATGTGGGTTCGAGGTCTGTCGCGCGTCCACCTCGAAGCGGTCCAGGCTCTTGATAAGGTTGGTGAGCTTGTCGAACCCGTAGTTCCGGGGGTCGAAATCGGGCATCTGCCGCAGCAGCAGGTTGCCCAGCTCGCCCATGAAGGCGAAGCCGTCCTCGTCGGCAATCAGATTCAAATCGTCGGCGATGAGGGCCACCAGCTCCTTGGGCACCCCGCCGGACTTCTCCGGCTCCGGGGCGGTGACGGGCTCCGGCTCGGTCTCCGGCTTTTTCCTGCCCCGCTTGGGCTTGGCCGGCTCCGTCTCGGCCGGGGCCTCCGGCTCCGGGGGCGTGTCCTTGGCCTGGGCGGCGGCCCGGATGACCTCGATATACACGAACTTGTCGCAGGCCACGATGAAGGGGCTGGGAGTCTTACGCTCCCCCATGCCGATGACCTTCTTCCCCGCCTCCCGCAGCCGGGTGGCCAGGCGGGTGAAGTCGGAGTCACTGGACACGATGACGAAGCCGTCGCACTGCCCCGTGTAGAGGATGTCCATGGCGTCGATGATCATGGCCGAGTCAGTGGAATTCTTGCCGTAGGTGTAGCTGTACTGCTGAATGGGGGTGATGGCGTTCTCCAGCAGGATGGGCTTCCACGAGGCCATGTTGGGGGTGGTCCAGTCGCCGTAGATGCGCTTGACCGTGGGGGTGCCGTAGACGGCGATCTCCGCCATCACGTCCTTCATGGCGGTGCGGGACGCGTTGTCCGCGTCGATGAGGACCGCCAGCCGCAGGGTTTCTTGTGGCATAAGAGCCTCCTTTTCAGTCGCTCAACACGAAATGGTAGAACCGGATCATCTCGTACCAGTCGTCAGTCTTGAAGCACACGTTCTTCCCGTCCTCCAGCCACGCGCCGGGGTAAAAGCTCTTGGAGTAGGCCAGCTTGTGCTCCCGGAAGCGAATGACGGTGTCGAAGTGGTCGGGCATGGGGACCTGGCACTTGGCGGCCTTCTTCACCGCCTCCTTGGCCCCGGCCTGGATGCGCTCCACCGCCACCTCCGGGTGGATGGAGACCACGCCGCCGCCGATGCCCTGGTTCACGGGCACGGTGACGATCTCCGGGATCAGGGTCTTGGCGAAATCGCACAGGTCCTTGTCCCCGGACAGGAAGCAGACGGGGACCTTGTAGTACCCGGCGGTGTAGGCGTTGATGAGGAACTCGCTGCACCGCACGCCGTTGAGGGTGACGTACTCGTTGCCCAGGTTCATGGTGTGGCTGAGGGGGTTGCCGGGGCAAGATGCCCAGGCGTGGTAGCCGGTGAAGAGGACGGCCCCGAACTCCCCGGAGTCCAGCCCGGACATCATGGACAGGGGGTCCCCCGTCCAGCCCCGGAGGATGCGCACGCTCTTGGGCAGGGCGGCGGCGTCAATGTTCCGGGCGGAGTCGTGGGCGTCCTTGACAAAGACCTCCTTGGCCCCGGCGGCGATGGACCCCAGGCATGCGGCGTTGACCTCCCGGGTCATCTGCTGCTGGAAGGGCCGGTAGTCGGCCATGGTAGCCCGCTCCGTCTCAGCCCAGGCCGTGATGCCGCAGGTACCCTCGATGTCGGCGCTGATAAATACGTTCATGGTTCTGCACTCCTTTGATTTTTATCTCATTTGCCCGCCCGCGGGGCGGGGGTGTTGGGTTGGAGGGTTCCCCTCCGGGGGGCGGAGTCCCTCCGGGGGCACCCCTTTCCACGTGGAAAGGGGTGGGAAAGACGCCAGGGCTTCGGCCCTGGACCCAAGGCGGCGCCAACGGGTCATGGAAGTCGAAACCGGCTTGTGGAAACAAGTCTGCCTTCCCGCTCCCGCCCCGGCCGTTACGGCCTAGTATGGAGATAATTCACCCCCATGCGCTGGCGCGGCGCGCCTAGCATGGCGATGCCCGGCAAGGCTGGTGCGTGGGCGGGCCGCCGGGGTCGGCGGCCCCTACGGCGCATGCCGAAGGTCTCTTGTAGGGGCCGCCCACTGGGCGGCCCGTGCAGACTGGCAATGGGCGCAACGCCAATTCAAAAACACGCAGACCCCGTGGCGGCCCGTTTGCACCCATCAAAACGCAACTACCACCAAGTCTTGCCGGGTCATATGCCGAGGGGCGGCAGCCGGAGTTGTTCGACCGCCAGACCAATACGAGCTGCAACGGCTTTCAAGTTTTGCCCGCCCCGAAAACCACACCGCCGCCCGGCCGTTCCCCGGGGTCCAGGGGGCGGCGGATAGGGCATTGAAAATGCCCGTAGCCGCCCCCTGGTTTTCTTTCGGTTCCTTTCTCAAATGAGAAAGGAACGCCCCCGGCAGGGACATCCCTGCCCCACCACTTGTATTTTTTAGTATACCACAAAATTTCCCCCCTGAACACCGCAACATTTCCCCCACTTTTGACGTATATAAGGGTGAAAGGGGGTAAGGACGGGATGACAGACCCCAGCCGGCTGGAAACCATGGTCCTGCAATACGAAAACACCCTCTACCGCGCCGCCCTGGCCGTCCTGGCCGACCCCGAGGAGGCCCGGGACGCCGTTCAGGACGCCTTCCTGGCCCTGCTGACCAAGGCCCCGGACTTCCAGAGCCCCGACCACGAAAAGGCGTGGCTCCTCCGGGTCACCGTCAACGGCTGCAAAGACCGCCTCCGCGCCCGAACCCGCCACCCCCTTTTGCCCCTGCTGGACACCTACCCCGCCGCCTCCCCGGAGGAGGAGACCGCCGCCCAGGCCGTCCTAGCCCTGCCCCCCAAGGAGCGGGCCGCCGTCCACCTCTTCTACTACGAGGGCTACCAAACCGCCGAAATCGCCGCCCTCACCGGGGAGCGGGAGGGCACCGTCCGCTCCCGCCTGTCCCGGGCCCGCGCCAAGCTGCGGACCCTGCTGAAGGAGGACCTATGAACCACTACACTTCCTATATGGACCGCGTGGCCCTCACCCCGGAGGAGCACGCCGCCCTGATGGCGGCCCTCACCCGGCCCGCCGCCCAGCCGAAATTTCGTTATGTCAACCATTTTGCCGCCCTGGCCGCCTGCTGCGCCCTGGTCCTGGCCGGGGCCTGGGGCATCGGCCGGCTCCGGGCCCCGGAGTCCGCCCGGTCCCCGGTCCCCCCCACCTCCGCCCCTGTGGCCGCTGTCACCGCCGCCCCCAACGCCAAGGTCTACGACGCCCCCGCCGACCCGGACACCGGCCATCAGGCCAACACGGACCCCAACCCGGCCATCCAGCCCCCCGCCGTGGTCCTGCCCCACGTGGAGACCCCCGCCCCCACGGACGTCATCACCGAGTATACCATCCCCTCCCCGGCCCCCGGTGAGGACGTCTCCTCCTACCCCATCCAAGTGGATACGGCCCCCCGCGAATCCGGCGCCGCCGACCTGACGCTGGACGCCTGCCGCGCCGAACCCGTTCTGGGCGGCCATCTCCCCGCTTCGATTCCCCGCCGCTTCACCTTTGCCTCCGGCAGTAGCACCGGCGGCGCCCTCTCCGCCCTCTGGACCAGCGGCATGGAGGAGCTTCACGTCTCCCTCACCCGCCCTGAGACGCCCCCCGACACCATGGACCCCGCAGACCCCGCCCGCTACGACGTGCGCCTCTACGCCATCCCCTGGTGCGACAGCGTCCCGGAGGACATCCTCTTCGGCGGCTTCCAGGACCCGGTGTTCCGCCAGGAGGACCTGACCGAGGCTCTCATCGCCGCCCGGGGCCTCTCCGTCTCCGACAGCGGCGACGCGGCGGGCCTCCGCTTCACCTTCTCCGTCCTCTACCCCGACGGCGTGGTGGCCCGGTATTCCCTCAAGGGCCTCACCGCGGCGGAGGCCGCCGCCCTGGTTCTGGAATAAGGCATAAAAACAGGGCCGGACGGTTTCCCGTCCGGCCCTGTTTCAACCATGTTTAGGTGTCGTCCTCGATCAGGCCGTAGCCGCCGTCGTTCCGTTTGTACACCACGGCGAAAGCGCCGTCGGCGTCGGCGTTCTTAAAGGCGAAGAAGGTGTGCCCCACCAGATTCATCTGGAGGACCGCCTCTTCCACCGTCATATGCTTGATGGGGAAGCGCTTGGTCCGCACGATCTGGAACTCGCCCTCCTCCTCGTCGGGGGCATAGTCGCCCACCTCGCCGGGGGCCACCGTGCGCTCGAAGGCGTCGGTGCGCAGCTTCTTTTCCAGGCGGGCCTTGTTCTTGCGGATCTGGCGCTCAATGCTGGTGACGCAGGCGTCAACCGAAGCGCCCATATCGGAGGTGGACTCCGAGGCGCGCAGGATCATACTGCCGGAGCGGACCGTGACCTCGCAGACGTTCCGGTCCTTCTCCACGCTGAAGGTGACGGACGCCTCCCCCTCGGTCTTGAAATAGCGGTCCAGCTTGCCGACCTTCTTCTCGGCGTAGGCGTGAACGGCGGCAGGCAGGGTGACCTTCTTGTCGGTGAATACGAACTTCATTCGATTCAGCTCCTTCTTCCGCCCCCCAGGGGGGCTTCGTACCCGGCAGAGGAACTTCCTCTCCCGTTGGCTAAATCATACCACGATTTGCACAAAAAGTCACTAGTCCTTTGTAAATATTCTCTAAACAACACCCTGTTTTCCAAAATTAGACAAACCTTTTGGTTGACATTTTCAGGAAATTATTCTATCCTATGCTTGTACGAGCCGAATCCCTCCCGTATCCGGCTGGAGTTCATTCCATTCTCCCGCACAAACCCCTTTCTTCAGGCGCTTCTCCGTGGTGAGGAGCGCCCTCTTTTTTTGCTCCCAACGGAATGAACTCCAGCCGCGCGCCCAGTGGCGCGTCACAAGCGTTTTGTCCCGAAGGGGCAAAACCTTGCCGCAGGCGGAATTGATTTCCGCCGAGGATGTCAAGTCCAAGGGGGTCCCCAAAAGGCAACGCCTTTTGGGGCGTTCATTCCATTCTCCCGCACAAACCCCTTTCTTTGGCGCTTCTCAGTCATGAGGAGCGCCCTCTTTTTTGCTTCCGGCGGAATGAACTCCAGCCGCGCGCCCGGCACCTGTCATTGCGAGCCAGTCCGCAGACTGGCGCGGCAATCCGTCTCCCCCGCCCCGCAAAAAACGCACGGCCTTTCGGCCGTGCGTTTCCGTTCTTATTTCCGTCCGCCCCTGCGGGACTTCTTTTCGTTCATCTTCATCTCGGACAGCTTGCTGTCCGACTGCTGCATGAACTGCTTGAGCCGGTCCTCGAAGCTCTCGGGACCGGGCGCCGGGCGCACATAGCCCCCCGCGGGACGCCCGCCCTGCCGGGGACCGCCCTGGCCCATGGGACGACCGCCGCCGCCCCCCATGGGACGGCCCTGGCCCTGGGGCCGGGGAGGAGGGTCCATCGCTTTCTTAATGGACAGATTGATGCGGTTGTTATCATCGATGCCGATGACCTTCACCTTCACGTCCTGTCCCTCCGTGAGATGGTCTTTCACATCGTTCACATAGGAATAGGCGATCTCGGAGATATGCACCAGCCCCGACCGGCCGCCGGGCAGCGACACAAACGCGCCGAATTTCGTGATGCCCGTCACTTTTCCTTCTACAATAGAACCTACATCAAACTCCATACTGTCTGCGACATCCTCCTTGCAAATTGGACCCGAAGCACTTAATTGGTGATGACAAAGACCTTTTCCCCCGGCGCCACCAGGCCCAGCTTGTCACGGGCGATGTCCGCGATGCGGTCCGGGTCGTCGGGATTTGCCACCGCGTCGGCCAGGTCGGCGTTGACCTGGGTCTGGGCCGCCACCTGGCGGCTCAGGCTCTCCTGCTCCGCCTGGGTGGTCTTGAGCTGGCCCTGGAGATTCAGCAGGGCCGTGGCCATGTAAATCAGCAGCGACAGGACCACGATTTTCGTGAGCAGTCCTGCCTTTTTGGTCTTTACCACGGCGCTTCCCTCCTGACTCTCCCGGCGCTGGACGGCTGAATGCCTCCATCTCCTCGGGTATCAGTTTTATACTATACCATTTTTGCCGATAATGGAAGTGGTTTTTCTCAATTTGTCCGAATTTTTTCGCGCCGATGCCCAGCCATACCAGGGGGAGGGTGGCCAGACGCCACAAAAAGGACACCCCGTCGGCCACCAGCCCGGCCAGAAAGAGGGCGGGCCGGCTGAGGGCCAGGAAGTAGAGCACCGCCCCCAGAAAGAGGGCCAGGAGCATGTAGATGCGCACCTGTCCCCCGCCCAGGGCGATGGCGTAGACGAACAGGGCCGCCGTCACCACCAGCCAGAACAGCAGGTCCAGCGCCGAGCCCAGCAGGGGCAGCCGCACCCGCCGCCGGAGGATGCGCAGCAGGTCGTACAGCAGCCCCACGCCCACCCCCAGGCCCACCGCCCCGGCAAAGGTGACGGCCTGGTCCAGCAGGTCGATGTCCATTCAGCGGAACAGCCGGGCCAGGAACCCGCCCCGGTCCCCGGCGTCCTCTTCATAGGTCAGGGAGTCCACGCTCCCCTCCACCTTCAGGTCTCCCCCGTCCAGGCTCAGCTTTTCGATGTGCAGCTCCTCCCCCCGGATGACCAGCCGCCCCTTCACCGTGTCCATGACGATCTCGTTCTCGTCGAAGCTCTCCACCTCTTCCACCCCGGACACGGACAGGGATTCCCGCCCCTCCAGGATCACGTGGTGCCCCGCCTCGGGCCGGATTTTCTTTTCCTCATATTGCATAGCGCCCCCGCCTTTCTATTCCATGGTTTGTACCATTGTATGGCTGGTCCCGCCGGGATATGCGCCAAATCCCGGTGACAAGACACCCAGCCTGTGGTAGAATGGGGAAAACAGGAGGGATGGCTGTGGACTGGACATTGGTCGAACTGGATACGGTGGACTCCACCAGTAGCGAGGTCCGCCGCCGGGCCCTGGAGGGGGCCCCGGAGGGGCTGGCCGTCACGGCCCTGGCCCAGACCGCCGGGCGGGGGCGGCAGGGCCGCTCCTTTCAGTCCCTGGCGGGCAAGGGGCTCTACCTCTCCGTCCTCCTGCGGCCCCCGTCGTCGGAGGGGCTGGGGGAACTGACCCCCCGGGCCGCCGTGGCCCTCTGCGCCGCCCTGAATGCCCTCCGCCCCGGCGGGTACGGGGTCAAGTGGGTCAACGACGTGGTGCTGAACGGCAAAAAGCTGGCTGGCATCCTCACCGAGTGCGTCTTCGCCCCCGACGGGACCCCGGACTTCGTGGTCCTGGGCATGGGAGTCAACCTGTCCCAGACCCCCGCCGACTTCGGCCCCAGCCTGTCCGCCATCGCCACCTCCTTGGGCGGCGCGGTGGACCGGCACGACCTGCTCCGCGCCCTGCTGGGGGAGCTGGGGGACATGTACCGCGCCTTCCCCGGCGGACACGGTCCCTGGCTGGAGCGCTACCGCCGCCTGTGCGTCACCACCGGCCGGGCCGTCACCCTGGTCCAGGGGGACCGGCGGCGGGAGGCCTTCGCCGAGGCCGTCAACGACGATTTTTCCCTCCTGGTCCGCCTGCCCGGCGGCAGCCGGGAGTCCGTGACCTCCGGCGAGGTCTCCGTCCGCACCCCCGCCGGGGACTACCTGTAAGAGAGGAGCCCGCCCCATGACCGCCAAGGAACGCCGGGAGGCTATCTCCCGTTTGCTCGCCCAGACCGACGCCCCCGTCAGCGCCACCGCCCTGGCCCGTGAGCTGGGGGTGAGCCGCCAAATCATCGTGGGCGACATCGCCCTGCTCCGGGCCGGGGGGACCGACATCGCCTCCACCCCCAGGGGCTACCTGCTGCCCCGGACCCCGGTAGGGGTGTCGGCCACCCTGGTCTGCCGCCACGCCCCCGCCGACCTGGAGCGGGAGCTGACCCTCATCGTGGACAACGGCTGTACCTGCGTGGACGTGGGGGTGGAGCACCCGGTCTACGGCCAGCTCTCCGGCCAGCTCCAAATCTCCTCCCGGTACGACGTGGCCGATTTCCTCCGCCGGGTGGCGCGGGAGGACGCCAAGCCCCTGTCCGTCCTCACCGGGGGCCTCCACCTCCACCGGGTCCAGGCCCCCGACCAGGCCGCCCTGGACCGGGTCCGCACCGCCCTGGACCGGGCGGGCTTTCTGGTGAAGGAGTAGGGCCCGCCTCTGTTTGATTTTTTGGTCCTTGACAAATCCGCCCCATCCGCTATAATAGGTCAATGCATGTGTCAAGACACCTGCATTGACCTATTTTTGACAAAGGGGGCGCTTTCATGGAGGGATGCAAGGCTTTCCTCAAGCGCAAGAACATCATTATCTCCGCCAAACGCTACGGCGTGGACGCTCTGGGGGCCATGGCCCAGGGGCTGTTCGCCTCCCTGCTCATCGGCACCATCCTCGGCACCCTGGGGACCCAGCTGGGCATCGAGCTGCTGGTGACCATCGGCAGCTACGCCAAGGCGGTGGCCGGACCGGCCATGGCCGTCTCCATCGGCTTCGCCCTCCAGGCGCCGCCCCTGGTCCTCTTCTCCCTGGCGGCGGTGGGGTACACCGCCAACCTCGCCGAGGTCAGCGGGGCGGGCGGCCCCCTCACCGTGCTGGTGGTGGCCGTCATCGCCGCCGAACTGGGCAAGCTGGTGAGCAAGGAGACCCCGGTGGACATCCTGGTGACTCCCCTGGTGACCATCCTCCCCGGCGCGGGGCTGGCCCTGTGGTGGGGCCCGGCCATCGGGGCGGCGGCCTCCTCCCTGGGGGAGGTCATCAAGTGGGCCACCCTGCAGCAGCCCTTCGTCATGGGCATCGTGGTCTCGGTGGTGGTGGGCATCGCCCTCACCCTCCCCATCTCCTCAGCCGCCATCTGCCAAGCCCTCACCCTCACCGGCCTGGCCGGCGGGGCCGCCGTGGCGGGGTGCTGCGCCCAGATGGTGGGCTTCGCCGTCATGTCCTTCCGGGAAAACCGCTGGGGGGGCTTGGTGAGCCAAGGGCTGGGCACCTCCATGCTTCAGATGGGCAACATCGTGAAGAACCCCCGCATCTGGCTCCCTGCCATCCTCACCTCCGCCGTCACCGGCCCCATCGCCACCTGCGTGTTCGGGCTGGAAATGAACGGCCCGGCCATCTCCTCCGGCATGGGCACCTGCGGTCTAGTGGGACAAATCGGCGTGTACACCGGCTGGGTGGAGAGCGGCGCGGCCATCACCGGCTTCCAGTGGGCGGGGCTGATTTTGATCTCCTTCGTCCTCCCGGCGGTCCTGTGCTGGGCCTTCGGGCTGTTCTTCCGAAAAATCGGATGGATCAAAGAGGGCGATTTGACGCTGGAGTAAGGGCTAATGCAGAATGCAGGAATGCAGAATGTCGCCTGCGGGCGGGACGGGGGGCGGGCGGCTGATAGCCGCCCGCGTTCTCCCGCCCCCTGCCCCGGCCCGAGCCGCGTTACGAAGTAAGCGGCGGTTCAACGTGCCAGAGTAACCACAGAACAAACCGCCCAAGGATTGCGACATACGGGGGGGCTTGGCCCCCAACATTATCCTCGGGGTCCAGGGGCCGAAGCCCCTGGGCGTTTCTTCCCCGGTTCTTTGCGCGCAAAGAATCGGGCCCCCGGAGGGACTCCGCATTCATAAAAAAGGCCGCATCTCACAACGAGATGCGGCCTTTTTCTTATCCTTCATTCAATTGATACTGCTCCACGATCTTGACCGTGACCTCCATGGCTTCTCCCGCCCGGTCCACCTGAAAGACCAGAGTCCCGCCGATGTCCAGCCCGTCCCGGACCTCCAGCAGGTCCTGGTTGGTCCGCAGAGCTACGCCGTTGGCCGTCAGAAGGATGTCGCCCTCCTCCAGCTTGCCGAAAGCGTCGGAGCCGTCCGCCACGGCCTTGACCCACAGGCCCTTGTCCACGCCCCGCTCCGCCCGTTCGTCGGGGGTCATGGGCTGGACGGTGACCCCCAGGGCGGGCCGCCCGGTGACGTGCCCATAGGCGATGAGGTCGTCCACCACGGCCTTGACGGTGGTGGTGGGGATGGCGAAGCCCAGGCCCTCCACAGTGTTGCCGAAGTTGGTGGATACCAGCTTCATATTGGTGATGCCGATGACCTGCCCCCGGTCATTGACCAGGGCCCCGCCGGAGTTGCCGGAGTTCAGGGCCGCCGTGGTCTGGAGGAGGGTCATGGTGTTGCCGTCCACCTCCATGTCCCGGTTGATGGCGGAGAGGATGCCGTCGGTCATGGTGCCCCGCAGCTCCTCCCCCATGGGGTTGCCGATGGCCACCACCGTGTCCCCCACCGCCATGTCCTCAGAGCTTCCAAAGACGGCGGCGGGCAGGTCATGGGCCTCGATTTTCAGCACGGCCAGGTCGGTGGCCTCGTCGGCCCCCACCAGCTTGGCCTCCATCTGCCGCCCGTCGTCCAGGGAGACGTCCACCCGGAAGGCTCCGTCAATGACGTGCTGGTTGGTGATGATATAGCCGCTCCCGGTCATCACGACCCCGGTGCCCTGGGCCACGCCCTGGGCGTACCCCCGGCTCACGGCGGCGCTGATGGAGACGATGGCGGGGTTGACCTCCTGGTAGATGGTCTGAAGGCTCTTGGCCTCCCCCTCGGGCACGGGGGCCACCTCCAGCACCGTGCCGTCCCCGGTGGGGGCGCTTTGGAGGGGGGTATGGACGCTTTCGGTGGTCTGGGGCAGCACGATTTCCCCTCTGCCCCCGAAGGAGAAGGAGGGCAGAACGATGTCCGCCGTGGGCCAGCGCAGGGCCACCAGGGCCGCCGTGCCGGCCAGCAGCAGAACCAGGACCACCAGGAAGATGGTGGCCCCCCGCTCACCGTGCTCCTTGGGCGGAGGGGATTCCCGCCTCCCGCGGCTGGACGGCTCCGCCGGGGCCCTATCAGCGTCCGGGGCCGGGGGAGCTTCCACCGCCGGACCGGCCCGGTCCGGGGTCTCCTGGTCGTTATAGTAGTAGGTCTGGCGCATAGGCACCCCTTTCTGCGAATTAGGAATTAGAAATGAGAAATGAGGAATGGACCACATCTCCCCAAAACCACGTTCACTCCTAATTCCTAATTCCTGATTCCTAATTCTCCCCTCAGGCCGTGGTCAGGGTAAAGGTGAACTCCGTCGCCCCGTCCTCACTGGTGCAGGAGATATTGCCCCACACAATGCTCCGCATTGCGCGGGGACCCCGCTATTCAACTTCCTCGGCGGGAATCAATCCCGCCTGCGGCAAGGTTTTGCCCCCAGGGCAAAACCTTGGACGCGGCTTCGCCGCGGCCCGGCTTTCGCCGGGCTGAAAATATCTCCAAAAGGTCATTTGCCCTACGCTGTGGTCAGGGTAAAAGTGAACTCCGTCGCCCCGTCCTCGCTGGTGCAGGAGATATTTTCTTTGTGGTTGTTCAGAATCGTCTTGACGATATACAGCCCCAGGCCCACGCCCTCCCGGTCCTCGCTGCGGGAGCGGTCGGTCTTGTGGAAGCGGTCGAAGAGGAGGGGTATCTCCTCGGCGGGGATGGTCTCGCCGGTGTTGCGCACCGACACGTAGGCCTTGCCCGCCTTGACGGCCACCTTCACCCCCAGGGTACTGCCGGGGTTGGAGAACTTGATGGCGTTGTCCAGCAGGTTATAGCACACCTGGGTGATGGCGTCCGGGTCGCCCCAGACCCGCACCGGGTCGTCGGGGAGCTGGGTGTCCACATCCAGCTCCTTGGCGTTGATTTTCCCCTCCAGGCTCACCAAAACCCGCAGCATGATCTCGCTGACGTCGAACTGCTCCTGGGCGGTGACGTGCTCGGCGGACTGGAGGCGGCTCAGGTCCAGCATCCGCCGCACCAACCGGGACAGCCGCCGGGTCTCGGCGGAGATGACGCTCAGGTATTCCTTCTCCCGCTCCGGGGGGATGGTGCCGTCCAGGATGCCGTCGGCAAACCCGGCGATGGTGGTCATGGGGGTTTTCAACTCGTGGGAGATATTCGCCACGAACTCGCTGCGCTTGGCCTCGGACTGGGCGATGTTGTCGGCCATGGCGTTGAAAGCCTCGGCCAGCTCTCCCACCTCGTCGCAGCGCCCGCCGCAGTTCACCCGGGTGTCGTACTCCCCGTGGCCGAACCGCCGCACGGCCTCGGCCATGTCCTGGAGGGGCCTGGTCATGCGCAGGGAGGTGACGGAGCTGGTGATGAAGGCGATGAGCAGCACCACGATGGCGGTGAAGAAGAAGATGGAGGCAAAGCCCCGCCACATCTCGGTGATGCTGGACGCCTCGGCGCTGACGATGACCGAGCCCACGGCCACCCGGACCCCCGCCAAATCATAGCAGATGGGGCTTCCCACCACGTACCGCTTTTCCGGGAACAGCCCCTCCATATCGCTGACTCCGCCAAAGGCGCCCCCCACCTGGAGGGTCTGGACCACCCCGGCGGGCAGGCGCCGCCCGGCCAGGTTGGGTGCCGCGCCGGTGCCGTCGGAGGAGTAGAGGATCTCGCCGTCCTGGATGCACAGCATCACCGTGGCGTCGGTGACCCGGGCCACCGCCTCCACCGTGGGCTGAAAGAGGGCGGCCTTCACGGAGAAGCCCCCCAGCTCGGCGTTGCTGGTCATGGCGTCCTCGGCCACCTGGGCGATGTACTCGGCGTTCCGGCGCAGGGCGTCCTGCTTCTCGCTGATGGTGTAGCGGTAGGTCAGGGTGATGAAGGCCGCGCCCAGCAGGAAGAAGGAGACCAGGATGATCCCCACCATGATCATAAATTGGCGCTTATAGATGCTTTTCACTGCATCCCCACCACTTCGAATTTATAGCCCACGCCCCACACCGTCTTGAGACTCCACTGCTCGCTGACCCCCTCCAGCTTCTCCCGCAGGCGCTTGATGTGCACGTCCACGGTCCGGGAGTCGCCGAAGTAGTCGAAGCCCCACACCTCGTCCAGGAGCTGGTTCCGGGTGAACACCCGGTTGGGGGAGGCGGCCAGATGGTACAAAAGCTCCAGCTCCTTGGGGGGCGTGTCGATGCGCTTGCCGTCCACCAGCAGCTCGTAGGAGTCCAGGTTGATGACCAGCTTGTCGAAGGAGAGCTTCTTCTCCTCGCTCCCCTCCTCGGCCCCGTACCGCCGCATGACGGCGTGGATGCGGGCCAGGACCTCCTTCATCTCGAAGGGCTTGACGATGTAGTCGTCGGCCCCCATCTCCAGCCCGGAGACCTTGTCCAGGGTCTCGCCCTTAGCAGTTAACATAATAACAGGGGTCTTGTCGGTCTCCCGAATCTTCCGGCAGACGGACCAGCCGTCCATCACGGGGAGCATGATGTCCAGCAGCACTAGGTCGGGGCGGAAGGCGCGGAACAGCTCCACGCCCTTGCCGCCGTCGGAGGCCACCTGGGTCTCGAAGCCCTCCTTCTCCAGGTAGAGGTGCAGCAGCTCGGCGATGTTGTTGTCGTCCTCCACGATCAGCACTTTCTTTGGCATAGGGACTTCACCAGCCTTTTCCCGGACGGCCACGAGGGCCGTCCCTACAAATTCTGTTGCCTTGGCGTAGGGGCGGCCCTTGCGGCCGCCCGCTCGTCTCCATTATACCCCAATCCACCCCCATTGGGTGAACTTTTTGTAAATCAGCCCACCTCGGTGTAGGCCCGGTCCAGGGAGACCACGGTGAAGTAGTTCTCCCCCATGGTCCGGGCCTTGGCCGCGATGGCGGAGCGGACCTCCTCGTCGGTGAGGGGGCAGCCGTGGGGGACCACCGCGTCGAAAATCAGGTTCTGGTGGTCCGGCCCCTGGGTCATGCGGAAGTCGTGGATGGTCATGGCCGGGTCGATGTCCTTCACCAGGGCCGCCATGCGGATGCGCAGGTCGGCCACCACCGGGTCGTCGGTGGCGATGGGGTCCATGTGGATGACGGCCTCCACCCGGAACTTCCGGTGGAGCTCCTTCTCGATGTTGTCGATCTCGTCGTGGACCTCCAGCACGTTGGCCGTCATGGGCACCTCGGCGTGGAGGGAGATCATGCACCGGCCGGGGCCGTAGTCGTGAACCACCAGGTCGTGGACCCCGGCGATCAGGGGGTGGGCCAGGACGGTCTCCAGGATGCCGCGGACCAGGGCGGGGTCGGGGCTCTGGCCCAGCAGGGGGTCCAGGGTGTCCTTGGCCGCCCCCCAGCCCGCCTTGAGGATGAAGGCCGCCACCACCACGCCCACGAAGCCGTCGATGTGCCACCCGGAGAAGTGGCCCACCAGCGTGCCCAGCAGGACGGCGGAGGTGGCAACCACGTCGGACAGGGAGTCGGTGGCCGTCGCCATCATGGCCGCCGAGTCGATGCGGCGGCTCAGGCGGCGGTTGAAGAAGTACATCCACAGCTTCACCAGAATGGAGGCCGCCAGCACGCCGATGGAGGCCCAGGAGAACACCACCTCCTCCGGGGTGATGATCTTCCCGATGGCCGACTTGCCCAGCTCCAGCCCCACCAGCAGGATGGCCACCGCCACCACCAGCCCGGACAGGTATTCGATGCGCCCGTGGCCGAAGGGGTGGTCCTCATCGGCCTGCTTGGCCGCCATGTGGAACCCTGCCAGGGTCACCACGGAGGAGCCGGCGTCGGAGAGGTTGTTGAAGGCGTCGGCGGTGATGGCGATGGAGCCGGTCCACAGCCCCGCCAGGAACTTGCCGCAGGAGAGCAGCAGGTTCAGGGCGATGCCCACCAGGCCCGACAGAAGCCCGTATTTCTCCCGGGATTCGGCGGCGTCGGGGGCCTTGATGAAGGTCTTTACCAGCCAGTCGGTCATCGTATTACAGCTCCTTATACATGGCGGGGGCCTCGTCCTTGCCCACGTGCTCGCTGACGGCCAGGACTTCCACCCTGGTGACCCGCTCACCGAAGCGGAACTCCAGCACGTCGCCCACCTTCACGTCGTAGGACGCCTTCACGCTCCGCCCGTTGGCGGACACCCGCTGATTGTCGCAGGCCTCGTTGGCCACCGTCCGGCGCTTGATGAGCCGGGAGACCTTGAGCCATTTGTCTAACCGCATAATATCACCTCAAAATGGATGGAGTTCCCTCCGGGGGCGGAGTCCCTCCGGGGGCACCCCTTTCCACGTGGAAAGGGGTGGGAAAGACGCCAGGGCTTCGGCCCTGGACCTAAGAGCGCCGCCAACGAAGCCCGGCAGTCGAAACCGGCTAGCGGTAACAAGTCTGCCCTTCCGCTCCCGCCCCGGCCGTTACGGCCTATCCCGCAATCGGTCACCCTCCATGCGCTGGCGCGGCGCGCCTAGCATGGCGATGCCCGGCAAGGCTGGTGCATGACGGCGGGCGGCCCGTGCATACTGGCAACTGGCGCAAGGCCGATTCAAACACGCAGATACCTTGTGGCGGCCCGTTTGCACCCATCAAAACGCAACTATCATCAAATCTTGCCGGGTCATATGCCGAGGGGCGGCAGCCGAAGTCGTTCTAGCGCCAGACCGATACGGGCTGCAACGGCTTTCAAGTCTTGCCAGCCCCCAACACCCGTACCGCCGCCCGGCCGTTCCCGGGGTCCAGGGGGCGGCAAATAGGGCCACAGCGTGGCCCGTGCCGCCCCTGGTCCTTCCGTCCCCTTTCTTCGAGAAGAAAGGGGACCCGCCGGAGGCATACCCTGGATACAAAAGCGGCCCCGGGTCACCCCGGAGCCGCCGCTCGATGCACTTGCTGCCGTTCCAGGTAATTACTTACTTGGAAACAGCGTCCTTCAGAGCCTTGCCGGCCTTGAACACGGGCACGGTGGAGGCGGGGATCTTGATCTGCTCCTTGGTCTTGGGGTTGCGGCCGATGCGCTCGGCGCGCTTCTTCACCTCGAAAGCGCCAAAGCCCACCAGCTGGACCTTGTCTTCCTTGGCCAGGCACTCGGTGATGGCGTCGATGGCGGCGTTGATGGCGCTCTCAGTGTCCTTCTTGGACAGGCCAGCCTTCTCGGCGGCGGCATTGATCAGTTCAGCCTTATTCATGTGCGGGTTCCTCCTACAATCTTTTTTCGGGCGTAAAAGAGTGATACGTCCTTTTGTATTACTTAAAGCGGGTCCCCAAAAAGGGGTTCGCCTTTAAGTCTCGGTCTGCTTGGCCCGGTCCCACAGGGCGTCCATCTCGGCCAGGGTCATGTCCTTCAGGTCCCGGCCCCCGGCCCTGGCGGCGTCCTCTACCTGGCGGAACCGCCGGGCGAACTTGTCGCAGGCGGCCCCCAGAGCGTCCTCCGGGTCGGCGTGGACGAACCGGGCCACGTTGACGGCGGCGAAGAGCAGGTCGCCCAGCTCCTCCTCGATGTTGGAGCCTTCAGCGATGGCCGCTTTCAGCTCCCCGGTCTCCTCGTCCAGCTTTTCCAGCGCCCCGGACACGTCCGGCCAGTCGAAGCCCACCTTGGCGGCCTTCTTCTGGACCTTCTCCGCCCGCCAGAGGCCGGGCAGAGATTTGGCGACTGCGTCCACGCTGTCGGCGGCGGTGGTCTGGTGCTTCTCCTGCTTTTTGAGCTCGTCCCAGTTTTGCAGGACTTCCCCGCTGCCGGAGACGGTCACGTCGCCGAACACGTGGGGGTGGCGGAAGATGAGCTTTTTGCAGATGCCGTCGGCCACGCCGTCCAAATCGAAGCGGCCCAGCTCCTGCTCCATGCGGGCATGGAAAACGACCTGGAGCAGAACGTCCCCCAGCTCCTCTCTCAGGTGGTCGGGGTCCTCCTCGTCAATGGCCTCCACGGCCTCGTAGGCCTCCTCCAAAAAATTACGGCGGATGGAGTGGTGGTCCTGCTCCCGGTCCCAGGGGCACCCCCCCGGCTCCCGGAGAATTTTGACGATTTCTACCAAGTCGTTGACGCTGTAAGATTCCTTACTCTGAAAATCTATCATATTTCTCTACCTTCTGCAAGCTATTTTTCAATATTTCTGCCTTACAGCCTCAAAATTTTCGCAATTTTGTCACCCTTGGGCATGAGCGAGAGGTCCTCCCTGGAAATCGCGCGCAGGACCACCACCAAAATCACGTAAATCACCCCACCCACGGCGATGGAGAACAGGGTGGACAGGGTGTTGCCCAGGAAGCGGCTGACCAGCCCGTAGACGGCCCACACCGCCACCCCCATGACCCCGGCGGCAATGGCGGGTTTGAGGAAGACCTTGGTATAGTTGGGGGACGCCGGGATCACACGCTTGATGAGGAACAGCTCCAGGACGGCAATGATGATGTAACACACCAGAGTCCCCACCGGCGCGCCCGCGATCCCAATGGCGTGGACCAGGAAGTAGTTCACCGCCAGCTTGGCCAGGCAGCCGATGGCCATGACGACAATGGGCAGATTGACAAAGCCGTTGGCCTGGAGGATCGAGTTGCAAATCAGCATGACGCAGACAAAAATAGACGCAATGCCCAAAACGGCCAGAGCCGGGTCGGCCACGGCATGGTCGGTATTGTTCGCCAGGAGGTGCATGATGGGACCGGCCAGGGCTGTGAGTCCAAAGCCCGCGGGCAGGGCCAGCAGGACCCCCACCCGGAGAGAGGATTCGGCGATGCGCCCCGCCCCGATCTTGTCGCGCCGGGTCCGGCAGGCGGAAATGGCGGGGATCACGCTGGCTGTGAGGGCTACCATAAAGGAGGACGGCAGATTATAGATGTTGATGGCCCGCTGGTACGCCCCGTACATCCCCGCCACGGGATCGTCCAGCCCCGCCTCCTTCAGCACCTTGGCCGACGGCAGGTTCATCATATCCCGCAGGATGTTCTGCACCTGGTAGGTGTCCAGCCACGTAGTGATCGGCACGATGGAGGCGCCAATGGTGATGGGCACGGCAATGACCAGCAGACGTTTCAGGATCGCCATATGGCTGTCCGGCGTATCGTCCAGCCGGCCGCCCTCCCGCCGGCGGAGCCGGATGTGGTCAAAAATCAGATAGACCAGGGAGATGCCCGCACCGGCGGTAACGCCGAAGATGGCTCCGGCGGCGGCGTCCTCGCTGGCGCTGTGGACCACGTTGACCAGATACCAGGCCAGCACCAGACCGACGATCAGCTTGCCCAGCGCCTCGATGATTTGGGACACGGAGGTGGGCACCATGTTGGAGTGGCCCTGGGCGTAGCCCCGGAACGTGGACAGGACGCAGACGAAGAAGCAGGCGGGCGCCAGGGCCATCACTGCGTGGGCCGCCAGGTCGTCTCCCTGCAATTTTGCCAGAGGCTCGGCCATGCGGAACATGACCAGGAAGCTGACCAGCCCCAGGATGAAGAAGGTGACCAGGGCCACATTAAAGATGCGGTGGACCTGATTGCGCCGCCCCTGGGTGTTGGCCTCCGAGATGGTCTTGGACAGCGCTACCGGCAGTCCGGCGGTGGACACCATCAGCAGGAGGTTATAGATGACGTAGGCATTGGTGAAGTGGGCCGTACCGGCATCTCCGATGATATTTTGGAGCGGTATCTTATAGAGCGCCCCGATGACCTTGACGATGACGATGCCCGCCGCCAAAATGGCGGCCCCGCCGAAGAAGGTATTTTTCTTTTCTTGTTGTGCCAATGGCTACACAGCCTTTCGCTTTGATTGGTTGGACATGGCGGGCCGTCGAGGACGCCGGCCCCTACGCACCGCCAAGCAGTGCCGTAGGGCGCGGCGTCCCCGACGCGCCCCGCTCACCCGAACAGCAGCGGCAGGGCGTAGGCGTCGATTTCCCGCTTCACCCGGTCCATGTCGATGGTGAGGAAGTCCCCATTCTGGTATATGACCTTCCCCCGGGCCATATTCATCCACACGTCACACCCGTGGGCGGCGTAGACCAGGTTTTCCACCGGGTCGTGGCAGGGGATGAGGTTGGGCCGGTCGAAGTCCACCAAAATGAGGTCGGCGGTATAGCCCGCCTGGACCCGCCCGGTCTTGCGGCCCAAAGCCTTGGCCCCGTTGACGGTGGCCGTCTCCAGGGCGTCCCAGGCGGTCATGGCCAGGGGGTCGTGGGTGGCCCCGCAGGCCAGGATGGCCGCCAGCTTCATGTCGGCGAAGAGGTCGGTGGCGTTGTTGGAGGAGACCCCGTCGGTGCCCAGGGCCACGTTGACCCCCGCGTCCCGCATGGCCTTCACCGGGGCGATGCCGCTGCCCAGCTTCAGGTTGGACATGGGGTTGTGGACGGCGCTGACCCCGTGCCGCTGCAAAATCTCCCAGTCCTCCGGCGTGGTCCAGACGCAGTGGGCGGCGATGGCCCGCACGTCAAAGACCCCGTGGCGCTCAAAGACGGCGGCGGGGGTCAGCCCGTGGCGGGCGATGCACTCCTCGTGCTCGCTGCGGGTCTCGGACAAATGGACGTGCATCCCCAGTCCGTGGTCGGCGGCGTAGCGGGCCATCCAGTCCCACAGGGGGGCGTGGGAGGTGTACTCCCCGTGGACGGAGGCGTCGATGGCGATCTGCCCGCCGTTATAGCCGTGCCAGGTCTCGGTGAGGCGGCGCTGGACCACGCAGTCGCCGTGGGTCTCCGGGTCGAAGTCGTCGCCGAACTGGGTGCCGCCGCAGCAGATGTTGGCGGACAGGCCCGCGCTCAGCACCTCCTGGATGATGGCGTCATTGCGCATATACATGTCGGCGATGGTGGTCACGCCGGAGGCCGCCATCTCGGCCAGCCCCAGAGCGGTGCAGGCCCGGACGGCCCGGTCGTCCCACTTGGCTTCCGTGGGGAAGATATACTGCTGGAGCCAGGTGTGCAGGTCGCAGCCCCCGCCGTAGCCCCGCATGGCCGTCATGGGCACGTGGGTGTGGGCGTTGACGAAGCCGGGCATGAGGACCTTCCCGGCGCCGTCGATGACGGTCTCGAAGTCCCCCGCCGGCGGTTCGGTCCCCACGGCGGCGATTTCGGTCCCCTCCACGGCCACGTAGGCGTTCTTCAGCACCGTCCGCCCCTCGTCCATCAGCACGGCGGTGACGTTTTTTATCAAGGTTGACATAAATCTTACCTTTCTCCCCGCAGGGCCCGTAGGGACGGCCCTTGCGGCCGTCCGCCGTCCCCGCTTACATCTTCTTCAGGCACTCCAGCACCAGGGCGGAGAACTTGTCCTTGGCGGCGGCAGCGGCGTCCAGGACCTCCTGCTCGGACAGGGGCTGGTCCAAAATCCCCGCGGCCATGTTGCTGACCAGGGTGAAGCCCAGCACCTGCATACCGCAGTGGGCGGCCACGATGGCCTCCGGCGCGGTGGACATGCCCACCGCGTCGGCCCCGGCCACCCGGGCGAAGCGGACCTCCGCCGGGGTCTCGTACTGAGGGCCGGGGAAGTACATGTATACGCCCTCCTTCAAGTCCATGCCCAGGCCCTTGGCGGCGGAGCGGGCCACGTCCTGGAGGGCGGGGGTGTAGATGTGGGAGGCGTCGGGGAAGCGGACGCCGAACTCGGGGAGGTTCTCGCCCCGGAGGGGGGACTCCATGAAAATCTTGATGTGGTCGGTGATGAGCATCAGGTCCCCGGCGTGGAAGTCTAGGTTGACGCCGCCGGCGGCGTTGGTCACCACCAGGGTGTCGCAGCCCAGCAACCGCAGGACCCGCACCGCGTAGCCCACCTCCTCGTAGGAGTAGCCCTCGTAGTGGTGCATCCGCCCCTGCATGACGGCCACCGGCTGGCCCGCCAGGGTGCCGAACACCAACTGCCCCTTGTGGCCGGGGGCGGTGGATGCCTTGAAGTGGGGGATGTCGTGGTAGGACACGCAGACGGGTCGTTCCACCACGTCCCCCAAAAAGCCCAGGCCGGAGCCCAGGACCATGGCCACCTTGGGGGCGAAGGAACCGATTTTGGAGCGAATGAAGTCGGCGCTCTCCTGGTATTGGGCAAAGGTATAGTTCATCAAAAAGCCCTCCTGTTTCCTATTAAGTTTGGACAGATACAGGCATTTTACACCAGCGGGGCCAAAAAAGCAAGAAAAGCGACGGAGTACGAAGGGCTTGCGCGTTTTTTCATCCCCCGGCCATAAATTTGTGCTATACTGATTCAAAGGAATAATATGGACGCGGACAGGGAGACGGTTCGCGTGTCCTCAAATGTTCCCGGCTCATCTTGTAGGGGCGGCCAATGGCCGCCAACCGTCCACGTCCTTCGTCAGGAGGTTTTGTTATGAAATCCCGCACGGTGCCATGCGTTCTTCTCCTCTTGGCGCTCTTGTCCCTGACCGCCTGCGCCTCCGCCGGGACGGGGTATACCCGCGCCACCGGGCAATATGTCCGCACCGGCTCCGGGCGGGACGTGATGATCCGCGACCTGGACGGCGAGCCGGAGTTTATCTTCCTCACCGACGCCACC
This sequence comes from uncultured Eubacteriales bacterium, assembly GCA_900540545.1. Classification (GTDB taxonomy): domain Bacteria; phylum Bacillota; class Clostridia; order Oscillospirales; family Oscillospiraceae; genus Intestinimonas. Next base: position 21,916 of record UQGJ01000027.1, read on the forward strand.
GCGTCCGGGACCGCCCTCGACCAACTCCAGACCGGCGACACCATCCGCATTGACTTCGTGCTGATTGAGTACAGCGAAGCGGGCGACTATGGATACACGGATGTCTTTCTTTGCAAACGGACTAAAACGGGCTCTCCAGGCGACGTGCCCGACACATATCTGGAACAAATCGAAGCCCTGGATGCCCTCTATCCCGTCACAGAACCGTAACCAAGCCCAGCCTTTCTCTCACTATCAGAAAACAGGACCGGGCGCCGAAAATGGCGCCCGGTCCTGTTCTGTGCGGTTTACGCGCCGATGCTCTCCTTGATATGCTCGGCGCTGTATCCCATCAGCTCCCCGTAACGGGTCGCCAGGTCGATCTGCTTCTCCTCGGTGTACTTGCCGTCGGCGATGAGCTGGGCCTCCTCGGCCTTCAGGGCCTTGTACTCCTCCAGCACGGCGTCATCCTGATAGATGATATACACCCACTGCCCCTCCATATCCACGTCGGCGAAGAGCTTGGTCAGCAGCAGGTCCCGGTCGATGAAATACTTCACGCCGTAGCCCGCGCACTTCTTGGCCACGTAGAGGGTCAGCACGGACTCCATCAGGGGGTCGAAGGGGTCGGAGAAGGCCAGGTCCTTGGCCCCGGTCATGATGACGTCGCAGAAGGCCCCCACGGTGCCGTCGAAGTTCCCCAGGTCGAAGCTGTACTGGTCCACGCTCTGGGCGGGGACGGCGGGGCTGCCGTTACGGCTGGTGGAGACGGTGGCGCTGGCCTGGCACCAGGTGACGGTGTAGCCCAGACCCTCGAACAGGGCCCGCACGCCCACGTGGTCCACGCCGCCGATGGTCTTCACCGGCAGGTCAACGGTCTTATCGTTATAGGTCACGGTGACGGTCCCATCTTTCTTCTCTGCGGCGGCGCTCATAAAGCCCACCATGTCATTCACCGGCACATAGATGGCGCCGGGCTCCACCACGGGGGCGGAGTTGAGGGTGGCGGGCTTGCCCTGCCAGACGATGGTGGGGACAGTGACGTCCTTGGTGTAGACCACCTCGCCGCCGGAGACGGTCATCAGGGCCTGGATGTCCTTGATGTCGGTCTCCGGGCAGGTCATGTAGTCCCGGTCGATGACCACGAAGTCGGCCAGCTTGCCCACTTCCAGAGAGCCCTTGATGTCCTCCTCAAACTGTCCGTATGCGGCCCAGATGGTGAAGGCCTTCAGGGCCTCCAGACGGGTGACCTTCTGTCCGGGGTACCAGCCGCCGTCGGGGTTGCCGTCGCGGTCCATCCGGGTGACGCCGGCATACAGGCCGTGATAGGGGTTGACCAGCTCCACCGGGGCGTCGGAGCCGCCGATGATGATGCCGCCCTGGTCCAGCACGGTCCGCCAGGCGTAGGCGGTCTTGATGCGCTCCGGGCCCAGCCGGTCCTCGGCCATGGCCTTGTCGGAGGTCGCGTGGGTAAACTGCATGGCGGTGAGGATGCCCAAGTCCATGGCCCGGTCGATGTCCTCCGGCGTCACCACCTGGAAGTGCTCCACCCGCAGGCGGGCGTCCTCCCTCGGCTCCTCCGTCAGCATGCGCTCGTAGGTATTCAGGACCTGGTGGTTGGCTCCATCGCCGATGGCGTGGTAGGCGATCTGGTAACCGTTGGAGTAGGCCAGGTGCATCACGTCGTAGATCTCCTCGTCGGTGAAGCGGTACGCGCCCTTGTGGCCCTCACGGTCGGAGTAATCCTCCAGCAGGGCGGAGCCGCGGGAGCCCAGGGCCCCGTCGCCCAGCACCTTCACGCCCATGACCGCCATGTGGTCGTCATAGAGCTCCCCGGTGGGCTTGTTGGTGCGCACGTACTCGGCCTCGTCGCTGTCGGTGCTGTTGAGCATCATCATGGGGTAGATGCGCAGTTTCAGTTCCCCGCTCTCATAGAGGTCCTTGTAGTGCTGAAGATAGTTCACCTTGGTGCCCGCGTCCATGGCGGAGGTGATGCCATAGGAAAACAGCTCCTCCTGAGCCATGAGGACCGCGTTCTTCTGGGCCTCGGCGCTCCAGGCGGGAATCAGGTGAAGCACATCCACCGCCGCGTTGTCGGTGAGGCAGCCCAGGAGCTTGCCGTCCTCCGTCTTGAGGATCTCACCGCCCTGGGGGTTGGGGGTGTCGTCGGTGATGGCGGCCAGTTCCAGGGCCAGGGAGTTCACCCACGCCATGTGGTTGTCCCCCCGGAGCAGGAACACGGGGTTCTCCGGCGCCACGGCGTCCAGCTCCTCCTTGGAGGGGTAGCCTGGGACCTCCCACAGGGTGTCCATCCAGCCGCTGCCCTGGATCCACTCGCCGGGCTGGGCCGCCTCGGCGGCCGCCTTGACCTGGGCCAGGATGTCCTCCTTGGACTTGAAGTAGCAGTCCAGCTTCAGGTGGTTTTCGCCCAGATTACTGATGTGCATATGCCCCTCGATGAGGCCGGGCAGCACCGTGCCGCCCTCCAGGTCGGTGACCTGGGTCCCGGCGCCGATGTAGGCCTCCACGCCGGAGTCGTCGCCCACGTAGACCAGCCGGCCGTCCTTGACGGCCAGGGCCGTGGCGTGGGGGTTGGCGTCGTCCACCGTATAGATATTCGCGTTCCGATATACGCTGTCGGCGGACTCGGGGCCCGCCGCGAAGGCGGGGGTCATGCCCGCCAGCATGGCCACGGTCAAGGTGGCGGCAACCAACCGCCCGATGGTGTTCCGTTTCATCTTCGTTCCTCCTAAAATCGATTGGACTCTATGGGGCTGCCTCTGTTGCTCCGGTCCCTTACCACGCGCTCCTTTCTTTCCCATCTTTACAAAACCGGCCAGCCTTTTCGGCATGGCATTGGCTGTATTATACAAAGGCGGTTTTGGATTTTCTGTCAACTACTTTACAAAAAGATTGCTTCGTGGGAAAATAGTCACAGAAAAGCCCCGGCAGGGAATCATACGGAGGTTGCACATGGGAATCGAGATACCATCCACAGGCGAGGAGACCTCCCTGGGGCGGCGCTTTCCCCTCTCCCCCTGGCTTTCCGTCCAGGGCATGGACTGGACCGAACTCACCCATGGCTTCCGCCCTGAGGTCCTCCCAAAGGGGGCCGTACTGTACCGCCAGGGGGCCCTCTCCTCGGAGATGTTCCTCATCCAGGAGGGGCGGGTCCAGCTGGAGTGTTGCAGCGCCAGCGGGAAAAAGCGGGCCATCTATGTGGTGTCCGGCCAACTGACCATGGGGGAGGCCGGGGCCATGTTCGGCGGCAGCCACGACTTTCAGGCCGTGGCGGTAAGCCAGTGTCTGGTCTACCGCATCCCCGCCGTGGAGTTCCGCCGCCGGGTGGAGTCCTCCGCCACCCTGGCCGCCCAGGTCCTCCAGGTGGCCGCGCGGAAGGGGCAGGTCCTGGCCAAACTGCTGACCCTGAACAGCCTGCTGGAGCTGCCCGCCCGCCTGGCCTACGCCCTGCTGGACCTGGTCCCGCAGTACGGGGTCCCGGAGGGGGACGGGGTAGTCATCACCCTCCGCTTCACCCACCAGGAGATGGCCGACCTGCTGGGGGTGTCCCGGGTGGCGGTGACCCAGGGGCTGCTGGAATTTACCCGCCAGGGACTGCTGGAAAAACGGAACGGCCTCTATTTCATCCCCAGCCTGTCCGCCCTGGAGGACTGCCGGGCGGGCAGGACGGCGGGGGCGGGATGACCGCCCTGCCGCGCCAACCCATACCATCATTTTGAGGGAGGGAAGTTTCATGCGGAAGCACATCATCCACGCGCTCTGCCCGCTGTCCCGGCTCGTGCTCCTGGCGGTCTATGGATTGTATCAGTTTTCTACACGCGCACTTTTTCCGCTGGCCCAGAAAACCTTCGATACCCGCCCGCTCCTGGCCGCCCTCCTGGGATTCTCTGTGGCGCTGGGGCTTTTGCTCTGCGCCGCCCTCTGCCTGCGGCCCCACGAGCAGGCCCCGTCGCCCGTCCCGCTGCTGGCGGCGGACGGACTTCTGGTCCTGGGCTTTCTGCTCAGCGGGCGTCGGGCCTTCCTGGGTCCGAGGACCAGCCCCGAGCTGTACCTAGTCCTGCTTGTGGCGGCCGTGTTCCTCCTCATCCGCGATGCGCGCTTCGCGGCAGGTCTTCGGGGCCGGCGGGCCCCGTGACGCCCCCTGAAAAAACAACATGCCCGGCCCCCTCACGGGGGCCGGGCATGTCTCTTTTCTCTTATCCGTCCGTCCGGTACCGCTTCTGGGGCACGTAGGTGCAGTGGAGCAGCTCGTGGGCCCGGTGGCCGCCGGGGGTGCCCAGATAGTCCTTGTAGACGGTCTGAAGGACCGGGTTCTCGTGGCTCTTGCGGATGGGCATGGCCTCGTCCTGCCGGTAGAGGGCCGCCGCCCGGAGGGCCTTCAAATCCGTGAAGGAGCGCACGTCCGCCGGGTGGAGGGGCTGGCCGCCGCCGTTGATGCACCCGCCGGGGCAGGCCATGAACTCAATGAAGTCGTAGTGCATGGTCCCGGCCTTGATGCCGTCCAGCACCAGCTTGGCGTTGTGGAGGCCGGAGGCCACGCAGACCCGGACGGTGCGGCCGGGCAGCTCGTAGGCGGCCTCCTTGATGCCCTCCATGCCCCGAACCTCATGAAACTCCAGGGGGGCCATCTCGCCGCCGGTGACCTTCTCCACCACGGTGCGCAGGGCCGCCTCCATGACGCCGCCGGAGGCGCCGAAGATGACGGACGCGCCGGTGGACAGGCCCAGCATGGGGTCGAACTGCCCCTCGGGCAGGTGGTCGAAGAGGATGCCCGCCCGCTGGACCATCCGGGCCAGCTCCCGGGTGGTGATGGACACGTCCACGGGCATACAGCCGTTGTTCATCCGCTGCTCCTCCCGGAGGACCTCGTACTTCTTGGCGGTGCAGGGCATGACGGAGACCACGAAGATGTCCTTGGGGTCGATGCCCGCCTTCTCGGCGTAGTAGCTCTTCACCAGGGAGCCGAACATCTGCTGGGGGGACTTGCAGGAGGACAGGTGGGAAATCATGTCCGGGTAGTGCTGCTCACAGTACCGGATCCAGCCGGGAGAGCAGGAGGTGATCATGGGCAGCTCGCCGCCCTCACTGAGGCGCTGGAGGAACTCGGTGCCCTCCTCCATGATGGTGAAGTCGGCGGCGTTATCCACGTCGAAGACCTTGTCGAAGCCCAGGCGGCGCAGGGCGGTGACCATCTTCCCCTCCACGTTGGTGCCCACGGGCAACCCGAAGCACTCGCCCAGGGTGACCCGGACGGAGGGGGCGGGGCCCACCACCACGTGCTTGGTGGGGTCGTTGAGGGCGGCCCAGACCTTGGCGGTGTCGTCCTTCTCGCTGAGGGCCCCGGTGGGGCAGGCCACGATGCACTGGCCGCAGGAGACGCAGTCCACCTCGCTGAGGTCTCGGTCGAAGGCGCAGCCGATGTGGGTGGCGAAGCCCCGGTCGTTGCAGCCGATGACCCCCACCTCCTGGTACTTCCGGCACACGGCGGTGCAGCGGCGGCACAGGACGCACTTGGAGTTGTCCCGGACCAGATGGGGGGCGGAGTCCTCAATGCGGGGCAGCAGCTCGTCGTTGGCGTAGCGCACGGCGTCGATGCCCAGCTCGGCGGCCAGCTCCCGGAGCTCACAGTGGGCGTTCCGGGCGCAGGTGAGGCAGTCCATCCGGTGGTTGGACAGGATCAGCTCCAGGGTGAGCTGGCGGGAATGGCGCACCCGCTCGGTGTTGGTGTACACCTCCATGCCCTCGCTGACCGGGTAGACGCAGGAGGCCACCAGGGCCTTGGCCCCCTTGACCTCCACCACGCAGATGCGGCAGGCGCCGATCTCGTTGATGTCCTTGAGGAAGCACAGGGAGGGGATCTTGATGCCGGCGTTCCGGGCGGCCTCCAGCACGGTGGTGCCCTCGGGCACGGTGACCGAAATGTCGTTGATTTTCAGATTGACCATTTTCTTGTCCATGTTCTTCTCCCCTCCTTAATGCTTGGAAATGGCGTCGAAGCGGCAGTGGTCCATACAGGTGCCGCACTTCACGCAGGCGTCCTGGTCGATGACGTGGGGAGACCGGACCACGCCGGAGATGGCCTTGGTGGGGCAGTTGGTGGCGCACAGGGTACAGCCGCGGCACTTGTTGGGGTCGATGTAGAAGTGGACCAGCTTCTTGCACACCCCGGCGGGGCAGCGCTTCTCCACCACGTGGGCAATGTACTCGTCCCGGAAGTGGTGCAGGGTGGACAGCACCGGGTTGGGGGCCGTCTGGCCCAGGCCGCACAGGGCGCTCTGCTTGATGTGCTCGCACAGCTCTTCGATGGTGTCCAGGTCCTCCAACGTGCCCTTGCCCTCGGTGATTTTGGTCAGCAGGTCGTACAGCCGCTTGGTGCCGATGCGGCAGGGGGAGCACTTGCCGCAGGACTCGTCGATGATGAACTCCAGGAAGAACTTGGCGATGTCCACCATGCAGTTGTCCTCGTCCATGACGATGAGGCCGCCGGAGCCCATCATGGACCCGATGGCCCCCAGGGAGTCGTAGTCCATGGGGGTGTCGATGAGGCTGGCGGGGATACAGCCGCCGGAGGGGCCGCCGGTCTGGGCGGCCTTGAACTGCTTGCCGCCGGGGCAGCCGCCGCCGATGTCCTCCACCACGGTGCGCAGGGGGGTGCCCATGGGGATTTCCACCAGGCCCGTGTTGGTGATCTTGCCGCCCAGGGCGAAGACCTTGGTGCCGGCGGAGCCCTTGGTGCCGATGGCGGAGAAGGCGTCGGCGCCGTTGTTCAGGATCCAGGTGATGTTGGCGTAGGTCTCCACGTTGTTGAGAAGGGTGGGCCGGTCGAAGAGGCCCTTCACCGCCGGGAAGGGGGGCCGGGGGTGGGGCTCGCCCCGCTTGCCCTCGATGGAGGTCATCAGGGCGGTCTCCTCGCCGCAGACGAAGGCCCCCGCGCCCAGGCGCAGCTCCAGGTCGAAGCTGAAGTCGGTGTCGAAGATGTGCTGGCCCAGCAGGCCGTAGTCCCTGGCCTGGTTGATGGCGATCTGGAGCCGCTTCACGGCGATGGGGTACTCGGCCCGGACGTAGATGTAGCCCTGGCTGGCCCCGATGCAGTAGCCCGCGATGGTCATGGCCTCGATGACGGCGTGGGGGTCGCCCTCCAGCACCGAGCGGTCCATGAAGGCGCCGGGGTCGCCCTCGTCGGCGTTGCAGCAGACGAACTTCACGCCGTCGGGGGACACGGAGTCGTGGGTCATCTGCCACTTGCGCCCCGTGGGGAAGCCCGCGCCGCCCCGGCCCCGGAGGCCGGAGGCCAGGATGAGGTCGATGACCTGCTGGGGCGTCTGCTCGGTGAGGGCGCGGCCCAGCGCCTCGTACCCGCCGGTGCCGATGTACTCGTCGATGGACTCCGGGTTGATGACGCCGCAGTTGCGCAGGGCGATGCGGTACTGGTTCTTGTAGAACTTGGTGTCAGAGAGGCTGGTCACCTTCTCGGCGGAGTCCCCCTCCTTGTGGAGCAGCCGCTGGACGATGCGGCCCTTGACGATGTGCTCGGAGACGATCTCCGGCACGTCGGCGGGGGTGACGTGGGTGTAGAAGGCCCCCTCGGGGTAGATGAGGACCACGGGGCCCATGGCGCACAGGCCGAAGCAGCCGGTCTTGATGACCCTGGCCTCGTCGGCCATGCCCTGGACCTTCAGCTCTTCCTCAAAGGCCTCGATGATTTTCGGGCTGTTGGAGGAGGAGCAGCCGGTGCCGGTACACACCAGGATGTGGGAACGCACAAAATTCATCTCACTCACCCTCCCCTTACTCGGCCGCGCCGATGGTGTACTCGGTCACCACCTGATGATTCACCAGATGGTCGGCCACGATTTTGGGCACCATCTTCTCGTTGAGCTTGACGTAGGTGACCTTCTCCTCGCCGGGGACGTACACCTCGGCGATAGGCTCCAGGCGGCACACGCCGATGCAGCCGGTCTGGGTCACGGTGACGTTCTTCAGGTTCCGCTTCTGGACCTCTTCCAAAAAGGCGGTGAGGACGGGCCGGGCCCCGGCGGCGATGCCGCAGGTGGCCATGCCCACCACCACCCGGATGTTGTCGTCGCTCTGCTCCCGCAGGCTCACCTGCTGCTGCATCTTCTCGCGGATGGCCCGCAGTTCTTCCAGGCTCTTCATATTGTCACTCCTTATCGTGCGGGCGGCCACAGGCCGCCCCTACATGACGCTCTGTTCTCCCTCGTCGGCGTACCCCCGGACCCACTGGGCCACGTCGGGGGTGGAAAGGGGCACGTCCGGCCCCAGGATCTCCCGTATCTCTCCGGTGTCCAGCCGGAACTCCCCCTTGGGGGTCCGGCGGGTGTAGACCAGCTCCACCCCGTCCGGCAGCCCCTGGACCAGCAGGGACACCGTCCCGGCCATGTCCCCCAGGGGCGGACAGTCGATGTGGTCGGCCCGGAACCGGGCCGTCACGGTGGTGCCCCGACCCAGCTGGCTCTGAATATCCAGCGTCCCGCCGGTCAGTTCGGCGGCCATCCGCAGCAGCGGCAGGCCCAGCCCCACCTTCCGGGTGGTCCGGGTAGTGGTGAAGGGGTCAGTGACGCTGGCCAAAAAGTCCGGGCTCATGCCCTTCCCGTCGTCGGCCACCGTCAGGGTCAGCCATCCCCCCGCCTCCTCCACCGTCAGCCCCACGTGGGCGGCCCCAGCGGCAAAGGAGTTCTGGGCGATGTCCAGCATATGTAAGGAAAGCTCCTTCACTTTGACCCTCCTGTCATTGCGAGCCAGTTCTCAAACTGGCGCGGCAATCCGCATCCCCCGTCCCAATTCTTCATTCTTCATTCTTAATTGTCTCACACGTACTTGTCCAAAATGCCCCCCACCTGGTCGGTGGTGAGCCTTCCGTACACGTCGTTGTCGATCATCATCACCGGCGCCAGGCCGCAGGCGCCGATGCACCGGCAGGCGTCCAGGGAGAACTTGCCGTCGGGGGTGATGCCCCCGGCGTTGATGCCCAGCCGCTGCTGGACCTCCTGGAGGATGTCGTTGGCCCCCTTGACGTAGCAGGCCGTGCCCAGGCAGAGGCTGATCTGGTGCTTGCCCTTAGGGTTCATGTTGAACTGCGCGTAGAACGAGGCCACCCCGTAAACCTCGGTGAGGGGGATGTCCAGCCCCTCGGCCACCATGATCTGGACCTCCTCGGGCAGATACCCGAAAATCTCCTGGGCGGCCTGGAGTACCGGCATGGTGGCGCCGGGCTGTCCCCGGTGCTGCTCGATGACGGCCCGCAGCCGCGCCTCCTGCTCCGTGGTCCCGCTGTACGGGATGACGGTCTTGACATTAGGCATGTTCCATTTTCCTCCTTATTTCGGGCGAGTTGGTTTTTATTATAACAGCTTACCACTGGGAATGACAATTCTTTTTCTGCCGGAGCCACGCCAAAGCCGCCTCGGGGGTACAGGCGTCCAGGTCCATGCTCTGCCCCGCGTCGGCGATCTGGTCCAGATAGTGGGCGTCGCAGCCCCGGATCACGGCCACCCCCGCCATGTCCCGCCGCCCCGCCGGAAAGTCCGGGGGACAGTGACCGGACAGCTCGGCCAGGGGGAAGCCCAGCCCCGGGTCCCACAGGCCCAGGTTGGACAGCAGGGAGAAGGAGGGCCGGTCCACGTGGGCCGGATAGGCCACGCCGCCGTACCGCTCCGCCAGGGCGGCCACCTCGTAGACCCCGATGTCCGTGGCCCCCGCTAGCATCCGCGTCTCCTCCCCCACCACATTGTCCTCTTCGTCCATCAGCACCTGGGGACCGAAGATGGCCGGGTCGTTGGGCAGTGGGGGCAGGCGGTCCGCCACCAGGGCCGAGAACCCCTCGGCGGCGTCCACGTCCGGGAAGAGGCAAATCACGTGGACCTCCTCCAGGGTGCACAGCTCCATGCCGGGGACCCCCACCAGCCCGTAGTGCTCCGCCGCGGCGCAGAAGGCCCGGCAGTTGCCGCAGGAGTTGTGGTCGGTGAGGGCCATCAGGTCCAGCCCCGCCAGCTTCCCCATCCCCGCCAGGGTAGCCGGGGTCATGGCGGCGTCCCCGCAGGGGGACAGGCAGGAATGGAAGTGGAAGTCAAAGTTATATTTTATGTCAACCACCTCCGTGTTTGATTGGAGTTCCCCGCTCCGCGGGGGCGGAGTCCCTCCGGGGGCACCCCTTTCCACGTGGAAAGGG
>UQGJ01000028.1 GCA_900540545.1 uncultured Eubacteriales bacterium
CAACAAAAAAAGACGGGATTTTGTCCTAGGACAAAATCCCGTCTTTTTTTGTTGCTCCTTGGCAAAACCGATAACCGCCTTTCCCGCCCCTTCTCCGCCCGTGCCCCAGCGCAGCGGACACGGGCGGAAAGCGAAGAAATTGCCTGCCCAGCTAAGGGGCCTCGCCAAAGGCGGGGACCCGTGCCAAACAGGCAATTTCTTCGCTGGCGCAACTGGGCAAAATTGATATTGGGATGTAAGGCCCCGCACAGCGGGGCGGCGCGAGTGCGCCGTAAATTCGGAGCCGCCAAAAGCGGCGGAGAATTTGAGTCATAGTCCGCTACATCCAACCAACTCATTCAACTTGCCTCTTGATGAAATCGACTAACCGTGTTATCATTTATATTGAATAATTGTACTTTTTTATTAAAATATAATCTTTCTCCACTCTTCAGGCATGGCCCTATAGTCATTGAACAGAATTCCATTATCACACTGCCTAACTATTTGCTCACAAAGGATGGCGGTATAGCGTATGAATGAAGAAATCATCCTCGATATGGCTAAGCCATATGTGAAAGATGGCGCAATTACATACGATGAGTTCGACAAGATATACGCTATGCTATCACGGAAAGAGCAGTATGCCGTTACTGACATCTTGTTCAACAATGGAATCAACCTGATTGATAGTCAGGTTGAGGAGGACGAGATAATATTCGATGTTGATGCAGAAGATACCTCGAATCTTGACTTTGAGGATGATGACTTCGAGGTTCTGTATAATGAATCAATTTTTAAGGACAGTGGCTCAAGCAGCGGAACAACTGAAACACTTTTTGTCAACAAGGATATTCGTCAGTCAAATGAAATCCTGTGCCATCTTATTCAGCAAGGGAATCGCCAAGCCGCCCAAGACCTATGCGTAAAGAATAAGAGATTAGTGGATAAATATGTTATGGCATACGAAAAGAGATATGGGAACCACCTGGATTTCGATGATTTGGAGCAAGTCGGTTTCATAGGATTACTCAAAGCAGCGCAGCGGTTCAATGTCCAGCAAGGCAATGCTTTCAGCACATACGCCGTGTTTTGGATCAAGCAGAGCATTTTCCGTGAAATTATGGACAACGGATACGCTATTCGTATTCCAGTCCACATGATGGAGCGAATCAACAAAGTTATCGCAATGAGTAATCGATTGGCAAGCGATGATGCTCCTCTTTCGGAGAGAATATCGCATATTGCCCAAGAGTTAGAGATTTCTGAAGAAGACGTGCAGGAGTGTATAATCTTAAAAAACAACTTCTTATCTTACACCTCTTTAGATGTTCCAATCGGTGAAGATCAGGAATCCATGCTGGGTGATTTTATTCCCATCGAGGAGGACGCTTCAGTAGAGTTGCTTGTTTTCAACAAGGCATTGCGGGATCAACTCGAGACTATTCTAAATAGCTTAGCTGGCCGAGAGCGGAATATTTTGAAAATGCGCTTTGGGTGGGATGACAATATCCCCAGAACCTTGGAAGAAGTTGGTCAGCAATACCATGTGACCAGAGAGCGAATTCGACAGATAGAGGCAAAGGCACTGCGGAAACTTCGGCATCCGTCACGTTCGCGGCGGCTAAAAGATTTTTGGGAGGAATAAGATGGCGAACAATACCTTGGTACACTATGTGAGAGAAAAACTGTCTGAATTACAGATAACGGATTCTTCTATTATAGTGCTGAAGGGCATTCCGATTGCAGTTGTAGACCAATCGGCCCCCAAAATTGTGTTAAACTGTATTATCTCGAATAAACTTGGCTATTTTATGTCTCTTTATGGAAATCAGAAATTTCTCAGCTATGAAGAATTTTTGCTGCTTTCCGATTTTGTTGTATCGCAATATAAAGAAATATACATTCTGAACAACAACCTTTATATTGAGCAGTATCCCATCGAAGAAGTGTTTGACGGAGCAGTTCGCGAGGGATTACTAAACCATTTTGCTGAATCGGAAAAGGATGAATTAGACGATAGTTTTATCGGAGATATTGACGAGTATATCTCCATCTTTCAAGGACTAAAAGAGTATGACGGAACATTGATGGGCGTATATTCGCCAATCCCTGCTTTGCAGAACCAAAAAGTTATTTCTATTAACCTTTTTGAACCAAGCAGAGTTCCGCTCATGTATGCGTCATCTTTGCCTGAGAGTTTCACCGAGATCATTGAAGAATCCGACTATGTTAACTGGATTCAGCAGATGATGCAATCCTCTGGTGAGACATATCTTCGCATATCCAATTACACAGGAGATGCAACAAGACTCAAAGAGCACATTGCTATAGCAGCGAAATGTTGGACCGAACAGGTCAGCATTCTTCTCCTACAGGCTCAAAAACTTGAGGATGAATATAGTCACCGAAAGGAATATGGAGATATTCTAAAGAAATACTGGGGATATTCATCTTTCCGAAATCTGCCTGTATATGATATGGCTGCATTGGAGCGTGGCGATAAAGAAGTCAAAAATGTATCCCAGGAGAGTATTATCGCCAATCTTATTGAAGAAGTAGAAAACTGTGGCAATGGGAAAGACTTCCGCGATGTGTTCGTGACTGCGCCCACAGGTGCAGGTAAGTCGGTTATGTTCCAGGTGCCAGCAATCTATCTGGCAGAAAAATATGACCTCCTCACAATCGTCATCTCTCCGCTGATTGGCCTAATGAATGATCAGGTGAAACATCTGGAATTGAAGAACTATCCTCATGCCAAAACAATCAATTCTGATATTTCTCCCATCATAAAAAAAGACATTATCGAAAAAATATCTGAGAGCAAATACCATATTCTCTATATCTCTCCCGAAACGCTTTTAAGCAGGAGCGATGTAGAACAGCTTATTGGAAATCGAACGATTGGTATGATCGTCATTGACGAAGCTCACATCGTGACCACTTGGGGCAAACAATTCCGCCCGGATTATTGGTATTTAGGGGATCACATCCGGAAACTGCGAAAAAAGCAGCTTCAAAAGAGTGGCCGCTCTTTTGTGATTGGTACTTTTACGGCAACGGCAATTTATCATGGCGTTGAGGATATGTACACAGAAACGATAAACAGTCTCCATATGCTCAATCCCATCACCTACCTTGGATATGTTAAGCGCAATGACATCGATATTGTCATCAAGCAGCCGAAAAAGGTGAAAGGCGTCCGTACCGAATATGAGTTAGACAAGTTCGAACAAATTGAGCAGGTACTACAACGAGCAATCATCACAAACAAGAAAACCCTGATTTATTTTCCGACAGTTGCACTGATAGATCGGTGCTATGAGTATTTGCGGAATAAGCATGAGGTTCAGAAAGTTGCTGTCTATCACGGCTCTCTAAGCAAAGACAAGAAGCAGGAAAACTATGAGAGTTTCCTCGCAAAGGAAAAGTTGGTGATGCTTGCCACAAAGGCGTTTGGCATGGGCATCGACATCAATGACATAGAGCTTGTCGTACACTTTGCTCCGACAGGAAATGTCTGCGACTATGTGCAGGAAATAGGCCGAGCCGCAAGAAGAGAGGATCTGCGTGGCGAAGCGTTGTATTATTACAATCCAAGAGACTTCAAACACATCAATCGGTTGCACGGAATGTCCACTATCCAAAAATATCAGCTGGTCAAGGTGATAGAAAAAATCAATGAACTCTACCACAGAAGTATGCAAACTGGTAAGCGCCAAGATTTTACTAAAAGGCGAAACGCAATGTTGCTGGATGCGGAGAATTTTTCTTATATTTTCGGCTCACCCATCAGCGACGAAGATACTAACATCAGCAAAGTCAAAACAGCACTATTGTTGATTCAAAAAGATTTTGAGGCAAAGGTTGGATTTTCGCCCATCAATGTAAGGCCAATTCCCATGTTTTCCATTGGTTACTTTGCTATTGATCCGAAAACACAGAATAAGCTGCTCAGGCGCTACCCTGGCACAGTAGAAGAAATCGAATCCTCCAAACATATTTGCCGTGTCATCTTGGAACAGATTTGGAACAAGGACTATACAAACCACTCCTACCCAAAATTCAAATATCTACTTTATTCCCAGGATTATGAAAATTTGGATTTTGTCAGGCTGTATTCGATGACACCTGCATTGTCTGTCAGCATAACATTTAGCAATGAATACATTAGCATTTTCAAGAATATTTGGAATACACTAAAGGGCTTTATCGGCAAAAAGGTTATTTCTTCTGAGCACACCGCTGTTTCTGAGATTGCCGCCGCTCTGGCGGCCTCTTGCAATGTTAACAAATATAGAGCACAAACAATTTGTGAGGTTGTAATCGCCTCAATGGATTCTTATCGGAAGAAATTTGCGCGTTCCACAGCCCCCATTGCGCTGGAAAAGACAACCACTGACGGAAAACGAAAATACCAATTCAATGTTGCAGTCAATTCTTATTTCCGATGGATTGAAACTGGTTTGCGGAAAATTGAAGATGAGACCATAGACGGGAAACTCTATCTTGTTAATGACAATGGGAAGAAGACAGAAGAGTTTAGTGCTATCCTTGGTGTTCTTGAAGCCATGGGGGTCTTGGCTTTTGAGATGATTGGTGGTGCTAATAGCCAGCTATACATCTATGTTAACCAGATTCAGGCATTGAAAAATATACTCAATGCACCGTCTAACTACAAAAACAGATTGCTGGAGGCCGTTTCAGACCGACATCTCATTTCTGTGAAGATGCTAACCTATCTTTACGAAAGCGGATTCTCCAATGGTGAACTTTGGGATCTCATCGAAAATTACTTCATTGGTGTTATTCCAACTGAAGTAAAACTTGCTTGCCAACAGGAGCACCCAGAAATCGTTTTTGACTAAACAAAAGCACTTTTCGTTTTATGGCCCCCCAGATTCATCCTTTGAAATCTGAGGGGCCTTTTGCGGACGTATCATCAAAACATCGTCAGAACAATCATCTGAAAATAACAAAACAGTGTCTCTCTAAAATAATTTGACAAGCATCACAGTGTGATATAAAATAAGTCTTATCAAGATACAAGATATAAGACACCAAGCAGACACCATGAAGCGATTGCTCGAATGTTGTCTGCTTTTTTATTTGATTAGAAAGGATGGATGCGGATAAACAACAGAAGGAAATACGAAATAAGACCCATGACACCTGATCTTAGCTGTAGAGGAAAGGTACGGCATATAGTAATCATTTCAGGAGGCTATCATGAGCAGAAAGAAAAAGCTCATCAACAACTTCGGGATTCCTCAGCACACCATCGAAACAGTAGCACGCTATATCTTCTCGGATATTCTGGCATTCTACGAGAGTGAGGCAGGGCAGCGGGAGTTTGCGGAGTGGAAGCGGCAGCAGAAAGCCGCAGAAGATAGCGAAGACATCAGAGGCGACATGGTCGCTTGATTCATATACAAAACGGGGTACAGCTCACTACAGCTGCACCCCGTTTTTGTGGTCATTACTTTTGTAAGCAATGCCTTTGTACGTACAAAGACAAACCCTGGAGAAAATCCGCTGCGGCGGCATTTCTCCAGGGTTGCTTGTTGGGATATGATCCCAACCCCTCATTGAACGGAGATTTCATCTCCGGCGGCGCGCCAAGTGGCACTTGATTTTAAGAGATAATACCGTCGCAAAACGCGACGGAACTCTCAGTAACGGTTCGTTATCGAGTTTGAAAACTCAGTCCTGAATTGGGGTACAGTTTTCAAAATTCGCAATCTGCGACGTTAGAAAATTAGGGGGCGTGAAATACGCCCCCATCTGTTATCTAGATTTTCAAAACAGGAATTGAGACCACGAAACAAAAAATCCGCCAGCCGGGCACCAAATTGGTACTCGAGCTGGCGGACTTTCTTCAATCTAAGTGCTTATACTCCGTCACCGTTCGAAGGTATTGCTCCGGATCACCGTGGAGAATCAGGTCGGCATATCTCACCGGATCGTTATAGATCAGATAGTCCGACCGCTGGTGCATATCGTTGGCTACTTCATTCTCGACGGTAATCGTATCGATTGAGATCATACTACCGTCGGTGAATTTCAACTCCACACAGGCAGTATCCATGTTGAATTCGCAGGAGATCAGTTGTTTCATGAGTAAACCCTCTATTCTTTTTCCGTTGCCTGCTGCGGCAGTATCATAATACCATCCGCTACGGCACTTGTCATAGTTGGGACATATGCCCGCTCTCACCAAACAGAATAGCGCTTCGGTTTACGAG
This sequence comes from uncultured Eubacteriales bacterium, assembly GCA_900540545.1. Lineage (GTDB taxonomy): Bacteria > Bacillota > Clostridia > Oscillospirales > Oscillospiraceae > Intestinimonas. The sequence goes on from UQGJ01000028.1 coordinate 6,225, forward strand.
GCCCTCGCGGTTTCGACTCCTGCCTGATGACAACGCCGTTTCGGAAATGGGTCTGCTCAAATTTCTCGAAATAAACAAATAATCCGAACCCATCTCCTATCGGAAATAAGTTCGGATTATATTGATTTGGCGCAGCGGGTGGGATTCGAACCCACGTGGGATTGCTCCCAAACTGATTTCGAGTCAGCCCCGTTATGACCACTTCGATACCGCTGCACATAACTTTATTAAAATACCTTATTTCCCGGGGTTTGTCAATGGCCGGGGCCTTGCCCTTCCCCTCTTTTTCCGCTATAATGGGTGCCGATAAGGAGGGGTGCCTGTGAAGCCGCCCAGGATTCTGATCTCCGTCTCCGCCGACGGCGGGGCCAACTACGAAAACGCCGTGCGCCACGCGGGCGGGGAGCCGGTGGCGGGCTACTGCCCGGTTTGGGATGGGAGCTGTGACGGGCTCATCCTCTCCGGCGGGGACGACATGGACCCCGCCCGGTTCGGGCAGGCCAACTGCGGCTCCTGCGGCATCGACCCGGCCCGGGACGCCGCCGAGCTGGCGCTGGTGGAGGCCTGTCTGGCCGCCGGGAAGCCCATTCTGGGCATCTGCCGGGGGCATCAGGTCCTCAACGTGGCCCTGGGAGGCAGCCTCATCCAGGACATCGGGCCGGAGGGCAATGCCTTCCACCGACATGTGTCCGGGTCGCTCCGGGACAAGGTACACCCCATCCGCACCGCCGAGGGCTCCCTGCTGGAGCGGCTGTACGGGCCGCTGTGCGCGGTCAACAGCTCCCACCACCAGGCACTGGACCGGCTGGGGGACGGGCTGGCGGCCACTGCCTGGTCGGAATCCGGGCTGGTGGAGGCGGTGGAGCACCGCGCCCTGCCCCTGGTGGGGGTGCAGTTCCACCCGGAGCGGATGGCCTACGCCCGGCGGCGGCCGGATACGGCGGACGGGAGCTTCCTGTTCCAGTGGCTGCTGGCGCAGTGTGAAAGATAGTATCGGAGGAAGTATGGACGAGCTGAAAAAACGCATTTTGAAGGACGCCCAGGTGGGCGAGGGGGACATCGTCCGGGTGGATATGTTCCTCAACCACTGCATGGACGTGGAACTGCTCCAGGACGTGGGCAAGGCGCTGGGCCGGCGGTTCAAGGGGGAGAAAATCGACAAGGTGCTGACGGTGGAGTCCAGCGGCATCGCCGTGGCCTGCTTCACCGCCCTGGCCCTGGGGGTCCCGGCGGTCTACGCCAAGAAGTTCCAGACCGGCTATATCGACCCGGAGGTCTACTCCGCCGAGGTCCACTCCTTCTCCCTGGAGAAATCCTACACCATCCGGGTGTCCCGGAAGTACTTGGAGGAGGACGACCGGGTGCTGCTGGTGGACGACATCCTGTCCAGCGGGCAGGCCATGCTGGGGCTGCTGGAGCTGGTGTCCAAGGCGGGGGCCGAAGTGGCCGGCGTGGGCGTGGCCATCGAGAAGGGCACCAAGGAGGGCGGCCAGGTCCTGCGGAACATGGGCCTGCGGGTGGAGGCCCTGACCACCATCACCGGCATCGAGGACGGACAAATCATATTGGCGGAATAACGGCGCGGGGAGGCCCTTTTGGGCCTCCCCGTTTTTCTGTTCCAACGCTAGGAGGCCAGGAAGGCGGTGAGGGTCCAGGTCTCCCAGCGGGCCGTCTGGTGGGCGGCGGAGGTGCGCAGGTCGTCCAGCACCTCGCTCACCGTATATTGGGGTACGCCGGGGATGACTTCCATCTCCGGGGGCAGGGTCTCCAGGGCGGGGACCACGGCATAGGAGCGGCGGGAGAGATACCGCACGTCGAGCCATTCCAGGGCGCCGGTCTGGTAGGCGCGGACGTTGTAGCGGGCCACGATGGCGTCCACATTGGCAAAGTTCAGCACCAGCCAGCCGGTGAGACCGGCGGCGAAGAGGACCCGGAAGAAGCCGAAGTCCCGCTTCCATATCTTCAGGGCCGCCCCGGCGAAGAACATCAGCAGCATGGCCATGCCCCAATAGGTCAGGGCCCGCTTGAAGGACAGGCCGTACTCCCCCACGTAGAGGGACATGCGCCGGCAGGCGGAGACCAGCATCACCCCGGACAGGGCCACCAGGCCGCTGGACAGCAGGCGCAGGGCCTGCCACAGCTTCCCCTCCCGGCGGCAGAAGTGGACCGCCGCCACCACCACGCACAGGTTGATGCAGGAGACCCAGACCAGCTGGAAGAAGCCGCTGCGGGCGTACTCGGCGTAGGTCAGGCCAGTCTGTTCCAGGTAGGCCCGGCCCCCGAACAGGGCGTAGAACTGGACCCCCACGAAGAGCAGGTACACCAGGTCCAGCACGGCCACGGCGGTGACGGGGATGGCGGGGTCGGCCCGCCAGGTGGCCTTCTCCTCCCCCGCCGCCGGTTTGCCCAGGACATCCCTGCCCCGGCGGAGGGTGTAGCACAGGCTGAAGAGGAAGGGGGCGGCCACGGCCCCCAGGAGCAGGCGGCCCAGCAGGGAGCCGAAGTGGTCCACCACGAAGCTGACGGCCCGCCCGGCCAGCAGGTCGAACAGGGCGTCCGCCGAGGACAGGAGGAACAGGACCACCCCCAGCAGGGGCAGGAGAAGGATCAGGGTCCACAGCACATAGCCGGTCCGCTTGTGGGTCCCCGGCTTGCCCAGGGACTCCAGGGCCTTGCCGGGGGCGCCCAGGCTGCCGAAGAGCCCGGCCAGCACGTGGCCCGCCCGCTCCGCCAGCATCAGGGGGTCGTGCCAGGGGCGGCGGGCGTCCCCGAAGCACTCCAGCATCTGCACCCCCATGAGGCAGGGCAGGGCCAGGAAATTGACCGACCAGAACCAAGAGTTGGACCAGATGGTGAAGGTCAGGGCCAGCAGGACCACGGCGGCGGTGAGGAGGATGGCGGGGCGGGTCAGGCCCTTCCCCGGCCTGGGGGCGTACCAGAAGAGGACGACCTCCCAGGCCAGGACCAGCAGGGTCAGGCCCAGGCCGGCGTAGGCGTAGGACTGGCAGAGAAAGAGGTCGGCCAGGAGGACGCCCAGAGCCAGGGTCAGGGCCAGGAGAAGGCGCTCCCGGAAATCGGCCTCGTAGATGCGCCTGGGCTTGGCGGGGACAGGGACGGCGGGACCCGGAAGGCCGCCGGTGACGGCGTTTTGATGCTCAAGTTCCATATGGACCACCTTTTCTTTGAAAATTCGTTATTTTATGGAAGTAAAAGGGTGTGAAAGGACAGGGGCACGCCGGAGGGGACGTGTCCGGGGAATGAAGAATGAAGAAGGAAGAATGAAGAATTGCGCCTGTGGGCGGGACGGGGGTAGGAACGCCGTAGGCGGCCTTTCCTCTAACGCCACCTTGTCGGGAATTGCTGTGCCGGGTGCTCCATCACTCCCCCTGCTCCGGGACGTATTCCAGAAGGTCGCCAGGCTGGCAGTCCAGGGCCTTGCACAGGGCCTCCAGGGTGGAAAAGCGGACGGCTTTGGCGTGGTTGTTTTTCAGGATGGACAGGTTGGCCGGGGTCAGGTCCACCTTTTGGGCCAGCTCTCCGGCGCTGATCTTCCGGCGGGCCATCATCACGTCCAGGTTGACCACAATGGGCATACTCCGCCACCCCCTAAATGGTCAGGTCATTTTCCGCCTTCATCTCCGCCGCCTGGCGGAAGAGGGCGGACATGACCAGACACAGCAGCCCCGCCATCAGGAAGATGGGGACGAACAGGGCGTTATAGCTTAAAAGGGGCAGGATGGAGCGGTAAAAACAGACGCCCCACACGGCCCGGACTAGAGCGGCGGCGGAAATCACGAAACAGCAGACCGCCGCCCGCTTCATATTGGCGGCGTTGCCAAAGGTAAAGGTCTCCCCTTTGATGACGGTATCCAGCACCCGGCGGCCCTGCCACAGAAGTATCGCCGTGCAGGTACCGCAGCATAACAGAAAAAGGGCCAGGGCAGCCGTATATTGGTTCGCCCAAATACATACCCAGGCCACAGCGAGGTATGGCAATATGGTAAACACTAAGAAGGGCTCTTGCATGATTGCCGTTACTACATTCACTTTGAACATCACCATCCCCGGCACCAAAGGCAGCACAACGAGGTTGCAGATGAATGCGATGGTAACCAGGACCTTCAAGACCCCGGCCAGCTTTTGGACGCCTGTTTTTTCCATGGGACATCCCCCCTCTTGTGGGTTATCATAGCACCGCAGAAAATGAATGTCAATATAATTTTATCGTTTTTCAATAAATCCATGGGTAAAGGGCGGGCGCCCGCCAGGGGCGCCCTTAGACCTTGATTTGGGAAAAAATCTCGCCGATGGCGCCCGCCACCACCAGGTCGGCCTGCATATCCATGGGGGTGGGGGACTTGTTGACCACCACCAGCTTGTCGCCGGAGTAGTAGTTCACCAGCCCCGCCGCCGGGTAGACCACCAGGGAGGTGCCGCCGATGATGAGCATATCGGCCTTGCGGATATAGTCCACGGCCTTATACATCACGTCCTGGTCCAGAGCCTCCTCGTAGAGGACCACATCGGGCTTTACCGTGCCGCCACAGGCGTCGCAGGTGGGGATGCCGGGGGCATCCTTCACGTAGCGCACGTCGAAGGACTTATGGCAGTCCATACAGTAGTTGCGCAGGACGGAGCCGTGGAGCTCCAGGACCTCCCGGCTCCCGGCGGCCTGGTGGAGGCCGTCGATGTTCTGGGTGACCACGGCCTTCAGCCGCCCCGCCGCCTCCAGCTCGGCCAGCTTGCGGTGGGCGGGGTTGGGCCTGGCATCCAGATAGAGCATGCGGTCCTGATAGAAGCGGTAGAACTCGGCCGGGTCCCGGTCGAAGAAGCTGCGGCTGATGATGGTCTCCGGGGGGTACTTGTAGTGCTGGTGATAGAGGCCGTCCACGCTGCGGAAGTCGGGGATGCCGCTCTCGGTGGAGACCCCTGCCCCGCCGAAAAAGACGATGTTTTGGCTGGAGCTGATCCAGTCCTGGAGGGTATTCTGCGCTTCCGTCATGGGTGTTCCTCCCCCTTTTGTTCCACCGGGCTGCAGGACAGAAGATAGACCTGCCGGTTCCCCGGCCAGGTGATGGTGTCGGCCCGGACCTCCACGTCCATGTCCAGCACGACGCTGTGGACCCGCCCTGCGGCGTGGCCCAACGCGTCCATGTGCCGCACTGGGCAGTGGGCGCAGGGGTTGGGGGCGTGGTAAAAGGCCTCGTGGCAGCGCTCCCCCAGCTCCAGGCCGGGGAGCACATCCTTCGTGGCCTGGTTGGTATACAAAATCTCGTGGCTCTCCGGGTCGATGACGTAGATCCAGTCCCGCTGGTGGTCCAGGATGCCCTTAAGGCTCTCCATCAGCTCTTCGGTGCGCTCCTGGGCCCGCCGCTTCATCAGGAAGGCGCCCAGGATGTCGGCGATAAAGGCCAGAGCCTTCACCTGCTCCTGGGTCCACAGGCGGGTGTCCCGGCACTCGTCGAAGCCCACCGCCCCACAGAAGCGGGGGCCGTCGTTGATGGCGCACTGGAGGGTGGAGCGGATGTCCTGGGGCTCCAGCACCGCCCGGGCCTCGGCGTCCAGCTCGGAGACGTTCCGGCAGTAGAGGACGCCCTCCCGCCGCAGGGGGGCCAGCAGGCCCTGGATGATGTCCACCGGCACGTGCTGGAGGGCCTCCAGCTCGGAGGACACCCCTTCGGCGCACCACTCGAAGGTGTTGCTCACGGAGCGACCGTCGTTTGCCAGCTCGTAGATGTACACGCGGCTCACGTCGTACTGCCGCCCCACGATCTCCAGGATGGTGGGGATGGCCTGCTGGATGTCGGACGCGCTGTACAGGGCCCGGAAGACATAGTCCGCCAGCTCGCCGCTGTCAAAGCGGCGGTCCCCCTCGGACTCGATGCGGTCCTTCTCCCCGCTCCGGGAGGCGGCCAGCTCGTGGCGCAGCTCGGGCCAATCCATCCCCGGTTCGTAGAAGGCGTACTGGTTCTTGCCCTTCACCTTGGCGTGGTAGAGGGCCACGTCGGCGTTCTGGAACAGGGTGTTGAAGTCCGTGCCGTTCTCCGGCGCCACGGCGATGCCCACGCTGCCGGAGATGCCGCTGGCGGGGACATTCTGCACCACGCTGTGGAACAGCTTCACCACCGCCCCGGCCCTGGCCTCCAGCTCCGCCGTATCCGCCACGCCACGCAAGAACACACAGAACTCGTCGCCGCCTATCCGGCCCAGGATGTCCTCCGGGCGGAACAGGCTCTGAAGGCCCCCGGCCAGGTCGGCCAGGACGGCGTCCCCGCCCAGGTGGCCGTAGCGGTCGTTGACCTGCTTGAAGTCGTCGATGTCCAAAATCAGCAGGGCGGAGCGCTCCTCCATGGGGATGAGGGCCAGCTCCCGCTCGATCAGCTCCCGGGCGGCGCCCTTGTTGTACAGGCCCGTCAGGGCGTCCCGCTGGGCCTTGCGCTGGAGCTGTTGGGTCCGGCGCTTTTCGTCGTCGATATTGATGATGACCCCCACCACCCGGCGGCGGGAGCCGGACCGCTGGAGAGTCATGCGGACCCGGCACCAGCGGTACCCGCCCCCGGCCTCCCGGATGCGCAGCTCCGCCTCGCCGTAGTCCTCGCCGCCCAGGATGCGGTCCCGCAGGGAGAGCAGCACCGCCCGGTCCTCGGCATAGACCACGTCCATGTCCCCCGGATCGGGGGAGTAGCCGAAGGTGCGCTCCCAGTTGTTGGAGATTTCCAGTCCGCCGTCGTCGATGTCCCACTCGAAGATGATGTCGTTGGTCTGCTCCATGACGATGCGGTGCCGCTCCAGGCTGGTGCGCAGGGCCTCCCGCGCCTCACGGGACTCGGTCACGTCCAGGAGGATGCAGTAGAAATACTCCATGCCGTCCTCCCGGCGGACCACCTGGCCCCGGTCCAAAATCCAAAGCACCTTGCCGTCCTTGCGCCGGATGCGGTACTCGATCTCCTTGGTGTTGCCCCGGGAGAGCTGCTCCCGCACCTCCGGCCAGGTCCGCTCCAGGTCCTCGGGGAGGATCATCCGGGCGAACTGGTCCTGGAACCGCTCCCGGACCTCCTCCCTGGTATAGCCGTACAGGTCCAGGAAGCCGGCGCTGAATTCGATGAGGTTCAGCTCGGGGGTGGTGTCGCAGCAGACCACGCCGCCGGGCAGGTTGTTGAGCAGGGCGCTCATATCCCGGTCCCGCTGGGCCAGACGGGCGGCCTGGTCGTCCAGGATGTGGGACAGCAGCGCCTCCCGGTCCCGCTCCGAACCCATCAGGTCCGGCGGCCGCTCCACGTTCTCCCCCAGGGAGATGTGGATACAGCGCAGGCGCAGGCCCTGGGCCGTCCCATGACAGGTGGCGGTGACCCGTACGGTGAGCTCCGCCCCGGAGCCCTCCGCCCGCAGGTCGGCGCAGCCGCTGACGATACAGGTGGTCTCGTCAATGGCGCGGGCCACCAGCGGCGTGTCCAGCACCCGGTAGCGGGGGCTCTCCATCTCCGGGAGCCGCTCCGGCGGGCGGCCGTGGATGACCTCGGCCCCGCCGATGCCGATCCAGTCCCCCTCCGCGTCCATGAGGGCGCGGACCCGCGCCGTGTCCCGGGTCTCGAAATAGAGCCTGACCGTCTCGCGGACCAGCTCCAGGGATTCCCGTTCCAGCTGCATCTTCATGGGACACCCGCCTCCTTTCCTGTCTCGGCCGCCCCCGGGAAGGCCATGCGCTCGAACTCCGCCACCGGCACCGGCCGGGAGAAGAAAAAGCCCTGGACCATGTCGCAGCCGGCCTGGCGCAGAAAGTCCACCTGCTGCTCGGTCTCCACGCCCTCGGCCACCGTCTGCATATCCAGGCGCCGGGCCAGGTCCACGGCGCTCTCCACCACCCCGCGGCCCCGCCGGTCGGCCAGACCGCTGCCGCCGAAAAAGGCCCGGTCCAGCTTGAGCACGTCCACGGGCACGTCTTTTAAGATGTTCAGCGAGGAGGAGCCGCTGCCGAAGTCGTCCAGGGCGCAGCGGAAGCCCAGGGCGTGGAGGCGCTCCACCACGGCGGCCAGCTCCTCGGGGCTCTCGCCGGCCATGGTCTCGGTGAACTCGAACTCGATGAGGCTGGCCGGCACGCGGTACCGGTCCGCCACGGCCTGGTATTCCCGCAGGAAGGACGCCTCCCGCAGGTGGACCCGGGACAGGTTCACCGCCACGGGCACGGGGGTCAGCCCCCCGTCCAGCCAGCGGCGGAGCAGGGCGCAGACCTCCTCGAACACGTACAGGTCCACCCGGGTAATGAAGCCGCTGCGCTCGAACACGGGGACAAACTCGTCCGGCGGGACCAGGCCCCGCTCCGGGTCCTGCCAGCGGACCAGTGCCTCCGCCCCTGCCACCGAGCGGTCCGAGAGCAAAATCTTGGGCTGGAGGTAGACCACGAATTCCCGCCCGGCCAGGGCGGACTCCTTTCGGTCCTCGATCTCCTTTTCCCGCAGCAGGCGGCGGCGGTCGGCGTCGGAGTAGAACCCGCAGGCGGCCAGACGGCCCGCCAGGGGGGCGGCGTCCTTTTTCCGGGCCACGTTGGCCCGATCCTGGATGGTGATCATATCCAGCTCCGGCTCATCCACCCGGTACACGCCGCCGGAGATGGACAGGTAATACTGCCGCTCCCGGCCCTCGTTGAAGGAATTGATGTCGTAGGCCACCTGCTCCAGCCAGGCCGCGGCCAGCGGTTCGGGCCGGCTGCGCAGCAGGACGCTGAACTGGTCGCCGGTGATGCGGCCCACCAGCTCCCCCTTCTCCAGACGGCGGAGCACTGTGTCGTGGACGTATTTCAGGGTGCGGTTGCCCATGTCGCTGCCGAAGGCGTCGTTGATGAGCTTGAAGTGGCGGATGTCCAGGGACAGGACCATCCAGGTCCCCCGGGGGGCCCGCTGGATGGCGGCGCCCGCCTCCCGCTCGAAGCAGGTGCGGTTCATACCCCCCGTCACCGGGTCCACCAGGGCGATCTCCTCCAGGGTCCGGCGGCTGCGCTTGTTCCGCCGCAGGACCAGGACCGTGAGGGCCAGGAAGAGACCCACGATCAGGGCGTTGATCAGCACCGCCAGCTGGATGAGCCGCCGGGACCCCTCCGTGGCCACCGCCGTGGGGACCATGGACAGCAGATACCAGTCCTCGGTGCCCAGCTTCACGTAGCTGGCGAACTTCTCTCGGCCCTCCACCGTGACCTGGAAGGTCCCGGAGCGGCCCTGGGCCATGTCAGCGTATATCTTCTCCGCGCTGTACCCCGCCCCCAGGGCCCCGTCCGCCTCCACAATGGTGTGGAAGTTCCCGCCGCCCTGGTAGGCGTTGGGGTGCAGGGAGTCCACCACGAAATCCCCCTGGGCGTCCACGATCTGGGCGTAGCCCTCCCCGCCAAAGCTCTCCACGCTGAGGAGCTGACGGAGCTGGTCCGTGCCGGTGGTGGCGGAGACAGCCCCGATCACCCGACCATCCTGGACCATGGGGACCACGTAGAGGGTCACGTCTCCCCCCTCTTCCTCCGGCAGCAGCACCCGGCACACCCGGTGCTCCCCCGCCAGGGCGTCCTGGACCGCCGGGACCGCCGACAGGTCCCGGGTCAGGCCGTCGCTGGTCTGGGCCATGCCGTCCGGGGCGATGACGGCGATGCGGTCGTAGCCGTAGATGCGGGCCATACTGTCCAGGCGGAGGAAGCTGCGCTCCTCGCTGCCCGTGATGTTCCAGTTGGCCGCCGCCGTGTCCAGGGCCTGGAAGGTGTCGTCCACCCGCTGGTCCACCAGGGCGGCGGCGTGCTGGGAGATTTCGCTGAGGTAGCGCTCATTCTCCGCCCGGACGGACTGCCGGAGGATGGACACGTAGGCGATGCACAGCGTGCACGCCACCGCCACCAGGGCGATGACCGCCAGCGTCACCGCCCTGTCCGCCCTCCGCATGCGCTCTCCCATCTGCCGCGCCTCCTTCCCCGCCCCGCGGGCTGTGCTCTGTTATGTTTATCATACCTTTTTTGGATAAAAAACACAAGGGAAACCCGCCCCGGACGCCCCCTGGTTTCCGGCCCCGCGCCTTCTTTTGACGGAATTCACTGAAAATCGTACCGCCGTTTTAGAGGAAATGTAAAATTTGCGTCAGAACGCTTTACTTGTTATTTACGAACGGGGACAAGCCGACTATAATTGTATATTGGGTCCGAATGGGCCCTGATTTGACAAAGAAGTCAGATTGGGAGGCGGGCAAGTGAGTTTGACCGACGTGATCAGCCTGGTGGGCGCCATCGCCATGTTCCTGTTCGGCATGTCCACCATGACCGACGGGCTGGAGAAGCTGTCCAGCGGGCGGCTGGAGCGCATCATGGAGCGGCTGACCAGCAGTCTCTTTATGAGCGTACTGGTGGGGGCCCTGGTGACAGGGCTGGTCCACAGCTCGGCGGCCACCACCATCATGTGCGTGGGCTTCGTCAACTCCGGCATCATGAAGCTGGAGCAGACGGTGGGCATCATCATGGGGGCCAACATCGGCACCACCATCACCGCCCAGATTTTGCGCCTGAGCGACATCTCCTCGGACAACCTCCTGCTGTCCCTGCTGAATCCGGAAAACTTCGGCCCCCTCCTGGTGGTGGCGGGCATTCTCTTTTACATGTTCTTCAAGGGCGGACAGAAAAAGACCGTGGGCCAGGTCTGCCTGGGGCTGGGCCTGCTGTTCATCGGCATGACCACCATGAAGGTGGCGGTGTCCCCCCTCCAGACCGTCCCCGAGTTCCAGCAGATGTTCGTGGCCTTCTCCAATCCCGTGCTGGGCATCCTGGTGGGCGCGCTGGTCACAGCCCTGCTCCAGAGCTCCACCGCATCGGTGGGCATCCTCCAGGCCCTGACCTCCACCGGGGTCATCACCTTTAACGTGGCCCTGCCCATCATCATGGGACAGAACATCGGCACCTGCATCACCACCCTCATCTCCTCCATCGGCGCCAGCCGGAACGCCAAGCGGACGGCCATGATCCACCTCTATTTCAATATTTTAGGCACGGCCTTCTGCCTCTTCGCCGTCTACGGGGCCAGGGCAATCGCCACCGCAGCCGCGGGCGGGCTGTCCTTCTGGACGGCCACCATGAACGTGGGCGACATCGCCACCATCCACACTCTGTTCAACATCGGGTGTACCGTACTGCTGCTGCCCTTCCACAAGCTGCTGGTGAAGCTGGCCAAGCGCACCGTCCCCGGCGACGACACCGCCGAGTTCAACGTGCTGGATGAGCGCTTCCTGGCCACCCCCTCCATCGCCCTGGAGCAGGCCCGGGCCGCCGTGGTCACCATGGGCCGCAAGGCCCAGGAGGACTTCGGCATGGCGGTGGAGCTGCTGACCAGCTACGACGAGAAGAAGCTGGAGCGCCTCCAGGAGAACGAGGCCACCATCGACAAGCTGGAGACCATGCTGGACGCCTATCTGGTCAAGCTCACCGACCGCGCCCTCACCGACGCGGAGAGCGCCCTGGTCTCGGAGCTGCTCCACACCCTCACCAACTTCGAGCGCATCGGCGACTACGCCGTGAACGTCTCCGAGTCGGCCACCCACCTGCGGGAGCGGGACATCGCCTTCTCCCCGGAGGCCAAGCGGGAGCTGCACTACCTCACCGACGCGGTGGCGGCTACGCTGGACACCACCCTACGCTGTTATGAGGAGCGGGACCACGCCCTGGCCCTCCACGTGGAACCCCTGGAGGAGGTGGTGGACCTCATGCAGGAGGTGCTGAAGAACCGGCACGTGGAGCGGCTGAAGGCCGGGAGCTGCACCATTGAGCTGGGGACCCAGTTCCTGGAGCTGCTCATCAATCTGGAGCGCATCTCCGACCACTGCTCCAACGTGGCCATGCTCATCGTCCGCACCACGACGCCCCCCAGCGAGCATCTGCCCGACACCCACACCTATCTGAAATACCTCCACTCCGGTGGGGACCGGGAGTTCGACGAGCTGTTCGCCGAGTACCGGAAGGAGTATTTTGAGCCGATTGCATAGGGGGCTGCCCTGCCGGGGGCGTTCCTTTCTCATTTGAGAAAGGAACCGAAAGAAAACCAGGGGGCGGCACGGGCCACGCTGTGGCCCTATCTGCCGCCCCCTGGACCCCGGGGAACGGTCGGGCGGCGGTACGGTTCTCGATGGTTGGCAAGACACGATAGCCGTTGCAGCCCGTATCGGTCTGGCGCTGGAACAACTCCGGCTGCCGCCCCTCGGCATATGAACTGGCAAAACTTGAGGGTAGTTGCGTTTTACTTGGTGCAAACAAGCCGCCATTGGGTTGTACGTTTTTGAATTGGCAATGCGCCAGTTGGGAGTCGGCACGGGCGGCTGATAGCCGCCCGTCGTTACGCACCCACCTTGCCGGGACTTTCCATACTAGGCGTGGCGCGCCAGCGCATGGGGGTGAACGACCACATATTAGGCCGTAACGGCCGGGGCGGAAGCAGAAAGGCAGACTTATCACCTCTAGCCGGTTTCAACTGCCATGCCCCCGTTGGCGCCGCCCTTAGGTCCAGGGGCCGCAGCCCCTGGTCGTTTCTTCCCAGGGTTCTTTTCGAGAAAAGAATCCTGGCCCCCGCGGCAGCGGGCCCCCGGAGGGGGACTCCGCTCCAAAACAAAAAAGCGCGCTGCAAATCGTTCGATTGCAGCGCGCTTTTCATTCGTTCAGAGGTTCGGTCACATCAGCTTCACGGTGTAGTAGACGGCCATGACGAAGACCCAGGCCACCAGCGCGAACATCAGGTAGTAGGCCAGGGCGGGCCCGCCCACCACGGCGGCGATCACGGCGGCGGCCACCAGGCCGCAGGTCAGGTAGACCAGGCCGAAGCCGGCGTTCTTGGAGAAGAGCCGCAGCTCCTTGCCCTTGTACTTCCACACGCCGCCGCTCTTCTGCATGGCCCGGCACAGCAGGACCACCAGCACCAGCAGCACCGCCAGGGCGGCCAGATAGCCGTAGACCAGGAGGGCGTGGCCCCCCTCAGCCTTTCGGACCACCCACAGGCCCAGGATGCCCCCGGCGATCGCCAGGGTGGCGGTGAAAAATTCCTTCTGGTAGAGGTAGAAAATCAGCGCCAGCACCGTCACGCCCAGCACGGCCCGGCACAGGAACTGGATACCCGTGTCGGAGAACTGGTAGATGATGAAGCTCATGACACAGACCACGCCGAACAGGGCGGCGAACATCTTGGGCAGTAGGGTGCGTTTGCCGCCCCGCAGGGCCAGGAACAGCCAGACGGCGCAGACCGCGAACAGACCCAGGGACACCCAGCGGAATATCTCCATGAAGTTATGCAGGTGATAGGCCAGCATAATGGCCTCGCTGACGGTGCTGTGGGCGGAATAGTAACGGCCCAGCCACAGCAGCACGAACTCGGCCACCACCGCCGCCCCGAACCAGACGAGGATGCGGTTGAGGACCACGTCCTCTTTCTTGGCCCGCTCGTCCCGCTTGGACGCCGCGTGTCTCTCGTTATCCATGGATCCATCTCCTTGCTTGAACTGGGAAAAGTTTCCGCCCGCAGGACGGCCAGTTTAATATCAGTCTAACAGATGGTATTCTATCAGAATCCGCCCTGTTTTGCAACAAGAAAAAAGTGCCCGCCCACTTATATTGTCTTACAGAGTCGCTTATGATACAATATAATATCATTTTTATGGTTTTGAAGCGAGGTCCCTCTATGAAACGGCTTTTCTTATGTCTCCCCCTTCTGCTGCTCACGGCCTGCGCGCCCGCGGAGGCGCGGCAGCAGTTTTTCGCCATGGACACCACCATGACCGTCACCCTCTACGGCAAGGGGGGCGCCGACGCCCTCACCGCGGTCCAGCAGGAGGTCTTTCGGCTGGACGGACTCTTCTCCCGCACCAAGCCCAATAGCGACATTTCCCGGCTCAACGCCGGGGCGGGAAGCCTACCCCAGGGGGTGGAAATCGGCCAGGACACCGGCACCCTCCTGGCCGAGGCCGCGTCCATCGGGGAGATGACCGGCGGTGCGCTGGATGTCACCATCGCCCCCGTCATGGACGCCTGGGGGTTCGGGGCGGCTGCCTCCTTCCAGGAGTCGGAATTCCGGGTCCCCACCCAGGCCGAGCTGGACGCTCTGCTCCCCCTGGTGGACAGCGGCAAGGTCCACGTGAACGGCCACGCCCTGGGGCGGCTGGCCCGGCTGGACGAGCCCGGCATGGCGGTGGACCTGGGGGCCGTGGCCAAGGGCTACGCCGCCGACCAGGTCCGGGACCTGCTGCTGGAGGCGGGGGTCACCTCCGCCCTGCTGGACCTGGGGGGCAACGTCACCGTCATGGGGACCAAGGCCGACGGCAGTCCCTGGCGGGTGGGCATCAAGGACCCCGCCGACCCCGCGTCCTCCTACTGTATCCTGTCTCTCAGCGACAAGACCGCCTCCACCTCCGGGGGCTACGAGCGGTACTTTGAAGAGAACGGCGTCACCTACCACCACATCATCGACCCACACACCGGCTATCCCGCCGACTCCGGGCTGCTGGCCGTCACGGCCGTGTCGGCCGACGGCACCCTGGCCGACGGCCTGTCCACCGCCTGCTTCGTGATGGGGGCGGACAAGGCCCTGGACCTGTGGCGGGACCAGGGGGAGGCCCAGGACTTCGACTTGGTTCTGGTGGGGGACGACGGGCACGTGTTTATCACCGAGGGGCTGGAAGCCGGCCTGGATTTTTTGGGAGAGGGGGCGGGCTACACCTATGAGATCGTCCGCCGCTGACCGCACCCGGCCCACGCCCATGGACGGGCTGGTGGTCCTGCTGGTCCTCCTGGCCGCCGGGGCCCTGCTTTTGGCCTTTCGTCCCGGGGGCGGAAACTTTTTGACCGCCACAGTCGTCTTAGACAGTGTGGAAATCGCCAGCTTCGATTTGAGCGGGCTGGACGGCCCCACCACCTTCGACGTGCCCAACGCGCCCTACCCCATCACCCTGGAGGCCGACCACGGCCGCATCCGGGTCCTCCACAGCGACTGCCCCACCCAGGACTGCGTCCACACCGGCTGGGTGAGCCGGGACAAGGGGCAGATCGTGTGCCTGCCCAACCGGCTGGTCATCTCCCTCACCGGCAGCGACGACGGCGGCGTGGACGCCGTCACGGGTTAGGAGGCGCGGCATGAGGAAAAATGTCCGCCGCCTGACGCGGTGCGCCGTGCTGACGGCGCTGGCTTTGGCGATTTCGGTGTGCGAGGGGCTGTTCCCGCTGGCCGTGCTGGTCCCCCTGCCGGGGCTGCGGCTGGGGCTGGCCAATCTGGTCACCATCTACGCCCTGGTCTGTCTCTCCCCCAGGGAGTCCTTCGCCATCCTGGTCTCCCGGTGCTTCCTGGGGGCGCTGGTGGGGGGCAACCTGTCCGCCCTGGCCTTCTCCCTCACCGGGGGCATCCTGGCCTTCGGGGTCATGTGGGGGCTGCTCCACGTGCCCGGCCTGTCCCTTTTTGGGGTGTGCATCGCCGGGGCGGCGGGGCACAACGCCGGGCAGGTGCTGGCCGCCATGGGGGTGCTGGGCTCCCCGGCCATCGCCGTGTATCTGGCCCCCCTGCTTTTGGCAAGCGTGGTCACCGGGGCCGTCACCGGGGCGGCCTCCATCCTGCTGGTCCGGCGGGTGCCCCAGCTTGAAACCAATTCGTAACCGCTCTGTGATGTCTTGTACCGGATTTTGTCGTATCATAGTCCAGAAATAGAGAATGGAAGGAACGATACCCATGCTGAAACGCCTTTGCGCGCTGACTCTGACCCTGGCCCTCTCCCTCTCCCTGGCCGCCTGCGGCGGGAAGGACGCCCCCAAGAACCCCGCCGGTGACGCCACGCCCCCGGTGGTGGACACCACCCCGCCGGAGCCCACCCCCGTCCCGGTGGCCGACCCCTACGACGCCGTGCGGACCTACTGGTCCGCCGACCAGCTCACCCAGGCCTGGGGGGCGGACCAGGTGGTGGAGCACCTCTTCTTCCACCCCATCATCGCCTACCCCAAGTACGCCTTCACCGACAGCCCCACCCCCAAGGCCCAGCGGGAGGGCCTGGACGACTGGATGCTAACCGTGGACGAGTACAACAAGATTTTGCAGAGCGTCTACGACAAGGGCTATATCCTGGTGGCCATGGAGGACGTGTGGAGCGAGGTCACCGACGAGAGCGGCAACGCCAAAATGGTGCGCAACACCCTCATGCTTCCCGAGGGGAAGAAGCCTCTGGTCATCTCCTTCGACGATGTGAACTACTATGACTATATGCTGGCCGAGGGCTTCACCTCCAAGCTGGTGGTGGGGGACGACGGCCAGATCTGGGCCGAGTGCACCGACCCTTACACCAAGGAGACCTTCCTCACCAAGGACCTGGACGCCACCACCCTGCTGGACGAGTTCGTGCTGGCCCACCCCGACTTCTCCCTCAACGGGGCCAAGGCCATCTTCTCCCTCACCGGCTACCAGGGCATCCTGGGCTACCGCACCCAGAATGACCGGGACATCGCCCTGGACTCCCCCGACCGCCCCGCCTTTGACGCCTACCGCCAGGGGGAGATCGACGGGGTTAAGCCGGTCATCGCCCGGCTCAAGGAGACGGGCTGGACCTTCGGCAGCCACACCTGGGGGCACATCAACCTGTCCACCAAGCCCATGCAGACCGTTATCAACGACACCGAGCGCTGGGCCGACGAGGTGGGCAGTCTGGTAGGGCCCACCAACATCCTGTTCTACCCCCACGGCGCCCGGCCCGACGGCGACAACGACGTGACCCAGACGGGCCCCATGTTCCAGTACCTCCACGACCAGGGGTTCCGGGTCTTTGCCAGCGTGGGCATCCAGTCCTACTCCAAAATCAAGAGCGACATCTCCGCCGTCATCTGCGACCGGCTCCACCCCGACGGCACCACCCTGCGCTGGGCCCGGTCCAAGTATTTGCAGTTCTATGACGCCCAGGACATCATCGACCTGGGGGTCCGGCCCGATTTGGGGTACGATTTCAATAAGTAAGGGTTTACGGGGGCGGGACGCTTTGGCGTCCCGCCCTTTTTTTGCCTCCGATGAAAAATTCCGGTCCCGTGAGTTGTGTATGTGGCAGAGACCGAACCGCGCGGTCCTGGTCGAGAGAGGAGTGATGGGATGGAACCTGCTTGGGAACAGCCGGAGCTGGAACAGGCGGTGCGGGTGTATCTGCCCCACGTGGTCCGGACGGCCTACGCCTGCCTGAAAAATCGGGCGGACGCGGAGGACGTGGCCCAGGAGGTCTTTTTGACCCTGCTGGAGCGTCCGCCCCAGGTCCGGGACGGGGAACACCTGAAAGCCTGGCTGCTGAAGGTCACCGCCAACAAGTGCAAAAACCTGCTGAAAAGCGGCTGGTACCAGAGCCGGAACGAACTGCCGGAGGCCCTGCCCGCCCTGGACCGGACGGAGGACGAGGTCCTGTCGGCGGTACTGGCCCTGGACGGGAAGTACCGCCTGCCGCTCCACCTGCACTACTACGAGGGCTACTCCATCCGGGAGATCGCCCACATCCTGGGCCTGCCCGCCGCCACGGTGGGCACCCAGCTCTCCCGGGGGCGGGCCCTGCTGAAACAAGAATTGGAGGCAGACTATGGATTTTGAACGCTACCGGGACGCCATGGACCACGTCCCCTTCGACCCCCGGCTGGAGGCCCGGGTCCTGAACCGTCTTTCGGAGGCCGCCGTCCGGACCCGCAGGGCCCCGGCCTTTCCCCGCCGCCGGGTCATGGCCGTGGCCGTGGCCGCCGCCCTCTGTCTGGCCGTCACCGCCGGGGCCTACGCCTCTGTCAGCGGCCTGTTCGCCCCCCTGTTCGGCGGGCACCCGGAAATCGTGGACCAGTCCGGCGTCCCGGTGTCCGCCAGCGCCACCAGCGCGGGCTACACCGTCACCGCCGACGCCCTGTTTGGGGACCAGAACAACCTCTACGTGGCCATGACCCTCACCCGTACCGACGGCGGGACCATCGACGCCGACGGCCTGTTCTTCCATCTGGCGGAGGCCGCCCTGCCCGGCTTCAACGGCGGCGGCTACGGCGCCCAGGTCCACTCCGGCCAGGGGGAGACCACCTCCGTCTCCCTGGCCGCCACCCTCCACAGTTACGCGCCCATCGCCCGGGGAAAAACCCTCACCCTGTCCTTCGACCGCATCGCCCGGGTGGGCGAGAACATGGACGCCCCCGCCCTGGCCCAGGGGGACTGGACCCTCTCCTTCCCCGTCCGCTGCGGCGACCTGACCCAGTCCATCCCGCTGGACGAGCCAATCCCCGTCGGGGACACCGGCCTGGTCCTGGATACGGTGGCCCTCTCCCCCCTGTCCGCCTGGGCCGGCGGCGAGGGCACGCCTGGTTCCGAGGCGGATTTGGAGCGGGTGCAGGGGCTTCTGGAGTCCGGCGGCTTCTCCCTGACCCTCAAGGACGGCACCGTTATCGACCTGTTCCAGGTAGACGGCGATTTCCGCAGCCGGGGGTACTCCCATCAGCGGGACGGGGTCTATCAGGTCCATATGGACGCCACCTTCCAGGAGCTGATCCCCCTGGAGGACATGGAATCCCTCAACGTCTGCGGCAGGGTCATCCCGCTGGCGTTCTGAGTACAAGAAAAGCACTCCGGCACGGCGCATAGAGCGCCATGCTGGAGTGCTTTTTTAGGAGAAACGATGGACGGGACATCACCGGCGCACCGGGTCAGTGGTCCACTCCTGGCCGCTGGGCTTGACCTGGTCGAAGCAGAGGGCGTAGAGGTCGGTGCAGCGGGCTTCCAGTTCAAAGGTACGGCGGGCCGGCTCGTCCAGCCTGCGGGCGTGGGCGGGCTTGGTGACGACGGGCAGCGCCGCGGCGTCCTTCATCCGCTGGAGCAGCGCCTGCCCCCTGGCCGTGAACCCCAGCACCCGCAGATAGGGCACCTGGGCCGGGCGGTCCGCCGCCTCCAGGCCCAGGAAGGCCCACAGGCACAGCCGCCGGATGCGGGCGTGGGCGTAGCGCTTGGTCTTGGCCCCGTCGTACAGTTCCTCCAGAGTCCCGGCCTTCCCGGCGGCGGCCAGGATGCGGTTGGCCAGCCCCTCCCCGCTGTCGGGAAGGCGCTCCAACTCCTCCGCCGTCATCCGCCGCAGACGGGCCAGCACCGCCCGTTCGACCCACTCCATGGACGCGATCTCCCCCTGCCACGGCTCGGTGAGATAGGGTTCGGCCCGGCTTATCTTGCCCTGGCGGAGCCAGTCCCGGAGCTGGGAGGCCGAGGCGTAGCCCTCCCCCGTACCGCCGTGGTGGTCCACCCCCACCCGGCGGACGGCCAGGGCCGACATGTGGGGGGGCAGGGTCCGGAGGTATTCCACCCCCAGGTTGTCGTTGGGGCCGGAGAGGCGGTCCGCCCGGTCCCCCAGGATGCCCCGGACCACAGCCTGACGGGCGGCGGCGAAGGGCATCCCCTCCTCCAGGAACCGGCCCAGGCCCGCCCGGTAGAGGCCGGAGTCCAGGCAGTCCGCCAGGGCCCGCAGGTCATCCAGGGCCCCGGTCTCGCTGCCGAAGGCCAGGGTATCCACCACGCCGGTGGCGGCCAGGACCCCCACGCCCCCCCGGGCGAAGGCCTCGGCGGAGGATGCGGCCCAGGGGGTGGGTATCTCCAGCACCAGGTCCGCGCCTCCCCGGAGGGCCATGGCCGCCCGGGTCCACTTGTCGGTGAGGGCGCACTCCCCCCGCTGGACCCAGTGGCCGCTCATGGCGCACACCAGGTTGCAGTCCTCCCCCAGGGTCTGGCGGACCTGGGCCATCTGATAGGCGTGGCCCCGGTGGAAGGGATTATATTCGGCGACAATGCCAGCGACGCGCATAGCGTGGCCTCCTAAAAGAGAAAAAGTTGGATTTCTCCCCAAATTCGGGTTGTCCTTTTGGCATAAATGGGCTACAATGCTATCATAGCGAATTATCTGTCCCGCCGCAAGGCGGAACAACGACAATTTTTCTTTGAAGGAGCAGGATACGAAATGAAAATCCTCGTCATCAACGCAGGAAGCTCGTCCCTGAAATATCAGCTCATGGACTCCGCCACCCATGACGTGCTGGCCAAGGGCCTGTGCGAGCGCATCGGCATCGACGGCCGCCTGACCCACAAGGTCCCCTCCAAGGACCTGAAGAAGGAATTCGAGATCGCCATGCCCACCCACTCCGAGGCCATCCAGGCGGTTCTGTCCGCCCTGACCAGCCCCGAGCACGGCGTCATCGGCAGCATGAAGGAGATCGACGCGGTGGGCCACCGGGTGGTCCACGGCGGCGAGAAGTTCGCCGCCTCCGCCCTCATCACCGAGGACGTGATGGCCGCCCTGGAGGAGTGCATCCCCCTGGCCCCCCTCCACAACCCCGCCAATATCACCGGCATCCGGGCCTGCCAGGCCGTCATGCCCGGCGTGCCCATGGTGGCCGTGTTCGACACCGCCTTCCATCAGACCATGCCCGAAAAGGCCTATATCTATGCCCTGCCCTATGAGTACTACGAGAACGACAAGGTCCGCCGCTACGGCTTCCACGGCACCTCCCACCGCTATGTCTCCGGCCGCGCCGCCGACATGCTGGGCAAGCCCCTGGACCAGCTGAAAATCATCACCTGCCACCTGGGCAACGGCTCCTCCGTCACCGCCGTGGACCACGGCAAGAGCGTGGACACCTCCATGGGCTTCACCCCCCTGGCCGGCGTGCCCATGGGCACCCGCTCCGGTGACCTGGACGCGGGCATCCTGGAGTTCCTGATGAACAAGTACAACATGGACATCAAGGAGATGCTCAACATCCTCAATAAGAAGTCCGGCGTGCTTGGCATCTCCGGCGTGTCCTCCGACTTCCGTGACCTGGAGAGCGCCGCCGAGCAGGGCAACCACCGGGCCGTCCTGGCTCTGGACGCCTTCCATTACAGCGTGAAGAAGCTGGTGGGCGCCTATGCCGCCGCCATGGGCGGGGTGGACGCCATCGTCTTTACCGCCGGCGTGGGCGAGAACGGCGCCGGGACCCGCATGGACATTGCCGGCGGGCTGGAGTTCATGGGCGTGAAAATGGACGCCGACGCCAACAACGTCCGGGGCAAGGAGGCCGTTATCTCCGCCCCCGACTCCAAGGTGAAGGTGCTGCTCATCCCCACCGACGAGGAGCTGATGATCGCTATGGATACCGCGGAGATCGTGGCGAAGGGTTGATTGTATTGGCAAATCAGAATTGATTTTGAAAAAAGGCGTGGTGTACCCTGGTACACCACGCCTTTTTCTTTTTACAGTCGTATGAGACAACAGGAGGGGGGAGCCTTGGCTCCCCCCTCCTGTTGCTCTGCTGCGTGATTTACTTCTTCACCACGTTGGTGATAAACCGCTCCAGGATGGTGGCCGTCTCGGCACGTGTGGCCGTACCGGTGGGGTCTGCCAGACCGCCGGGCCTGCCGGAGACCAGGCCGGCGGAGGCCGCCCACTCCATGGCCTCCTTGGACCAGTCGGGGATGGCAGCCCCGTCGGCAAAGGTCACGTTTTTGCCGGTGCGGGTGTCATAGCCGCAGGCCTGGGCGTAGCGGTAGAGCATGGCGCACAGCTCCTGGCGGGTCACCGCCCGGTCCGGCTCATACTGGGTGTCCGTGACGCCCTTGACCACGCCCTTTTCCGCGCCCCAGGCCACGGCGGCGGCGTAGAAGCTCTCGACTGCGGTGTCCGAGAAGGGCGCGCTGCCCGCCTCCGGGGTCTGCTCCAGCCGGTAGAGCACCGTCACCAGGGAGCCGCGGGTGATGTCCTCCTCCGGGGCGAACACGCCCTCGCTGACCCCCTTGAAGAGGTCCCGGGCGCCGGTGAAGTCGGAGGCCCCGGCGGCCCAGTGGTCCGTCATGTCCTCGAAGAGGTTGACGCGCTCCTCGATGTGGATGTCGGCGGACTTGTCCACCAGGACGTAGGCCACGCCGTTCTCCACCACGGAGTATTCCAGGGGCTTTTGCGTGCCGTCCGGCTCAGTGAGGACGACCACGTTGCCGTCGCCGGCGGGGATGGCAACCTTCACCTTGCCATCCACCGTCTCGGGGACTGTGACGCTGGCCTTGCTCTCCCCCTTGGCGGTGACGCTGGCCTCCACCTTCACGCCGTTGGTCCGCTCCTGGGTCTGGGTGATGGCGCCGGTAGGTTCGGTGACGGTGACAACCCTGGAGCCGTCCGGCTCGGTGGCGTCTGCAGTGGTGGTTCCGGTCTTTTCGTCGGTGACGGTCACAGTGGTGGTCACGCCGCCGTCGGGAGCCGTGGCGGTCTCGGTGACGGTGCCGTCCTTCCCTGTGACGATCTCCACCGTCGTCACGTCCCCGTAGGGGTCGGTGACGGTCTGGTGGACGGTGCCGTCCTGATCGGTCTTGGACACGACCGTCGTCACGTCGCCTCTGGCGTCGGTAACTGTGGCCGTCACAGTGCCGTCCGCCGCCGTCTCGGAGACGGTGGTCTCCACTACCTTTCCGTTCTTATCTGTGACGGTCTGCTGAGCGGAGCCGTCTGGGTTGGTGACGGTCTCCGTCTTGGCTCCGCTGGGCTTGGTGACGGTCTCGCTTAGCGTACCGTCGGGACGCTTCACCGTCTCGGTCTTAGCGCCGGTAGGCGCGGTGACGGTCTCGCTGACGGTGCCGTCGGGCTGCTTCACCGTCTCGGTAACGGTGCCGTCCTTCTCCGTCACCTTCTCGGTGGTGGTCCCGTCGGGGGCCTTGGTGGTCTCGGTGACGGCGCCGGTCTTGCTGTCGGTCACGGTGGTCGTGGTGGAGCCGTCCGGATTGGTGGTGGTCGTGGGCTTGTTGGTGTTGCCGGAGGAGCCGCCCGTGTTACCACCGCTGGAACTCTGGGTGGTGCCGCTGCCGCCGCCGGTGCCCACGCCGGGGATCGTCTCGCCGCGATTGTCTCTGGCGCCCGCGCCGCCGGTGCCGATGGTGCCGCCGCTGGTGGCGTTGCCGCCGTCGCCGCCCTTGAGGGTGCCGTTGTTCGTGATTTTGCCGCTGTCCGCCGCGGTAACGCCCACGCCGCCGTCGCCGGCAGTACCGGTGCCGGTGGTGTTGCCGCCCTTGCCGCCGGCGAGCGTAGCATTGGCTGCGTTTTGAATGGTGCCGCCGGAGGAGGCCGCGCCTTGGCCGCCGGTGCCGCCGGTGCCGGAGACGGTCGCGCCGCCCACACCGCCGGAGAGGGTGCCGCCGGCGGCGTTCGTGATAGCGCCGGTGCCAGTGGACGCGCCCGG
>UQGJ01000029.1 GCA_900540545.1 uncultured Eubacteriales bacterium
GCCCTCCCGCCCCCGCCCCGGCCGTTACGGCCTAATGTGCGGTTGGTCCACCTGCTGCGCTGGCGCGGCGCGCCTGGCGTGGCGATGACCGGCAAGGCGGGTGCGGGTCGGCGGGCGGCTGATAGCCGCCCCTACAACGCGGGACGGGGGAGCGGCCCGTCGGGGACGCCGGGCCCTACGGGGGATGCGGATTGCCGCGCCAGTCTGCGGACTGGTTCGCAATGACAGGGGACGGGAGGTAGGACCGCCGAGGGCGGCGGTCCCCACAGAATAGGGGAAGGCTCCAGTGTCCTTGTAGGGGCGGCTATCAGCCGCCCGTGCAGACTGGCAATGGTCGCAAGGAAAAGTAAAAGATGCACAGACCTTGTGGCGGCTTGTTGGCACCGACTAAAACGCAACTATTATCAAGTTTTGCCAGGTCATATGCCGAGGGACGGCAACCGGAGTTGTTCCAGCGCCAGACCAATACGAGCTGCAACGGCTCACAAGTCTTGCCAGACAACATGAACCGTACCGCCGCCCGACCGTTTCCCGGGGTCCAGGGGGTGGCGGATAGGGCCTTGAAAAGGCCCATAGCCGCCCCCTGGTTTTCTTTCGGTTCCTTTCTCAAACGAGAAAGGAACGCCCCCGGCAGGGGAGCAACCCTGACAAAAAAGGGCGGCCCGCATCCACGGACCGCCCTCTCTCAACTCTCTCCCTTTTCCCGGTTCATCCGCTCCAGCGTGGACGCCAGTGTGGCGTCCTCCTGGATTTGGAGCAGCTCCCCGATGAGCTGGTTGGAAATCAAAAACCCCAGGGGGGTCAGCCGCCAGCGCTGGCCGTCCCGCATGGCCCAGCCCTGGTGCTCATACTCCGCCAGCTTGGCCTCGATAGGCTCGAAATTCATAAAGTATTCCCGCCGGTACTCCCACTCCTCAATGCCGTGGGAGGTCCGCAGTCGGAGCATGAGATACTCCCCGGACCGCTCCCGCTTGGGGATCAGTTCGTCCTCGTCGATGATGGCCCCGCCCTTGAGGACCCCGTCGATGTACCCGTCCACGCTGCGGACGAAGGAGTACCGCCGCCCGCCAAAGTCGGAGTGGGCGCCGGGGCCGAAGCCCAGGTAGGGCCGGGTGAGCCAGTATTTCAGATTGTGTCGGGACTGGAACCCGGATTGGGCGAAGTTGGAAATCTCATACTGGTGATAGCCCGCGGCCTCCAGCCGCTGGACCATCCACAGGTACATGTCCGCCTGCCCGTCGTCGCTAGGCAGGGCTTCGCCCCGCTGGACCCGGAAGCACAGGGGAGTGCCCTCCTCCACCTTGAGACCGTAACAGGACAGGTGTTCCGGGGCCATGGCGATGGCCTGCTCCACCGAGTCCTGCCACCGGGCCATGTCCTGGCCAGGCAGGCCGTACATCAAATCCAGGGTCAGGTTCTTGATTTTGGCGGCCCGGATGGCGGCCACCGCCTCCTGGACCTGCTGGAAGGTGTGGGGGCGGTGGAGGGCGGCCAGTTCGTCGTCATGGGCCGACTGCATCCCCAGGGAGATGCGGTTGACCCCCGCCCGGCGGAGACGGACCATGGACTTCTTGTCCACCGAGTCCGGGTTGGCTTCCATGGTGATTTCGGCGTTGCCCGCCACGTCGAAGCGCTTGCGGAGGCAGGACAGCAGTTCCCGGATGCGCTTTTCCCCGTAGAAGCTGGGAGTGCCGCCGCCGAAATAGATGGTGTCCACCAGATAGCCCTTGGCCTGGGGCGCGGTCTCCTTGATGTGGGAGAGCAGGGCCTTCTGATAGTCGTCCATCCGCCCCTCGTTGTCCGCCAGCGAGTAGAAGTCGCAGTAATCGCACTTGCTCCTGCAGAAGGGGATGTGGATGTAGAGGCCCAACTGTTTGCCCATAAATAGACCACCTTGTCTTGGCGTTTTGCGCCGGGATATGATAGAATGATTATAAAGGATTTCCGCCGATTGTGCAAGATGGGAAGGGGGAGCGGCATGGACGAAGGGTTTGAAAAGCATATCCGGTGGGAGCGGCGGTGCGCGGCGGCGATGCTGCCGGTGTTTTTGCTCCTGCTTTTGGCATCTGTGGTGTGTCCGGCCCTCCGAGGCATATTGCAAGACGCCGGGACGGACATTTTTTGGAAGGTAATGACCATTGCAGCGATCCTGTCCTGTATCCAGGAAATCATACAGCTTACTGGGGCGCTGGACAGCGTGGAGCGGATGGAAAAGCTGCAAAAAAGGCGGGGAGCTCCCCAGGGCCCTGCGGCCGATGTGCTTCAAGCGCTCTGCGCGATGGCGCTTTTTGTATCGCTGCTGTTCAGCGAGGCGGCGGCCTATTTCACCATGGCGGTGTCGGCGGCGGTAATCTTTGGGACGATTTTTCTGACCCGGAGGCGCCGCTGATGCCGCCCCGCAGATTGACCTGCACCATCCCGTCCCAGCGGGCGGGGCAGAAGGTGGACACGGTGCTGCGCGGAGAGCTGGGGCTGTCCGGCACGGTCATCCGGCGGGTAAAGTGGCTGCCCGACGGCATTTTGCTGGACGGCCAGCGGGTGTTCACCAGCGCCCCGGTGCGGGCGGGGCAGGTTCTGTCGGTGCTGGTGGCGGACCCGGAGACCCGCAGCGGCATCCCTCCGGTGGCGGGTCCGTTGGACCTGGTCTACGAGGACGCCGACCTGCTGGTGGTCAACAAGGCCGCCGGGGTGCCCTCCCACCCGGGGCCGGGCCACTGGGACGACACCCTGGGGAACTTCCTCATGGCCTATTATCAGGCCCGGGGCATCCAGGCCGACTACCACCCGGTCCACCGGCTGGACAAGGGGACCACGGGGCTGATGGTAGTGGCCAAGCACCCCCACGCCCAGGAATTGCTGAAGCGCCAGCTCCACACGGCGGACTTCAGGCGGACCTATCTGGCCGTGTGCGTGGGCGCGCCGGAACCGGCCCAGGGGGTGGTGGACGCACCCATCGGCCCGGTGGAGGGGTCCCTGATCCAGCGGCAGGTGCGCGGAGACGGGCTGGCGGCCCGGACCCGGTACCGGGTGTTGGAGCGGAAGGGGCCGCTCAGCCTGGTCCGGCTGGAGCTGGAAACCGGGCGGACCCACCAGATACGGGTGCATATGGCCTATCTGGGCTGTCCCCTGGCGGGGGATTTCCTCTACGGGGTGGAGGACCGGGACTTGATCTCCCGCCCCTCCCTCCACTCGGCGGAGCTGGAGCTGACCCAGCCCGTGACGGGGGAAGGGATGCGGTTTTCGGCGGAGATGCCGGAGGATATGCGGAGATTGATGCGGTAATGCCCGCGCACCGAGGGTGCGCGGGCATTTTCACATTCCAAAGTCGCCCCGGGGGCAGAGTCCCTCCGGGGGCACCCCTTTCCACGTGGAAAGGGGTGGGAAAGACGCCAGGGCTTCGGCCCTGGACCTGGGGCGGCGCCAACGTTAGCATGAAAGTCGAAACCGGCTAAAGGTAACAAGTCTGCCCTCAAGCACCCGCCCCGGCCGTTACGGCCTAATGTGCGGTCGGTCACCCTCCACGCGCTGGAGCGGCGCGCCTGGCATGGCGATTCCCGGCAAGGCTGGTGCGTGACGGCGGGCGGCCGCAAGGGCCGCCCCTACGGTGGAGCCCGAAGGCCACTTGTAGGGGCCGCCCTCTGTGGCGGCCCGTGCAGACTGGCAATGGACGCAAGTCCAATTCAAACGCGCACAAACCTTGTGGCGGCTTGGTTGCACCGATGAAAACCCAACTACTCCCAAGCCTTGCCCGGCTCTTACACGAGGGGCGGCAGCCGGAGTTGTTCGGGCGCCAGACCGATACGGGCTGCAACGGCTTGCAAGTCTTGCCAGCCCCTATAAACCGTACCGCCGCCCGGACGTTCCCGGGGTCCAGGGGACGGCGAATAGGGCATTGAAAATGCCCGTGCCGCCCCCGGGCCTTCTTTCCGTCCCCTTTCTTTGAGAAGAAAGGGGACCCGCCGGAGGCATCTAATCAAGTCCCGCCTTCCCGACCCACTTCCCGCTGCGCCAGCGCAGGGCGCACAAGGCGCCGCGGAAGACCAGATCGGCGGCCATGGCGGCCCAGACGCCGGCCAGACCCACGTTGAAATAGAACACCAGGATGGGGGCAAAGACCACCCGGACGCCCCACATGCAGAACAGGGCCAGGAACATGGGGAACTTCACGTCATGGGCCCCCCGCAGGGCGCCGGAGAGGACGATGAAGGTGGCGAACAGCGGCTCGGACACCGACACGATGCGCAGCACCTGGGCGGACAGCTCAATGACCGCCTCGTCGGTGGTGAACAGGGCGGACAGGGGGCGGGCGAACAGAAAGAGGGCCGCGCCGGTGACCACGCAGATGGCGAAGCCCAGAATCCCCGCCAGATTGCCGTAGGCCCGGGCGTCGTCCTTGTTCCTGGCCCCCACGGACTGGCCCACCAGGGCGGTGGCGGCGAAGGAGACGCCGTAGGCGGGCAGGTAGCACAGACCCTCGGCGGTGGTGGCGATGTGGTTGGCGGCGATGGCCACTGTGCCCAGGGAGGCCACCACCCGCGTCATGGCGATCTGTCCCAGGTTCACGGTGAACCGCTCCCCGATGTAGGGGCCGCCCAGGCGGAGGGCCTGGCCGATGATGGCCCGGTCGGGTCGGTAGTCCTCCTGAAGGGAGATGGACAGGTTCCGCCGCTGGTCAAAGACGGAGCGGAGGGTGAGCAGGCCTGCCACGGCCAGGGCCATGGCGGAGGCGATGGCCGCGCCGGACACCCCCAGGCCTGCGCCGGGGATGGTGAACTCCATACCCAGCAGGGCCACGGGGCGGGACTCATAGATGAGGAAGAAGTTGAACACGATGTTCAGCAGGTTGGCGGCGGTGTTGAAGAGCAGGGGCCGCTTGGTGTCCCCCAGGCAGCGCAGGATGGCCGAAAAGACGGACACCGCGGCGGCGAAGGGAAGGCCCAGAGCGTAAAAGCGGAGGTAGGACACCGCGTAGGGCAGCACCTCCGGCTCGGCCCCCAGCCACCGGGGGATATACCCGGCCAGGAGCTGGAAGAGGACCAGCACCAGCAGGCCGGAAAAGACCGTGGCGAGCAGGCCCTGGCGCATGACGGTGCGGGCTCGCTCCTCGTCCCGGGCGCCCACGGCGTTGGCCACCTGGACGGAGTAGCCCACCCCCACGCCGGAGAGAAAGCTGTTGCACAGCCAGATACAGGCGGCGTTGATGCCCACCGCCGCCGTGGCCACGGGGCTGACCAGCCCCACCATGGCCGTGTCCACGTAGCTGACCATGGTGCCCAGAAGCTGCTCGATGATGGCCGGCCAGGCCAGATGGGACAGGGTCCTCAGGCGGTGGTCTCCGCCTTTGGACTTTGCAGGTGTGGTCTCCTCCATGGAAACACCGCCTTTTACTCAGATTCGCCGGGTGGCTCCGGGGCCCGCCAGTAGGCGGAGCCGTCGTCCTTCCGGCACAGGAGGCCTGCGTCCACCAGCTCCCGGCGGACCAGAAAATAGTCGTGGAAGGTGTGCCGCTGCTGGCACAGCTCGTTGACCTCTTTTTCGGCGTAGATGCGCCCCGGCTCAAAGGCCTGGGCCAGATAGGACAGCACAGCCACGCGTTTGGCCCGCTTCGCGGGCAGCTGGGTCACGCGGCCCTCCCCGTCCAGGAAGGGCGCGATGTTGATGTCAGGATGGTTCATGGGACTTCCTTTCCCGGGTAGAGGTCGCCGCCGCCCGCGGCCAGCTTTTCCCGCCAGATGTCCACAAGGGCGTTCAGGTCGGCGCGGAAGGCCTGGGCGGACTGGTCCGGGTTCTGTTCTAGCTCCTCCAGGACCTCGAAGGTAAAGACGGAGGAGCCGTAGGCCCGCCAGTCGGCGGCTAAAGCGGCGTGGATGCAGGTGCCGGTGGACACGGCGAAGTCGAAGCGGTTGCGCTGGCCCTGGGCATCGGGGGAGCCGTAGAGAAAGACCCGGCCCGTGGCGGTGTTGCGGATGGCGTACACGCCGCCGGTGACGGGGCGGGATTTATATGCGGCGCGCAATTCTTTTTTACGCTCACTGGAGGGCATTGTCAATACCCCATTTCTTTCAGCAGCCCGGCCAGCACCCGCATCCGCTCCCCCAGCAGCTCGCCGTCCCGGGTCAGGGCCTCCTGGAAGAGCTTCAGGTCCTCGTCGATGCGCTCGTTGCCGGTGCAGATCTCCACGGTCATGGCGTCGCCCTGGAGGCCCACCCGGCCGATGACCGGGTCGTCCTGGTCGTAGCCCTTGGGGTGGCGGTAGGCCTCCTCCCGGAAGTAGAGCTGGGCGCGGCTGATGAGGATGGCCAGGTCCAGGACCCGGTGGAGGGGCAGCTCCTCGGACTGGCGGGACCACTTCTCGCCGGTGTAGCGCCAGACCTTGGCGGAGATGTCTACCTTGCCCCGGTCGTTCCACTGGGCCAGCCCCAGGGACAGGCCCTGGGCGTCGGTGTCGTAGGCGCTGCGGCCGTCGATGTGGCCGTAATCCTCGGCCACGATGACCGGCTTATGTTTTAAGGTGGTGGGAATGTTCATAAGGTTCGCCTTCTTTTAGTAATTTAGTAAACTAGTAATTTACTAAATGGAGCATACCACGCATGATTCCGTCTGTCAAGGGGCAAACTAGCGGCGAAACGCAAAGGAGGAACCATCTATTATGGATATGACCAACAAGGAATACGGCCAGTACGTCAATGGAAAATCCAAGCCCTCCAACCTGTGGAAGAACATGGCCTGGGCGTTTGTCATCGGCGGTCTGATCTGCGTCATCGGCCAGGGGCTGCTGAACCTCTATAAAAACGCGGGCCTGAGCAAGGAGGACGCCGCCACCGCCGTGTCCATGACCTTGATTTTCGCCGCCGCCCTGCTGACGGGTCTGGGCCTCTTCGACAAGCTGGCCAAGCGGGCGGGGGCGGGCACCCTGGTGCCCATCACCGGCTTCGCCAACGCCATGGTCTCCCCGGCCCTGGAGTTCAAGAGCGAGGGGCTTGTCACCGGCACGGGGGCCAAGCTTTTCACCGTGGCCGGCCCGGTGCTGGTATTCGGCATCAGCGCATCGATCATCTACGGCATCCTGCTGGTGCTGTTTTTCTCGGCGTAAAAAAACGAGGCTTCATCCACACGTGGATGAAGCCTCGTTTTGCGGTTACACGCGGGTATCCACCAGATGCTTGCCCAGCTTCTTTTCCAGCAGACCCTGGAGGCGGGTCAGCACGGTGCTGAAAATCAAGTAGACAAAAGCGGCCTCCAGATAGAGCGGCAATGTCTGCATCTTCACAGCGTTGATCTGCTTGGCAGTCTGGAAAATCTCCGGGACGGTGATGGTAGCCACCAGGGAGGTGTCCTTCAGCAGGCTGATAAAGGAGTTTGCCAGGGCGGGGACCGCCACCAGCGCGGCTTGGGGAATGACCACGCTGACCATAGTCTGCAGTCTGGTCATGCCGAGGGCCTTGCAGGCTTCGAATTGGCCTTTTGGAATAGAGCCCAGGGCGGCGCGGATGACTTCGGAGTTATAGCCGCCCTGGCTGAGGGTCAGGGCCAGGATAGCGGCGGGGATGGGGTCTAACACGATGCCCACATTGGGCAGACCGAAGAAAATGACGAAAATCTGCACGATCAAGGGGGTGCCGCGAATCACCCATACATAGAACCAGGCGACGGCCCGCAGGGGCTTCCACTTGGACATGCGCATGAGGGCGACCACAAAGGCCAGAATCAGGCCGAGCAGGAAAGAAATCAGCATCAGGGGCACGGAAATCAAAAGCCCAGCCTTGAACATTGGCCAAAAGGAATCAATGAGCAACTGAAAGAGCTTATCCACAGTAGCCCGCCTCCTTATTCATAGTGATATGGGGTGCGTCGCGCCCCGAAAGAGGACTTACTTCTGGTAGAGGCTGGTACTGTCGGCCACGGTCTGACCGAAATATTTGACGGTCAGGTCATAGCAGGTGCCGTCGTCGATCATCTCCTGGATGATCTCGGAAATCTTGTTGGAGAGGTCCACGTCCTCCTTGCGGAGCATACCGGCGGACTCGATCATGTAGCGCTCGTCCTCAGCGGGCTCGTAGATGGCGGCGATCTTCACGTTGACCTCGGGACGCTCGGTCATATAGGCGTCCACGGCGGCCACGTTGTTCACGGTGCCGGCGGCGCGGCCGGTGGAGATCATCTCCATGGCGGCGGTGAGGTCGGCGTCGGCAGTCTCGGCGCCGAAGCTCTGGGCGATCTGACCGGCGGTGGAGGAGGGGGAGTTGGCGCACAGCTTGCCGGCCAGGTCCTCAAAGCTGGTGATCTCGTCGTTGTCCCCGGCCACCACCAGGCAGAAGGGGTTCTCGGCGTAGGAGGCGGTGACGGAGTACTTCTCCACCCGCTCCGGCTTGGGGTTCACGCCGCAGAAGACGGCGTCGTAGCGCCCGGCGTCCAGTCCGGCCATGACAGGGTCCCAGCTGTCGGAGATGTTGAACTCGGCTTCCACGCCCAGACGGGAGGCCACCTCCTTGGCGATCTCCACCTCAAAGCCGGTGAGTTCGCCGGTGCCGTCCTCGTTGTAGACGTAGGGGATCCAGTTGCCCTCGGCGCCCAGGGTCAGCTTCCCGGCGTCCAGCACCCGCTGGAGGGAGCCGTCTCCCTCGGGGGCGGTGGTGCCGGAGACGGGGGCGGTCTCGGGGGCCTTGGTCTCGGGGGTTTTGGCGCTGTTGTCGCCACAGGCGGCCAGGGAGAGGACCATGGCGAGAGACAGGGCGGCGGGAATGAGCTTCTTCACATTCATTTAAGTTCACCTTTCCTTATTATATATAGTGTTGATGTCCGGCCTCCCACTGGAAGCCGGGGGATCACAAGGTCAGTCCACCACGAACCGCTCCAGTACCCGGAGGTTTTTCACGTCGGCGGCGTAGGGGTCGCTGAAATAGTGCTCGTCGGCCACCTCCTGGACCAGGTAGCCGGTGAAGTGGTGCTCGTTCAGGATCTCAAGCTGGCGGGCCAGGGGGGTGTTCCCATCCCCCCAGATGTTGTGGAGCCAGGGGTCCCCGTCCAGAAAGTGCATGTGGATGAGGTCGGGGCCGAAGGCGGCGAACCAGTCCTCCAGGCGCTCCCCGGCGGCGCCGGTGGCGATGTTGTCCACCATCATTTTCAGATTGGGGTGGCCCACCGCGCGGAACATCCGCCGGGCCCGCTCCAGGCTGTAAACCAGGTTGCTCTCGTCGGAACGGAGGGACTCCATCACCAGCAGGACGCCCTCCCGCTCCGCCACCCGGCACAGGCTGGCCAGATGGTCCCGGCAGCGGTTCCACAGGGCGGTCTCGTCCTCGTCAAGATAGCCCCAGCCGGAGTTGACCACCACCCGGTCGCAGCCCAGGTCGGCGGCCAGATGGATGGCGTTGAAAAAATACTGGAAGGAGTACCTCAGGTGTTCCGGCTCCTGGGAGGCGTACTGGTATTGGTAGGCGATGCTGGGGGCGGTGACGGAGACCACCCGCAGGCCGTGGTTGCGCAGCTTATCCCGGAAGGAGGGCACGTCGGCGTAGCCCAGGTGGTCCAGCCAGAAGTGGGCCGCGCCGCACCACAGTTCCAGGTTTTGAACGCCCAGGCGCTGTTGGCAGTCCAGAAAGTAATCCATGGAAAAGCGGCGGTAGTGCTGGTTCATGGCGGCCAGCTGGCCGCGCTGGATGCTCGGCATACTCACACCTCCCCGCACAGGGCCCGGAGGGCCGCCCGGTCGGGATATTCGGGGTCCTCCACGTAGCGCTCGCCGGGGAGCAGGAGGGAGAGGTCCCCGGCGTAGCCCGCCTCGTCCAACTGCCGGAGGTACCGCTCCATGGGCAGGCACCCGTCGCCCCAGGCCCGGTAGCCGTGGTAGTTGCCGTCGCACAGCCGGACCAGCCGGATGCGGCCGCCCAGCAGCCGGAACCAGGTGGGGAGGTCGCCGCCCCAGACGCTCATCACGTTGGTGTCCAGGCAGACCCCCAGGCTGGGCTGGTCCAGCCAGTCCAGCAGCTCCGCCGTTTCGGCGGCGGTGCCCAGGATGGGCGATTCCGCCAGCAGGGGGGCGTCGGGGCCCATGACGGGGGAGAACAGCAGCCGGATGCCCGCGTCCCGGGCCAGCCGGGCCAGGGTCAGCAGCATGTCCGCCGCGTTGCGCCGCAGGACGGCGGGGTCCAGGTCCCAGCAGGCCCCGGCGGCCCCCACCACCACCTGCCCGGCCCCCAGCTCGGCGGCCAGGGCGATGCAGTGGCGGTAGTAGTCCAGGGTGGCCATGCGCTGTTTGCCGTCGGGGGCGGTGATGGAGTAGCGGTAGGGGGGCGGGGTGAGGGCGGAGACCGCCAGCCCCGCCTCCGCCAGGGCGGCTTTCAGCCCGGCGGTGGACTCATACCCGGTGTGCCCGCACCAGAAGTGGGGGACCTGGGGGACGAAGTCCAGCCGGTTCAGGCCCAACTGCGCCATGGATGAACAGAACCGGGACAGGGGGTAGCGGCTGTACTGCTGGTTGCTGCCCAAGAGCCGCTGTTTCAGGTCCATGTCTTATTTGATCTCGCCGGGATAGCCGTTTTCGCACAGCTCGAACCACACGTAGGCGAACCGCTCGCCTTCGGCGCACTCGCTGCCGTGGTGGGAGCCGTGGGGGGTGTAGGTGATGTCGCCGCCCTGGACGTGGATCTTCTCATCCTCGGCGGTGTAGGTGAAGGAGGCACCGGGGAGCATGATGTACCACTGCTCCAGCTCGTTGTGGATATGCTGGCCGATGTAGTTGGGGCCGGTGCCGAAGTTGGCGCCCATGGACAGGCGGCCCAGGTTGCGGTGCTCCAGCAGCATCATCTGCTGGATGTCCGCCCCGGTGAAGTCCTCCTTGTAGTGCCACGCCTCGGACACGCCCCGGAACCGGGGCAGGCTCATGTGGGACTCCTTCAGGCAGGTCTTGTCGTAGTCGTTGAGCTCGGTGACCACGTGGAAAATCTCCAGGGTCTCCTTGGTGTCGGAGGCGCAGTGGATGGTGAACTGTTCCCGGTCGAAGTCGGGCACAAAGACGGTGGGTTCGGTGATATTGTACACCCGGCGGGGGGTGACGATGTAGCCCTTGCCGGCGGTGAACAGGAAGACCTGGTTGTGCTCCGCCTTGGAGTAGATGGCGGGGGTGAAGTCCGCGCCGGGCTGGAGGGAGACCCGCTCCAGGGCCGCGTCCTTGTACTCGCCCACCAGAATGGGCACCCGGGACACACCGTTTTGATAGTCGTGGCGGATGTCCGCGCCTCTCGAAATCTTGACCAGAGCCATGGTGATTACTCCTTTACTCGATAAATTAACGTTTGATTATTTAATTTCTCCGGGGTAGCCGTCAATGCACATCTCGAACCAGATGTAATCGCACTTCTTGCCGGCGTTGGCCTTGCTGCCGTGCCAGAAGCCGGTGGGGGTGAAGGACAGGTCGCCGCCGGCCATGACCACTTCCTCGCCGCCCGCGGTGTAGATGAACTCGGAGCCGGGGAGGGGGAAGTACCACTGGGCCAGCTCGTTGTGGATATGCTGGCCGATCTCGATGGGGCCGGCGCCCTTGACACAGCCCATGGACAGGCGGCCCAGGTTGCGGTGCTCCAGCAGCATCATAGAGGTGGTGGCGTCGTTATCCTTGAAGTCCTCGTCGTAGGTCCAGCCCTGGCTGATGGTGCGGAAGCGGGGCAGCACCATGCGGGACTCCACCAGGCTGGCCTTGTCGTAGTCGTTGAGCTCGGTGACGATGTGGAGGAACTCCAACGGCTCCTTGCTGTCGGCGGAGCAGGCGATGGTGAAGCGCTCGGCGTCGAACTCGGGCACAAAGACGCCGGGCTCGTTGATGTTCCACGCCTGACGGGGGGTGGTGACATAGCCCTTGCCTTTGGTGAAAACAAAGAGCTGGTTGTGCTCGGTGACGGAGTAGACGTCGGGGGTGATGGCGTGGCCGGGCTGGATGGCGCAGTGGGCGAAGTGGGCCTGGTCGAAGGCCCCCTCCAGAACGGGGAAGCTGGCGAAGCCGTCCTTGAACGCGTACTTGACATCGCTGTACCGGGCTACCTTGATGAGAGACATGTGTTGGTTCCTCCTTGATATTTTATCAGTTAAAGCATTTTGCTCAGGAAATCCTGGAGACGCTTGTTCTTGGGGTGGGCGAAGAATTCCTCGGGAGCGCTGTCCTCCACGATGACGCCGCCGTCGATGAAGATGACCCGGTCGGCCGCCTCCCGGGCGAAGCCCATCTCGTGGGTGACCACCAGCATGGTCATGCCGTCGGCGGCCAGCTTCTTCATCACGTCCAGCACCTCGCCCACCATCTCGGGGTCTAGGGCGGAGGTGGGCTCGTCGAAGAGCATGACCTCGGGCTGCATAGCCAGAGCGCGGGCGATGGCGATGCGCTGCTGCTGGCCGCCGGAGAGCTGGTTGGGATAGGCGTCCCGCTTTTCCTCCAGCCCAACGGTTTTCAAAAGAGCCATGGCCCGCTCCGTGATGTCCTGCTTGCTGGCCCCCTGGACCTTCATGGGAGCCAGGGTGATGTTGTCCAGTACCGTTTTGTGCGGGAAGAGGTTGAACTGCTGAAAGACCATCCCCATGCCCAGCAGGACCTTGGAGGTCTCCTTGGCGGCGGCGCTGACCAGGTCCACGCCGTGGTAGAGGATTTGGCCGCCGCTGGGCTTCTCCAGCAGGTTGAGGCACCGCAGGAAGGTGGACTTGCCGCAGCCGGAGGGACCGACGATCGCCACCACCTCGCCGGGCTGGATGTCGATGTCGATGCTCTTGAGGACCTCGTGCTTGCCGAAGCTCTTTTGAAGCCCCTTGACGCTGATCATGCTCATGACTTGACCGACCCCCAAAGTTTAGTGCCGGACGATGCCTAGAAGGCCGCCCGGAGCCGAGAGGGGACAGGCGGCTTGGCCGTTCTGCCCAAATATTCCTCGGATACGAATGATATATTTGTGATATATCTGATTGAGCCGATAATAGCATGGTTCCAAAGCGCTGTCAAGAAGAAATTATCAATTTTGTCCAAACAAAAATGGGTAGGACCAGCTAAATTATCTATTCTCTCTAAAAAGGAGAGGCAATGAGGGGTCTGGAAATCTTGACATTCGCTGCAATCGCTGATATACTAGGGGCGCATTAAATATATTACATATCCACCAGATAGATGAGCGTAATATATCAGACTATACTATTTTGAGAGCCGGAGGTTGCTTATGCCGAAAGCAGCGGTGCAGAAACGGGAGAGCCTGTCCCAGGTGGCCTACAATCAAATCAGGGCGATGATCCTGCAGCGGGAGCTGGCCCCCGGCGAGTTTGTCAGCGAGTGTCACCTGCAGGAGGTGCTGGGCCTGGGGCGCACGCCGGTGCGGGAGGCCCTGCTGGCCCTGGCCCAGAATGGGCTGGTCACGGTCCACCCCCGCAAGGGCGTGGAGGTCACCCACCCCACACCCAAGGCGGTCCACGATATTTTTGAGTTCCGCTCCCTGGTGGAGCCGCTGATCCTGCGGCGGTGCTTCCCCATGATCGACCGGAAGTGGGCGCAGGACCTGCGGGAGCAGCTTCAGCGCCGCCAGGACTGCCGGAACAGCGACGCCAAGCGGGAGGAGGCCGACCTCATCGACCTGGACAGCCGCTTCCATCTGGAGCTGGCGGGCACCCTGCGCAACCAGTACATCGACCAGATGCTGCGCAGTATGCTGGACTACCTCAGCCTGATCCGCTTCACCGTATGGGACTCGGAGCAGTATCTGGACAGCAACCACACTCACATCGCCATTTTGGACGCCATCCTGGCCGACGATGTGGAGGAGGCCTGCCGTCTGCTCACCAAGCATCTCCACGGCTCCTACCAGGAGGCCATCGACGCCATGATGCACATGGCCTTCTAGAGAAAGAGTAAAAAATTTAGATTTTCTCACAAAAAGCTATTGACAAATCCGAGGACCCATTGTACTATATAGACAGAAAGGATGAGGTGAGTCCCATGGAGTAAGAAGGACGCACGACAACCTTCCAAGGACGCAAAAACAGGTACCTGTGTCCCCGCGTTTTGAATCCAGCACCCGAGGAAATGACCCAGATCCCAAGGTTCCCAAACAAGGCTCACTTGAAGTGAGAAGGCACACGGCAAACCTCAAGCGAAGTATCGCAATCGACGGAACCGAATGTGCAAACGTGTTGTTAGTGGCAACTGGAAGCAACGGTAATTTCCTAAGAGCAAAGGACAAAAGGCGCGTAAAAAATCCGTAGAAAGCACGAGGTTAACCATTAGTGGAAATTCAGAATCAGGTGTAGCCCCCCGGTCACGTTGGATGGCCGGGGGGTTGTGCTATATATAAGTGTTTTGCGCGATTCGGAGGCCGAAGGGTCTCCGTTTTTCCATTTGTAACCGGAACGAGAGGAATCGACAGGGCGTTTATGGTAGGATGGAGGCGGATGAAAGGATGGATACCAATGAAAAAAACGATTCGATTTGCCGCCCTATCTCTGAGCCTGCTGCTTCTGGGCGGCTGCGCCCAGCCCGCCCCCGCGCCCACCGCCACGCCGGAACCGGTGCCGGTCTCCACGCCGGAGCCCGTACAGACAGAGTTTGTCTTTACCCGGGGGAACTTCCCGCGGCTCAACGGCTCCACCTCCACCGTCCCCTTGGGGGAGGCGGTGTGTTCAGTGTTGCTGGGGGAGAGCCGGGAGGAGGCACACGACCTGGTCCAGTTCTCCAAGACCACCCAGGCGTACCGGGAGCTGATGGGCGGTAACGCCGACCTGCTGATCGTGGGGGAGCCCAACGAGGATATTCTGGCGGAAAAGGAGGCCCAGGGCTTCCAGTGGGAGATGTCCCCCTTCGCTACGGATGCCTTCGTCTTTGTGGTCAATGAGGATAACCCGGTGGACTCCATCACCATCGACCAGGCCCGGCGCATCTACACCGGGGAAATCACCAACTGGAAGGAGCTGGGCGGGGAGGACCGGCCCATCACCGCCTTCCAGCGCAACGCCGAGGCTGGGAGTCAGGCCCTGATGGAAAAGCTGGTGATGGAGGGCCAGGAGATGATGGAGGCCCCCACCGATTATGTCATCGGCACCATGGGCGGGCTCATCGAAGCGGTGAAGGGCTATGACAACAGCCCCGGCGCCATCGGCTACACCGTCTACTACTACGCGGACGAGATGGAGATGGCCCAGGGTCTCAAGCTCCTGAAGCTGGAGGAGGTGGAGGCGAACCCGGACACCATTCGGAGGGGCGAGTACCCCCTGCTGAACCCCAAGTATGTGGTCATTCCCGCGGATGCGGCCCAGGACAGCCCCGCCCGTATTCTCTACGACTGGATTTTG
Source organism: uncultured Eubacteriales bacterium (assembly GCA_900540545.1). Classification (GTDB taxonomy): domain Bacteria; phylum Bacillota; class Clostridia; order Oscillospirales; family Oscillospiraceae; genus Intestinimonas. The sequence continues at coordinate 15,313 of UQGJ01000029.1, forward strand.
GGGGACGAGGGGCAGGCGTTGGTGGCCCATGAGGGCTACGTCTCCATCCGGGAGGCGGGGGCATGAGACGGGCGGCCCTGCTGCTGGGGCTGCTCCTGCTGCTGACCGCCTGCGGGCCGGACCCCGCCGTCCCGCCCACAGCCACACCCGCGCCAGCGCCCACGGCCACCCCGGCCCCCGAAGCCCAGGGGCCGAAGGTCCACACGGACTGGTCCAGACTGGAGGAGCGGGAGGACCTGCCGGAGCCGGTGGGGGAGCGCTGGTATGACACGTACGTGGACGGCCTGATCCCGGGGGACTATGGTGGGGAGCTGGTCCCCTATGCCGGTCTGCGGCTCACCGACGACTGGCCCGCCCGGGAGGGCGGCGGCTGCCTCTACGGCCTGATGACCCGGAGCGGAACGGCGGTGTGCGACCCGGTGTACAGCTCTGTATCCCGGCTCAACGGGGGGGACTGGTGGCGGCTGGAGCCGGAGGACATCTACCCGGTGCTGGCCCTGGGGCGGGCGGCCCCCATGACGGACGGGGAGTACCGCTACGCCCAGGAGCGCTACGCCTTCGCGGCGGTGGACGGGTCCTGGCGCACCGAACACGTCTACCGCCTGTACGCCACCGGCAGCCGGGGCATCTTTGCCGCCACCGACGACGGCTGCGTCCTGATGGACCGGGCGGGGACGGAGCTGCGGCGCTGGACTTGGGCCGACTTGGGGTACTCCCAGGAACATCAGCCCCCCTTCAACGATTTTCTGGAGACCTATATCGAGTGGGTGGGGGACGGTATTCTCCTGGAAGAAAATGAGGAACAGGCACGGATACTGAACCTGGACACCGGCGGGGTGGAGACGTGGACGCTCCAGGCGTGGCTGGATGCCAGGGAGGCCGCCGCCGGGGACTATGAGTATGACCCCACCCGCCGCTTCGACCCCTATACCGCCCAGCTCTATTTCCTGGAGGGGGAGCGCCTGAACGAAGTGCCGCTGGTGTTGAAGAATGCCGGCGGGGAGGAAGTCGCCCGTATCGAGCGGCCCACCTGGGTCAGCTCCCTGGGTATGGTGGACGGCCTGGTGGAGATCCTGGAGCGGGATACGGCCACCTATCAGGAGCAGGACGGCACGGTGGTTTTCCGCCAGCGCCTGGGCATCGCGGATGGATAACGAAAAAGGCCGGTCCCATGAGGGACCGGCCTTTTCTGCCGGATGCGCGGGACGCGGCCCGGTTTTACATAGAACGGGGCGGGATGTGGCAAACTCATGGGTGAAAAAACTGCGTGAGGTGTGCCAATGAGATACTTTTACGGAGAGGGGAAAACCGGCCCGTACTTTGAGGGCTGGTACTTCCGGCATCTGGCCCTGGACGGGGCGGCCCTGGCGCTGATACCGGCCCTCCACATTGCCGGGGCGGGGCGGAAGCGTGCCTCCATCCAGGTCATCAGCTGGGAGGGGACCTGGACGGTGGACTATCCGGGGGAGGCGTTCCAGGCCAGCCGGGGGGTGTTCCAGGTCTGGCTGGGCGGGAACCTCTTCAACCGCAGGGGGATGTGGCTGGACCTCCGCGCCCCCGGCCTGGAGCTGCGGGGGGAACTGCGCTACGGCCCTTTTACGCCCCTCCGCTCCGACATCATGGGGCCCTTCCGGCTGGCCCCCGCCATGGAGTGCAGCCACGGGGTGGTCAGTATGGGCCACCGGCTGGAGGGGGCGCTGCGTCTCAACGGGCGGGACCTGGACTTCACCGGCGGCACTGGCTACATCGAGACCGACCGGGGGCGCTCCTTCCCGGCGTCCTATCTCTGGACCCAGTGCGCCTGGCGGGAGGCCAGGGACAACAGCCTTCTGCTCTCCATCGCGGACATCCCGTACCTGGGCGGGCGCTTCACCGGCTGCATCTGCGCGGTGCTCTACGGCGGCCGGGAATACCGGCTGGCCACATACCGGGGGGCGCGGGTCCGCCGGTGGTCGGAGGGCGGGGCGCTGGTGGTCCAGGGACCGTTCCGCCTGGAGGTGGAACTGCTGGTGGGGAACAGCCAGCCCCTGCGGGCCCCCGTGGGTGGGCGGATGACCCGCACCATCCGGGAGAGCCTGTGCGCCCAGGTGCGCTATCGGTTTTGGGCGGGGGACCGGCTCATCTTCGACCACACTGACCACCGGGCGGGCTATGAATACGACGGCGGGACCGAAGCATAAAAAACCGGGCGGAGGCATTTTGCCTCCGCCCGGTTCATTATTGTACTGCCTGAGGTAGTTTTTGAGTACCTCGTTGACCTTTTCTGCCGCTTCAACCACGCCCGGCCAGCTTGGCGGCGCGGACGAAGGCCCGGAACAGGGGGTGGGCCTTGTTGGGGCGGGATTTCAGCTCCGGGTGGAACTGGCCCCCCACGAACCAGGGGTGGTCCGGCAGCTCCACCATCTCCACCAGCCGCCCGTCGGGGGACAGCCCCGCGATGTGCAGTCCGGCGGCGGTGAGGGCGTCCCGGTAGGCGTTGTTGAACTCGTAGCGGTGGCGGTGGCGCTCGGAGATAAGGTCGGCGGCGTAGGCCCCGCGGCAGGGGCCGTCCTGCGCCGTCAGGCGGCAGGGGTAGGCCCCCAGGCGCATGGTGCCGCCCTTGGCCGTCACCCCCACCTGGTCGGGCATGAGGTCAATGACCGGATAGGGGGTGTCGGGGTCCAGCTCGCTGGAGTGGGCCCCGGCCAGCCCGGCCCCGTTCCGGGCGAACTCCACCACCGCCATCTGCATCCCCAGGCAGATACCGAAGAAGGGGACCCCGCGCTCCCGGGCGTACCGCACGGCGGCCAGCATACCGTCGATGCCCCGGCCGCCGAAGCCGCCGGGGACCAGGACCCCGCCGCAGCCGCCAAGCAGGTCCGGGGCGTTCTCCCAGGTGAGCCGCTCGGAGTCCACCCAGCGGACGTCCACCTTCACGTCGTTCTCAATGCCCCCGTGGGCCAGGGCCTCCACCACGGACAGGTAGGCGTCGTGAAGACCCACGTACTTGCCCACCAGGGCGACGGTCACCCGGTCCACGGCGGCCTTCTCCCGTGCAACCAGGGCCCTCCACTCCGCCAGATCCGGGGGAACCTCCGGCAGGCCCAGCCGCCTGCACACCACCCGGGCCAGCCCCTCCTCCTCCAGCAAGAGGGGGACCTCGTAGAGGCTCCCGGCGGTCAGATTGGGGATGACGTTCTCCGGCGGCAGGTTGCAGAAGAGGGAGATTTTGGCCCGCACGTCGGCGGGCACGGGGGCGTCGGAGCGGCAGACGATGACGTCCGGCTGGATGCCCAGGGCCAGCAGCTCCTTGGCCGAGTGCTGGGTGGGCTTGCTCTTCAGCTCCCCGGAGCCGGGGATGGCCACGACCAGGGAGACGTGGAGGTACATCACGTTCTGCCGCCCCACCTCGGCCGCCACCTGGCGGATGGCCTCCAGGAAGGGCTGGGATTCAATGTCGCCCACGGTGCCGCCGATCTCGGTGATGACCACGTCCACGCCGGCCCGGCGGCCCACCCGGTAGACTCGCTCCTTGATCTCGTCGGTGATGTGGGGGATAACCTGGACCGTGCCCCCCAGGTAGCCCCCCTCCCGCTCCCGGTTGAGGACGCTCCAGTAGATTTTGCCGGAGGTGACGGAGGAGTCCACCGTCAGGTTTTCGTCGGTGAACCGCTCGTAATGGCCCAGGTCCAGGTCGGTCTCGGCCCCGTCGTCGGTGACGAAGACCTCCCCGTGCTGGTAGGGGTTCATGGTGCCGGGGTCCACGTTGAGGTAGGGGTCGAACTTCTGCAGGGCCACCTTCAGCCCCCGCTGTTTCAGGAGCCTGCCCAGGGATGCTGCCGTGATACCCTTGCCCAGCCCGGAGACCACGCCGCCCGTTACGAAAATGTACTTGACCGCCATATCGTTTCCTCCCATCGGTGTAGATGGGACCCCATTGCCCCGGAGACTCCCTTGCCTCCTGCCATTTTCTTCAATAAAAATCCTTTTTATTCTACCGCTGGAGCGAAGCGAACGTCAAGAAAAAGATGCGCCCTAAGCGCGATTTGTGCAGGTTTACGGACCAGCGCTGCAAGCGCATAAGGCCGCGCTGCAAAAAATGGGGCTGTGATATTTTCTTTAAATATCACAGCCCTAATCATCATTCTTTAAGTTAGTCTTACCATGGGTCGTACCCAGGATTTCTATTGTACTATTTTTGTGTGCCCGCCTCATCGTAGGAGCCCTACCGGATGCGGAGAGCGCCAAAGAAATCGGGTTGATGGAAATCAGGCGTGGGGGTGCGGATTTTTTGCCAACAGGCGTAATGCCTCGTTTGCAGGTCATCACCGCGGCACTTATAAAAGTTTCCGCGCATCTGCTGGGGGTACCCTGAGGCATGGTCCCAGAGCAGTCCCGTTGGGATGCGAAAATCAACGCTCCACATGTGGCTGCCGCGGTGGGACGATATGGAAAACAGGTCCCGATATCCCGCCCCGGAGGGGAGAAAAGCCCTGCCTACGCGCCCTTCGCCTACGGCGGCCTTCATGCAGCCGTTTGGATTCAGCTCGAAGTTAAAATAGCGGGGATAGGAGACATCGGGCTGTAAAAACAGCTCCAGACAGCTGTCGGTGTGCACCGGGGCGTTATCGTCCGTATAGAGGGCGCGGGACTCCGGCTCAAACGCCTCCATATGCACGGCTAAAGAGGCCTCCCACAGCACAAGCTGGGCGAAGGCGGGATAAGAGCGGCGGAATTGCGGCCACGGCCTGCACGTGATCCAGGCCCGTTCCACAGAAGGCCAATCCACGGCAGAGACGCCGCCGGGGATGCGGATAATATCGTAAGTTTTGGTCTCTTCCCGCATCATCGCCGATACCTGATTTCTCCGCCCACAAAAACGGCACTGACCTGGATGTCGTCATCAAAGACCGCCAGGTCCGCGTCCTGCCCGACGGCGATGCTGCCTTTTTGGTGTGAGATATTTAAGAGCCGCGCGGGATTGCAGGTCATCATGCGGACCGCGTCGCAGAGCGGGACCCCGGCCAGCCGGTACATCGTGCGGATACAGCGGTCCGCTGTGCATACGCTGCCGGCGAAGGCGCTGAGGTCCGGCATCATGGCCACGCCGTCCTGCAGGAGCACATCCTGACCGTGCTTCAGGCTGCCCAGGACCGAGTGCTGACCGTCGGGCAACCCGGCTCCCCGCATGGAGTCTGTCACCAGACAGATTTTGTCGTTGTCCTTGCACTTGACGATCAGCCGCAGCAATTCCGGTGGGAGATGAGTCCCGTCGGCGATGATTTCGACCGACAGCTCGTCAAACAGATAGGCGGACTCCACGACCCCCAATACCCGGTATGGGCCCGTGCGGTGCAGAGCCGACATGCCGGAGTAGAGGTGGGTGACGTGGGAAAAACCGTGTGCCACGGCCTGCCGCACCTGGTCATAGGACGCGTTGGAGTGGCCGATGGAGACGAGGATCCCGCGGCGCTTCAGTTGGTCGCCCAGCTCCAGCGCGTTGTCCAGCTCCGGGGCCAGGGAGACGCGGATGATGTCGCCGCCGCCGGCCTCCAGCAGGGGGAGATATTCCTCCGCCGTGGGCGGCCTCAGATAGCGGGGGTCCTGGGCGCCGCACTGCAGGGGGGAGAGGAAGGGACCCTCCAGATGGAGGCCCAGCAGTGCCGGCCCTTGATGCCAGGCCTTTTTTACCTGCCGGTAGAGTTGGAAAAAGTGCAGCAGTTCATCCGTGGGGCAGGTCAGGGTGGTGGGAACGATGGCCGTGGTCCCATGGCGCAGATGTTCCAGGCACGCGCCGGTGATGGCCTGCGCCGTACCGTCCATAAAGTCATATCCGCCGGCGCCGTGGGTGTGCAGGTCGATGAAGCCGGGGGAGACATATTGCCCCGCCGCGTCAAAAACGGTGCAGTCCGCCGGAATGTGGTCGGTGATGCCGGTGATTTTGCCGTTTTCAATGACCAGATTTTGAGCGTGAAGGAGTGCGCGCGGGCAGATGATTGTTCCGTTGGTAATGACAGTTTTCATCTCAGCTCCACATATTTGGCGGAGTCCCGGTCCAAATACAGCGTCGCCCTGGCATGGAGGCGCAGGGAGGAGGCGGGACAGGTCATGTTGATTGGGCCATAGAGCATCTCCCGGACCGCGTCGGCTTTGGCGGCCCCCGGAACCATGCAGAACAGGCGGGAGGAGCGCAGAAGCGTCGGCACGGTAAGGGACAGCGCCTTTTGGGGCACATCCTCCAGCGAGGCGAAGCACCCGTCATGGACCTGCTGGCGCCTGCAGGTCTCGTCCAAATCCACCTGCTTGAGGCAATGAGGGTCGAACAGGTCGGCCTCGGCCGGGTCGTTAAAGGCAATATGCCCGTTTTCTCCGATCCCCATAAAGCACACATCGGCGCTGCCGTGCTGAAATTTCGCGCGGTAAACGTCCAGTTGGGCCTCGTCCTGGGGGTCTAAGTAGTTTATCTTCCGAAAGGGGACCTTGGAAAAAATATGTTCGTCCAGATAATGGCTGAAGCGCTGGGGGGCGGTCTTGTCCAGCCCGAGATACTCGTCCATGTGGTAGGCCTGGATCCTAGACCAATCGATTCCCTGGGCGCGGCTCAGGCAGTCGAGAAATTCGTTTTGGGAGGGGGCTGCGGCAAAGATGACATCCGCTTCCGCCGCCGTTGCCAGCAGCGCCTTCAGGTGCTCCGCGCTCTCGCGCGCCGCGGTGACGCCCAGCTCCTCCGGCGTGTCGCAGATCAGCACCCTGAGCTGATCCACACAAAACGGTTTTTGCATAGAGACTCCTTTCAGCGCAGATGCTTGACGCGCGTTACGTATTCGGCCTCCAACGCCTGATTTGCCGCATCGCCCCCCGGCATGTTCGCGCTGGTCCAGACAGGGGGAAGCACGCCCCTTTGGAGCAGCAGCTCCGCGGCTTTCATCATCAGGCAGTTGATGGCAAAGCAGTTGCAAAAGGTGGACATGGGTCCCATCCGCTGCGCCATACCGGGGAGGTCCACCGCCGCATCGCCCTCGGGGAGATGGTTGTCGATATAGACGTCCACGTTTTCAAACAGGTTCTTTCCGCTGGGATGCCTGGAAGGCGCCCCGGCGGGGACGATTTTGGCAAAGCTGTCGGAGGTGATACCGATGGTTTTCAGCCCGCGGCGCTTTGCCTCCAGGGCCACGTCTATGGTCATGGCGTTGATGCCATAGGCGTTTACGATGATAAGGACTTCGTTGGGGCGGTCGATCCCGTAGGCGTCCAATACCCGGATGCCGTAACCCGGGCACCGCTCCATGATGTTGCTGCGCTTGGCGCCGTGGATCAGATTGGTACCGGCGTCCAGGATCGCGTTGATGGGCGCAAGCCCGCCGGCGCGCCAAAGGACTTCCTCCACCGCCATGTTGGAATGTCCGCCCGGGCCGATGACGTGGACCAGCTCATCCCGCTGGATGGCGTCGGCGACCAGCGCCGCCCCCTGGGCGAGGGAGTCCGTCTCGCCGGCGATCTGGTCCAGGGTATGCGCAATGGTCTGGGCATACCGGGCGAAAAGATCATCCATAGTTCTCGTTCCTTTCCCGTGTGATTCTCATCCGGTTTGGATGGAGGTGTCAGAGCAGGTAACGGATGCGCTGCCCATAGTCCCGGAAATATCGCTGGTTATATGTGTCTCCGCCGGGGAGATTGATGCTCCGCCAGAGTTCCGGCTTCGCGCCCATCTCGATCAGCTCCTCGACGGCGGAAATCATGAGCATGTCGATGGTGAATACATTGCACAGGGTGGACGTGGGACCGGCCTGCTGCTCCGCGCCCTCGATATGGATCACCGCGTCGCCATAGGGCATTTTGTTGTCCAAAAAGATGTCGCACACCTCGAACAGGTTCTGCCCGCTAGGGTGCCTGGCCGGGTGGTCCGGAGGGATGCGCCTGCCGAATTCGGTGGAGCAGATGCCCACCACAGTGGCGCCCAGTTCCCGGGCCTGAAGGGCCAGCTCGACAGACAAAAAGTTGATGCCGTAAGCGTTGACCACCACCAGTACGTCGCCCCGGCCAATGCCGTATTCTTCCAGCAGACCTTTGGCGTAAGCTCCGGAGCGCTGGAGAAAGCGGGTTTTGGTGGTGCCGTGCAGCAGGTTTGTGGCGTCGATCATCGGACTCAACTGCACAGGCATACCGGCCCGGCACATGCACTCCTCAGTGGCCATATTGGAGTGGCCGCCCGGCCCCACCAAATAAATCAAGTGGTCCTGGGCGAGCCGTTGGGCGATGGCTTTTCCGGCGGACTGAAAGGCCAGGTCGTTGGCGGGGCTGGTCACGATGTCGGAGTAGATACCGGTGATCGTGCGGTAGTATTCCTGCATGGAGCCTCTCATCATATCATTTCACCTCGTTTGATGTTTCAATCAGAATGATTACATGGTGTGCAGCAATTTGGGCAGCCAGAGCGACAGCTCCGGGATGAAGGTCACAAGCACAAGGGCCACCAGCATCGTGATATAAAATGGCAGCATTTTTTTGGTGAGCCGCTCGATGGAGATGCCGGATATGCCGCTGCCTACATAGAGGACGCCGCCCACGGGAGGGGTCAGCAGCCCGATGCCGCAGGTGAAAATCATCACGACGCCGAAGTGTACCGGATCCACGCCCACCTGCACCAGCACGGGCAGCAGAATGGGCGTAACGATCAGCAGGATGGAACCCATACTCATGAACATGCCCAAAAACAGCAGCAGGATGCCGGAGAGTAGCAGCAAGAGGTATTTGTTGGCGGTGAGCGCCAGCAGGGCGGCGGCCACCAGTTTGGGGATGCCCAGATATGCGATGACCCATCCAAAAGAATTGGATACCGCAATGAGTATCATGACCGAGGCCAGAGTCTTTACCGTTTTCGAGGCGATGGTGTACACCTGCCTGATGCGGACGGTGCGGAGGATGAACAGTACCAGGACCAGCGCGTAGGCCACGGCGAAGGATGATGCCTCGGTGGCTGTCATGATCCCGCCTGTAACGCCGCCCACCACGATAATGACCGTCAGCATGGGCAGGAAGGCCGTCACAAAGGATTTCGCCAACCGCTTTAGGGAGAATTTGCCGCTGATGGGGATATTGTGCTTCCGCGCGTAGAGGAAGGAGAAGATGCACATGGTGACGCACAGTACCGCGCCCGGCAGGATCCCGGCGATCAGCAGGGCGCCGATGGATACACTGCCCGCGGCACAGGCGTAGATGACCATATTATGGCTGGGCGGGACAAGCATGCCCTGGATGGATGTGGACATGGTGAGCGACCAGGAAAATTCGTCGTCATAGCCGCCCTTGTGCATGAGGTCGCACTCGATGGGGCCCAGGGAGGCCACATCGGCGATGGCTGAGCCGGAGACGCCGCCGAACAGGAAGGAGGCGACACAGTTGACCATGGCCAGCCCGCCGCGCATCCAGCCCACCACCGCCTCCGCCAGCTCCATGATTTTATCCGTCACCTTTCCGGCGGACATCAAATCGCCCATCAGAACGAAAAAGGGCACCGCGAGAAAGGTAAAAGAGTTTGTCCCGGCGACCATGCCCTGATAGACCACAGTGATGGGGATTTTAAGATAGAACAGGGTAAGCAGCGTGGAAATGCCCATGGCATATGCGATTTCCAGGCGGAGCGCCATGAGGACCAGGAAACTTGTGATCAAAATCACCGCGGCGACTGTGTTTACCGACATCCTGTCCCCTCCTTTATCCTGCGGACGATACAAAAGATACACATGTAGACGCTGCCTATGCCGCCCAAGATCAAGGGGAGGTACATGAGGCCCTTGGAGACATGCAAGCCGGACAGGCTGACCCCTTTGGTCAGATCGAAGAGGGCGGCGCCTTCCGTGATCATGAAGATGGAGAAGCCCCCGACCAGAAGATTGGACAGATATTGCAAGGCCGTGACCGCTTTCGGGGGCAGCAGGCGGTCGATCAACTCCATGCGCATATGGCTTTCGTCGTACAGGGCCAGCGTGACGCTGATCATCGCCATCCACACAAGGGCTAAAAGACTCATCTGATCCGCCCACAGCGGTACGGAATTGAACACGTACCGGCCAACCACCATCACGATGACGGAACATAATTCCGTGCCCAGGCAGAGGACACAGATCAGGTTCAACGCCTTGTATACCCAAACCGTGATGCGGCAGTAGCATTCGTAGGCTGTGCGCTGATTTCCCTTGTCCATAAGTGTTCTCCTCCGATCCGGCCGATTCATCGCGGACTGCCAGGGCCGGGTGCGGCCCTGGCAGTCCGCAGCGATTTAGAGCGCATCATCCGCCGAGCTTGGCAATGGCGTCAAGGACATCCGCACAGGACGAGCCGTAGGTCTGGTAGACCGGGGCCATAGCCGCGTTCCACGCCTCCTTGTCTGTCAGCTCGATGACCTCCACACCTTCCGCTTCCAGCAAGTCGATATAATGCTGCTGCTCGCTGACGAGGCTGTCGTAGTTCGTGGACGATGCCTCCTCCCAGGCATCCATGACGATGTTGTGTTCATCCTCGCTCATGGTGTTCCAGATGGATTCGGAAAAGACGATGACCACCGGGGGCGCGCTGTGCTCGTCTAATGTCACGTACTTGCACACCTCGTAAAATTTTCCGGAGTAAATGCCGCTGAGCGGGTTCTCCGCGCCGTCCACAATGCCGGTCTGCAGGGCGGAGTAGAGCTCGCCGAAGGCGATGGGAGTGGGGCTGGCGCCCAGGGCCTTGGTCATATCGGTATCCACATCCAGCTGCTGGCAGCGGATTTTCAGACCGGACATGTCCTCCAGGCTGCGGATGGGCGTTTTGGAGAAAAAGCAGCGGGAGCCCGCGTCCCAAAAGCCGATGCCGATGCATTTGGCCCCGCTGGGCTGGACGGAAGCCAGCAGATCCCTGCCGATGTCGCCTTGGATCACATCGATGATATGCTGGGAGTCCTTAAAGACGTAGGGCAGACTCAGCGCGACGAAGCCGGACGCGCCGCTGCTGGCGACGTTTTGCGCGGAGGTCACAGCCATGTCCAAAACGCCGAGCTGGACGTTCTGATAGCTCTCGGAGACATCCCCCAGGGCGGAGGACGGATAGATCTCCACCGTGATGAGCCCATCGGAGGCCTGGCTGACGAGGTCGGCAAACTGGTACATCGCATCCACGATCGCAGTCCCTTCTGCGGACGTGGTGGCAAAGCGGATGGTTCTCTCGCTGACCTCAAGCCCCGGAGCCGCCGAGGGCTCCGCGCTTTCGGAGACAGCCGTGGGGGTGCTGGGTGCGGTCGGCTTTTCCTGGGAAGGTTCGGTGGAACATCCGGCGAACAGAGACAGGATCATGGTAAATAGTGCGACCTTTGACAATGTTCTTTTCATGACTGTTTCCTCCTAAAATAATATTTGGTTCAGGTTATGTCCATCGTATAGCAGAAATCGTTTTCTGTAAATAAGAAACGGCCCCTCTATTGTGCACGAAAAATTCGACATAATCTCCATATAATAGACAAAAAATGAAATCTATCCTTCCAAATATTATGAAAAAAACGAAAGAGACATCCATAAACAGGAAAATAGGTAGAAAACTTTTTCTTTTTACTTGACGGGGAAGCCGTTGTTTGATACGGTTAGGAAAAGAATCGTCGCTGCTGGCAGCGCGGGGAAGAGGTGCGTGGGAGATGGAGCGGAGAACGGATGTGGCCACTCTGCAGGACGTGGCGAAACGTGCAAACGTATCAGTGGCGACAGCCTCGCGGGTGTTGAGCAATTCTGACTATCCCGTCAGCCAGCGCCTGCGGAAGCAGGTCATGCGCGTGGCGGAAGAGCTGAATTATACCCCAAACCTGCTGGGGAAAATGCTCAAGCGCAACGCCCACCACGCGGTGGGCGTGATTGTACCCACGCTGCAAAATCCTTTTTTCAATCAGGTGATCCTGGGGGTGGAGGCGGCCGCAAGGAAGAAGAATTATGAGGTCATCATTTTCAGCTCCCACCGCAGTATCGAGCAGGAGCGCAACAATATCTCCAACCTGCTCCAGAACCGGGTGCTGGCGCTCATTATCATATCAATCGACAGTAACGGGGACGCATTGCAGAACTATATTGCCTGCGGCGGCAAGGTGGCGGTGCTGGAATCCGATTTCAAGCTGGAAGGCTCCATCGTGACGGAGACGGATTATATCCTGGCGGGCCACCTGGCGGCTGGATACCTGGCCGATAAAGGCCACCGTAAAATTGCACTTCTGACGTCGCCCTTGACGAAGCGCTATCGCCGTCAGATCCTGGACGGGGTCAAGTTGGCCTTTTCGGAATTTCATATCCCGTTCTCCAGCGCCGACGTTTTCGTCGCGTATGCCGAGACGGAGCCGGATACCGGCCTGTACGAATTTGAACTGGGCCGGCAGCTGGTGGATGCTTTCTTGAAGTGCTGGAAGAAGTACACGGCGATTATTGCCATCAACGACATCACCGCGTTTGGCATCATTCAGGCGCTGACGCAGGCGGGCATCTCCGTGCCCGATGATATCTCTGTCATTAGCTTCGATAATATCACCTATTCAGAGATGATTTCCCCGCCGCTCACCACGGTGGAGCTGCCTTCCAACAGCGTGGGTTTTGCGGCCTGTGAGATGCTGATTACGGCGCTGACTCCGGACATGAGCGAGCGGCCCGACATCCGATTCAGCTTTCCCTGCCGCCTGAAAGAGCGCCAATCGGTGAAGGCCGTGGAGTGAAATAAAAAGGCATTGTAGAGGTTTCCTCTACAATGCCTTATATCTATAATAGTAGTATTATATTTTTAATAAATCATACGGCGTCGTCTGATACACGTAGTAATTCAGCCAGTTTGTGTACAGAAGCTGCCCGGCGCTCCGCCAGCGGACGATAGGGGGGCGGCTGGGGTCGTCGGCGGGGAAGTAGTTCTGGGGCACCCGGATGGGCAGGCCCTTGTCCCGGTCCCGGAAATACTCCCGGGCCAGGGTGTCCGGGTCGTACTCTGGGTGCCCGGTGATGAAGAACTGGCGGGAGTCCTCGCTCTTCACCGCGAAGACCCCGGCGTCGCCGGACACGGCCAGCAGCTCAAGGTCCGGGGTGGCCCGGATGTCGCTCTCCCACACCTCGGTGTACCGGGAGTGGGGGGCCTGGAACACGTCGTCGAAGCCCCGGAACAGGGGGGAGTTGGGCTTGAGGACCCGGTGGTCAAAGACCCCAAACAGCTTTTCCGGCAGGGAGCGCTTCTCGATGCCGAAGTGGTAGTGGAGCCCCGCCTGGGCGCCCCAGCAGATGTGGAGGGTGGAGTGGACGTGGGTCTTGGTCCACTCCATGATCTCGCAGAGCTCATCCCAGTATTCCACCTGGGTGAAGTCCAGGTTCTCCACCGGCGCGCCGGTGATGATCATGCCGTCGTACTTTCGGCCCCGCACCTGGTCGAAGGTGGTGTAAAAGGACTCCAGGTGGTCGCTGTCTGTGTGCTGGGACTGGTAGCTGGAGGTCTGAAGCAGCTCCACGTGGATTTGCAGAGGGGTGTTGGACAGCTTCCGCAGGATTTGGGTCTCAGTGACGATTTTGGTGGGCATCAGGTTGAGGATGAGTACATTCAACGGGCGGATGTCCTGGTGAAGGGCCCGGTATTCCGTCATAACGAAGATGTTTTCCCCCTCCAGAGTGGCCCTGGCGGGGAGGGAGTCGGGGATTCGGATGGGCATATGCCGCACCTCCTGATGAAGTCTGGTTTTCTTTCCTTATTATAATGTAAATGGCCATTCCCCGCAAGCGGACATTTGGCGCACAGATGTGCGCCATGGAGAGATGAATGGCGGCATTTGAAAAAATCCCGAAGAAAATGAAAAAAGGTGTTGACAAAGAGGGACTGGTTTGGTATATTAATCGAGCGCCTTACGAGAGGCACTCAAATGAAGCGGTGAGGAACGGAAGAAAATCCGGGAGCTGCGAAAAAAGTGCTTGACAAATAGAACGGCGTATGGTAACATACAAAAGTTCGCGTCGCTCGCGGGCGGCCAAGTGAAGATTCAGATTTCTGAAAAGAAAAATGAAAAAACACTTGACAAAGAGATGTACCATGTGGTACACTAAAAGTCCGCCGCAGATAGCTGTGGTGTGCACCTTGTAAATTAAA
>UQGJ01000030.1 GCA_900540545.1 uncultured Eubacteriales bacterium
GGCCCGTGTACCGAACCGGTACACGGGCCGCCTGCTGCTTGGAAAAAAAGATGAAGAAGAGGCGTTATTGTTCAGCGGAGACCTGGTTGAGCAGCTCGAACTGGGACAGCAGGTCCGGGTCGTCCAGGGCGTTGAGGGCGTCCAGCTCCATCTGGGAGAAGGTGCCGTCGCTCTTGATGCGGGGGATGAACTCGTTGAGCAGCTCCAAAAAGTCCTCGTTGCCCTTGGTGAGGGCGATACAGGAGCCAGCATCCTCCTCGTCGGTGAGTTCGAAGGTGAGGGCGTCCACGATGGCCAGGTCGGGATTGGCCTTGCACATGAGGATGGCGTACTTCTCGTTGAAGTTGGCCGCGTCGCACTTTTTGTTGAGTACAGACAGAAGCACGTCGTTGTTGCTGCCCAGCTCGTAGAGGTTATCTCCGGCGTTGGGGTAGTGGTTCACCAGGGTGATGGCGCCCATGGAGCCCTTGAGCACACCCACCTGCACACCGGCCAGGGCATTTTCAGCGGAGAACATGGGGTCGTCCAGATTGTCCTTGTGGACGACGATGACCTGGCGGGATTTGTGGTAAGGGGGAGAGAAGTCCATATTCTTGCGGCGCTCGTCGGTGGCGGCGCAGCCAGGGATCAGGTCGTATTGTCCGGCGGTGACGCCGGTGAGGCAGCCGTCCCAGGTGGTGTCCTCAAATTCCACCCTGACTTCAACGCCGAAGATTCGGCCAAGCTCGTCGCCGATCCACTGGCAGACGGCCTTGTCGAAGCCAAAGATCTGGTCCTGGCCGTCCACGATCTTGTGGAACTGCCAGGGGGGATCAGTGGCGTTCAGGCCAACCTTCAGCACGCCCTCCTTCAGCACACGGGTCAGGATGGGGCCGTACTCGTCGGCGGTGATGGCGGCGGACACGACGGGGCCAAAGTCGTAGTCATAGTCCTCCGGGTTCTTGGAGACGGTGGTGCCGCCGGCGGGGGGCACCGAGGAGCCGGAGGGCGCGTCGCCGCTGGAACAGCCCGCAAACAGGGTGATGAACAGGGTGATGGCCAGGAGCAGAGAGAGAGTACGTCTTTTCATGACTTGCAGACCTCCTTCAATATGGACTGGTGGATAGGGCCGGGGTTTAGACGACGATTTCAAACCACATATAGCGCAGGGTGTCGCCGGCGGCGGTCTCAATGGAGTGCTCTGCGTTGACCGGGATAAAGGCCCAGTCTCCGTCCTCCAGGGCCATGGAGTCGTCATCGGCGTGCAGGGTGAATTTGGCGCCGGAGAGGGCGTAGAACCACTGGATCTGGTCGGGATGCCTGTGGGCGCCCACCTTGTCGGGACCCGGTCCCTCCACGGTGCCCACGCTGACCCGGGCCAGGCGGCTCTGGATGACCACGTTGTGGGAGACGATGCGCGGGTCCTTGAAACCCTCCTCGTAGCGGTCGCAGTTGGAGAGCAGGCGGAACCGGGGCAGCGTCATGCGGTATTCCCGCATTTCCGCCACGTCCTTGGGGGTGAGCGCGATCTGCAGCTCCACGTATTCCACGTCAGTCACGGCATAGAAGTAAAAGCTCTTCTGGTCGAACAGCGGGACAAAGACGGCCTCCTCATCGAAATTGAAGGCGCCGTCCTGGGTGCCCACGTAGCCCACGCCCTTGGTGAAGAAAAAAATCTGGCTCTTCTGGTCCTCGGCGAACATCTGCGGATCGACGCGGGAGCCCGCCTTCAGCGCGCACTTATAGGAGATGATGTCCGGGTGGCAGCCCGGCAGCATCTCGCAGCGCGCAAAGCCGTTTTGAAAGTCCATCTTCATTTCCGCGCGTTTGGCAACCTTGATCACTGACATTGCACTCGGCCTCCGTTCTACAGGTTGTTGATAGGGCGGTCCTTGCGGCGCACCGCCCGTGAAAAAGCGCCCCATGGGATTACTTGCATCATAATCGGAACCTTTGCCGAGGTAAATTGTGAAAACAGGCCAAAGCATTGCAAAAATGGAACGTGTTGCGGGAAACCAGAAAAAAGTGTTGTGCAAGATGCGGCTGTTCGGGGCGGTGCATGGCTGGAATCTGGGGAGAAGCCACAAAAAATGAGGGTCTCCGGCCGCTGATCCCGCCCAAAATGCAAACTAAAGGACCGCTTTTGCAATGTCCAAGATCAGACCGTCCATGGTAGTATGACAGAAAGAGCCGGGCAGGACCGGCTCGGCGTTGCCTGATAAAGGAGGTATTTCGGCAGTGGGAAACAGAGTTCAGATTTTTGACCACAACAGCTACAACCCAACCTATCAAGATGGGCTGTCCCGACAGCGCATCCCCTGGGAGGACAGCGACGATGTCCAGATGTACCGCTGTACTCTGAAGGCGGGCAGTACTTGGGCGCCGCCGCTGTACTCCGTGCGGGAATATTTCCAGTTTTTCTTTTTCCTGAACAAGACGGGGTACGTCGCCACGGCGGAGCGCGCCTACAACGTGGATGACTACGCCATGTTCATCCCGGAGTTCGACCGGGACCAGTTCGTCCTTCACGCCGGAAAGCGAGACCTGGAATTCATCCATATCCTGGGTGAGATCAACCATGTGGACCGCAGAAAGATGAAGGCCAGCCGGTTCACCCTACCGCGGTTCGTGCGGATGTGCGACGCCTGGAACTACACGGAGGACTTCAACGAGCAGGCCGGCTCGTCCAACGTGTCCTACAGCCTGAACAACGGCAGGCGGTTGGGCCGCTATACCGTGGGCGGGAACCGGGCCTTTGGCCCCGACTTTGTGGGCCGGCACATGCACCCCACCTTGACCCAGTGGTATCTGATGTTGGAGGGGTC
Source organism: uncultured Eubacteriales bacterium (assembly GCA_900540545.1). Lineage (GTDB taxonomy): Bacteria > Bacillota > Clostridia > Oscillospirales > Oscillospiraceae > Intestinimonas. Next base: position 2,805 of record UQGJ01000030.1, read on the forward strand.
GGACTTCACCTATCTGGCCGGGGAGGAGACCATCCCCGTCAAGGCCGGGGACGTTACCTTTACCCCGATGGGCACGACCCATGGGAGCCGTTGCGAGGCGGGCGAGCAGATCTACTATTTTTGGTTTGAGGTCAATCACGCCTGGGACGACGACCCAGTGGAGGAATAAGGAGGCAATATGAGCAACGGATTGTGGCAGAAAGCGGCGGATGCGCTGACGAGCCGTGCGCTTCTGGAAAAGCAGGGGGGCGAAGTCTCCATAGAGCGCTGCACCCTCAGGGCGGGGACGGTGTGGCAGGTCCCCACCTTCCCCATGGACGACCGCGCGCAGGTTTTCTTTTTCCTGAACGACGCCGGCTATATCGTGACTGACAGCAAGGCCTGGAACATCGCCGCCCAGTCCATGTTCGTCCCCAACTTCGACCGGGAGGGCGTCGTCATCAAGGCGGTGGGCCGGGACCTGGAGATGTTCCGGTTCCAGTTCGATATGACGCCCTACGATGTGGACCTGTATATCTGGTATCACATGATCCTGCCGCGCTACGTGGGGTATGAGCAGGCATTTTCTTATCTGGAGGAGCACACGGGGCTGGCTGGCTCCGCCGTCCGTACCTCCAATCTCATTGTAGAGACCGCCTTTGGCCGCTGGTTTTTCGGAATGAATTACGGGACGGGCGGGCCGGAGTTCGTGGGGGAGCATATGCACCCGGAGTTCGACCAGTGGGTCTGCGCGCTGCCCGGCGCGGATTTCACCTATGTCATCGACGGCCAGGAGCGGCGGATGCGGGAAAACGACGTGGCCCTGATCAAAATGGGGACAAAGCATCAGATCCTGCCCACGGACGAGGGGAAAATCCGCTACCTTTGGCTCAAGTGCGCCACCAACGGTTGGAGCAAGGGCCGGGACGGGGACATCGGCTCGGAGCCGTGAGCCCCGGCGCCGGAGAGGAGATGACGACGGACTTGTGCAATACTGCCCGTTTGGCTGCAAGCAACCTGCCCTACTTCTACCACTCTCTGGAGGGGGCCTTCCGGGGGATAGCGGACGCCGGATACCGGAATGTGGAGTTCTTTGCGGGAACGCCCCACTTTTTCGTGGACCCGGAGGGCCACTCGGACTGCGGGCCGGTTCTGCGTCTGGCGGAGCGGTACGGCCTGTCCATCCGGGCGCTGCACCCCGAGACGCTGTCCGGCCGCTACAGCCTCTGCGTGGAAGACCCGGTATGGAGGGAACTGTCCCTGTCCTGGTTCAGGCGCAATCTGGAGGCGGCCGCCCGACTGGGGGCGGAACTGGTCACGCTGGAGGCCGCGGGGATGCTGCTGGACCGGCCCGCCCAGGAGGCGCGGGAGCGTTGCGCGGAGGACCTCCGGGTCCTGGCCGGGTATGCCAGGGAATTGGGACTGGTCCTGGCGCTGGCGGCGACACCGCTGGACCGGCCGGGCTGCGCCCATACGCTTTCGGAGCTGTCGGCTCTGCTGCGGATGGTGGACAGCCCCAGCCTGAAGGCCCTGCTGTCCATCCCGGCCATGGCGGAGGCGGGGGAGTCCATCCCCCAGTGGTTTGGGGCCCTGGGGACGGAGATCGTCTATCTCCACTTCTGCGACGCCCGGCCCGGGTCCAGCCAGGTGTGGGGGCATGGAGTCCTGCCGCTGCGGAAGCTGCTGGGGCAGCTGGAGGCGGCGGGATACCAGGGGCTCCTGGGACAATACCTGGACGGGGACGACAGCCAGGCGGAGCCGGCACGGTGCGACCGGGAAAACATGGAGGCGCTGGCCGCCGCTTGGCCCGTCTCAGCGGGATAGGGGGCGCCGATGCTGCAACGAAAACAAATTGCCGGGATGAACATCCACTATGCCCGCTACTCCGTGGACTACTTTTTCGATGCGATGGAGCGGGCGGGCTTCGAGACGGTGGCCTTCTGGGGCGGACCGCCCCATTTCCGGCTGGACCACCGCTCGTTTGAGGACTGCGGAGCGCTGCTGCGCAAGGCGGCGCAGCGGGGACTCTCCATCGGCTGTTTCACCACCCCCGGCTGTGCATACGGCTACCAGGTGGGGATGCCGGAGCCCTTCCGGGAACAGTCCTTCGCGTACTTTTCCAACGGGATTAGGGCCTGCGCCGAGTTGGGCAGCCGGCAGATGGTAATCAACTCCGGTTGGGGCCTCCGGGAGGAGGACCGGGAGGAGGCGTGGAAGCGCTCCCGGGAAATGCTCTGGCGTCTGGCGGAGTTCGCCCGGGGCTATGGCGTGACCCTGACCATGGAGAGCCTGCGCCCGGAGGAGTCCCAACTGGTCTGCACGCTGGCAGACACCAAGCGCATGTTTGACGAGGTGGGGCACCCCAACCTGAAGGTGATGATCGACACCGCGGCCATGGGGGTGGCGGGGGAGATGCCGGAGGAGTGGTTCGACTGCTTCGGCGGCGCGCTGCAAAACCTCCATTTCGTGGACGGCACGCCCTACGGACATCTGGCCTGGGGAGACGGGACGCAGCCGCTGGGCCGCTTCATGGATTGCCTGGAGGCCAACGGCTATCGGGGCCTGTTGGGGCTGGAGGTCACCCACGGCCGCTATTTTGCCGACCCGGCCTCGGCGGACCTGCAGAACATGCGGATTTTGTCCCGGTACTGCGCCGCCGATTCTGGATAAGAGGTATCATTATGGGAAATTACAGCTTCCTGCTCAACTGCTGGCCCTACTATGTGACAGGGTTGAAATACACACTGTTCGTGGCCCTGATGTCGGTGCTGGTGGGCCTAGCCCTGGGGCTTGTCTTCGCACCGATGAAAATATCCAAGATCAAACCGCTGCGGGCGGTCTCCACCTGCTATATCAATTTTATCCGGGGCACGCCCATGCTGATCCAGGTCTATCTGGTGTACTACAGCCTGGCCACCGGCCTGCCCAAGATGGTGGCGGCAGTCCTGGCCCTGTCCATCAACTGCGGCGCCTATTCCGCCGAGGTCATCCGGGCGGGGATCGAGTCCATCGACCGGGGACAGATGGAGGCGGCCCGCTCCTTGGGCCTCAGCTATCTGAAGGGGATGCGCCTGGTGGTAATCCCCCAGGCCATGAAAAACATCCTGCCCGCCATGTGCAACGAATTCATCAGCACCATCAAATCGACGTCCATCGTGTCCGTCATCGCCGTCCACGAGCTCATGTATCAGTCCAATATCGTGCGGAGCATATCGTTCCGTTCCTTTGAGCCCCTGGTGGTGACCAGCGTGATCTACTTTACCGTAACGTATATCTTGAAACTCCTTGTGGGTGTTTTGGAAAGGAGGCTGCAGGTCAGTGATTAGAGTGGAGGGCCTGAAAAAGAGCTTTGGCCGTCTGGAGGTACTCAAGGGGATCAACACCGAGATCCAAAAGGGAGAGGTCGTGGTCATCATCGGCCCCTCCGGCTCGGGCAAGAGTACGTTCCTGCGCTGCCTGAACCAGTTGGAACAGCCCACTGGAGGAAAGATTTTTATCCGGGACGTGGAGATGACGGCCCGGGACGTCAACATCGACAAGGAGCGCCAGCACATCGGTATGGTGTTCCAGCACTTCAATCTGTTCCACAACCTGAACGTGCTGGACAACATTACCGTGGCCCCGATGAACGTCAAGCATATCCCGCGGAAGCAGGCCGAGGAGAAGGCCGATGAGCTGCTCAAGCGCATCGGGATGCTGGACAAGCGCTCCGCCTATCCAAGCCAGCTCTCCGGCGGCCAGAAGCAGCGGATCGCCATCGCCCGCGCCCTGGCTATGGAGCCGGATGTCATGCTGTTCGACGAGGCCACCAGCGCCCTGGACCCGGAGATGGTGGGCGAGGTGCTGGATCTGATGCGGGAGCTGGCCGAGGAGGGGATGACCATGGTGGTGGTCACCCACGAGATGGGGTTCGCCCGGGAGGTGGGAGACCGCATCCTCTTCATGGACGGCGGCTATATCGTGGAGGAGAACACCCCGCGGCAGCTTCTGGAGCATCCGCAGAACCCCCGCACAAAGGACTTCCTGAGCAAGGTGCTGTGAAGTGGACGCCTTGCGCGAAATGCTTCAGGAAAGGAGGCTCATATGACCTTTCATTTCTATTTTATCCCCGAGCTGGGGCACTATTTCGCCTCCGGGCTGCTGATGACGCTGGAGCTGGCGGTTCTGTGCCTGCTGTTGGGAACGGTGTGCGGGCTGCTGGTGGGCCTGGCGCGTCTGTCGCGGTGTAAGCCGCTGAGCTGGCTGGCCGCTGCCTATATCAGCTTTATCCAGGGCGTCCCCGTTCTGGTGCAGGTCTATGTCGTATTCTATGGACTGAGCCTGAATATCCCGGCCTTCGCCGCGGCGGTGATCGCCCTGACGATCAACAACACCGCCTATATCGCGGAGATCGTCCGGGCGGGTATCCAGTCGGTGGACAAGGGACAGCACGAGGCCGCTAGGTCTCTGGGGATGACCAAGCTGCAGACCATGCGCCGGGTGGTCCTGCCCCAGGCCATCAAGAACATCCTGCCCGCTCTGGGCAACCAGCTGATCGTGGCCATCAAGGACACCTCCATCGTGTCGGTGCTGGGTCTGGGCGAACTGACCTACAACACCGATACGGTCCGTACCATCACCTTCCTGGCCTTCGAGCCACTGATGATCTCGGCGTTGATCTACTTCCTGGTGACCTATGTGCTGAAAAAGGGCGTGGATTATATGGAACACCGCATGAGTACGCTGCCGTAGCGCTACGGCAAGAAAAGAAGGACCCGCCGCAGAGATGTAACTCTGCGGCGGGTCTTTCTTGTAGAATACGGGAATGGAAGAAAAAGGAGTGGCAAAAACGACGGTTTTTGTCGAAAAAACCTGTACATAGATGGGGTTGGTTGCTATAATATAGAATAAAAAGAGTCGAGATTACACGGGAAATGACAAATTAAGTGGAAATAATGCGATAAAATGTTGAAATTTTATCGATTTAATGTAATAAAAGAGCATAAGGCGGTGAGGGGTTATGGAGAAAAAGGCACAGGATGCCATCAATAAGTGCCTGATTTGTGGAGATTATCAGGTCGAGCACCTGGTGGAGGACCAGTACTGGGAGAGTGACATGCACTTCCATGACTACTACGAGTGCACGCTCTTCCTCGGGGGGAACGTGAGCTTTCAGGTGGAAGACTATACGGTGGACCTGGTACCCAACTCGCTCATCATGCTCAAGCCGAACCAGCTCCACCGCCCCATCATCCGAAATATGGACGCGCCCTATGACCGCTACATGCTCCGGTTTTCCCCCGCCCTCCTGGACTCCATCTCCACCCCACGGCTCAATCTGGCCGCCTGCTTTCAAAGCCAGGTATTCGAGCCGAAGCGGCTTCCCTTTGCGGAAAAGCAGGAGCTGGAGGCCCAGTATGAACGCCTGCTGTTTCGGGTCCTGTCCCGAGAGTTTGGCTCCGACATTTTGGCTAAAGCCGCGCTGTTAGAGGCCATTGTAGTGATTTGCAGGCTGTTTTTGAAGCCCAGCCCGGATGTGGCGGGCCTGTCCGTGGTCCGCAGCCAGTTGACGGCGGATGTGATCCAATATATTGACGGGCATATCCATGAGAACATCAGCCTCAGCGATTTGGCCGCGGAGGTGCACCTGAGCAAGCACTATCTGTCCAGGCTCTTCAAGCAGGAGACGAATATCTCCATCTACAAATTTATCCTGCAAAAACGGATCATCTACGCCAGGGAGCTGCTAATTAAGGGGGTGTCCCCCTCGGATGTCTACTTCATGTGCGGTTTCAGCGATTACTCCAACTTCTACCGGGCGTTTCGGAATGAATACGGAATCTCGCCGCGGGAGTACCAGCGCAATTACGCCGGCGGCAGCGTCCAGCTCCCGCCCACGCCGGAGACGGTGGAGCCCCAGGGGCCGCCCTGTCAGGAGCCGGTGGCGGAAGTGAAGAGCTACTGGTGACGGCTGTGGGACAAGTCACCCCTCAAAATCCGGCAGCTTCCGCTTCCGCCGCACCGGGGCGGCAGCCTGGGCCTGCTGCCGCTTGGCGATGCGCTGGCTGGCGAAGTGGGCGGCCTTGGATTCCGGGCGGACAGCGGGGCGTTTCCCGCGGTCCGCGTCGGCCAGACGGCTGGTGCGGGTGGGCCTGCCGCAAATCTTGCAGCCCCGCATGGCCTCCAGCACGTCGGACGCCTTGTCCGCCGGGACCGCCACCACGGAGTAATCCGGGGTGACCTGTATCTTGCCGATTTCTTTGCTGGACAGGCCCGCCCGCTCGGTGATGGCCCCCACCAGATGCTTGGCCTCCACCCGGTTGGCCGAGCCGATGTCCACCACCACGTCGGCGTAGGCCGTGGGTGGGGCGCTGGGGGCGCCGGACAGGCCCAGCTTGTCCGTGTCCCGGCGGGCGGCGCGGTTGGCCGGGCCGACGATTTCCGCCGGCAGGTCCTCCGCCGGGAAGCGGAGGCTCCACAGGGCGGCCGCCACTCGCTCCGGCGCATAGCCCCGGGCCACAAGGGCACCCACCATGGATTCATATTCCGCCCCAGCCCCGGCCTCCAGGGCCGCCGCCACCGTCTCCGCGTTCCGCTGGTTTTCCTGGGCCCGTATCTCCGCCTGGGTAGGCAGCGGGACCTGGCGGATGTCCGCCTTGACCTCCCGGGCCAGGTCCCGCAGGGCGGAGCGCTGGCGCTTGCCGGAAAAGAGGGTGATGGAGCGGCCCGATTTCCCCGCCCGGCCGGTGCGGCCGATGCGGTGGACGTAGTACTCGGTGGACATGGGGATGTCATAGTTGATGACATAGTCCAAATCATTGACGTCGATGCCCCGGGCCGCCACGTCGGTGGCGATGAGGAGGTTCACCCGCCCGCGCTTGAACTCGTTCATTACCCTGGTGCGCTGGACCTGCTTCAGGTCCCCGTGGATGCTCTCGGCCCGGAAGCCGCTGTGGTTGAGGTACTCCCCCAGCTCGTCCACCATGTGCTTGGTATTGCAGAAAATCAGGGCGCGGTTGGGCCGGTGGAGCCGCAGCAACAGGTTCAAGGCCTCTTTTTTCTGGCTGATGGGGGCCTCCACGCAGCTCTGGTCGATTTGCTCCAGGGTCACCTGCTCCTTATTGATCTCCACTGTCTGGGGGTCCCGCTGGAACGTCTTGGCCAGGGCCAGGATGGCCGGGGGCATGGTGGCGGAGAAGAGCACGGTCTGCCGGGTCTCCGGCGTGTCCCGCAAAATGGTCTCGATGTCCTCCTTGAAGCCCATGTTGAGCATCTCGTCGGCCTCGTCCAGGACGATCATCTTCAGGTGCTGGAGCTTGATGGTGCCCCGGCGCATGTGGTCCATGACCCGGCCCGGGGTCCCAACCACCAGATTGGCCCGCCGGAGCTGGATGAACTGCCGCTCCATGTTGGTGCCGCCGTAGACCTCCACCAGCCGGATGCCGGGGAGGAAACGGGCCAGCTTGCGGATCTCCTCCCCCGCCTGCTGGGCCAATTCCCGGGTGGGGCAGAGGATGAGCACCTGGACGGTGGGCTTGTCCTCCTTGGTGTCGATGGCCTCCAGGGCGGGGATGGCGAAGGCGGCAGTCTTGCCCGTGCCGGTCTGGGACTTGGCGATAACGTCGGCCCCGTCCCGGATCAGCGGGATGACCTGGGCCTGCACGGGGGTGGCGGTGTCAAAGCCCATGGCCTCCACGGCTTTTTCAATACGGGGGTCCAGGGCGAGCTGGGAAAAGGACTGGTCTGTCATAGGTCTCCTCAATTCATTTCATTCAAAAATAAAAACGAGGATAAACTCCTCGTTTCAGTCAAAGCCGATATGCGGTCAGTTAATGTAACATATAGTTTAACACGTCTGCCGCCCCCTTGTCAACGCCCGGACCTGGCCGACTCTGTGGCTTTTCGTGTGGCGGAGTGGACGGGGAAGCGGGATTGCTTTGCAATGTGGAGGGCAATCCGTTATAATGTTTTTACCGTACGTTTTAGGCGGATAGGGCGAACGAAGGCGGTAATACAATGGCAGAGCTGTTTGAAGCATTTCCATACCTAAGAAATGACCATATTATCATCAGGAAAATAGTTGAAGGTGATGTGGACGACCTTATGGAAATTACGAATAATCCTAACGTCTATCAATATATACCTCCATTCCTATATCAAAAAAGCAGGGGCAATTTGCTTGCTGGAATTAGAAACTTCGGCGGGAGAGATTTCGATAAAAAGAAACTGATTATTGCAGGCATTTATCTGTGCGATGAACCTAATAAGCTCATAGGACTTGCAGAGCTGTTTGATTATAAAAAAAGAATGAACCAAATAACGATTGGCTACCGTATAAACGAATCATATTGGCACAGAGGGATTGCGACTGATACGGTAAGGCTTATCATGGATTACCTTTGTAATGATTTGGACATTCAGAAGTTGAAAGCATTTGTTATGCCTGAAAATGTATTCTCTGAAAAAGTACTGATAAAAAATGGTTTTATAAAAGAGCCTGATACTGTTCAAGAGAAAAACTGGGGTGGGAAAGAAATCGTAGATTTGAATGTCTTTACCTACGCAGTTTTATAAATTTCAGTTCCAGTACGTCTTATTGGTATAAGGCGTCAAAGAGCAGGCGGCCGTCCGGCACGGGTGACCGCCTGTTTTGCATCTTTAAGACAACGCCGGAAAAAGCCCCCTCTGCCTGGACGGCAAAGGGGGTTCAGGCGGCGTCGCGTTCAGGACTCCATGTGGCGGCCCAGAAAACCGGCGATGGTCTGGACCAGCTTGTACTCGGTCTCGCCGGTGGGAGCGTCGCCGGGGAGGGCGGCAAAGAGGACGGCCCCCAGCACGTCCCCTTCGGAGAGGATGGGGGCGGCGATGGAGAGTTGGTACTTGTCCCCGTCCTCGCAGACGGAGCAGGGCTCGTCGCCCTCCTTCCACTGGTAGATCTGGCGACCCTCCATGATGCTCTCCAGTTCGGCGGAGACCCGCTTGTCGGCCAGCTCCCGGCGGGCGGTGCCGGCCACGGCCAGGCAGGTGTCCCGGTCGCAGATGACCGTCACCCGCCCGGTGGTCTTGTGCAGGGTGTCACACATCTGGACGGCAAAATCGCTGAGTCCGCCCATCAGGGAATACTTCTTGAAGATGACTTCGCCGTCTTTGCTGGTATAGATTTCCAGCGGGTCGCCCTCCCGAATCCGCATGGTGCGGCGGATTTCCTTGGGGATAACGACTCTGCCTAAATCGTCGATCCGTCTGACGATGCCAGTTGCTTTCATATATGAAATTCCTCCTGCGGTTCTATTTTTCTAGACAGAGGTTAGTATTCGCAGGATTCTTTTCCATATGCGGTGGCAGAGCTGGTTTCATTTGGAAGGAATAATCTACAGTGACCGGCAAGCCGAATGACGGGTTTAGAAATTTTATTATTTGTGAGTTTGGTAGATTAGTTGCCCAGCATGATATTCAAAATTTCCACGTCGGTGCCGTGCATCCCCACCCGGCCCATGCGGCCCACGCTCTGGATGGTGGACTCCACGTCCTCCTTGACCAGACCCTCGCCGGGCTGGAAGGCCCGGCCCTCCCTGGCCATCTCCAGGCTCCTCAGAGCGCACTCCACCGCCGTGGCGATCTTGGTGGCGCAGGAGGCCTTGGCCCCGTCGCACACCATGCCGCCGATGGTGGCGATGGTGTTGGTGATGGTGTCGCAGATGACGTCGTAGCCCTCGCCCATGAGATAGGCTACGCCCGCCGCCGCGCCGCAGGCCGCACTGACCGCCCCGCAGTAGGCCGACAGGCTGCCGATGTATTTTTTCTGGTGGATGGAGATGAGATTGGCGCACACCAGGGCCCGGTAGAGCTGCTCCTCGCTGGCGCCATAGGCGCGGGCGTACTCCACCACGGGCAGGGTGACGGTGATGCCCTGATTGCCGCTGCCGGAGTTGATGACGACCGGCAGGGGGCAGCCGCTCATGCGGGCGTCGCTGCCGGCGGCGGCGGCCGCCCTGGCCCGGACCAGCAGGTCGGCCTCTCCGCCGTGTTCCATGAGGGTCCGCCCGGCCTGGACGCCGTAGCGGCCGCTCAACCCCTCCCGGGCGATGGCGGTGTTGCAGTCCACCTGACGGCGAATGACCGGGCGGATGTCCTCCATGGCGGCACTGTCGGCAAATGCCAGGATATTCCGCACGGTCAGCAGGCTCTTGTCCCCCGCGGGGGCTTCGGCGGCCCCGGCGGCGGGCTCCCCCTTGGAAAAGAGCACGCGGCCGTCTTTTTCCACCAGGGTGAGGTTGCTGTGGTACTCCCTGGCTTCCACCCGGGCGCTGTGGCCGTCGGCGGAGGTGAGCAGAACGTCGATGTAGAGGTTCTCCACCCCCTCGGCCAGCTCACAGCGGCAGAAGTCCTGCTCCAGCAGTTGGGCCGCCCGGTCGATGTGGGCTTGGGTGACCGTCTCCAGCACCGCCAGCTCCCGGTCGGGGTCGCCGCCCACGATGCCCAGGACCGCCGCGGTGTCGATGCCCTTCCGGCCGCCGGAGTTGGGCACCGTCACGCCCTTCACGTTCTTGATGATGTTGCCGCTGCACCGCACCACACACGCCGACGGCTCCGCCGCCAGGACCTGCCGGGCCCTGGCGGCCACATAGGCGATGGCGATGGGCTCCGTACAGCCCAGAGCCACCATCAGCTCCCGGTTCAGGATGGTCAGGTGGTTGAGATAAAGTGCTTTCTCCATGGGGCTTGTTCCTCCTAACAGGATTTGATGACGGCCTCGTCCAGGCCCATGCGCAGGGGTGGGCAGGGGGACTGGTCGGGCCAGCCCACGTCCACGTAGGTGGTCATGCGGTAGTGGTCCGCAAGCCCTGTGGCCGCGCGGATGCGGTCCTTCATCTCCTGACTGGTAAAGGTGAGCCAGCAGCCGCCCAGCCCGTTGGCGTGGGCCGCCAGCACCAGGTTCTGGCCCGCCGCCCCGGCGTCCAGAAGCTGGTTGCTCTCCGGCATCACGGGGTTGGCCCGGTAGACCCGCATGTCCTGCAATATCACGATGTGGACCGGACCGCCGGGGATGTCGCTGCCCCGGAAGAGGCCGGGAGTGGTGGTCTCCCGGACCACCAAATAGCGAATGGACTGCAGGTTGCAGGCGTGGGCGGCCCACAGCCCGGCCTCCAGCACCCGGTCCAGCACCTCATCGGGTACGGGCCGGTCCGTCCACTCCCGGACGGACCGCCGCTCATAGACCACCCGCTGGAAGACCAGCCGCTCCGCCTCGGTGAGGGGCGGCGTCTGGAAGGGGCTCAAATCGGCCGCCTCTCCCGCCTGGAGCTTCCGGGCCAGCGCCAGGATGGACTGGGCGTAGGCATACTCGGGCAGATGCTCCGGCAGGCCCCGGGCCTTCCACACGTCCAAAAATTTTTCCACGGTCTGGGTCTGCTCCGCCCGCAGGCTGCTGCCGCGGTATGCACAGGAATAGGTCTGGATCTCCAGGGTGTGATGGCACCGCTCCCGGAAGCGGGCCCGGAACTCGGTCTCATCCATGGTCATCAGTTCGTCCCGGGTCTTGTTGAATTCCGCGGCGAAGTTGACTTTTTCTCCCTCCGGCATGATGTGCGCGCTCCTTTCTGTCAGGTCTGTCCGGCGTCCAGGGCGAACTGGGCCAGCAGGGCCGCCCCTTGTACCAGCGCGTTTTCGTCCACGTCGAAGCACTCGTGGTGGTGCGGATAGCACTTCCCGGCGGCCTCGTTCCTGGCCCCGACAAAGACCATGCAGCCCGGCACTCTGTCCAGATACCAGGCGAAATCCTCCCCGCCCATGGTCCGCTCCAGGTGGACCAGGGCGGTCTCGCCGAAGAGCTTGGCGGCCGCCCGCCGGGCGATGTCGGTGCTCTCCGGCTCGTTGATGGTGGGCGGTGTGCAGGGGCGGTACTCAAAACTGCAGGTGGCTCCGTGGGCCTGGGCGGTGGCGGAGGCGATGCCTTCCAGCAGACCGGGCAGCGCGGCGCGGAGCTGGGGGTCGAAGCAGCGCACGGTGCCGGAGAGCTCCACCTCGTTGGCAATGATGTTGGACTGGGTGCCGCCCCGGATGGTCCCAATGGTGACCACCACCGGCTCCAGGGGATTCACCTTCCGGCTGGCAATCAACTGGAGCTGCTCCACCACGGCGCAGGCGGCCACGATGGCGTCCACCGACTGGTGGGGCTGTGCCCCGTGGGCGCTCTTGCCGTGGATGGTGAGATAGATGTTGTCGGCGCAGGCCATCCGGGGGCCGGGCTCGGCGGAGAGGCTCCCCACCGGCAGATCGCTCCAGACGTGGACGGCGGCGATGCGGTTTAGGTCCGCAAGCTGGGGCAGGGCGGAGAGCTGGCGGGCGCCCTCGATGATCTCCTCGGCGGGCTGGAAAATGAGCTTGACGGTGCCCCGCAGCTCGTCCAAATGCCCCTTCAGCACCCGCGCTACCGTGAGCAGTATGGCCACGTGGCAGTCGTGGCCGCAGGCGTGCATGACGCCGTCCCGCCGGGAGCGGTAGGGGATGTCCGGCTTCTCCTGGATGGGCAGGGCGTCCATGTCGGCCCGCAGGCCAACCACGGGGCCCGGCGCGGCCCCCTGGAGCGTGGCGATGACGCCGGTGCCGCAGACGGTCTCGCAGGGGATGCCCAGCTCGCCCAGCTCCCGCAGGATCAGGGCCTGGGTGTCGTGCTCCTGCCAGCCCAGCTCCGGGTTTTGGTGGATGGTCCGGCGCAGCGCCGTCATGTGGTCCGCGAGGGCGCGGACTTCGGATAGAACGTCCATGAAGCAGCCCCCTTACTGGCAGGTGATGAACTGGCCGCCGCCGCAGACCGCTAGCATGTCGCCGGTGATGAAGGAGCTGCGGTCGGAGGCCAGGAACACCGCGCCGTTGGCCACGTCCTCGGGGGTGCACATGCGCTTGAGCACATAGCGGTCCCGGGTCTTTTGGCGCTCCGCCTCGGGGTCGGGGGCGTTCTCATAGCGCATCTTGGTCATGGGGGTCTCGGTGAGGCCGGGCAGGATGCCGTTGACCCTCACCCGGGGGCCGCAGTCGGCGGCCAGACAGCGGGTGAGCATCTCCACCGCCGCCTTGGAGGGGCAGTAGGCCACCCGGTTGGGGATGGCCTTCACCCCCAGCTCGGAGACGATGTTGACGATGACGGCGTGCTCCGACTTCCGCACTGCGTCGATGGCGGCCTTAGTCATGGTGTAAAGGCCGAAGACGTTGATTTCAAATTGGCGGCGGAACTCCTCCACGGAGGTGTCGTCGATGGTGCCCAGGCCGGTGACCCCGGCGCAGTTGACCAGGATGTCCACCCCGCCGAAGCGGGCCTCGCAGGCCGAGACCACTGCCTGGGCCTCCTCCAGCTTGCAGATGTCGGCCTGGCGGTAGGCGAAGCGCTCCCGGCTCCAGCCGGCCTCCGGCTCCAGGCCGCAGCCGAACACGTAGGCCCCCTCATTAAGATAAAATTGGGCGATCACGGCGCCGATGCCGGAGCTGGCGCCGGTGATGATCGCAACGCGGTCCTGCAGTTCCATGTGACATCATCCTTCTTTCAGGTTTTTAGAATATCCCCACCGGGGCGGTCCCGGTGGGGATATTCTGTGTTGGGAGAGGAGGGAATCAAAGGAAACGGGCGATATAGGTCCAAGCGGAGTAGACGTTGAAGGCCAGGATGACCACGCCCATGACGGTGGTGTACCACTTGTTGGTGAACTCGCCGGCGAACTTCTTCCGGCTGGTGTAGTAGGTGAGGATGCAGATGATGACCAGGCCGCCGATGTTCAGAAGACCCATGAAGTTGACCAGCAGGGACATGGCGTTGCCGCCGGACAGGCCACCCAGGAGGCTCAGGACGATGCCGATGAGGACCAGGCGGCGGACCTTGATGTCGGAGTTGCTCTCGCTGATGTGGAAGAGGCTGTTCATGGCGTAGGTGGCAAGGGTGCTCATGCCGCCGATGGTGGTGAACACGGCGCCCCAGAAGCCCAGCAGGAAGATGTACTTGCCGGCGGCCCCGGCCAGAGGCTCAATGGCCTTGGCGGCATCCAGCGCGGAGGAGACCTGGATGCCCGCGGGGTTCAGGACGGCGGCGCCGGAGAGGAAGATGCCCAGGCTGAAGATGGTGAACATGAGGGCGAAGATGATCTGGTCCCACTTGATGAAGCCCAGGGCCGAGGGCTTGTCCCACTTCTGGTTCTTCACGGAGTAGGAGTACCACAGGGCGGAGGTGCCGGGGGCGGAGCCGCCGATGACGCCGGCGATGATGATGGCTTCCTCTTTGGTGGGCAGGCCGGGCACTAGGCCGCTGGCCATCTGGCCCAGGTCGGGCTTGACGAAGAACACGTTCACGAAGAAGATCACGGCCATGATGGTGCACATCACGGAGGCGATCTTGATGATGCGGTTGTTGGAGCTGGCCACATAGAGGTAGGCGATGATGACCAGCGTGATGACGAAGCTGAAGGGGGAGATGGAGGTGCCGAACAGCAGGTCGTTGAGGTGCTTCATGGTGGCGCCCTGGCTGTAGATCACCATCATCCAGGTACACAGCACTACCACAAAGAGGATGGCGGTGGCCACCTTGCCAATCTTACTGCGGATCAGGTCGAACACATTCATGCCGGAGATGGCGGTGGCCTTGGCGCCGATGTAGGCCACGCCGCCGCACATGATGCCGCTGAGGACGATGACCCACAGCAGGTCGTAGCCGAACAGAGAACCGGCCTGGATGCAGGAGGAGGCTGTGCCGGGGCCCATGGAGGTGGAGCAGATCATGGAGGCCGGTCCGACAAAGGCGAGGATGTAGGCGAGCTTTTTCAGGACGTTGCCCTTGGGAAGCTGGAACTCATCGATGTTCTTCTGGGGAACGGGACTTGCCATAGTGATTCCTCCTATCGTTTTCTCTCTATTTCCAATCACGGGGCTCCATCCCCGTGTCCTTGGCGCTTCAGCGGGGGCGGGTCACCAAGTCCCGGACCACCGCCCGCCCGGCGGCGGGGGAGAGGTGGAGGGACTCATAGTCGTTGGCGACGGCCAGACAGGCCAGCGCGGCCTTACCGTTGACCTGAAGGGCGCAGCGCCCACAGATGCCGTGGTCGCAGACGCTGTGGCGGTAATAGGCCACGGTGGGGTCCAGGTGCAGCGTGATGTACTCCAGCACATCCATCACGGTCATGCGGCAGCGGTCGGTCTCCAGCACCTGAAAGGTGTCCACCCAGCTCCGACCGGAGTCCGGGTCGTATCGGTCGATTTGTACGTTCATCGCATATCCCTCTCTCTCACCGGTGGTAGTCCAGGCTGTTGTCCAGGAAGTAGTCGATGACGGAGGCCCGGGAGCCGGTGGGCGGCGCCAGCTTCGTGCGGACGGGCGGGCGCTGGTCCGTCTCCATATGCCCGTCCACCTGCCGGTGGACGAACTTCACCCAATAGTGGTCGTGGTCCACCGCCGGATAGTCCCGGCGGATGTGACAGCCTCGGCTCTCCTTACGAAGCAGGGCGGCCCGGATGCCCGCCTCGCAGCAGGTGAGCAGGTTTTCCGCCTGGAGGGCCATCAGCCATTCGGCGTTGTAGGCGCGGCTGGCGGTGGAAATCGTCAGGGTGGGCCATTCGGCCTTCAGCGCCTGGAGTTCCTCCAGGGCCCGCTCCAGCCGCGGTCCGTCCCGAATGACGCCGAAGCCCTGGTCGCAAATCCGCTCGATGTCCTGGTAAAAGGCGATGGGGCTGCGTCCATCCTGGTTTTCAAAGGGGGACAGCAGCTTGTCCAGCAGGCGGCCGGCCTGGTCCTCGTCTACCTCGGGCCGTCCTGCCCCGGCGCAGTAGTCTGCGGCGCTGAGTCCGGCCCGCATGCCCTGGCACATCATCTCCACCAGGCCGTCGCCCACCCGGCAGGCGCCAAAGACGCCGCTGCCGGCCTCGCCCGCCACGTAGAGGCCGGGCACGCCGGTCTCCATCTTTTCGTTGATTTCCACGCCGCCCATGCAGTATTCCGCGCCGAGGCCGACTTCCAGCGGCTCGTCGTCATAGATCATCTGCTCGACCCGCGCCAGGCTCTCGCCCTTGTAGTAGCCGTGCCGATGCCAGCGGTCGAAGCGGCTGTAAAAGAGGGCGAACCCCTTCTCCTTTTCCTCCCGGCTGTTCTCGGAGTAGTCGTAAAAGAAGCCGCCGTTGGGGCCGGCCAGCCCGGCCTCCTCCGCGTAGCCGAAGTAATAGGAGGCCACCAGCTTGCTGAGTTTTCCGCCCCGGGAGAGGCGGATGATTTCCTCCGGGATTGGCAGCGGGTCCCCGTTTTTGTCCCGGACCGTGTACTTGAGGTTGCGCATGTTGTACTCAAAGACATAGGGGTAAATGGAACCCTTCATCTCCTGGGGCACCACGGCGGTGGGGAAGGAGAGGATGAACTCCATGTCGGTCAGCTTCGCCCCGGCCCGGTAGGCCATGGCCGGGCCGTCCCCCGTCATGTCGGTGACGGTGTTGTTCCTGCTGAAGGGCTGATAGCCGCCTGTGCCCAGGACCACGGCCCCGCATCGGAAGAGGATCAGCTCCCCGGTGTAAATATCCAGGCCGATGGCCCCGCAGGTCCGGCCGCCGCTGGTCAGGACCTCCAGAATGGTCACGTCCTCCACCACCCGGACCTGGGGGGTCTCCTTCAAGCCCTGGACCAGGGCCTTGGTGAAGCTCAGGCCGGAGGCGATCCAGTTACAGGGCTTGCAGAACACGAAGTCCTGCCCCGCCCGCTGGGCCCAGCCCATGTAGTCCTTGACCACGACGGGCCCTTCCTCCACATACTGCTCCACCATATTTTGGTCGGCCAGAAAGAAGGACTCCTTCACGATGCAGTCGAACATCCTATCCTTGGTAAAGGCGGGGTCGGCATCTTCCAGCCCCAGCAAGTCCCGGCCGCTCTGGCCGTCGATGCCGAACCCGCCGCCGGCCATGATGGCGTTGCCGCTGAAGCCCACCTTGCCTTTGGAGGCCAGGACCACGTCCAGCCCCTGGCGGGCGGCGTAGATGGCGGCGGTCACGCCGGCGCCGGAGCCGCCCACGGACAGCAGGTCACATTCGATGGTGCGGTCGAAGCTGCGCCTCATACCTCGGCCCCGCTTTCGATCCCCGCATAGGGGGGCATGGCGCCATAGTCGATGTCGGCATACTTCAGCACCAGCGCGTGGGCGTCGTCGCCGTATTCCTTGCGGTACTGCTCCATGGCCCGGGCCACGGCAGCCTCACCCTCGGCGCCAAAGGCGTCCACAATGGCCTCCCGCATGGTGCGGTACAGGTGCCCCACGTGGTACTCCCAGGGCATTTTGGCCTTGCTGCCGATTTGGGCCCGCTTGCGGTTGAAGGCCTCCATCCGATTGGCGGGAATGCTGCAGCCCAGGAAGATGAAGTCGCAGCAGGCGTCGCCCTGCATCCGGCTGCCCACCAGCTTGAGCTTCATGCCGTTATAGCCCCGGGCCAGGGCGGCGTCCACGTCCCGGCAGTAAAAGCGGCCGTATTCCTCCAGCCCCCGTTTGCTCCACTCCGTATGCCAGGGGCAGCGGTAGTTCTGCATGCTGACCTCGGGGGCGTAGCACGGAAAACGCAGGTCCATCTGGCCGGGGAAGGCTTCCCACTCGCCATAGACCAGGTAATTCTCCACGTCCAGGGGGTTGCCGTCCGCCAGGGTCCGCAGGGCCATTCGGTGGCCCCGCTGCTCCCCGTAGCGGTTCACGCCGGCGGTGACGGCCTGTTCACCGCTGGGGCCGAAGGTGTCGATGGTCTCCTTGGCCAGATAGGCAAAGAGCATCGCGTGGTGGGATGCGGAGGAAAGCACGATATCCATGTCTCATTCTCCCTTCTCTTCGTTGGGCTGGCCGCTGGACTTGGCCAGCAGGCCCTGCATCTGCTCCAAATAGGTGTTGAGAAACCGCAGGATCTCCTCGCCCTGCTCCTGGGTCAGGCCCTCGCCATACGCCTCCATGGCCTGATTCATCCCCTGGTGATAGTCCTGGTGGCCCTGGAAGGCCGCCAAGCCCTGCTCGGTCAGGTGGAGGTAGACCTCTTTCTGATTCCTGACGTATTTATACCGCCGGACCAGCCCCATCTTCTCCAGCTTGCCCACGCATTTGGAGACCCCGCCCTTGGTCATCCCCAGCATGCGGGACAGCTCCGTCACGTTGATGGGGTTGGTCAGAGCAATGCACTCTATGGCGTGGATCTCGGAAGGGTAGAGCCGCGCCCCCGGCGAATACTCATACTGCCTGCGCTGAAGCTCGCTGTAACAGTTGAAAATCCGGACCACCTGTTTTTCTACCTCGTTGTAGAATTCGTACATCAGACGACCCCTCGTTCCATTATTGTTTCCTGGTAAACCAAATGATAGCACCAGGAGATTTCCGTGTCAAGTCTGGCATTTTTCCTGCTATATATTAAAAGATTGCTATTCTGATGGCAATTAAAGAATCGTTTGTTGTCAAAAATATGCACTTTTTATAAACTGGAAGAAAATGTTTTATCTATTTTGTTTCCTGGTAAATATTATTTTTGGCATAGGGATGGTCCGTACGTCCCGTTTTGAAAAAAATAGACAAAGCCGCCCGCCGGGAGGACTCCCGGCGGGCGGCTTAGCGGATGCAGCCATAGATTACTCTGTGATGCGGATATTGACCCCGTTGACCTCCACACCCTCGTCGGCGCGGATGAGGATGTACTTGCTACCGTCGATGATTCGCGTCTCCACCAGGTCGCTGCGCTCCGGGCTCAGGTGGATGGTCACATCGGGGGTGCGGATCTCCAGCTGATGGGTGTCCACCAGGTTCTTGGGGCTCAGCATGGTGTCCCCGCCGAATTCGTCGGCGTATTTGAATTCAAAGGCCGTGGCCTTGGCGTCGGAGACGCCGCAGGCGGAGAGCACCTGCTTCACCGCCCCCTTGGACACCGCCAGCGGTTCCGGCTCCTTACTCTCCTTGTGCTCGGCAATCAGCCCGCAGAAGGTGTCCTGGACCGCCTGGACCACCTCGTAGCTGCACTCGTCGTCCAGGCTGGCCGACAAAATGGCCTCGAAGGTCTCCTTCTGGGCCGCGGGGGGCATGGGCGGGTCCACCCGGAACACCGCGTCGATGAAGGACTGCTGGTTGTCGGCGGCGTCCCTGGCGTAGTAGAGGGCCCCGTAGATGTCCGAGGCGCGGTCGTTGAAGGCGGGGAAGAGGAAGCCCACCTCCGGCGGGGACACCACCCAGTCCACGGGCAGGTGGCAGAACTGGTTCTGCTCGGCCCGGTAGCTCAGGGCGGGCTTGGTCATCTTCACCGGGCAGATGGCGCACAGGATGTAGGAGTAGACCTCGCTGGCGGCGTCCCCCTGGTCGGTCCCGTCGCTGGAGCGGAAGGGCACGTCGTAGGCATCCCGGGCCAACAGAATGAGGTAGTTCCCCTCCAGGGACAGGGCGGCGATGGCCCGCTGGAACAGGGCCTGGACGGCGTTTTCGTCGGCCAGGGAGGAGTCCCGCAGGGCCATGAGCAGCCGGTGCTCGTCGCTGTCCACCACCTGTCCGGTGGCGAAGGACAGGTCGGTGAGGTTTTTCCCCAGCCCGCCGGACAGGGTCTTGCGCAGGGTGTTGAGGATCATCTCGGTCTCGGTCTGGCTCATCAGGCCCAGGGACTGGTCGAACTGGGAGATGATCTCCCGGTTCTCGTTGACATAGCAGCCCCGGACGTGGGTGATGGCGTTTTTCTCCGGTTTGAGTCGGCGGCGGAGCTCCGCAACTTCTTTCTCGTTCATGGCGGCCTCGTTTTCATCTTAGACTTGCGGCAGTGTGCTGCAATGCGATATTATAGCATAAAAAGGCGTCCGAAGGAAGCAGGGGGCGGAGGAGGGAAGCGTGATGGACAAAAAGGGCAGGCGGTGGGCCTTGTGGCTGGCGCCCCTGCTGTTCTGCGGCGTGTTGCTGCTTGCCTACCGCTCCACGCAATTTGTGGAGAAGGCGCGGGAGGTGCGGCTGGACAGCGGCGACCTAGACCCCAATACCCTGGAGGGGCGGACCGTCCGGCTGTTGTGCAGGACAGACCAGATGACGGAGGTGTGGTTCGTTGCGGAGGCCGCCGCCACGCAGGCCGACGTGTTCACGCCGCTGGAGACGGGCTTGCCCCTGATTGTCTCCGGTCAAGACCCCTTTGATGTGCTGACGGAGGAACTCACGCTCTATGGGGATAACCGTTTCATCTTGGAGGGCCGCCTGCGATCCACGGATCGGGCTGACGGCGTTTGGCTGTTTGAAATTGAGCATTGGGAAATCGTCTATCCTGTCAAATCCGCTTTTCGCCCCTTCTTTTTTGACTGGGCCCTGTATCCCTTTGACTTCAAGGGGTGAGAGGGGCGCTGGCGGTTAACAGCGGGCGGGCAAAGGGCGGGAGTCAATTCTAAAATGCTTTTACCAATGGCGGCTTGTTTGCACCAATGAAAACGCAACTACTATCAAGCCTTGCCGGGTGATATGCCGAGGGGCGATAGCCGGAGTGGTTTGGGCGCGGACCGATACGAGCTGCAACGGCTTGTAAGTCTTGCCAACCAACATAAACCGTACCGCCGCCCGGACGCATCCCAGGGTCCAGGGGGCCGACAATAGGGGCTTGAAAAGCCCTGTGTCGGCCTCCTGGTTTTCTTTCGGTTCCTTTCTCAAAGGAGAAAGGAACGCCCCCGGCAGGGCACGCCTCCCTTGAAAATCCCGCCCATGTGCGGTACAATAGACCGTAAAAATGAGAGATATGAGGAGACAAGACCACCCATGAGCATAGACGCAAAAGAACTCCAGCTGGACATCCACACCCACACCATCGCCAGCGGCCACGCCTACGGCACCATCCGGGAGATGGCTCAGGCCGCGGCGGAGCGGGGCTTGAAGCTGCTGGGCATGAGCGAGCACGGCCCCCGCATCCCCGGCGCCTGCCATTCCATCTACTTCCACAATTTGGAGGTGGTGCCCCGGACCCTCTACGGTGTTCAAATCCTGCTGGGTGCGGAAATCAATATCCTCAACGGCGGCGGCCTGGACCTGGCCCGGCGGGAGCTGGCCCTGCTGGACTACCGGCTGGCCGGGGTCCACAACCTCTGCTACGATTTGGGGACGAAGGCCGAGAACACCAAGGACATGCTGGCCGTCCTCCAAAACCCCTGGGTGGACGCCGTGGTCCACCCGGATGAGCGGGCGGTGGAGCTGGACTATACCCAAATTGTCCCCGCGGCGGGGGAGTACCACACCCTGCTGGAGCTGAACAACAGCTCCCTGCGCCACCCCGCCAAGGGGGCCAGGAGCCGGGAAAACTATCTGGAGATGCTGGAGCTCTGTAAAAAATACCAGGTCCCCGTGATTCTGGGCAGCGACGCCCACGACCCCTCGGCGGTGGGCGGCCTGGACGGTGTGCTGGAGCTGGTGCGGGAGGCCGATTTCCCGCGGGAACTGGTGATGAATCTGGACGCCCAAAAGCTGCTGGATTTCCTGGACTGGAAGCACGGCAAAATCGGGGAGGGAGAGGCATGATTCTGGAGCTGCGCGCGGCCCTGCTGGGGGTCTCGGCCTACCGGGTGTTGCTGGACATGCCGGTGATGGAGGCCCTCCGGCGGCTGCTGGACGCCCTGGCCAAGGGCCGGGGGGAGGAGTCGGTGGAGGCCTACGCCGACCTGTTCTGCCGCCTGCGCCAGGAGGGCAAGGCGGGGCTGGGGGAGTGGCTGGACGAGGCCCTTCGGTATGCCGACGCACCCTATCCCGCCGCCCTGGAGCGGGGGGAGGCCGACCCGGCCCTGGAGAGCGCCGCCCGGCGGGATGTGGAGACCTTCAGCCTGCTGGCCGGGCTGGACTGCGACCGGTTCATCCACGCCATGGCCAAGCTCCTGCCCCCGGAGTTCTCCACCGTGCTGGGGCACCTGCCCCGGTGGCGGGCCCAGTCCCCCTGTACCTTCGAGGAGCTGACGGCCTTTTACCGGGCCAACGGTTCCGGCCTCTTTGCCAGGTACAGGGCCTTCCTCTGGTCCAACGGGTCCCTCATCCCCGTCCACGACCCGGACTGCCCCGGCGAGGAGGAGCTGGTGGGCTACGACCTCCAGCGGGATCAGGTGGTGGCCAACACCCGGGCCTTTTTGGAGGGCCGCCGGGTCAACGACGTGCTGCTCTACGGCGACAGCGGCACTGGCAAGTCGGCCACGGTGAAGTCCCTGCTGGCCGTGCCGGGATTCGAGGCCCTGCGGCTCATTGAGATCCAAAAGGACGACCTCCGGGACATGGCGGGGCTGATCCGCAGCCTGGGCGGGCGGATGCAGCGGTTCATCCTCTTCATCGACGACCTGGCCTTCGACGAGGACGACAAGACCTACTCCATGGTCAAGACCATCCTGGAGGGGGGGCTGGAGAAGCGGCCGGACAACGTGGCCATCTACGCCACCTCCAACCGCCGCCTCCTGGTGCGGCAGACCTTCAGCTCCCGGGCCGGGGACGAGGTGGACCGCCAGGAGACCATCCAGGAAAAGACGGCCCTCTCCGACCGCTTCGGCCTGCGCATCCCCTACCTGTCCCTGAACAAGGCAGAGTTTTTGGCCCTGGTGGAGGAGCTGGCCCGGCAGGCGGGGGTGGACCTCCCCGCCGCCGAGCTGCGGGAGCGGGCCGTCCAGTGGGACATGCGCGTTCCCGGCCGGACCCCCCGGACGGCAAGGCAGTTCATCGCGGGATTACAGGTGTGAGAGTGAGAAAAACCGGGCAGGGCCGCACATGCGGCCCTGCCCGGTTTTGGGTGAGGGGAAGAAGAATTGATAATTGATAATTGAAAATGGACAATTTCGCCTGCGGGCGGGACGGGGAATGCGGATTGCCACACCAGCCTGCGGCCTGGTTCGCAATGACAGGCGCGGCGCATAAACCTGGTGGCGGCTTGTTTGCACCGATGAAAACGCAACTACTCACAAGTCTTGCCCGGCTCTTACATGAGGGGCGGTAGCCGGAGTGGTTCTAGCGCCAGACCGATACGAGCTGCAACGGCTTACAAGTCTTGCTGACCAACATAAACCGAACCGCCGCCGGTCCGTTCTCCAGGGTCCAGGGGACCGACGATAGGGGGATGTCAATCCCCCGTGTCGGCCCCTTGGTCCTTCTTTCTGTCCCCTTTCTTCGAGAAGAAAGGGGACCCGCCGGAGGCATCTTAGAGCATATAAAACAGCATCTTCGCCACCTCGCTCCGCTTCACGGGGTCCGCGGGGCGGAGCTGGTTGTCGTAGCCTGAGACGATGCCCTGGCCCACCAGAGACTGGACGTAGGGCAATGCCCACTCGGCCACGCTGTCCGCGTCGCCGAAGGTCAGGGCCTTCTGACTATAACCCTTGGGCTGGATGCGGCCCAGAATGGTCATGGCCTCGGCCCGGCTGATGGTGTCGCCGGAGCGGCAGGTGAGGACGCCGTTGTCCAGGCTGCCCTTCAGGACCCCCTGGGCGTACATGGCCTTGACCCCGTCCAGCGCCCAGGCCGGGATGCTCCCGGCGTCGGCGAAGGGCAGCTCCACCCCGGAATAGGCCGTCAGGTCCAGGCCCATCCAGCGGGCCACCATGACGAAGAACTCGCCCCGGGTGATGTTCTTCTCGGGCTGGAACTGATACCCGGCGTTGGTCTCCACCCCCTTGACCACGCCCTTGTTGTAGAGGTAGGTGGTGTACAGCCCCGCCCAGTGGGCGGTCATGTCGATGAAGGGGCCGCCGTCGGCGGGGACGGTGGCGTTGTCCGGGTCGGTCATGGCCAGGGGCAGGACGTTGGCGGCCCCCCGGCCGATGTTGCCGCTCTGGTCCGTGGCGGTGACGGTGGCCCGGTGGAGCCTGCCGTCGTCGCCGGGGATGGTGGCGGTTAGTTTGCCCTTGCCGGCGTCCCACTGGAAGGAGAGGGGCGCCCCGTCCCAGGTGGCGGTGATGGCGGCGGACTCGAACCGCTTATCCACGTTGTCGGTGACGGTGGCGGTGAGGGTGGTGCCCTCGGCCTTCACCACCACGGTGGGGGACACGTCGTCCACGAAGTCCTCGTTGGAGGTAGTGAGCTGGTCGATCCAGAGGGTGCCGCTGTTCTTCTCGCCGCCGGCGTAGATGACGCTGAGGGCCCGCAGGGCCAGGGCGGCGTCGGGCAGGGCGGCGGAGACCTGCTTCCAGCCGGTGAAGTCCAGGGCGGTGAGGACCACGTCGCTGGTCTGGCCCGCCTGGTCGGCGATGGTGGCGGTGAGGGCGTTGCCGGAGCCGTCGCCGTACACCCACAGGCTCAGGTAGCGCTCGCCCTGGAGGATGGTCAGGTCCACGGCCACCCGGGCGGTGCCGGATGCGGCGTTGTAGGCCAGCCGCGCGCTGCGCAGGCCGTAGCGTACCTGGTCGGCCACGGTCTCGGGGGCCACGGTGATGGTGTCAGTGGCGGTGAAGGCGGCCATCCCGGCGTCGTCCTCGAAGGTATCCAGGGTCTGAACGTGGCCGGCGATGGTGACGGGGATGCGCACGATGGCCCCGCCCGCGCTGACGGTGAGCTCCCCGGTGCCGCTCTTGGCGGCGGCGGTGAAGAGGCCGTTTTCATCCACGGTGCCCGCCGAGGGCTCGGCGGTCCACACGTAACAGTTATCCTGCGAAGTGAGGGGGAGCTTGCGGTAGGTGGCGGAGGCGGAGAGGTCGATGGTCTGGCCGGGGTCCAGGGACAGGCTGGTGATGGTTTCGCCGGTGTCCTGCCGCTGGACGGTGATGGTGTCCGGCGTGCTGACCACCGTGACCGGCGCCTGCCCGGTGGCGGCGCCGTCCTGGCTGGTGGCGGTGACGTAGGTGGTGCCGCTCTCCCCGCCGGAGGTAAAGACGCCGTCGGTGTCCACCATGCCGTCGCCGTCGTAGACCGACCAGGTCACTTCCTTGCTGTACGGCATGCTGTAATAGGCGGTGTCGGCGGCCAGGGCCTGGAGCTTGACCTGGGCCCCCGCCAGCACGAAGTTGTCGTAGGGGGTGACGATAAAGTGGTCCAGGATGCCGGTGGGCTTCAGGTCGGAGACCAGAAATACCGCGTTGCTCACCGCCCGGACGGAGCCGTCGGAGGGCTGGTTCAGGACCTCCATTTCGTTGTTCCAGGGCATGGTGGCCCCGATGGTGGTGGAGCCGCCGCCGTCCAGGCCCACGGCGTCCACACAGCCCAGCTCGATGAGCCGCTGGGCCACCTGGGTGAGGGTGGCCCCCACGGAGTAGCCGGGCTGGCGGCCGTCGATGGTGTAGAAGACCACGGAGCCGTCGGCCTTGATGCCGATGGCGGTGCGGGGGTTGGCGGCATTATCGGTGTGGGGGCCCACCTGGCCGTTGGAGACGATGCGGTAGAAGCCACCGATGGCGGTGGTGGCGTCGTTCCAGCGGGCGTCGGTGCTGGTGGCGTCGATCTCCACCCGGTCGCCGGGCTGGAGCTGGGAGGCCATGGTGACCAGCCACTCGTGGGAATTGTTGTTGATGGACAGGACCATCTTCCCCTCCGGGATGTCGATGGGGCCGGTGGACTGGAGGACCTGCTCCACCACGCAGGAGACCCGCCCGCCGATGGTGAGCTGGTCGGTGCGGGTGAGGGTGCCCTGAATCACCGAGGGGACCTCGGTGTCCTGGCCGGAGGGGGCCTCGCCGGGGGCGATGCCCTGGGAGTCGGAGATGTCGGCGTTGCCGGGGGTCTCGCTGGCCGGGGCGGCTTCGCCGCCCTCGTTGCCGGTGGGTTCCACATCCAGGTCCACGTCCACGGTGGTCCCCAGATTGTCGGTGACGGGGGAGAGGATTACGTCCACGCCGGGGCTGGTGTTCTGGGTGGTCTTGCCAAAGTCCTCGGTGAAGAGAAAGTAGCCGCCGCTGTCCGGGTCCCCGGCGGTGCCGGTGCGGATCTTGTTCACATCCCGGACGGCCAGGGTGTAGCCGGAAAAGGTGGCGGTGACGCTGACGGCGGGCCAGCCGATGAAGGCGGAGCCGTCCTCCCGGAAGCCCACGGCGTAGTAGCCGCCGGAGGTGGAGCGCAGGACCCCGTCGGAGACCACGATGCCCAGGGGCTCGCCGGTGGTGACCATGTAAAAGTCGCCGTTGACGCCGCCCACCACCCGGTGGCCCTGGGCCTCCAGGCCCTTGGCCATGTTGGTGAGGGTGGCCCGGGACAGCACGCTGTCGCCGTAGGCCACGGTGGGGTAAACCCCGGAGCCAGGAGAATAGGTGAAGTACCGCTCGGTGCGCAGGTCGGACTTGGAGTTGCCCCAAAAGACCTGCTTGGTGTAGTCGGTGCCGGGGGCCAGGCCCACGGTGCCGCTATGTAACTCGTCGCCCAGGGCCTGGGATGCCAGGGCCGCGGGGGATAATCCAATGAGCGCCGCCAGGGCCAATGCCGTGGCGCGCATGCCAAATCGCCTCATATGCTGCCTCCAATTGAACGCGTCGGTGGGGTGGAATGTTGCCTTTTATCCTACCACAGACAAGCCATTTTGTAAACGGCCAAGCCCTGGCAAATCGCGTCGTATCAGGGGGTTGCGGGGAAATGTTAGAAAGATGTTAGGAAGGGGAGACCCCCCGGGGGCCGCTGCCGCGGGGGCCAGGATTCTTTTCTCGAAAAGAACCCTGGGAA
>UQGJ01000031.1 GCA_900540545.1 uncultured Eubacteriales bacterium
GGGCCGAGGCCGCCGCCACGGCGGAGAGCGCGAGGAGGGAGGCGGCGGCCGGGGCGGCCTGGACGGCGGGGGCGGACGCCTCCGGCCCCGGCAGGGCGGAGAGGACCGCCCCCACGGGGAGCAGGAAGGCCCCCAGCACGGCCAGCCGCAGGCCGAACTGCCAGCGGGCGGAACAGCGGCCCTCCGTCCACAGCCGGGCGAGCTGGACCAGCAGGTACAGGCCGCCGCCGGTGAGGGACAGGGCCAGCGCCTGGTGAAACACGGCGTCCAGCATGGCCTACGGCTCCTGTTCCAGCCGGAGGAACCAGTCCTTCAGCTCGGCCAGGGTCTGGGCGTCCGGGGTCTCCTCGCCGCAGAGGGCGGTCATCAGGCTCTGCACCGAGCCGCCGTGGACCTGGCCCAGGAAGGCGGCGGTCTCGGCCCGCTTGTACTCATCCTCGGTCATCGCGGCGGTGTAGCGGCTGGGCCGTCCCCGGCCCTGCTTGTCCACCCGGATCAGGCCCTTGGCGGCCAGCCGGGACAGGAAGGTGAGGACCGTGTTGAGCTTCCAGTCCCGGCTCTGGAGCAGGGCGGCGTGGAGGGCGGGGGAGGTGGCGGAACCGCCCATGGCCCACACCGCGCGCATGACCTCCTGCTCGGACTCGGACATTTTAGGGAGCTGGTTCATGAAAATCACTCCAACCTACATAATGTAGTTTATAGGTGGATTCTACAACTTGTAGAATGGAATGTCAAGTAACACTTGAAAAACATACTATTCCCGTGGTATTATAGGTGCAACAAAAGGAATGGGGAGGATCCCAATGAAGATTTCCACCAAGGGGCGGTACGCCCTGCGCCTCATGCTGGACCTGGCCCTGGCCGAGCCCGGCGCGCCGGTCCCCCTCCGGGACGTGGCCCAGCGGCAGGACATTTCCGACAAATATCTGGAGCAGATCGTGACCCCCCTGTCCCGGGCGGGGCTGGTGCGCAGCGTCCGGGGGGCCGGGGGCGGCTATCTGCTGACCCGGGAGCCCAAGGACTACACCGTGGGGGAGATTCTGCGCCCTCTGGAGGGGAGTCTGGCCCCGGTGAGCTGCGTGGACGGCAGCGAGTGCTGCGCCCGGGCCGAGCAGTGCGTCACCCTGGACGTGTGGCGGGAGATCCAGCAGGCGGTCTCCGGCGTGGTGGACCACATCACCCTGGCCGACCTGGTGGAGAAGCAGCACGCCAAGGCGGCCCAACTGGCGGGAGAGTAAGAAAAAAGGACCCCCACCCACTTTACAAGTGGGTGGGGGTCCTCTGTCTCATTTGAGCCCCTCTAACACGCGCTGCGGTAAATCTTTGTTTGCATGATTGCCAGTGCCCAACTGGTAGTTTTTGTTTCGGCCCCAAGTGTAGAGCGCGCCGTCGCCGGTCACCGCCAGGTTGTGATACATGCCGGAGGCAATGTAGACCACGTTCTGGGGCAGGGCGTCCACCTTGATGGTCGCCGTGCAGGCGATTTCGCAGGTCCCGTTGCCCAACTGACCGTACTCCCCGTAGCCCCAGGTGTAGACCTCCCCCTTCTGGGTCAGGGCCATGGAGGTCTCGTTGCCGGCGGAGACCTGGACCACGCCGGTGAGGCTCTGCACCACCTGCGGCTCGGTGGACATGCTCAGCGTCTCGCCGTTCCCCAGCTCCCCATAGCTGTTGCAGCCCCAGGCGTAGACGGTGCCGTCGGCGCCGGCGGCCAGGGAGTGAATCGTGCCCGCCGCCACGTCCACGATGCCGGCCAGGCCGGAGACCTGGACGGGGGCGTCCCGGGACTCGGTGGTGCCGTCGCCAAGCTGGCCCCAGTGGTTGTTCCCCCAGGCGTAGACATCTCCATGGCTGTCCAGCGCCAGGCAGTGTCCGTTGCCGCCGGAGACCCGGACGATGTCGGTCAGGCCGGGGACCTGCGCGGGCTGCTCGTTGAGGTACCACTGCCAAACGGTGCCGTCGTCCTTTACCGCCAGTATATCGGTTTGTCCGGCCGCGATGGCCGTTACGCCGCTGATGTCCACCGCCTGAGGCTCGCTGTCCCGATTGTAGCCCCACTGCCATACGGTGCCGTCGGCCTTCAGCACCACGGAGAAGTCAGACCCGGCGGCCACCGCCACGGCGGACAGGCCCTGGACCGCCATGGGGGCCGTGGACTCGGTTACGTCCCTACCCTGGCCAAGCTGCATGGAATCGTTGGAGCCCCACGCCAGAAGGGTGCCGTCTTCCTTCAGGGCCAGGGTGTGCGTCATGCCCCCGGCGGTCACGCTGGTCTGGGGCGGTACGCTGACCGGCTGGACAGGCGCCGCGGCGCCGCCCCCGCTGGTGACGACGATATTTTTCCCGTTCCAGTCCACGCCGAAGCCCAGCGCCTTGCCCAGGTCCCGGAGCTGGAAGTAGGTATAGGCCCCGCCCTCTGCGTCGGTCAGGACGATGGCCGACAGAGTCACCTCTGCCCCGTCGATTTTGACGGGCGCCGTGTTGACGCTGTACGGCTGGTCGCCGCTGAAGGGGGTGGACAGCTCGGAGCCGTCGGGCTGATAGGCTGTTTTGCTCTGAATGACGACCGCGCCGTCCCACGTCACTTGGAACTGTGCGGGGGTGCCGTTCAAAACGCTGGCAATGTCCCGAAGCTTCACATAGTTCGTCTCGTTGCCGTTGCCGTCCTTCAGGGCGTAGGTGTGGAAGGGAACGGCCTTCCCGTCCACAAAGACCGCCTGTGTCCGGGCGTAGGCCGTCCCCGCCTGGGCGGCCTGGGCGGCGGGCAGACAGAGCATGGAGGCCGCCAGCGCGGCGGCCATGAGCAGGGACACGATTCGGGGAGACAGGTTGCGTTTCCTGCGGATTTTTGAACTTGAACCAGTCATTCGGAGTTCCTCCCTCTCGTTGTTCGGCCGGTTTGCGCGTTTGCGTCGAACTTTGGCCGCTTGCACAACAAGTATACCATGGCGGTGCCATCCCTGCAACGGGAACACAAAAAGAGGGTTGACAAGGGGGAATATGCTGGGTATAATCATAGTATTCAGATATGAATTAAGTAAATTGTATGTTTTCTGGAAGGAGCTGACAAGCATGTCCCACTTCATTTATGCCGACCACGCGGCCACCACCCGCCTGTCCGACCGGGCGCTGGAGGCCATGATGCCCTATTTTCAGGACGATTACGGCAATCCGTCCAGCCTCTACGCCTTCGGGCAGGATGCCAAGAGCCGGCTGGAGGAGGCCCGGGGGGCCATCGCCGCCCATCTGAACGCCCGGCCGGAGGAGATTTTCTTCACCTCCGGCGGCACCGAGGCCGACAACTGGGCCCTGAAGGGGGCAGCCGAGCTGGGGGCGGCCAAGGGCAAGAAGCACATCATCACCTCGGCCATCGAGCACCACGCCATCCTCCACACGGCCCAGTGGCTGGAAAAGCAGGGCTTTGCGGTCACCTATCTGCCGGTGGACGGGCTGGGCAGGGTGGACCCGGAGGCGGTGAAGGCCGCCATCCGGCCGGACACCGCCCTCATCTCCATCATGGCGGCCAACAACGAGATCGGCACCGTGGAGCCCATCGCCGCTATCGGGGCCATCGCCCGGGCGGCGGGGGTGCTGTTCCACACCGACGCCGTCCAGGTGGTGGGCCACATCCCCGTGGACGTGGCGGCGTGGAACTGCGACCTGCTGTCCTTCTCGGGCCACAAGTTCCACGGGCCCCGGGGCGTGGGCGGGCTGTATGTCCGCAAGGGGCTGCGGCTGCCGCCTCTGGTCCACGGCGGCGGGCAGGAGAAGGGCCGCCGCTCCGGTACGGAGAACGTGGCCGGGGCGGTGGGCATGGCCGCCGCCCTCACCGAGGCCGCGGCGGGCATGGAGGCCGAGGCCCAGCGCCTGGCCGCCCTGCGGGACCGGCTGCTGGACGGCCTGGGCGCACTGCCCTACGCCAAGGTCACCGGCGACCGGGAAAACCGGCTGCCCGGCACCGCGTCCCTGGTGTTCGAGGGGGTGGAGGGGGAGGCCCTGCTGCTCCATCTGGACGCCAAGGGCATCTGCGCCTCCTCCGGCTCGGCCTGTTCCTCGGCCACCCTGGACCCCTCCCACGTGCTGCTGGCCATCGGCCTGCCCCACGAGGTGGCCCACGGGTCCCTGCGGCTGAGCCTGGGCCGGGAGAATACCGACGCCGACGTGGACTACCTGCTGAAAGAGGTCCCGGAGGTGGTGGCCTACCTCCGGGATATGTCCCCGGTGTGGGACAAGGCCGCCGGGAAGCCGGTCTGGTACG
This sequence comes from uncultured Eubacteriales bacterium, assembly GCA_900540545.1. GTDB lineage: Bacteria > Bacillota > Clostridia > Oscillospirales > Oscillospiraceae > Intestinimonas. The sequence goes on from UQGJ01000031.1 coordinate 4,259, forward strand.
GCTAAGCTTTAAGTGGGGACGGCGCTGTCTCCCAGCCGAATGACCGTGTGGGCCATGTCCTCCACGAGGAAGCCGCTGTCGCTGGCCCGGACCTCCAGGCTGGCGGGGAGGGCGTCCACCCGGTAGGGGACGTGGAAGGACAGGGTGGCGATCTCGCTGGTGGAGGCGAAGGTGTGGTGGGCCACCCCGCCGGGGACCTCCACGCCGTTGAGGTACAGCCGCAGATAGACCGAGGCCGGGATGGGCGTGCCGGGCTCCACCGCCACGCTGGCGTTGAATTCCGAGAGGTAGACGCCGCTCTGATGGATGACCACGTCGGGGGAACCGGCGTCGTGGGTGATGGCCGTGCCGGAGATCAGGGGCGTGCTGTTGAACACCAGCGCGCTGTCCGGGCCGGTGGGCTGGCCGGAGTCGTCCACCGTGGCCAGCACCTCCGGCGCGCCGCCGCCCCCGTCCTGTCCCCGGGGAATGACGAAGTCGAAGATGGCGTTGTACTCGTCCCCGGAGTTGGTGACCTCCACCGGCGTTCCGGGTTCCCCGGTGGTGACGGTGCCCACTTGGATGGTGGCGGCGGGTCCGGTGGGACCCTCCGGGCCTTCCGGGCCTGCGGGGCCCTCCGGACCCTCTGGGCCGGTAGGGCCTTCCGGCCCCTCTGGTCCGACAGGGCCCTCAGGGCCTTCCGCACCTGCGGGGCCCTCTGGACCCTCCGGCCCGATGGGGCCTGCCGGGCCCTCCGGGCCGGTCTCCCCCCTGGTGCCCATGGGACCCACGGCACCGTCCGCCCCCGTGGGTCCAGCGGGTCCAATGGGCCCTTCTGGCCCCTGGGGTCCTGCCGGACCCTGGGGACCAGCCGGACCGGGCACACAGCAGCAGACCGGCGGCGCAGGGGGACAGCAGGCCGGTTCGATGGGATGCTTATAGACATTCATACGGGATGACTCCTTTCCTGAGAGAGATTCCCGTACCATAGTATGCAGAAATTTTGACACGGTGCGGGCGGCAAGGTCCCGCAGAGAAAGGAAAAGGAGCGATTATTATGCTGTATTCTGAGAAGGTCATGGACCATTTTGAGCACCCCCGGAACGTGGGGGAGATCGAGAACGCCGACGGGGTGGGCCAGGTGGGCAACCCCAAGTGCGGCGACATCATGAAGATGTATCTGAAGATCGAGGACGGCGTCATCACCGACGTGAAGTTCAAGACCTTCGGCTGCGGGTCGGCCATCGCCACCTCCTCCATGGCCACCGAGCTCATCAAGGGCAAGTCCATCGAGGAGGCCCTGGGGCTGACCAACGCCGCCGTGGCCGAGGCCCTGGACGGCCTGCCCGCGTACAAGATGCACTGTTCCGTGCTGGCCGAGGAGGCCATCAAGGCCGCCCTGGGGGACTACTACCGCCGCCAGGGCCTGCCCGTGCCGCCGGAGTGCGTCCTGCCCTGCGAGGAGGACGAGCACGGCGGATGCTGCTGCGGGTGCGAGTGAGGGAGGCGGAGTCCCTTCGTCCCCCGCAGGGGAGGGGGAAAAACGCACCAGCCTTGCCGGGCATTGCCATGCTAGGCGCTCCGCGCCAGCGCATGCGGGTGACCGATTGCACGTTAGGCCGTAACGGCCGGGGCGGATGCGAAAGGGCAGACTTGTCACCTCTAGCCGGTCTCAACCACCCTGCCCCGTTGGCGCCGCCCCTGGGTCCAGGGCCGAAGCCCTGGTTTTCTTTCCGTCCTCTTTCTCAAACGAGAAAGAGGACCCCCGCGCGGGAGCGCCGCCCCCCGGAGGGACTCCGTCTCTGCAAAGAAAGAGGGCCGCGCACCTCCCGGCGCGCGGCCCCGCAAAAACCCTATTTCCTTATTCCAGTACAGCCCCCCGGGCCGCGCTGGTCACCTGCTTGGCGTACCGCTTCAGGTACCCGGTCTGGACCTTCGGCTGGGGGCAGACCCACTTGGCCCTCCGGGCCTCCAGGGTGACGGCGTCCACGTTCAGGTCGATTTTACAGTTGGGGATGTCGATGGTGATGGTGTCCCCCTCCTCCACCAGGGCGATGGGCCCGCCCTGGGCGGCCTCGGGGCAGACGTGGCCGATAGAGGCCCCACGGGTGGCCCCGGAGAACCGACCGTCGGTGATGAGGGCCACGGCTTTGTCCAGCCCCATGCCCGCGATGGCGCTGGTGGGGTTGAGCATCTCCCGCATACCGGGACCGCCTTTGGGACCCTCGTAGCGGATGACCACCACATCCCCGGCCGCGATGTTCCCCTCGTAGATGGCCGCGATGGCGTCCTCCTCCGAGTCGAAGACCCGGGCGGGGCCGGTATGTACCATCATCTCCTCGGCCACGGCGGACTGCTTCACCACGCAGCCCTCGGGGGCCAGACTGCCTTTCAGGACGGCGATGCCGCCGAAGGGGGAGTAGGGATTCTCGATGGGCCGGATGATGTCGTGGTCCGTGTTCTCCACGCCCTCCAGGTTTTCCGCCACGGTTTTCCCCGTGACCGTCAGCAGGGAGGTGTCCAGCAGTCCCTTTTTGGTCAGCTCTTTCATCACGGCGTACACGCCGCCGGCCCGCTCCAAGTCCTCGATGTAGGTGTCCCCGGCGGGGGCCAGGTGGCACAGGTTGGGGGTTTTGCGGCTGATCTCGTTGGCCATGTCGAAGGACAGCTCGAGGCCGCACTCGTGGGCGATGGCGGGCAGGTGGAGCATGGAGTTGGTGGAGCAGCCCAGGGCCATGTCCAGGGTCTCGGCGTTGTGGAAAGCGGCCTCGGTCATGATGTCCCGGGGGCGTATGTCCCGCTTCACCAGCTCCATGATCTGCATGCCCGTGTGCTTGGCCAGCCGCAGGCGGGCGGACATCACCGCCGGGATGGTGCCGTTGCCCCGCAGGGCCATGCCGATGCCCTCGGTGAGGCAGTTCATGGAGTTGGCGGTATACATGCCGGAGCAGGACCCGCAGGAGGGGCAGGCGTTGTTCTCGTAGTCCTCCACCCCTGCCTCGTCCAGCTTGCCCGCTTTGTAGGCCCCCACGGCCTCGAACATGTGGCTCAGGCAGGAGCGGCGCCCGTCGGCCAGCCGCCCGGCCAGCATGGGGCCGCCGGAGACGAAGATGGCGGGGATGTTCAGCCGGGCCGCCGCCATCAGCAGGCCGGGCACGTTCTTGTCGCAGTTGGGGATCATCACCAGCCCGTCGAACTGGTGGGCCAGGGCCATGGCCTCGGTGGAGTCGGCGATGAGCTCCCGGGTGACCAGGGAGTATTTCATGCCGATGTGGCCCATGGCGATGCCGTCGCACACGGCGATGGCGGGGAACTCGATGGGGGTGCCCCCGGCCATGCGGACCCCGGCCTTCACCGCCTCGGCGATTTTGTCCAGGTTCATGTGTCCGGGCACGATCTCATTCTGGGAGCAGACCACCCCGATGAGGGGGCGCTCCAACTCCTCCTTGGTGTAGCCCAGAGCGTAAAAGAGGGAGCGGTTGGGGGCGCGCTCCACCCCTTTGGTCACGTTGTCGCTGCGCATGGCAGGAACCTCCTTCAAATCGTTGTCTAATGACACTTGCGTTGTATGATGTTATAGTATATGATGGAGAGGAGAAAGTCAAGACCTACCCGAGGAGGAGCGCCCCATGGAGAAGAAAAACCTGTCCCAGCAGACCGCCGACCGGCTCTATACCATGATCGTGGTGGAGCGCCGCTTCGCCCCCGGCGACAAGGTGCCCAACGAGCTGGCGTGGTCGGCCAGCCTGGGGGTCAGCCGGACCACCCTGCGGGAGGCCGTCCGCACCCTCTGCGCCCGGGGGGTGCTGGAGGTCCGCCGGGGGAAGGGGACCTTCGTGTCCCAGCGGGCGGGGGAGGGGGACGGCCTGGGCTTCGACCGGCTGGAGCAGACGAAGATTCGGCTCCGGGACCTCTTTGAGCTGCGCCGCATTTTCGAGCCCCAGGCGGCCCGTCTGGCCTGCCGCAGGGCCACGGAGGGGGAGCTGGCGGAGATTCTGGCCCGGGGGGCGGAGGTGGAGGCGCGCATCCGGGCGGGGGAGGACCGCACCGCCGCCGACCGGGCCTTCCACGCCGCCATCGTTCGCGCCTGCCACAACGAGTTCATGATGCGCCTCATGCCCACCATCAGCCAGGCGGTGGAGACCGCCGTGGCCGCCGGGGACCACGCGGCGGAGCTGGCCGAGGACACCCTCCGGGACCACGCCCTGCTGATGGATTTTTTCCGCAAGCGGGACGCGTCCGGCTGCGAACACGCCATGGCCATCCACATGCACCACGCCATGGACGTGATGGGGCTGAAAGAGGAGTGAGGGGCCGGGACCCCCTGCAAACAAAGCACTCTACTGCTGGTCGGTTGCGCCCTGCCCGCCGGGGAAGTACACTGGGCGCGGAGGTGAGGATATGAGCGAAGTGAACAAGGAGAAATTCGGCGCCTTTGTGGCGGCCCGCCGCAGGGAGCTGGGGCTGACTCAAAGGGAGCTGGCGGAGCGGCTCTTTGTCTCCGACAAGGCGGTGAGCAAGTGGGAGCGAGGCCTGAGCTTGCCCGACGTGGCGCTGCTGGAGCCGCTGAGCGGTGCGCTGGGGGTGAGTCTGACCGAGCTTTTGCGGGGGGAGCGGCTGGCCCAGGATTTGGAGCCCGGCGAGGTGGAGGCATTGATGTCCGGCGCCCTCCGCCTGTCCGCGGAGGAGAAGGCCCTGCGGGACCGGGGGCGGAAGCGGTGGCGGCTGGCCTACGCCCTGTGTACCGGTCTGGGTCTGGCGGGGAGCGCCCTGCTGCTGGCGCTGGGGCACCCTTTTGAGGGCTTGAAAGACAGCGTATGGCTGGTGGAGGTGCTGTGTCTGGCCTTTGGGGCCTATCTTTGCTTCTTTGCCAAGGAGACGTTGCCCGCCTACTATGACAAGAATCGCATCAGCCTCTACGGCGACGGGGCGTTCCGCATGAACCTGCCGGGACTACGCCTCAATAACAGCAACTGGCCCCATGTGTTGAACGCCATGCGGGGGTGGCTGCTGGGGACGGCGGCGGTCTTTCCCCTGGTCTGGCTGGCGGGGTCGGCGCTGCTCTCCCAGGAGGTGTGGGACCGGGTGGGGTATGTGCTCACCCTGGCCGCTATCCTGGGCTTCTTCCTCCCGGCCTACGTGGCGGGGAAGCGGTGGGAATAGGTCTGGTTTTTACAAGCGCTTCGGCGGGCCCCGTGGCATCCTGAAAGAAATCACAAAAGGGGATGGGCTGGATGAAGCGTTCCATGGTTCAGACCTATGCGCGGGGCGGCGACGAGGCGTTGGTCCGCAGGGCCTATGATGTGCTGAAGGAGGGGCCGAGATGGTGTTTCCGCTGGGGCCCTGCTACTACATCCCCCTGATGGCCAACCTCATTGACCGATACGGCGTGCGCTGGCGCGTTTTTGTGTGCTGATTTTGCTGGGAAAGCCGCAAGCCTTGACTGCCAAGGCTTGCGGCGGCTTTTTTTCGGTGGTATGATAGAGTCATCCAATAGAAGCGGGGGGAAGTGCTATGAAAAAGCGATGGAGCAGATGTGCCGCCGCGCTGCTGGCCCTGGTCCTGTTGACGCCGGCGGCGTTGGCCCACAGCCATCCAGGAGATGAAACATCGGCCGATTCGGCCTCTCCCTGGGCAAAGGAAGAGGTGATGCGCTGGGAGAAGCTGGGGTTTGACGGCTACATCCAGGACCAGCAGTCCCCCATCACCCGCGAGGCGTTTGCCGTCCTGACCCTGCAATACGTGGCCCTGCAGTTTCACTGTGATGACCGCTCCCTGACAGAGCTGGTCAACTGGTCCATGGGCGACGGCGGGGAATCCCCCTTTGCAGACGGGACCGACACAAGCACCGCCGCCTATTATCTGGGGGTAGTGGAGGGCCGGGGAGACGGAACCTTCGACCGGATGGGTCAAATCACCCGGCAGGAGGCCGCCGTCATGCTGGCCAGGGCCTACCAGGTCTGCGGCGGTGTTCTGCCCGGGGAGGGGACAGCCCCGGGCTTCGCCGATGGGGACTCCATTGCCGATTGGGCCAAGGCGAGCGTGGAGGCGGTGGCCGCTCTGGGGGTCATGCAGGGCAGGGAGGACGGGACCTTCGACCCGGAGGGGGCCTACTCCGTGGAGCAGTGCAAGCTCACGCTCCTGCGCCTCTATGAAAAAGCCCCGGTGAGCCGGAAAAACGGCAATGTGACGCCGCTGTTCTCCTATGAGCAGTGCAGGGAATACATGGAATGGGTCTTTGCGGAGTCTGAGGCCAACCACGGGGGCTATTATGAGGTCGCGCGGGTGGAAGGGCCAGAGGCCACCTTCCTTCAGACAGAACTGGGCGGATGGCCCACAGGACATACCCGGCTCTATTTGCTCTACCGGGACGGCGGCCTGCGGGAGATTCTGGATATTGGCCTGTGCACCATGTATGCCGGTAAGTATCTGTCCGGCGCCAAGCTGTCGGACCGCCGGTTCTCCGAGGATGGGAACACCTGCTTCTTCACGGTGACGCTGGATGAAAACGTCCCTCCATATAGCAGCGACGAGGAAGCGTGGCATAAAAACGGCGTGTACCACGTCACAGTGGACGTGGATACCTGCGCCTATACGCTGGAGCGGGAGGATTTGCCGCAGTGACCGCCCGGCGCAAAAAAGCAGGGCCGCGTACCGATTCGGTACGCGGCCCTGTTGCTATGTATGCGTAGAGTTTAGTTGGACGCGGTGTCCGGGTCGGTGTCGCCGCCCCAGATCATGTTCTTGCGCAGCTCCTCGCCCACGATCTCCATCTGGTGCTTGGCCAGGTTGGCGCGCTTGGAGTTGAAGAAGGTGCGGCCGCAGCTCTTGTTCTCGGAGATCCAGCGCCCGGCGAAGGTGCCGTCCTGGATGTCGCTGAGGACGGCCTTCATGCGGGCCTTGGTCTCCTCGTAGGGCAGGACCCGGGGGCCGGAGACGTACTCGCCGAACTCGGCGGTGTCGGAGATGGAGTAGTTCATCATGGCCACGCCGCCCTTGTTGATGAGGTCGATGATGAGCTTCATCTCGTGGATGCACTCGAAGTAGGCGTTCTCCGGCTCGTAACCGGCCTCCACCAGGGTCTCGAAGCCGCACTTCATCAGCTCCACCACGCCGCCGCACAGGACGGCCTGCTCGCCGAACAGGTCGGTCTCGGTCTCGTCGTGGAATGTGGTCTCCATGACGCCGGCCCGGGCGCCGCCGATGCCGGCGATGTAGGCCAGGGCGATCTGATAGGCCTTGCCGGTGGCGTCCTGCTCCACGGCCACCAGGCAGGGCACGCCCTTCCCGGCGACGTACTGGCTGCGGACGGTGTGGCCGGGGCCCTTGGGGGCCGCCATGAACACGTCCACCCCGGCGGGGGGGACGATCTGGCCGTAGCGGATGTTGAAGCCGTGGGCGAAGGCCAGAGCCTTGCCCTCGGTCATGTAGGGGGCGATGTCCTTCTTGTATACGTCGGCCTGGACCTCGTCGTTGATGAGCAGCATCACGATGTCGCCCCACTGGGCGGCGTCGGACACGGTCTTGACCGCCAGACCGGCCTTCTCGGCCACGGCCCAGTTCTTGGAGCCCTCCCGCAGGCCGACGCAGACGTCGCAGCCGGAGTCCTTCAGGTTCAGCGCGTGGGCGTGGCCCTGGCTTCCGTAGCCGATGATGGCGATCTTCTTGCCGTTAAGGTAACTCAGTTCGCAGTCCTTTTCGTAGTACATCTTAGCCATGATAAAACACTCCTCTAACAAATTAAGAATTGGTAATTGACAATTGACAATTGAGACGGGGGATGCGGCCGCCATATATAGCGGCCCTTACATCACGTTTTTGCCCAGGTTGAATTCGGCCTTTTCCTTGTTCTCGTCGCTGATGGTGTAGGCACCGCGCTCCAGGGCCACCATGCCGGTGCGGACCAGCTCCAGGAGGCCGAAGGCCTCCAGTAGCTTCTGCATGGCGTCGGCCTTGGTCTCGTCGCCGATGAGGGCCAGGGTCAGGGAGCCGATGGACACGTCGATGATGGAGGCCCGGAAGATGTTGGCGATCTGGATGACCTCGTTGCGTACATCGGCGGACTCGGCCCGGACCTTGAACATCACCAGCTCCCGGCGGATGGACCGCTCCGGCTTCAGCTCCTGGACGGAGTAGACGGGGAACTGCTTGCGCAGCTGGTTCATGATCTGCTCGATCATGGCGTCGTCGGCCATGACCTCAATGGTGATACGGGAGACGGTGGGGTCGTCGGTGGTGCCCACCGCCAGGGATTCGATGTTGTAGCCCTTCCGGGAGAAGAGCCGGGAGACCTGGGAGAGGACGCCGGCGGCGTTCTCCACCAGGACGGAGAGGGTGTGACGGGTCACGTTTTCTTTCATCCTGCTCGCCCCCTTAATCCAGTAAGAAGTTGGTCACCGGCGCGCCGCCGGGGACCATGGGATGGACCATGGCGTCCTTGTCGATCTGGCACTCGATGACCCAGGGGTCCCCGGAGTCCACGGCCTTTTTCAGGGCCGCCTGGAACTCGGGCTGGGTGGCGCACCGGGCGCCGCCGATGCCGTAGGCCTCGGCCAGCTTCACGAAGTCGGGGCCCCGGTCCAGGTCGGTCTGGGAGTAGCGCTCGTCGTAGATCAGGTGCTGCCACTGGCGGACCATGCCCAGCGTGCGGTTGTTGAAGATGACGATGATGATGGGGATGTGGTAGTGCTCCACTGTGGCCAGCTCGTGGCAGTTCATGCGGAAGCAGCCGTCCCCGGTGGTGAGGACCACGGGGGTGTCCGGGTTGCCCATCTTGGCCCCCATGGCGGCCCCCACGCCGAAGCCCATGGTGCCGAAGCCGCCGGAGGTGATGAGCTGTCCGGGCCGGGAGAAGTGGTAATACTGGGCCGACCACATCTGGTGCTGGCCCACGTCGGTGGCGATGATGGCGTCGCCGCCGGTGGCGGCCTGGATGGTCTCCAGAATCTCGTGGGGGTGGAGGATGCCGTCCTTTTTCAGGGGGACCTCCTTGTGGGAAAAGACCCACTCCTTCCACTCCGGGTAGTCGTGGGGCTCCAGGCCCTGGTTCAGCAGCTCCAGCACCCGCCGCGCGTCCCCGATGATGTGGTGGTCGGTCCGCACGTTTTTGCCGATCTCGGAGCGGTCGATGTCGATATGTACCAGCTTGGCGTTGCGGGCAAAGGTCTCCGGGTTTGTGGCCACCCGGTCGGAGAACCGGCAGCCGATGGCGATGAGCAGGTCGCACTGGTCCACGGCGTAGTTGGAGGCGTGGGAGCCGTGCATACCCACCATGCCGGTGAACAGGGGGTGGTTGCCGGGGCAGGCGCCGCCGCCCATGATGGTGGAGGCCACCGGGGCGTTCAAGGTCTCAAAGAATTTGCGGAACTCGGGCACCGCCCCCTTGGAGCGGATGACGCCGCCGCCCACCAGCACCAGAGGCTTCTGGGCCGCCGCGATCATGTCCAGCAGCTTCTGGATGTCGCTGTGGTCGGGCTCCGGGGTCTTCAGGTCGTGGCTGGCCCGGCGGAGCATGGCCGCCAGCCGACCGTGGGAGGGGTGCTGGGCCAGGGGGAGGGGCTCATAGTCCACCTCGTCATAGGTGACGTTCTTCAGGATGTCGATGAGGACCGGCCCCGGACGGCCCGAGCGGGCGATGGCAAAGGCCTCCCGAATCACGTCGGCCAGGTCCTCCGCCCGGCGCACCAGGTAGTTGCACTTGGTGATGGGCATGGTGATGCCGGTGATGTCCACCTCCTGGAAGGTGTCTTTGCCCACCAGGGGTTCGGCCACGTTCACCGTGATAAAGACCACAGGGGAGGAGTCGTAGTAGGCGGTGGCGATGCCGGTGACCAGATTGGTGGCCCCGGGGCCGGAGGTGGCGAAGCAGACCCCCACCTTGCCGGTGGAGCGGGCATAGCCGTCGGCGGCGTGGCTGGCCCCCTGCTCATGGGCGGTGAGGATGTGGCGGATCTTATTCTTATATCCGCTGCGCTCGAATTCGTCGTAGATGTTGAGGATGGTGCCGCCGGGGTAGCCGAACACGGTGTCGACCCCCTGCTCCAGCAGGCACTCCATCAAAACCTGGGTGCTCTTCATCTTCATATGGGCTGGCCTCCTTTGGTAATGCAATGTGCAAAAGCGAAGGATAAAACAAAAGAGCATGACCCATTCGCCTTTCTAGGGCGAAGTCATGCTCCGTGGTACCACCTAAATTCGCGGGTCGCCCCGCGCGCTCTTGCCCCGGATAACGGAGGGGGGCCGTTCCCGCCTAATAGGCTGCGTGGGCCGTTCAACAGGACTGCTCTCGGGTGATGTTCGCCCTTCCGCCCCTCACGGAGACTCGCACCTGCCGTCTCCTCTCTGTGCTTGCGGGGTGGGGGCTACTGGCCCGGTCATTGCCTTTGGAAATGTGATATTAGAAGACATGATACAACCTTGGCGGCCATTTGTCAATGAGGGAAAAACAGTTTTTTCACTTTCTCTCTTTTCCACGAGGAAACCCCCGCTCTGGAAAATTTATTTACAGGAAAAAGCGCACCTTTTTCGCCGGAAACACTGGACATTTTGGATGGGTCGTACTATTATAGTAAAGATTCGATGGGAAGAATCATGGGGATGGGCAGGCTGGTGAAACCGGGCTGCCCAAAAGCTGTGTGGTGAAGCACACAAGAGGGAGGACCGCTGAACAAATGGCCGATGGCGCCGTCGGTCACTTGTTCAGCGGTCCCAAACGAGAATCAGAGGGAGGGGATATCTTCCAACCATCAAAACGCCTGGGGCCGGGCCTTTTTCCGCCTGAACATCGCCGTTTTTCCTTGAAATCCACCCAGGATTTCTGCGAAAAAACAGCTTGTCAGGCATAAAAATCCCGCGGTCCCAGCCATTCCGCTGGTTAGAAGAAATCCCCACGAGAAATGACAGAGGTGATGCTATGAGTCATAAGTTTTATGGCGGCGTCCACCCCGCCGAGCACAAAGAGGCGACCGAGCGCAAGCCGGTCGTCCCGCTGGAAGAGGCTCCGGCCCAGGTGGTAATTCCCATGTCGATGCACGTTGGCGCTCCCTGTAAGCCCATCGTGGCCGTGGGAGACGAAGTCACCGTCGGACAGAAGATCGGCGAGATCGCCGGTCTGGGCGCGCCCATCCACGCCAGCGTCTCCGGCAAGGTGGCGGCCGTGGAGCCCCGGCCCCACGCCGGCGGCGGTATGATGATGTCCGTGGTGATCGACAACGACTTCAAGGACACCCCCTGCGAGACCATCAAGCACCGGGACAATGTGGATGCCCTCACCCCCCAGGAGATCATCGACATTGTGAAAGAGGCCGGTATCACCGGCATGGGCGGCGCGGGATTCCCCACCCACGTCAAGCTGTCCGGCGCGGTCGGCAAGGCCGACACCATCCTCATCAACGGCGCCGAGTGCGAGCCCTACATCACCGCCGACCACCGTCTCATGCTGGAGCGGGGCGAAGCGGTGCTGGGCGGCGTCAAGTTCCTCATGAAGGCCCTGGGCCTCAGTGAGGCCACCATCGGCATCGAGGGCAACAAGCTGGATGCCGTGGAGCACCTGAAGAGCCTGATGGGCTCCGACACCTCGGTACATATCGAGACCCTCAAGACCCGCTACCCCCAGGGCGCGGAGAAGCAGCTGATCCAAAAGATCACCGGCCGCCAGGTGCCCCCCGGCGGCCTGCCCGCCGACGTGGGCTGCTGCGTGTTCAACGTGGGCACCGCCGCCGCCGTCTACGACGCGGTGACCGAGGGCAAGCCCCTGACCCACCGGAACGTGACCCTCACCGGCGCGGCCATGGCCCGCCCGCTGAACGTCATCGCCCCCATCGGCACCCCCCTGGAGCATCTGGTCAAGGCGGCGGGCGGCTTCAAGGAGCAGCCCCAGCGCCTGCTGATGGGCGGCCCCATGATGGGCAACCCCCAGTTCGACCTGTCCGCCCCCATGATGAAGGGCACCAACGCCCTGCTGGCCCTCACCGACGACGAGGCCGCCATCCAGGACGCCAGCCAGACCTGCATCCGCTGCGGCAAGTGCGTGGACGCCTGTCCCATGCACCTCCAGCCGCTGTATATGCGCATGTATTCTTCCAAGATGGACTGGGAGAAGGTCCAGGAGTACAACATCATGGACTGCATGGAGTGCGGCTGCTGCAACTACATCTGCCCCGCCCGCATCCATCTGGTCCAGACCTTCCGCATGGCGAAGTTTGAGATTCGCGGCCTTCAGGCCAAGCAGAAAGCAAAGGAGGCGGCGAAAGCATGAGCGAAGAGAAAAAGCTGTTTGGGGTGGCTTCCTCCCCCCACGTCTCCTCCGCCACGGGCACCCGCAGCCTGATGCTGGATGTCCTCATCGCCCTGGTCCCCGCCCTGTGCATCGCGGTGTACTTCTTCGGCCCCCGGGCCCTGACCCTCACCGCCGTGTCCATGGCCGCCAGCGCCTTCTTTGAGTGGGGCTACCGCAAGCTGCTCCACAAGACCAACACCCTGCCCGACCTGTCCGCCCTCATCACCGGCGCCCTGCTGGCTTTCGTCTGCCCCGTGACCCTGCCCTACTGGGTGGTCATCATCGGCGACTTCTTCGCCGTCGTGGTGGTCAAGCAGCTCTTCGGCGGCCTGGGCAAGAACTTCATGAACCCGGCCCTGGGCGGCCGCGCCTTCCTGATGCTGTGCTACCCCATCCTCATGACCACCTGGATCGCCCCGGCGGGCGGCAAGCCCAGCGGCTGGGCCGGGCTGCTGTCCGGCTCCGTGACCATGCAGGGGGCCGACATCGTCACCGGCGCCACCCCTCTGGGCGTGGACTTCATGCACTCCGGCATCCTGCCGGCCAACGCCACCCTCACCGACATGTTCGTGGGCAACATCGGCGGCTGCCTGGGCGAGATTTCCGCCCTCATGCTGCTGCTGGGCGGCATCTATCTGGTGGTCCGGGGCGTCATCAAGCTGCGCATCCCCGTGGCCTTCATCGGCACCGTGGCCGTGCTGACCTTCCTGTTTGCCCCCGCCGGCGTGGGCCGGGTGGACTGGATGCTCTTCAACGTCTGCGGCGGCGGCCTGATGCTGGGCGCCTTCTTCATGGCCACCGACTACGTCACCAGCCCCGTCACCCCCAAGGGCGAGATCATCTTCGGCATCGGCTGCGGCCTGCTGACGGTGTTCATCCGCAAGTTCGGCGGCTACCCCGAGGGCGTCTCCTACGCCATCCTGATCATGAACGCCTGCGTGTGGCTGCTGGATAAGGCCGGCAAGCCCACCCGGTTCGGTGTGACCAAGGAGTACAAGGAAAAGCAGAAAGCGGCAAAGGAGGCGGCGAAAGCATGAGTACAGCAACTGAAACCAAGAAGAAAGAGCCCGGTATGGCACAGCTCGTCCTCGTGCTGTTTGCCATCTGCGCCGTCACGGCGCTGCTGCTGGGCCTGGTGAATATGATCACCGCTCCGGCCATCGCGGCCAACACCGAGAAAAAGACCGCCGAGGCCAAGGCCGCCGTTCTGGCCGCCGAGACCTACGCCCCCGTAGAATACACCGGCGACCCCATGGTGAAGAACATCTGGAAGGCCGACGACAAGGGCTACGTGGTGGAGGTCACCCCCTCCGGCTTCGGCGGCAACCTGGACGTCATGGTGGGCGTGGATAACGACGGCGTGTGCACCGGCGTGTCCATCATCTCCCACGCCGAGACCTCCGGCCTGGGCGCCAACGCCACCAAGGAGAGCTTCCGCGACCAGTTCGTGGGCAAGTCCGGCACCGTGGCCGTCACCAAGGACGGCGGCGAGATCAACGCCCTCACCGGCGCCACCATCACCTCCCGCGCGGTCTCCAATGGCGTCACTGCCGCCATTGCCGCCGTCGGGACCCTGGGTTAAGGAGGTAGGGCAATATGAATATCAAGAATCAGTTCAAAGAGGGCCTTATCACTCAGAACCCCGTCACCGTGCAGCTGCTGGGCATGTGCTCGGTGCTGGCCATCACCACCACCCTCTTCAACGGCATCGGCATGGGCCTGAGCGTGCTGGTCATCCTGACCCTGGCCAACATCTTCATCTCTCTGCTCCGCAAGATCATCCCCAGCAAGGTGCGTATCGCGTGCTACATCGTGGTGGTCGCTGGGTTCGTCACCATGGTGGACCTGTTCCTGAAGGCCTTCGTCCCCGCCCTGAGCGAGTCCCTGGGCCTGTTCATCCCCCTCATCGTGGTCAACTGCATCATCCTGGGCCGGGCCGAGTCCTTTGCCTCCAAAAACGGCATCGGCGCCTCCGCCATCGACGGCATCGCCCAGGGCCTGGGCTATACCTGGGTGCTGGTGGTCATGTGCGTCATCCGTGAGTTCCTGGGCAACGGCACCGTCCTGGGCGGTCTCTTTGAGATCGGCAAGGACGGCGGCCTCCACTTTGGCCTGGGTACCGCCGCGGGCATCCGCATCCTGCCCGAGGGCATCCCCGCCCTGGGCATGATCCTCCCCGTGGGCGGCTTCCTCACCCTGGCGGTGGTCATTGCCGCCATGCAGTATTTCCTGAATAAGCCCAAGAAAGCCAAGAAAGAGGAGGTGGCCAAGTAATGGATTGGGCACAACTGTTCTCCGTTGCCCTGGGTGCCATCCTGGTCAACAACTTCATCGTGGCACAGTTCCTGGGTATCTGCCCCTTCATGGGCGTCTCCAAGAAGGTGGACACCGCGCTGGGCATGGGCCTGGCCGTCATCTTCGTCATGGGCGTGGCCTCCGCCGTGTGCTGGCCCATCAACCGCTTCCTGCTGGAGGCCAACGGCCTGGAGTTCATGCAGACCGTGACCTTCATCCTGGTCATCGCCGCCCTGGTGCAGTTCATCGAGATGTTCCTGCAGAAGGCCGTGCCCACCCTGTATCAGGCCCTGGGCGTGTACCTCCCTCTCATCACCACCAACTGCGCGGTGCTGGGCGTGGTGCTGCAGAACACCCAGAACGGCTACGACTTCCTCACCAGCGTGGTCTATGGCGTCACCGGCGGCATCGGCTTCCTGCTGGTCATCGTGCTCTTCGCCAGCGTGCGGGAGCGGATGGAGTTCGCTGAGTTCCCCAAGTCCTTCGAGGGTTTCCCCATCGCCCTCGTCGCCGCAGGTCTGATCGCCCTGGCTTTCATGGGCTTCTCCGGCCTGAAAGTTTTCGGTTAAGGGAGGCTGGACGATATGCAAACAGTTCTGTTAGCCCTGGCGGTCCTGGCGATCCTGGGTGCCGTCTTTGGCCTCATCCTGGCCTATGCCTCCAAGGTGTTCGCCGTGGAGAAGGACCCCCGTGAGGAGGCCATCGCCGGGTGCCTGCCCGGCGCCAACTGCGGCGGCTGCGGCTTCCCCGGCTGCGGCGGCTATGCCGCCGCCGTCGCCAAGGGCGAGGCCCCGGTCAACGCCTGCGCCGCGGGCGGCGAGGCCGTCGCCAACCAGATCGCTGAGATCATGGGCGTGGCCGCTGGCGCGTCCGTCAAGCAGGTGGCCGTGGTCCACTGCTCCGGCGGCGGCGCCGACAAGGCCAAGTACGAGTACATCGGCGTCCACGACTGTCTGGCGGCCGCCAAGCTGCCCGGCGGCGGCCCGCTGGCCTGTAACTTCGGCTGCCTGGGCATGGGCACCTGCGAAAAGGTCTGCCCCTTCGACGCCATCCACGTCCAGGGCGGCGTGGCCGTGGTGGACGAGGACAAGTGCAAGGCGTGCAACAAGTGCGTGGATGTCTGCCCCCGGCACATCATTGCTCTGGAGCCTTACAAGACCAAGAAGCACGTCTCCATCCCCTGCTCCTCCAAGGCCAAGGGCCCCGGCGTCACCAAGGTCTGTACCGACGGCTGTATCGGCTGCTCCATGTGCGCCAAGGCCTGCCCCAAGGAGGCCATCAACATGGTGGATAACCTGGCCGTCATCGACTACGAGAAGTGCATCGGCTGCGGCATCTGCGCCCAGAAGTGCCCTCGCAAGCTGATCACCGTGGACGGCAAGGTCCCCGAGATCAAGCCCGCCGCCCCCAAGCCCGCGGCGGCCCCCGCCGCCGCAGCGGCGGCCAAGCCCGCCCCCGCTCCCGCCGCCGAGGCCCCCAAGGCCGAGGAGACCAAGGAGTAAGGAAAAACGCAGCAAGGCCCGCGTACAGCGATGTACGCGGGCCTTTTCGTATTCCGCTGTGGCGGGGACGGGGGTATGGAGCGCCCCCCTCCGGGGGACCGCTGCCGCGGGGGCCAGGATTCTTTTCTCAAAAAGAACCCTGGGAAGAAACGACCAGGGCCTTCGGGCCCTGGACCTAAGAGCGGCGCCAACGAAGCCCGTCAGTCGAAACCGGCTAGAGCAAACCAGTCTGCCCTTCCGCTTCCGCCCCGGCCGTTACGGCCTAACACGCAGTCGTTCACCCCCATGCACTGGCGCGGCGCGCCTAGCATGGCGATTCCCGGCAAAGCGGGTACGTAACGCCGGGCGGCTATCAACCGCCCGCGTTTTTACCGTTCTACGTCCTAAAAATCGTGGCACCCCCCGACGTCCATATCATAGGCAATCAGAATCTGAACGATTTCGTCCACACGTTCAAAATCGCTCAACCCTTCCGTGCAGATGACCTTCTGGATGCGCTCCAATATCTCAATTGCCTCATCCACCATGGGTGGCAGGAACTCCGGGACCTCTACCGCCTTCATGGCATCCCAGATACGGCGGCCCAGCTCCCGGTAGAATAGGTCCGATTGAATTGACATCTTCAACCTCCAAAAAATAATATTGCACCTATATAAGTGCAATATTATCACGAATCCAACATACAATCAAGAAAAAGATGCACCGTTATCGGTGCAAGGAGTGCTTGTAGTTGGATTTTAGTTATGATAAGCAAATTGGAGAACGGGTCAGGGCCCTGCGCCTATCAAAGGGTTGGTCGCAGGAGCAACTAGCGGCGAAACTGCAAACCGGCGGTTGTGATGTGACCAGGAGTGGCGTGGCGAAGCTGGAGGTGGGCCAGCGGCACTTTTATGCGAAAGAGCTGGCCGTCTTGAAGAAAATCTTCCGAATCAGCTATGACGATCTATTAAACTAAACCAGGGCCGCCGCAAACACGGTAGCCCTGGTTTTTACTTTCCACAGTTCTTATTCCGCCACTCGTTGGCGGAGACCTCCTCCAGCTTCTTGAATACCCTGGAGAAGTGGGCGGTGTCGGCGTAGCCCACCTGTTCGGCCACCTCGCTGATGCGCAGGCTGGGGTCCTCCAGCAGCTTCTTGGCCTCCTGGATGCGCACCCCGTTCAGAATGTCGTAGAAATTCTGCCCCAGGTGTTTGTGCAGCAGCTTGGAAAGGTGCCACTGGCTGACGTAGCAGTGGTCGGCCACCTCCTGGAGGGACAGCTTTTCCGCGTAGTGCTCAGCGATGTACCCCTGGGCCTGCCGGGCCACGAAGCTGGATGCCTCCCCGGCGGCGGAGTCCTCTCCGCCGCCCTCGGGTTCCTCCTCCGGCGCGGAGGAGGAGGGGCCCTGACGGTCCAGCTCACCCACCATGTAGGTGACGGCCTCCTCCAGCTCGTCCATCTTGGAGGGCTTGAGCAGGAACCGGGCCACCCCCAGCCGGATGGCCCGCTGGGCGTACTCAAAATCCCGGTAGCCGGTGAGGACGGTGATCTGCATCCGGGGAAACTCGGTTTTCAGCCCCGCCAGCATGGCTAGGCCGTCCTCGCCGGGCATCTTGATGTCGGTAAAGACGATGTCGGGCCGGTGTTCCCGGATGGCGGCCGCGCCGCTAGGCGCGTCGCTGCCGGTGGCTACCACCCGGCAGCCGTGTCCCTCCCAGTCGATGACCCGCTGAAGCCCCTCCACGATGATGGCCTCGTCGTCCACGATGACTACTTTATACATCCGCTCCGCCCCCTTGTTATGTCCATGATAGCAGGAAACGGCGGACATGGCAAGCCATGTCTGCGTGGGGCGCGACGACCCGGCGCGCCGTTCCCTGGACAGAATCGACCGGCGGGAGCCACAGCTCCCGCCGGTCGGTTTTGTCGGTTTTCAGCCCTTGATGGCGCCCGCCGTCAGGCCCTTGATGATGTGCTTTTGCAGGCACACGTACACGATGAGGACCGGGATGACGATGAGGACCACCGAGGCCGCCATCAGGCCGTAGTTCACGCCGGCCTGGGAGGAGATTTCGTTCAGCAGCAGGGTGATGGTCTTTTCCTTGGGGTAGCGGAGGAAGAAGCTCTGGGTGAACAGGTCGTTGTAGCTCCACAGGAAGGAGAAGATGGCCACCGTGGCGAAGGAGGACTTGGCGGCGGGGATGATGATGTGGAAGTACACCTGGAACACATTGCACCCGTCCAGATAGGCCGACTCCTCCAGGTCGATGGGCACCGACTGGATGAAGCCCATGAGCACGATGATGGCGAAGCACAGGTTGCCCGCGATTTGGGGCAGGATCGTCGCCAGAATGGACAGCCAGCGGTTGCCGGTGGAGGCGATGCCCATGGCAACCTCCATGCGGAACACGGGGATGATGGTGGAGAACACGGGGAACATCATGCCGGCCATGATAAGGCTGTACAGGAGGTTGCGGCCCCGGAAGCGGTAACGTACCAGCCCGTAGGCTGCCAGACCCGCCAGCAGGACCACCGCGATGGTGACGGTGACAGAGACGATGATGCTGTTGAGATAGGCGTTCTTGAAGTCGAACCGGTCCATGGCCAGGGCGTAGTTGGCCATGGTGAAGCCGTTGCCCGCGGTGGGGATGGAGAAGGAGTCCTGGCGGATGAGACCGGTCTCCCGGAAGGAGTTGATGATGACCCAGAAGAAGGGGTACAGGGTGGTGACGGCCCAGAAGCACAGCACCACGTAGGTGATGATTTTACTGGGCTTGATGGGCTTGTGATGATTCAGTGTCATATCCGCCGCCCCCCTTAAATGTCGTCCCGGGGCTTGAAGACCCGGTTGGCGATGTTGGACAGCACCACGCCCAGCACCACGATGAGGATGGCGATGGCGGAGCCGTAGTCCACGTTGCCGCGGTTGAAGGTCTGGTCATACATGTACGTGCCGGTGAGCCAGCCCTGGTTCTTGGGCATACCCGCCCCAAACATGACCCAGGGCAGGTCAAAGACCTTCAGCGCGCCGGTGATGGCCAGCACCAGGCAGGTGCACAGCACGTTGCGCAGCATGGGCAGGGTGATGTACCGCACGGTGGTGAGGCCGGAGGCCCCGTCCAGGCTGGCCGCCTCGTAGAGGTCGCCGGAGATGTTGTTGAGGCCCGTGACCAGAATGACGAAGTAGAAGCCCACGTACTGCCACATGACCGGCATGAACATGGTAAAGAGGAAGTGGGCCTGGTCCTTCCAGTCGATGTTCTTGGTGATGGCCCCCATACTGAGTAAGAGCTGGTTCACCATGCCGCCCTTGAAGAGGAAAATCAGGTTGAACATGAGGCCCAGGGCGGTGGCGGAGATGACGATGGGGAAGAAGTAGAGGGTCCGGAACACCTGGGCGCCCACCCGGATGGAGTCCACCAGCAGGGCCAGCACCAGGGCGATGCCCACCTGGAACACGATGGTGCAGATGGTGAGCAGGATGGTGTTCCACAGGGCGGTCCGCAGATAGGGGTCGGTGCAGAGAGTGACAAAGTTGGCGTACCACGGGTCGTTGAGCCCCTTGGCCGGCGTGCCCAGTCCTGTGATGTCGGAAAAGCTGTTGATGATGTTTTGAACGAAGGGGTAGTAGAGGTACACGATCAGAAAGAGGAAGGCCGGCACCAGAAAGACGATCAGCGGAGCTTTCTTTTTATACAGCGTGGAGCCACCCATGATTATCACTCCCGTTTTCGCAATTTGGACAGAAGAAGGGGCTGTGCTTTTTGACACAGCCCCTTTTCTCGACAAGTTATGGTTAGTTGAGCTTCAGGGCGGCGGTGATGGCGGCCTCGGGCGTCATGTCGCCGGTGACGATGTTCTGCACGTTGCCGAAGAGCTCGGCCTTGGCCTCGCTGGTGATGGTGTCCTGCACGGCGCCGTTGAGTTCGGTGACGCCGGCCATGGCGTCGGCGGCGGACTGCTGGAGGGTGTTCAGGCCGGAGGGCTTGGCGCCGTTCTTCAGAGCGGTGACCTCGGTGGTGACGAAGGTGGACAGCACGTCGTCAGCAGTCATGTGCTCGACCAGGGCCACGGCGGCGGCCTGCTTGGCGGGATCGTCCCAAGCGCGCTTGGAGATGAAGTAGCCCATGGAGATACCGCCGATCATGTCGCCGGCCACGCGCTCACCCTGAGCGGGGACGAAGGAGACGGCGTACTCGCCGGCTTCCATCTGGGAGGTGTAGTTATCCACGAAGTGGCCCACTTTCCAGGAGCCGTCGATGAGGAACGCGGCCTCGCCGTCGGCGAAAATCTGGACGGTCTCGGGGTCGGTGGCGGTGAGTGTGTTCTCGGGGAAGAAGCCCTGCTCATAGAGGTACTTCATGTCGTTGAGGCCGTCGATCCACTTCTGGGCGGTGGCGTCCATGACCAGGTTGCCGTCGGCGTCCAGGGTGGGCAGGTCCAGCTGGTTGGCGCAGGTGCCGTGGTTCATGATCATGAACTCGAACCAGTAGTGGGGGACCTCAAACAGGGAGCAGGCGATGGGGGTGTAGCCGGCGTCCTTGATGGTCTTGCAGTCGGCCAGGAACTGGTCCCAGGTGTAGTCGGGGCCGGGGACGGCCACACCGGCGGCCTCCAGGACCTTGGTGTTGACAAACATGGTCTCCCAGAAGCCGGAGGAGGGCACTGCATAGTTCTTGCCGTCGGCGGCGGTGGCGAACATGCCGTCCTTCATGTTGGTGGCGTAGTCGGGGTAGACGGAGCGGATGGTGTCGATGTCCACCACCTTGCCGGCGGAGATGAAGGGCTCGGCGTCGGCGTTGGTGAAGTAGAACAGCACGTCGGGCTCGGCGCCGGTCTGGAAGTCGGTGAGGACCTTGGCCTTGAACTCCTCGTTGGAGGTGCCGGAGGCATCCAGGACCTTGTTGCCGGTGGCGGCCTCGTAGCCGGCGATGGCGTTCTCATAGTTCTTGCGGTTGCCGTCGTCGCCGCCGTAGGTGGTGACCACGGTCAGCTCCACGCCCTTGGCGGGGGGCTGGGGGTCGGCGCCGCCGGACTTGGTGGGGTCGGGGTTGGTGGCGCCCGTGCCGCCGTTGCAGCCGGCCAGCAGGGACAGGGACAGGACCGCGGCAAGAGAAGCAGCAAACAATCTGTTCCGTTTCATTCTAAGTACCTCCATGTCAAATATGTGGTTCCGTCAATCTGACGGGGAGCGGGGCTTTGAGCCGTAGCCCCTTTGTCTGTTATTATACTACTCGGCCGGGCCGGAAAAGCGAATAACCCAAGTTGCCATTTGTTGTACTTGGTTGGCGGTGCGCACAAAAAAAGGCAGGTCCTCCCGCCTTTTTTTGTCATATCATAGCCCGCTGTGTGTATGTCATTGCGAGCCAGTCGGCAGGCTGGCGTGGCAATCCGCCCCCGCCGCCTTCGGCTTGATGGTGATCCTGGCCACCACCTTCCCGTGGCTGACCCCGATTTGGAGCCCGCTGGGCTCCCCGTAGAGGATGCGCAGCCGCTGGTTCACGTTGGCGATGCCGATGTTGCCCGAGGTCTCCCTGGACGCATCGTAGTCCGGGGCCAGCAGCTTGCGGATGTGGCCCTCGTTCTCAGCCGTCAGGGTCCCCTCGTTCTCCACGTCGATGTATAAAAGCCCGTTCCGCAGGAAGCTGTGGACGGTGATGCCGCCCCGGCCGCCGGGGCCGATGCCGTGCTCCACGGCGTTTTCGATGACGGGCTGGAGGATGAGCCGGGGCACGGGGCAGTCCAGAGTCTCCGGGGCCATGTCCAGGTTCACGGTCAGCCGCTGGCCGAAGCGCTGGTCGATGATGTAGAGGTAGGCGTTGACGTACCCCATCTCCTCCCGCAGCAGCACCTCCGGCCGCTTGTCCCGGGCCACGGCGGCGTCCATCAGGGTGGACAGGGCCTCGATCATCTTGGAGACCTTGGCGTCCCCGTTCATCCGGGCCTCCCAGTTGATGATCTCCAGGGTATTGTTGAGGAAGTGGGGGTTGATGTGGCTTTGCAGGGCCTTGATACGGGCGTCCCGCAGGGCGATCTCCTCCTGGTAGAGCCGGTCGAACTGGTGCCGGAGCTGGCCGGACATGTGGTTGAAGGAGTCGGTCAGGTACTGGAACTCCCGGCTGTTGGGCCGGTAGTCCGTCTGGTAGCCCAGCTCCCCACGCTCGATTTCCCCGGCCCCGGCCATCAGGGCCTGGACCGGCTGGGAGACCTTCCGGTCAAAAAAGACCAGGGCGTAGATGAGCATGGGGATGAGCAGCAGCATCATCACCGCCAGGATGGAGCGGTAGCCAGCGAACTGGGTGAGCAGGGCGTCGGTGTCCACCCGGACCACGGCGTCCAGCTGGTACTCCCGGTTCTCACCCCCCACGGTGAGGCGGCTGTCCCGGCCCAGGGCCCGCAGGTCGGCGGGCTCCACCGCCGCCGGCTCCGGCTGGGGCTCGCCCTTCAGGGCCAGGGTCTGCCCGTCCAGATAGACCGTCACGTCGCTGCCCCAGGCCAGGGTCTCCAGCTCCCCGAAGTAGTAGTCCGGGTTCAGGGCCAGGGCCAGGGTGGCGATGGGGCGGAAGGCGTTGTCCACCACGTTGCGGACCAGATAGAGCTGCTCCCCCCGCTGTAAGAAGGCCAGCCCCGTGCCCAGACCGTCCGCCTCGGCCGCCACGGCCTCCAGGTCGGCGTCCCAGAAGTCCCGCAGCACGCCGTACTGCAGCCCCAGCATGGGATTGAAGGTCCCGGCCCGCAGGGTCTGTGGGTCCTCGATAAAGTAGAGGGCCGCGAAGCGGAACCGGCTGTCGTTGCGGTACTGCCGGTCCAGGAAGCTCTGGGAGGCCCGGTAGAGGGCCGGCCAGGGGGAGGTCCCGGCCTCGTAGGCCGCCCAGGAGGTCTTGACCGTGGTATCGAAGGAGGCGGTGCGGGAGGAGGTGATGGCGCTGTCCAGCCGGTCGGCGCACATGCGCACGTTAACGGAGAGCTGCCCGGTGAGGTTGTCCACCGCCTGCTGTCCCAGGTTGTCGGAGATATACCACCCCATGACCCCCAGCACCAGCAGCACCGGCACCAGCCAGCACGCCAGCATGGTCCCCACCATCTGCCACTTCAGCGACCGCGTCCGCCTCTCCATGCCCGTCAGCCTCCCATCGTTCCAATCGAATCTTAGTATAACATATTGCATTCGTTAATGGAATCTTAAAGCGCCGTGCCCTAAAATCCTCCCTATTTGTTGGTATCCTGCCGGTATGAGAGGAGAGAAGCCACATGAAACCACAGTTCAACACGTTCACGCTCAAGTGTATCGCCCTGGTCTGCATGGTCATCGACCACATTGCCCTCTACTTTGAGGGCGCGCCCGTCTGGTTCCACTGGATCGGGCGCATCGCCTACCCGCTGTTCCTGTTCTGCATGGTCTGGGGCTACCAGTACACCCGGGACCGAAGGAAGTACCTGCTGCGCCTCTACCTGGCCAGCCTCTTTATGACGGCCTTCGGCTGTCTCGTGGACGCCAGGTTCCCCACCGAAAACGGCTACGGCAACCACAATATCTTCCTGCCCATGCTCCTGGTGGGGGTCCTCATCAGCGCCATCGAGCAGTACCAAAAAGACCGGAAAAAGGGCGGGCTTCTGCTGGGCGGCATTTTCCTGGTCCAGTTCCTCTACGTCTGTCTGCCCTTCGCCCGGACGGTGAGCGGCGACGTTCTGACGGGCATTATCCCAAACCTGGCCCACAACGAGTACGGCTTCGCCTTCGTGGCCCTAGGCGTTCTCATGTACTTCCTGAAGGAGCGGAAGGACCTTCTGGCCGCCGCCTACATCATCTTCTGTATCGCCCAGTTCAGCGAGGGCGGCGGTGGGAGTTCCCAGTGGTACATGATTCTGGCCCTGCCCCTGATGCTCCGCTATAACAACGAGAAGGGGCCTGGGATGAAGTGGTTCTTCTACGTCTTTTACCCGGCGCATACCTTCGCGCTGTTTTATCTGGCGAATTTCGCATTAAAGTGATGCCTCCGGCGGGTCCCCTTTCTTCTCGAAGAAAGGGGACGGAAAGAAGGACCAGGAGGCGGCACGGGCCACGGATGTGGCCCTATCCACCGCCCCCTGGACCCCGGGGAACGTCGGGCGGCGGTACGGTTTTCGAGGGGTGGCAAGACTTGAAAGCCGTTGCAGCTCGTATCGGCACACGCTAGAACAACTTCGGCTGCCACCCCTCGGCATAGGAACCGGCAAAACCTGATAGCAGTTGCGTTTTACTCGGTGCAAACGGGCCGCCACAATGTCAGTGCGTTTTTGAATCGGCCTTCCGCCCATTGCCAGTCTGCACGGGCGGCCCTTGTGGCCGCCCGCGTCCCCGCACCCGCCTTGCCGGGAATCGCCATGTTAGGCGCGCCGCGCCAGCGCGTGGGGGGTGAACAATTGCGGGTCAGGCCGTAACGGCCGGGGCGGAAGCGGGAAGGCAGACTTGTCACCTCTAGCCGGTTTCAACTGCCATGCTATCGTTGGCGACGCTCTTAGGTCCAGGGCCCGCAGGCCCTGGTCGTTTCTTCCCAGGGTTCTTTTCGAGAAAA
>UQGJ01000032.1 GCA_900540545.1 uncultured Eubacteriales bacterium
GGGGGCGGCACGGGCCACGCATGTGGCCCTATCCGCCGCCCCCTGGACCCCGGGGTACGGCCGGGCGGCGGTACGGGTTTTGGGGGGCTGGCAAGACTTGTGAGTCGTTGCAGCTCGTATCGGTCTGGTGCTCAAACCACTTCGGCTATCGCCCCTCGGCATATGACCTGGCAAGACTTGGGGCAGTTGCGTTTTGATGGGTGCAAACGGGCCGCCACAAAGTCTCTGCGTTTTGGAATTAGCTTTGAAACCGTTGGCAGTCGGTACGGGCGGCCTTTGGTTTCCGCCGTAGGGGCGGGCCCTTGCGGCCGCCCTGTTCCCAAGCCACACGCTCCACGAGAGAGGTGATCCCAATGTCCAAAAAACCGAATAAGCCGCCTGGACGGATCAAATCCTCCATCGTGGCGCGGCTGAACACCCGGCTGATTTTCCGGCTGCTGGGCATTTACCTGTGCATGGACCTGCTGCTTCTGGTCCTCTGCGCTGGCGGCATCTTCCTCTGGGCCGACCGGCAGTGCACCGGCATCTCGGCGCTGGTGGAGCAGCGGGGCGTGCCCTCTGCTGAGGCCACCGAGTGGATGGCCGCCGGGGACTACACCGTGGCCGCCCTGGACGCGCCGCCGGCGGAGAGCGGCTTCCAGCTCAACGGCTACCACTTCGGTTTCGCCGCCTTTGGCGACGACGCCATGGCCGACGCCCTCCGCACCGTGGAGCTGGGGGAGGACGCCCTCTTTTTCGGCCCCTGGCGCTCCCACCCCGGCCGGGGCGTCACCTACACCGTGTCCGTGCCCAACGGCGGCGACCCCTACGCCATCAGCCTGGACCTGGAGAGCCAGGTCACGCTGGCCGTCTTTGCCGGGCGGGTGCTGCTCATCTGCCAGGCCGTGAGCCTGCTGTGCAACCTGTTCAAAAACGCGGGGACCATCCGCAAGACCCTGCGGCCCATCCAGGAGCTGGCGGCGGCGGCCTCCCGGCTGGGGAGCGCGTCCACCATGTCGCCGGAGGAGCTGTCCCAACTGGCCGACAAGCTGGGGGAGATCAACGCCACCCACCTGGACACCCGAATCTCCGTCCCCGGCACCCAAAAGGAGCTCAAGGCCCTGGCCCAGGCCATCAACGCCATGCTGGACCGCATCAACGCCGCCTACCGGGCCCAGATGCGCTTCGTCTCCGACGCCTCCCACGAGCTGCGGACTCCCATCGCGGTCATCCAGGGCTATGCCAACCTGCTGGACCGCTGGGGCAAGGACGACCCCACCACCCGGCAGGAGGCCATCGACGCCATCCGCACCGAGGCCGACGCCATGAAGTCCCTCATCGAGCAGCTTCTGTTCCTGGCCCGGGGGGACAACGACTCCATGCACATTGAGATGACCGACTTCGACCTCACCGAGGTGGCCACCCAGGTGCTGAAGGAGACCGAGATGATCGACCAGACCCACCGCTTCTCCGCCGAGTGGGACCAGGGGGTCATCCCCATCCACGCCGACATGGGCCTCATCAAGCAGGCCATCCGGGTGCTGGTGGACAACAGCATCAAGTATACCCCCGCGGGCGGGCAAATCGGGCTGCGGGTGTGCACCGAGCCGGGGGTGGCCCGCATCTCGGTCCAGGACGAGGGCCAGGGCATCAAGGCCGAGGCCATCCCCCACATCTTCGACCGGTTCTACCGCACCGACGAGTCCCGGGCCCGCCAGACCGGCGGCACCGGTCTGGGGCTGGCCATCGCCAAGTGGATCGTGGAGCGCCACGGGGGCTGGTTCGAGGTCCTGTCCCGGGAGGGCATCGGCACCCGCATCACCATGGTCCTGCCCCTCACCGAGGCCGGACAGCAGAGCGCGTAGCACAAAAAACAGAATCACGGGCCGCCCTGTCCGGGGCAGCGCCGCGCACCGCGGGGGCAGCCGGCCGGCTGCCCCCGCGGTTTTTGCTTTCCCCACCCGGCGTCAATCGTCAACAGAGGAGGTATCCCCCATGGACCTGCGCGTGGAAAAGGTCAGAAGCAGCGGGCGGAAACGGGAGGTCCAGGCCGTCTATACCGCCGCCTTTCCCCAGGAAGAGCGGATGCCTTTCGGGCTGATGATGGCCCTGTCCTATCTGTGGCACACGGAATTTCTGGCCTATTATGACGGGGAGACCCTGTGCGGCTTCGTCTACGCGGCCACCATCGGGCGGCAGACCTTTATCCTGTTCTTCGCCGTGGACGAGGCCCTCCGCTCCCAAGGGTATGGCGGCCGCATCCTGGCCCAGGTCCAGGCGGCCCACCCCAGAAATAAAATCATCGTGTCCATCGAGCCCTGCGGCGGTGGCCTCCCACAGCAGGACCCCCGGCAGCGGCGCAAACGGTTTTACCTCGCCAACGGCTATCAGGAGACGGGGTACCGCATCAAATTGGGCGGCGTCACCCAGGAGGTCCTGGTCAAAAACGGCGTGTTTGAGAAGGGGGCCTGTCTGCGCTTCTTCCTCCTGTACTCCAATCTGACCGTTATCCCCAAAATCTGGCGGGCGGACGCCTGATCCAGAGGCCCTTTTCGTTTGACTTCCCCCAGGGAACGCGCTATACTGCTAATCAATGTCAAGGAAAAGGATGAAATGAATGGAACTTTTGGTGACGGTACTCCTCTTCGCCCTGGGCATCCTGCTGATCGTGAAGGGCGGCGACAGCTTTGTGGACGCGGCCTCCTGGATGGCGGAGGTCTCCGGCATCCCCAAGCTCATCGTGGGGGCCACGGTGGTCAGCATCGCCACCACCCTGCCGGAGCTGCTGGTGTCCACCATGGCGGCCTTCGACGGCAAGGCTGACATGGCCGTGGGCAACGCCGTGGGCAGCGTCACGGCCAACCTGGGCCTCATCATGGGCATCGCGCTGATCTGCATCCCCTCGGTCATCCGGCGGCGGGACTATCTGCTGAAGGCCGTCCTCATGCTGGGGGCTTCGGCCTACCTGGCGCTGGCCTGCTCCCAGGGGAGTCTGGCCGTGGCCGGGGGCGCGGCCCTGCTGGTCATTTTCGCCATCGCCATGGCCGACAACGTTCTGTCCGCCCGGAAGGCCATGCTGGTGAGCCGGGAGGCCTACGGCGAGGGCGTGGTGGCCCGGCCCACCGGGAAGGTGGTGGCCGTCAATGTTCTCAAATTCGTGCTGGGCGCGGCGGGCATCATCCTGGGCGCCCAGCTTCTGGTGGACAACGGCAGCGCTCTGGCCCGCATCATCGGCGTGCCCGAGCGCATCATCGGCGTCACCGTCATCGCCGTGGGCACCTCCCTGCCGGAGCTGGTGACCACCCTCACCGCCATCGCCAAGAAGCAGGCGTCCCTGTCGGCGGGCAACATCATCGGGGCCAACATCATCGACCTGACCCTCATCCTGCCCATCTGCTCCCTGATTTCCGGGGGCAGCCTGCCGGTGTCCCGGCAGGCTGTCTGGATGGACATCCCGGCGTCCTTTGTGGTGGGGGCCATCGCCCTCCTCCCCGCCCTGGTGACTCGCAAATTCCAGCGCTGGCAGGGCGTGGCCCTGCTGGTGGTCTATGGGGTGTATCTGGCGGTGACCTGTTCGGGGGTGCTTTGAGCATGCCGAGACTCCGGACGGGAGGGAACATTGGATTGGGCCGTGGGCCCTGCCGGGGGCGTTCCTTTCTCGTTTGAGAAAGGAACCGAAAGAAAACCAGGGGGACAGCACGGGGAATTTTATTCCCCTATCGCTGTCCCCCTGGACCCCGGGATGCGTCCGGGCGGCGGTACGGGTTATGAGGGCTGGCAAGATTTGATGGCTGTTGCAGCTCGTATCGGTCTGGCAGTCAAACGACTCCGGCTATCGCCCCTCGGCATATGAACTGGAAAAACTTGTAAATAGTTGCGTTTTTATTGGTGCAAACAAGCCGCCACAAGTCTTTGCATTTTTGAATTGGCCTAATGCCCGTTGATAGTCCGCACGGGCGGCTGATAGCCGCCCCTACAAGGGCTGGTGGGTTTGCATGGAGTTGTTGCATGGCTGTAACCAATATAGGGGCGGCTATTAGCCGCCCGCGTTTCCGCACCAGCCTTGCCGGGAATGGGCAGGGTAGGCGCGCCGGGGCGGCGCATGAGGGGTGGACGAGTGCGGGGTAGGCCGTAACGGCCGGGGCGGGAGATTGAGGGCAGACTGGTTACCGATAGCCGGTTTCGACTGCCGGACTTCGTTGGCGCCGCTCTTAGGTCCAGGGGCCACAGCCCCTGGTTGTTTCTTCCCAGGGTTCTTTTCAACAAAAGAACCCTGCCCCCGGAGGGGGGCGCTCCATTTCCCCGTCCCCGCCGCAACGGATAAAAAAGGGGCCGTGTACCGAATTGGTACACGGCCCTTTTCCTTTTTTCTTAGTACATGCCGCCCATGTCGGGGGCGGGGGCGGCGGGGGGAGTGGGCTCGGGCTTGTCGGTGACCAGGCTCTCGGTGGTCAGCAGGACGCCGGCCACGCTGGCGGCGTTCTCCAGGGCGGAGCGGGTGACCTTGGTGGGGTCCACGATGCCGCCGGCGAGCATGTCGCCGTAGGTCTCGTTCAGGGCGTTGAAGCCATAGCCCACCTTGCGGCTGGACTTGACCTTCTCCAGCACCACGCTGCCGTCGATGCCGGCGTTGGCGGCAATCTGGCGCATGGGCTCGGTGAGGGCGCGGGCCACGATGGCCACGCCGGTCTTCTCGTCGCCCTCGGTGGTCTTGAGGAGCTTCTCCACGGCGGGGACGGCGTTGACGTAGGCGGTGCCGCCGCCGGCCACGATGCCCTCTTCCACGGCGGCGCGGGTGGCGTTCAGGGCGTCCTCGATGCGGAGCTTCTTCTCCTTCATTTCGCTCTCGGTGGCCGCGCCCACGCGGATGATAGCCACGCCGCCGGCCAGCTTGGCCAGGCGCTCCTGGAGCTTCTCCTTGTCGTAGTCGGAGGTGGTGACCTCGATCTGGCTGCGGATCTGGGCGACCCGGTCCTTGATGGCCTGGGCGTCGCCGGCGCCGTCCACGATGATGGTGTTGTCCTTGTTCACCTTCACCTGGCGGGCGCGGCCCAGCATATCCATGGTGGCCTCCTTGAGCTCATAGCCCAGGTCGGAGGAAATCACGGTGCCGCCGGTGAGGATGGCCATATCCTCCAGCATCTCCTTGCGGCGGTCGCCGAAGCCGGGGGCCTTGACGCAGCAGACGTTCAGGGTGCCGCGGAGCTTGTTGACGATGAGGGTGGACAGGGCGTCGCCCTCCACGTCCTCGGCCACGATGAGCAGCTTCTTGCCGGACTGGACCACCTGCTCCAGCACGGGCAGCAGGTCCTGGATGTTGGAAATCTTCTTGTCGGTGATGAGGATGAGGGCGTCATCCAGGACGGCCTCCATCTTCTCGGTGTCGGTGACCATATAGGGGGCGATATAGCCGCGGTCGAACTGCATGCCCTCGACGACCTCGGAGTAGGTCTCGGCGGTCTTGGACTCCTCCACGGTGATGACGCCGTCAGCGGAGACCTTCTCCATGGCCTCGGCAATCAGGGTGCCGATGGCGTCGTCGCCGGAGGAGACAGCGCCCACGCGGGCGATGTCGGCGCTGCCGTTGACGGGGTGGGAGTTCTCCTTGATGGCGGCCACGGCGGCCTCGGTGGCCTTGGCGATGCCCTTCTTCATGATCATGGGGTTGGCACCGGCGGCCAGGTTCTTCAGGCCCTCGCGGATGATGGCCTGGGCCAGCAGGGTGGCGGTGGTGGTGCCGTCGCCGGCCACGTCGTTGGTCTTGGTGGAGACCTCCTTGACAATTTGGGCGCCCATGTTCTCAAAGGGGTCGGGCAGCTCAATCTCCTTGGCGATGGTCACGCCGTCGTTGGTGATGAGGGGGGTGCCGAACTTCTTGTCCAGGACCACGTTGCGGCCCTTGGGGCCCAGGGTGATTTTCACGGTATCGGCCAGGGTGTTGACGCCGCGCTCCAGGGCGCGGCGGGCTTCCTCGCCGTAAAGGATCTGCTTGGACATATCGTATTACCTCCAAATAAATGTGATGGGAAGGGGACCGGACCGCCGGGGTCGGCGGCCCCTACGGTAATTTCGCTCTGCGAAATTACTCCACGACAGCCAGGATGTCGCTCTGGCGGACGATGGCAAACTCCTCGCCGTCCTCCCACGAAATGTTCCATTTCGCGGGGACCCCTTGGATTTCATTTGCGGCCGTGGGAAGTGAATTCCCCCGGCCTCCGGCGCTTACCGCACCGCCCCATCTGCGATGGGGCCCCAAGGTGGACGGCTTGCGGTGCTGCGCTTTGGCTTACTCCACCACCGCGAGGATGTCGCTCTGGCGGACGATGGTGTACTCTTCGCCGTCCACCTTGACCTCGGTGCCGGCGTACTTGCTGGTGATGACCTTCTGGCCCTTCTTCACCACCATCTTCACGTCCTTGCCGTCCACCAGTCCGCCGGGGCCGACCTCGATGATCTCGGCCACCTCGGGCTTCTCCTTGGCGGCGCCGGTGAGGATGATGCCGCTCTTGGTGGTCTCCTCGGCTTCCACCATCTTGATGATGACACGGTCTGCAAGGGGTTTGAGTTTCATTTGGGGTTCCTCCTTATAGAAAATTTTCTAAAAAACAAAGAAATGGGATTAGCACTCAAAAACTATGAGTGCTAACTTCGAGTATGATAATACCGCGCCATGCCAAAAAAATCAACCCCCAATTTGAGAAATCGGGGGTTGATTTTCGTAAAATTCACTTTTTGTTCACAAACCCTCGTCAGGAGTGCCAACTGGGACATGGTAATCCAGGTAGGACGGATAGAAGAAGTTGATTTTCCGGGGGTCCAAAAAGACCCGGAAGGCGGTGTCCCGCATGACCTCGCCGTCCACCACGGCGGTGATTTCCTCCTGGGCGGAGAAGGAGATGGTCTGGCCGTGGTGGTCCCAGATGATCTCCGGGTGGTCCCGGTACTTGCCCTTGGCGTAGTCGCCCACCAGCCGGGCGAAGGTGACGCGGCCCACCTTGGGCACCACCAGCATATCCAGCACCCCGTCGTCGGGCTCGGCGTCCCCCACGGGCATGAAGCCGCCGCCGTAGTAGCGGCCGTTGCAGATGCAGATGATGGAGATGTCCTCGTCCAGGTGGGTGTCCCCCATGTCCACCACGGTGGGCCGGGCGATGGTCTTGAACAGCACGTTCTCCACCAGGGCGATGATGTAGGCCCCCGGACCCCGGACCAGGGGGATGGGCTTGTACTTGTCCACGTCGGCGGCCACACGGGCGTCCACGCCGGCGCAGATGACCCCCAGACCCAGCTTGCCGTTGCAGTTCATCAGGTCGAAGGCCGCCTGGGGGCCCTCGGCCAGGGCCATCAGGTCGCAGAAGCCCTTGCGGTGGTCGGGGCCGAAGATTTTCAAGAAGTCGTTGCCCGTGCCCTTGGGCACGTTGGTGACGGCCACGTGGTCATAGCCCGCCGCGCCGTTGACCACCTCGTTGAGGGTGCCGTCCCCGCCGCAGGCGTAGATGCGCACCTCTCCCCCCGCTTCGGCGGCGGCGCGGGCCAGATGCTCGGCCTGGCCCCTGGCCTCGGTGAGAGCGATCTCATACTCCAGCTCCCGCTGGGTGAACAGCCGGTGGATGTGGGCGGTGAGGGAATCGGTGCTGCCCCGCTTTCCGGCGGCGGGATTGATGAGGAAGAGGTGCTTCATGGCCAGGTCCTCCTTCGGTTGATAGGGACGCGGGCGGCTCCAAGGGCCGCCCCTACGGGTTGGATGCGGTGGGCGCGGATCAGGTTTGGGCGGTGGGGGCTGCGGGCGCGGCCTCCGGCCGGTTGGCGCGGTACTGGACGGCGCCGCCCCACAGGTTGACCCGCTGTTCGGCCCGGGCCATACGGGAGACGATGGCGGCGGCCTCGGCCCGGGTGAGCTGTCCGGCCGGGTTGAAGGTCAGCTTCCCGTCGGTGCCGGAGAGGATGCCCTGGGCATAGAGGCTGTAAATGGCGTCGGCGGCGTAGTCGCCGCTCTTCACGTCGGGCAGGCTGGATTTCACCCTGCGCAGGCTGTTGATCTCCGGCAGGCTGCGGCCCAGGGTGGTGGAGGCGAAAATCCTGGCCATCTCGGCCCGGGTGACGGCCCGCTCGTAGCTGTCGAACTCATCGGCGGCGATGATGCCGCTGGCGATGCAGTAGTTCACGGAGGAGCGGTACCAGGGGGAGCCGGAGGCGGTCTGGGTGTGGAAGTCGTCGCCGGTGGCCCGGCTCTCCATAAAGGCGGCCAGCTTGAGGGCCTCGGCCACCGTCAGGGTCTTGTTGGGCTCAAATTTTCCGCCGCCCACGCCCTCCATCAGACTGATGTTGTAGGCCACGTCCACCCACACGGTGAACCAGTCCCGGGTCCCCACGTCGCTGAAGGCGGGCAGCCGCCCCTTCACCAGGGGGAAGCGGGCGGAGGGCACCTGCCGCGACACCATCAGGTCGGGCAGGCTGGACAGGGGGACGATGGTGTTGCTCCCGTCCTTTTCCAGCACCAGCACCGACAGGCCGTCGGCCTGGGAGAGATAGGCGGCGTCGTAGTTGATGGGGTAGAGCTCCCGGGTGCTGTCGCTGACCTTGCTGGGGAAGGACAGCAGGCTGACCACCCCCCAGTAGTCCCCCTTCTGGGCCAGGTAGAGGCCGTAGCCCATATCCTGGAGGGTGTCGTACTCGGCGGGGACCAGCTCCTTGCCGTCCTGGCGGATGACCCCCAGCTTGCCGCCCTTCTGCACCAGGGCGGTGCCCAGGGAGAAGTCCAGCACCGACTGGTACTGGATGGGGACCACCACGTCCCCGGCGGTGTTGACGAACCCCCACAGGCCGTTCTCCGTGGCCTTGGCGAGGCCCTCCTGGTAGCCGTACACGGTGGGGGCGGCCAGGGCGGAGGTGACCGTGACGGCCAGCGCCAGCCCCAGGGCCAGCAGTCTATTTCCCAGTCTCACCGTTCATCCCCGCTTTCCGAAGTATTGGAACAGGTCGCATTTCAGCATCCCGTTGTAGAGCTTTCGTTTCTTGTCCGCCGGGCGGCCGAAGGTCCGCTCGAACTCGGTGTGGGAGGACAGCAGGTACAGGCCCCAGCCCGCCGGCATCCCCCGGAAGGTCTGGCCGAAGCCCCGGTAGAGGTCCTCGGCCTCCCGCTTTTCCATGATGCGCTCGCCGTAGGGGGGATTGGTGACGATGGTCCCCACGGGGGCGTCCCGGTGGAAGGACAGGGCGTCCGCCACTTCGAAGCGGACCAGGTCCTCCACCCCCGCCTTCTCGGCGTTGGACCGGGCGATGGCCACGGCCTGGGGGTCGACGTCCCCGCCCCAGATGTCGTAGGTCCCGTGGAACTCCCGGTCCTGGGCCTCGTTGGCGGCGGCCATCCACGCCTGGGCGGGGACGCAGGCCCACTTCTGGGCGGAGAAGGAGCGGTCCAGGCCGGGGGCCCGGTTCCTGGCGATGAGGGCGGCCTCGATGGCGATGGTGCCGGAGCCGCAGAAGGGGTCGCAGAAGGGGTCCCGGCCCCGGTAGCGGGAGAGCTGGACCATGGCGGCGGCCAGGGTCTCCCGCAGGGGGGCCGCCACGCCCACCGCCCGGTAGCCCCGCTTGTGGAGGCCGGGGCCGGAGGTGTCCAGCATGAGGGTGGCGGTGTCCTTCATGATGGAGAACTGGATTTGATAGAGGGCCCCGGTCTCGGGCAGGGTGTTCAGGCCGTAGCGCTCCCCCAGCCGGGAGGCCACCGCCTTTTTGATGATGGACTGGCAGGCTGGCACGGCGTGGAGGGCGGAGTTCAGGCTGTACCCCTTCACGGGGAAGGCCGCCTCCCGGGGGAGGAACTCCTCCCAGGGCAGGGCGCGGGTCCCCTCGAAGAGGGCGTCGAAGTCCCTGGCCGGGAAGGAACCCAGCACCAGCAGCACCCGCTCCCCCGTCCGCAGGTTCAGGTTGAGCCGGGGGATGTCCGCCGGGGCGGCCCCGCAGAGGACCCGGCCATTCTCCGGGCGCACGTCGGCCAGGCCCAGGCGGCGCAGCTCGTCGCCCACCAGTCCCTCCAGCCCGAATAAGGTCGGTACCGCCAGTTCCAATCGCTCCATAACGTTCTCCATTTCTCTCTCGGCATGTCATTTCTTTGATTATAACGGATTCCACGGTATATGGCAAACCCTTTTCCAGCCTCCGGCGCCAAATTCACTAGCAATTCGCTGGGAGTTATGGTATACTTTTTTCAGTATCCCCATATTGGAAAGGAGGGCCGCATGTGAACATGATGATTTTCTGGCTGGCGGCCATGATCGTTTTCGGCGTGGTGGAGGCCGCCACCGTGGGGCTGGTGTCCATCTGGTTTGCCGTGGGCGCTCTGGCGGCGCTCATCGCCGCCGCCCTGGGCGGGCCGGTGATCCTCCAGGTGGTGATTTTTGTGGCCGGGTCCCTCATCACCCTGCTCATCATCCGCCCCCTGGCCGCCAAGTACATCAACGGCCGCCGGGTCCCCACCAACGCCGACCGGGTCATCGGGCAGGAGGCCGTGGTCACCGAGGCCATCGACAACCTCAACGCCAGGGGCCAGGTCAAGGTGGCGGGCGCGCCCTGGACCGCCCGCAGCCAGGACGACTCCCCCATCCCCGCCGGGACCACCGTGAGGGTCCTGCGCATCGAGGGCGTCAAGCTCTACGTCACACCCGTACACACTGAGACAGACGAATAACAGAGGAGGAAAAAGTTATGCTTCCCATTATCATCGGCGTTATTGTAGTGCTTCTCATCCTGCTGCTGATTGCGGCCAACGTCAAAATCGTGCAGCAGTCCAAAGCCTACGTGGTGGAGCGCATGGGCGCGTTCCACTCCGTCTGGGGCGTGGGCTTCCACGTGAAGGTGCCCCTGCTGGAGCGCATCGCCAAGGTGGTGTCCCTGAAGGAGCAGGTGGTGGACTTCCCGCCCCAGCCCGTTATCACCAAGGACAACGTCACCATGCAGATCGACACGGTCATCTACTTCCAGATCACCGACCCCAAGCTGTACACCTACGGCGTGGAGCACCCCATGAGCGCCATCGAGAACCTGACCGCCACCACCCTGCGTAACATCATCGGCGAACTGGAGCTGGACCAGACCCTGACCAGCCGCGACATCATCAACACCAAGATGCGCATGCTGCTGGACGAGGCCACCGACCCCTGGGGCATCAAGGTCAACCGGGTGGAGCTGAAGAACATCATCCCGCCCCGGGAGATTCAGGACGCCATGGAGAAGCAGATGAAGGCCGAGCGCGAGCGCCGGGAGTCCATCCTCCAGGCCGAGGGCCAGAAGCAGAGCCAGATCCTGGTGGCCGAGGGCGACAAGCAGTCCCTCATCCTCCGGGCCGACGCGGCCAAGCAGGCCGCCATCATGAAGGCCGACGGCGAGGCCCAGGCCATCAAGCTGGTCCAGACCGCCCTGGCCGAGTCCATCAAGCTGATGAACGCGGCCAACCCCAACGACCAGGTCATCAAAATCAAGGCGTTGGAGGCCTTCCAGAAGGCCGCCGACGGCAAGTCCACCAAAATCATCATCCCCTCGGAGATCCAGGGTCTGGCGGGGCTGTGTGCCAGCGCGAAGGCTCTGCTGGAGAGTGATACCGCGGAAGAGGGAAAATAAATCTTTTAGAATGGCCCGCGTACTGAGAGGTGCGCGGGCCTTCTTTTTTGTACCGGAGTCCCTCCGGGGGACGGCGCCTCCGGCGGGGGTCCTCTTTCTCGTTTGAGAAAGAGGACGGAAAGAAAACCAGGGCCGCGGCCCTGGACCCAGGGGCGGCGCCGACGGGGCTTGGGGTTGAGACCGGCTTGTGGTAACAAGTCTGCCTTTCTGCTTCTGCCCCGGCCGTTACGGCCTACCACACAATTGGTCATCCCCCGTGCGCTGGCGTGGCGCGCCTGGCATGGCAACGCCCGGCAAGGCGGGTGCGGAGACGGGCCGCCGGGGTCGGCGGCCCCTACAACAGACCGTCGGTTTCCCCGTAGGGGCCGTCCACTGGGCGGCCCGTGCAGACTGGCAATGGGCGGAGGGCTGATTCAAAAACGCTTCGACCAATGGCGGCTTGTTTGCACCGATATAAACGCAACTGCCCACAAGTCTTGCCGGGTCATATGCCGAGGGGCGGTAGCCGGAGTTGGTCTAGCGCCAGACTGATACGGGCTGCAACGGCTTGCAAGTCTTACAACCCCCGAAAACCGTACCGCCGCCCGGACGCCTCCCGGGGTCCAGGGGGCAGCGGATAGGGCCTTGAAAAGGCCCGTAGCCGCCCCCTGGTTTTCTTTCGGTTCCTTTCTCAAATGAGAAAGGAACGCCCCCGGCAGGGATGCCTTTTCCAAAATATTTACTTGACTTTGTCAGATAAGCACATATAATTGACTTAGTCAGATAAAAGGAGGCCATCCCATGGACAAACCCTTCCCTTATTACATCCTCCGCCTGCGGGAGCAGTTCGCCCGGTACAGCGACGACCGGCTGGCGGAGATGGGCCTGACCCGGGGGCTCATGTTCTTTCTCATCTACGTGGGGAAGCAGCCGGGCTGTTCCCCCTCCGCCCTGTCCGCCGCCCTCCACGCCGACACGGGCCACACCACCCGCTCCCTGGACAAGCTGGTGGGCGCGGGGCTGCTGCTGCGGGAGCGCCGGGCCGAGGACCGGCGGGGGTTCTCCCTCCGCCTGACGGAGGCCGGGGAGGCCGCGCTGGCCCACATCGAAGGGCTCTTCGACCAGTGGGAGGCCCTGGCCCTGGAGGAGCTGCCCCCCCAGCAGCGGGCGGACCTCACCGGCGCGCTGGCCGGGATCCTGGCGTATTTAGAAAAATTGGAAGGTGAAGTACATGGATAACATCTTACTCAGCCCCCTGACCATCCGGGGGGTGACACTGAAAAACCGGCTGGTGTTCGCACCGGCCACCCTGGGCCTGACCGACGACGACTATGTGGGCGCTCTGGCCCGCATCGCCCGGGGCGGCGCGGGGCTTATCGTGGTGGGGGACGTGCCCGTCCTCCCCGCCGCCCCCGGCTCCCACGGGCCGGACCTTTACAGCCCCGAGGGGACCGCCTTTTACCGCCGGGTGGTGGAGGCCGTCCACGCCGCCGGGGCCAAGGCGGCGGCCCAGCTCCACCAGTCGGACAGCGACATCCAGGGCATGATGCGCTTCCTGCCCGACATCAAGGCGGGCAAGTACACCGGCCCGGAGCTGCGGCGGCTGCTGAACGGCCTGACGGGGGACTACATCACCAACCTGCCCCTGGACCGGGTCCAGGCCATCACCGCCGCCTTCGGCGAGGCGGCCCGGCGGTGCGCGGAGCTGGGCTTCGATGTCATCCAGGTCCACGGGGACCGGATGTGCGGCAGCTTCAGTTCCACGGTATACAACGCCCGCACCGACGAATACGGCGGCACGCCGGAACACCGGGCCCGGTTCGCCGTGGAGGCGGTCTCTGCCGTCCGGGCGGCGGCGCCGGACCTGCCCCTGGACTACAAGCTGGCCGTCCGGCAGGAGCACCCCCACTACGGCAACGCGGGGGTCCTGGTGGAGGAGCTGGGCGTGTTCGTGCCCCTGCTGGAGCGGGCCGGAGTGGACAGCTTCCACGTGGCCCTGGCCAACCACGGGGACCTGAGCGACACCATCCCCCCGGCCAACCACCCCGCCTTCCGGGGCGAGGGCTGTTTCCTGGGGTTCTGCGACCAGGTGCGGCAGTATACCGCCCTCCCCCTGTGCGGCGTGGGCGGACTCACCGACCCGGACTTCGTGGAGGCGCAGCTCGCCTCCGGGCGCATCCAGCTGGCCGCCCTGTGCCGCCAGCTCATCGCCGACCCGGACTGGCTCCAGAAAATCGCCCAGGGCCGGACGTCGGACATCCGGCGCTGTGTGCGCTGCAACCGGGCCTGTCTGGGCGGGATGCAGAGCCACCAGGGCGTCCACTGCATCTACGACGAAACAGGGGCGCAGGCATGAAATACGCCGTGGTTTACAGCAGCCGCAGCGGCAACACGGCGCTGGCCGCCCGCGCCGTGCTGGACGCGCTGCCCCTGGACGGGCTGGTCTATTACGGCCCGCCGGACCCCGCCGCCCTGGACGCCGATTTGATTTTTGCGGGCTTCTGGACCGACAAGGGGACCTGCGACGGGGCCACGGCGGCCTTTCTGCCAACCCTGGCCGGGAAGCGGGTGGCCCTCTTCGGCACCGCCGGGTTCGGCGGGACGCCCAGCTACTTCGACGCCATTCTGGACCGGGTGAAGGCCCTGCTCCCGGCGGACGCGGCGGCGCTGGACGGCTGGATGTGCCAGGGGAAGATGCCCCAGACCGTCCGGGACCGCTACGCCGCCCTGCCCGACTCCCCCCAAAAGGAGTCCATGCTCCAGAACTTCGACCGCGCCCTGCTCCACCCGGGCGCCGCCGACCTGGCCTCCGCCGCCGCCTGGGCGGCAGAGATTATGGCCGGGGGAAGATAGACAAGCAGAGGCCGCCCGATGGGCGGCCTCTGCTTGTCTATGCGATGTCCCCTTCCATCCAGCCGTCCATCCGCTCCGACCAGTCCGCGGGGTCAAAGGCGAACTCCGGCTCCACGCCGATTTCCTCCATCCGTTCCCACAGGCGGATGGTCTGGCGGCGGTACAGGCCGGCGGTCACCCAAACCGACTGGGGCCCGGCTCCGGTGCCCCGGCCCAGGGACTCCCAGTCGTCTCCGTGGTATTCCGGCAAAAACGCGCACGAAAAAATGGAATAGGCGTTTACGGCTCCGTATCCCGGCGCGAACTCCAAAAAGGCGTCCCGCGCCCGTTCCAGGGTCTCCTTGGGCGCCGGGTCCGTGGGGTGGGCCCGGA
Organism: uncultured Eubacteriales bacterium; assembly: GCA_900540545.1. Taxonomy (GTDB): domain Bacteria; phylum Bacillota; class Clostridia; order Oscillospirales; family Oscillospiraceae; genus Intestinimonas. Next base: position 14,800 of record UQGJ01000032.1, read on the forward strand.
CAAGGAGCTGGTCATAGGCGTGTTCCAGCTCCACCTGCCAGATGTCCCTCTGGATGGCGCCGGTTTCCTCCATCACCACTGTGGCACCGCTGGTACTCAAGGGGCGCTCCTCAAAATAGCGGTCAATGGGGTTATCGTATTCGGGCCGGGGTTCCTCCATCAAAAAGGGGTCCACCGCGTAGGCGCCAGGGGTCACCGGTGCGCCCTCCAGCCTGTCGAGTACGGTCTGGGGGTCAAAGGCGAAGGCGGGCGGGTTGTCCACCAGGTTGGGATAACCCATCATGCGGTAAAGCTCCAGCACGTGGGTCCGCAGCAGGTCGGCGCGGGCGTACTCCACGCTCTCGTTGAAGAGCCTGCCCCGAAAAATGCGCTCCCCATAACCGCCCCCCTCATCGCCGAAGGCGTCGGAGCAGCGCAGATACCCCTCCGCCTCGGCCTGGGCCGCCGCAAAGTCCAGAAAATCGGCGCGGACCTGGGACACGTCCACCACATACTCCGTCAGCGCCGGGGATGCGTCCCGCTCCAGCCCGTCATAGACGTGGTTCAGCTCGTCCTCCCAGGCCCCCGCGTAGAGCGCGGCCCGCATGGAACCCTCCAGTATCGTGCCTCCGTTCAAAAAGCTCGCGGTCTCAAAGAAGCCGTCGATGGGGTTGGAAAACACGGGGACCGGCTCCGGCGCGGCCACCGGCTCGGGCGGCGCACCGCAGCCCGTCAGGAGCAGGACGCAGGCCAGCAAAAACGGAAGCCGTCTCATTTTTATCACCTCAGTGACCAGTATAGGCCGTTTCAAGGCGGGGGGCAAGGAACAGGGCGGTTACAAACAATGGGTGACAAATCTCTCCATTCCGGCTATAATAAAGGTACAAGTTCTGAAGGAGTGGATTTCATGGACTACGAGACCCAGCGGCGGCTCATGTGTGAGCTGGGCCGCCGGATGTGGGACAGGGGCTGGGTGGCCGCCAACGACGGGAATCTCAGCCGCCGGCTGGGGGAGGGGCTTTTCCTCGTCACCCCGGCGGGGGTCAGCAAGGGCGCCCTCACCACCGACATGCTCATCGTGGTGGACGGCGAGGGGCGGCCCGCCCCCGGCTCCCCGTCCTCCTTCCGCCCCTCCTCCGAGACCCCCCTGCATCTGGAGTGCTACCGCCGCCGGCCCGGCGTGGGCGGCGTGTGCCACGCCCATCCCCCCGCCGCCACGGCCTTTGCCTGCGCCCACATGGGCCTGACCGAGCCCCTGCTGGGGGAGACCGTGATGACCCTGGGCCACGTCCCCTGCGCCCCCTACGGCCGCACCGGCACCGCCGCGCTGCCCCAGGCCGCCGGTCCCCTGCTGGAGGGCCACGACGCGGTTCTCCTGGCCAACCACGGCGCGCTGACCCTGGGCGCCGACCTGGAGGAGGCGTACTGGCGCATGGAGACCCTGGAGCACACCGCGCAAATCCATTTGAACGTCCGCATCCTGGGCGGCGGCATACCGCTGACCCCGGACCAGACGGCCGAATTAAGGAGTTGAACCCATGGAACCGAAGTTTCAGGTGGAGACCGCCCACAACGAGGACGCCTACAAAAACATGCTGACGGTCCACTACATGCGCCACCAGAAGAACAAGCACTCCCTGGTCATGCTTTACGCCGTGTGCGTCTTTCTGGGCGTGGTGGTGTGGTATTTTTCCGCGGGGGGCAACTATACCTCCATCCGCGCTCTGGGCGCGGGCATCTTCGTCGCCGCCGTGGCCTGCATCCTGGCCCCCACTCTGGACCGCTTCTCCGCCGCCCGGGTCTGCCAGCGGCTGACCCAGACGGCCACCAAGGCGGCCAAGAAAAACAAGATATTCGGCCTCCCCACCCGCTACCGCTTCTATGACGACCGGCTGGACGCCGCCGACAACGCCGGCTGCGTGGAGACCCCGTACAGCCAGCTCAACGACCTGGTGGAGACCGAGGACTACTTCCTGCTCTTCGCCGTGGACGGCAAGTGCATCCTGGTGCGCAAGAGCGACTTCACCCTGGGCACCCCGGAGGACTTCTCCGCCTTCATCGGCCCCGCCTGCGGCCGGAAGCTGGACTTCTTCGAGATGCCCCAGCGGCGGCGGTGAGGGCGGACTTCCTTTCGCCTGCACGGCAAATTGGGAGTTGTTGAGGAAAGCATGAAATGAACAAAGTGGAATTAGAAACCTATATCGCTGAAACGTATCATGCGCAGAAAGACTATCCTTGGATAAAGTATCCCAATTATGTGGTTTTTCGCCATCCCAACAATCAAAAATGGTTTGCCCTCGTCATGGACATACCCAAGGTGAAATTGGGCTTGCAGGGGGACGGCCTTTTGGATGTTGTCAATCTCAAATGCGATCCCATTCTGATCGGTTCGCTGCGCTCAGAACCGGGGTTCTTCCCCGCGTATCATATGAACAAAGAGAGCTGGATCACAGTCGCTTTAGACGGCAGTGTGCCCGACGACAGAATAAAAATGCTTCTTGACATGAGCTTTGAAGCGACTGCTGTCAAAAGAAAAAGACGCACTCCAAATTTGTGATGCCCCTGTGTATAATCAAAGGGGTCATCGAAACTACTTGCAATCTACCGGGGTTTCTGGTATACTGTATCTCAATCTTTGAAACAGAAGGGGTCGGTGAGTCCGCGTGGACCAGCCTCCGCCTAGTACTTACAATCGGTGATACAAGGGCAGCCTTAGCCGTGCAGACGGCATAGGGCTGCCCTTTTATACACAAAATATCGAAATTAAAAAATGGAGTTGATCTGTCCTCATGGACCCAGCCAGTATCAGTAAAATCGTCGCTATCCTCTTTCTCGTGGTCTTTTCCGCCTACTTTTCCGCCACCGAGACCGCCTTCACCTCCCTGAACCGCATCCGGCTCAAGAGCCGGGCCGACAACGGCGACAAGCGGGCCGCGGCCACCCTGGCCCTGGCGGAGGACTACGACCGGCTGCTGTCCACCATCCTGGTGGGCAACAACGTGGTCAACAACGCCGCCACCACTCTGGCCACCCTGCTCTTCGTGGCCCTGCTGGGCGAGGCCCGGGGGCCCGCCATGGCCACGCTGGTGGTCACGGTGGTCATCCTGATTTTCGGCGAAATCTCGCCCAAGAGCATGGCGAAGGAGTTTCCGGAGCAGTTCGCCATGTTCTCCGCCCCCTTCCTGCGGCTGCTCATGTGGCTGCTGACCCCCGTCACCTTCCTGGCCGCCCAGTGGAAGCGGCTGCTGAACAAGCTGTTCCGCAAGCAGGCAGACGGCGGCATCACCGAGGAGGAGCTCATCACCATGGTCTCCGAGGCCGAGAACGAGGGCGGGCTGGACCAGCACGAGAGCGAGCTCATCCGCTCCGCCATCGAGTTCAACGAGCTGGAGGTGGAGGAGATCTTGACCCCCCGGGTGGACATCGTGGCCGCCGAGGACACCGCCACCATGGACGAGATTGCCGCCATCTTCGCGGAGAACGGCTACTCCCGCCTGCCCATCTACCACGACACCATCGACAACATCGTGGGCGTCATCCACGAAAAGGACTTCCACGCCGCCCGCTACCACGGCCAGGCGGACGTCTCCGCCATCGTCTCCACCGTGCTCTACACCACCGCCAACACCAAAATCTCCGACCTGCTGCGCATCCTTCAGCGCAACAAGGCCCACATGGTCATTGTGGTGGACGAGTACGGCGGCACCGAGGGCCTGTGTACCCTGGAGGACATCGTGGAGGAGCTGGTGGGCGAGATTTGGGACGAGCACGACGAGGTCATCGAGGAGTTCAAAAAGCAGCCCGACGGCAGCTATCTCATCTCCTGCAACGCCAACCTCACCGACCTCTACGACCTCTTCTCCCTCAAGGGGGAGAGCGACTCCACCACCGTGTCCGGCTGGGTCATGGAGGAGATTGGACGGGTCCCCGAGGAGGGGGACCAGTTCACCTGCGGGAACCTGGACGTGACGGTCACCAAGGTGGACCACCGCCGGGTGCTGGAAATCCAGGTGGTGGTCCTGCCGGAGGAGGAGTCCGAGGGCAAAAAGGACTGACCGCAACCAAAAGTTGCGGCTCTGGAAAGCGGAATGGGTGGCGTCTCCCCCGGTTTTCCGGTATCATGGAACGAGAAAAAGGGGGGAATGACCGGTGAATATGGAAATTGCCAACCGGCTGGTGGAACTGCGCCGGGCCCACGGCCTGAGTCAGGAGGAGCTGGCCGCCCGGCTCGGGGTCAGCCGTCAGGCCGTGAGCAAATGGGAGCGGTGCGAGTCGTCGCCGGACACGGACAACCTGATTGCCCTGGCCCGGCTCTACGGGGTCTCCCTGGACGGCCTGCTGCTCCACGAGACGGCGGCTCCAGCCGGCTCGGCCTGCGCCGTCGCCCCCATGCCGGAGCCGGAACCGGCCGCGGAACCGGGACCCGACCCCAACCCGGAGCCGGACTGGGGCGACGACAGCGACATCTTCGCCACCGCCGCCGCCTGGGACGCGGCGGACCAGATGGTCTCGGAGCGGCGGCGGAAGCGGCTCAAAAAGCTCCTGGGCAGTTTCCCCTTCCCGCTGGTGGTGACACCGCTCTATCTGTGCCTGGGCTTTTTCTTCGGCCTGTGGCACCCCGGCTGGCTGATTTTCCTCGCCGTGCCGGTTTACTACTGTCTTGTGGATATGCTCTGAAAAAAGGTCCGGCATCCGTTATTGGATGCCGGACCTTTTTTCAGAACGGGGAGACGTGCCCCAGCCCGCCGCCGCTCAAAACGGCAGGGACACGATGAAGGGCACCAGCACTGGCACAGCGAAGGACAAAATCACGCCGGAGACGAAGGAATAGATGGTAATGCGCTCGTGGGTGGAGCGGACCACCACGGGCAGCACGGTGTCCATGGCCGCCGCGCCGGGGAGGGAGACGCACTCCACGAAGCCGATGTATTTTGCCACCACGGGAATCAGCACGATGGCCAGCACCTCCCGCATAACGTTGGACAGGAAGGCCACGGCGGAGACGGAGGTGGAGTATTCCGCCAAGAGCATGGGGGCCAGGGAGTACCAGCCGAAGCCCGCGCTGGCGGCCATGGCGTCCTTCACGGTCATGGGGAGGAACAGGCCCGCCACCGCCGCCGCGGCCAGGGTGCCCACGGCCACGGCCACGGGGATGAGCAGGACCTTGAAGCCGGCCTCCTTGATCTCCTTCCAGATGGTGCCCTGGCGGCCCATGTCCACGCCCACCAGGAAGAGGATGAGGCACAGGCCCAGGTTGATGATGGTGCCGATATGGGCCACGAAGGCGGCGGGAATCAGGAAGTGCCCCAGCAGCATACCGCCGATGACGGCGCCGATGATCCATTTTGTCATGCTTCGGGCACCTCCTCCGCGCTCCGCCTCCGGCCCTGGCGGTCCAGCTTCAGCAGCTTGCGGACCCCAAAGACGGCCAGCACGGACCCGGCCAAGGCCAGCAGGGTGATGGCCAGGGCGGACAGGCCGATGGACCCCAGGGACGAAATCACCTGCTCGTCGGCGCCGATCTCAATGCCCAGGGCCAGGATCAGCAGGATGAGGGCCACGGTCTGGACCCGGCCCAGCCAGTTCAGCTTTCGTTCCCGCACGGCCTTCCGGGACCCGATAAAGACCCCCAGGGCGATGACCCCCACATACAGGGCCAGGCTCTGGAGACTGCTCAAAAAGTTTTCCAAGGGTTGCTCCTCCTCTTTCTTTGGTGGGGTGGGACGGGGGATGCGGATTGCCGCGCCAGTCTGCGGACTGGTTCGCAATGACAGGGGGGCGGGGACGCCGGGCCCTACGTGGGGTGTGCGTTTAGCGGATGGCGAGGCGGCATCGAGGGACGGGCGGCCGCAAGGGCCGCCCCTACGGGGGGATGGACGGCAGGAACGCCGGGGGCGGCGGTCCCCACACCGGCAATGGGCGGAAGGGTAATTCAAAGATGCAGAGACTGGTGGCGGCTGGTTGGCACCGAGGAAAACGCAACTACCATCAAGCATTGCCGGGTCATATGCCGAGGGGCGACAGCCGGAGTCATTCGGTCGCCAGACCGATACGAGCTGCAACGATTTTCAAGGCTTGCCATCCCCCGAGAACCGTACCGCCGCCCGGACGTTCCCCTTACCTTCTTTCCGGCCTCTTTCTTCGAGAAGAAAGAGGCCCCCCCGGAGGGACTCCGCCCCCGGCAGGGGCCGTGCCCCTGACCGCGCTCAACGAAGCGCCGGTCTTCCCCTCATCCGCCCCTTCGGGGCACCTTCCCCCAGGGGAAGGCTTATTCCCGGACTTGGCCTGTGCCGTAGATGATGTATTTGCTGCTGGTCAGCTCCTCCAGGCCCATGGGGCCGCGGGCGTGCATCTTTTGGGTGGAGATGCCGATCTCTGCCCCCAGGCCGAACTCGAAGCCGTCGGTGAAGCGGGTGGAGGCGTTGACGTAGACCGCCGCCGCGTCCACCTGGTCCAGGAAGTTCTGGGCGGTGAAGTAGTCCGCCGTGACGATGGACTCGGAGTGGCCGGAGCCGTGGTCGTTGATGAAGGCGATGGCCTCGGCGGCGCTGTCCACCACCTTGACGGCCAGGGTGAAGTCGCCGTACTCGGTGTCCCAGTCCTCCTCCGTGGCGGGCACCACACAGGGGCCCAAAATGGCCTGGGTCCGGGGGCAGCCGTGGAGCTCCACGGACTTTTGGTCCAGCAGGGCCTTGGCTTTGGGCAGGAAGGCATCCGCCACGGCGGCGTGGACCAGCAGGCACTCGGCGGCGTTGCACACCGAGGGGCGGGAGGTCTTGGCGTTGTAGATGATGTTGGCAGCCATGTCCAGGTCGGCCTTCTCGTCCACGTAGACGTGGCAGACCCCCACCCCGGTCTCGATGACGGGGACCCGGGCGTTCTCCACCACGCTGCGGATGAGGCCCGCCCCGCCCCGGGGGATCAGCACGTCCAGGTAGCCGGTGAGGGCCATCAGCTCATTGGCGCTCTGGCGGGTGGTGTCCTGGACCAGGGCCACGCAGTCGGCGGGCAGGCCCGCCTGCTCCAGGGCCTGGCGCATGACGGAGACGAAGGCGTTGTTGGAGCGGAAGGCCTCCTTGCCGCCCCGGAGGATGACGGCGTTGCCCGACTTGAGGCAGAGGGCGGCGGCGTCCACTGTGACGTTGGGCCGGGCCTCGTAGATGATGCCGATGACCCCCAGGGGGACCCGGCGCTTGCCGATGGTGAGGCCGTTGGGGCGGGTCTCCATCTTGGTCACCTGTCCGATGGGGTCCGGGAGGGCGGCCACCTGACGCACCCCCTCCACGATGCCGTCGATCCGCTCCGCCGTCAGGGCCAGACGGTCCAGGAGGGCGGGCTTCATGCCGGTTTCCCGGGCGGCGGTGAGGTCTTTTTCGTTTTCGGCCAGGATGTGGTCCCGGTGGGCCAGAAGGGCCTGGGCGATTTGCTCCAGGGCGGCGTTCTTTTTGGCGGCGCCCGCCGTGGACAGGACGCGCCCGGCCAGCTTGGCGGCGCGGCCCTGGGTCTCTAGTGCGGTCATGGAATCACCTCTATGAATTGAGAATTGACAATGGATAATTGAGAATGTCGCCTGCGGGCGGGACGGGGGGACGGGCGGCCGCAAGGGCCGCCCCTACGGCGAGGACGTAAGAACGGCCCGTCGAGGACGCCGGGCGCTACGGGGGTGGGACGGGGGATGCGGATTGCCGCGCCAGTTTGAGAACTGGCTCGCAATGACAGGAGGGGGGCGCACAAGCCTTGTGGCGGCTTGTTTGCACCAGGTAAAACGCAACTACAATCAAGTCTTGCCGGGTGATATGCCGAGGGTCCGGATGTCCGGGGGACATCCGGATGAATTTGGGCGAAGCCACCTTAATCCAGGCAGCCGGAGTTGGTTGGGCGGGGGCCGATACGGGCTGTAACGGCTTTCTGGGTTTGCTACCTAACGAAAACCGTACCGCCGCCCGGACGTTCCCTTACCTTCTTTCCGTCCCCTTACTTCGCGCTGAAGCGTGTGCCGATGTCCTCGCCTTTGACGATGCCGTAGAGGTCGTCGATGCGGGCGCCGTTGGTGATGACCATGTCCACGCCGGCGGCCATGGCTACCTGGGCGGCGTTGAGCTTGGTCTGCATTCCGCCGGTGCCCCGCCAGGTGCCCGCGCCGCCGGCCATGGCCCGCAGCTCCGGCGTGACGGCCTCCACCCGGTGGATGAGCTTGGCATTTGGATTGCCGTGGGGGTCCGCGTCATACAGCCCGTCGATGTCGGACAGCAGGACCAGCAGGTCAGCCCCCACCAGCCGGGCCACCAGGGCGGACAGGGTGTCGTTGTCGCCCAGGACCTTGCACTTGCCCGTCTCGATCTCCGCCGAGGAGACCGAGTCGTTCTCGTTGACCACGGGGATGATGCCCAGCTTCAGCAGGGATTCAAAGGTGTTATGTAAGTGTTCCGCCCGGACGGGGGAGTCCACATCCTCGCCGGTGAGCAAAATCTGGGCCACCACCCGGTTATACTCCCCGAAGAGCTTGTCGTAGAGGTGCATCATCATGCACTGGCCCACGGCGGCGGCGGCCTGCTTCATCTTCAGCTCGGTTGGCCGCTCCTTCAGGCCCATCTTGGCCGTGCCCACGCCGATGGCGCCGGAGGAGACCAGGATGACCTCGTGGCCCATGCCCTCCAGGTCGGACAGGGTCCGGGCCAGCCGCTCCATATTGCGCAGGTTCAGCCGCCCTGTGTCGTGGGTCAGGCTGGAGGTGCCTACCTTTATTACAATACGCTGCGTCTCCATGTCAGAGTCCCTTCTCTCAAAAAACGGTCCCATTTTATCTTTCATCATAGCACAAAGCCGTGAAAAGCGGAAGAGGCTTTTCGATTTGTGAAGTTTTCTACACTTCCACCGGGAAAAGAAAGAAAATTCTGCATGATTTCGTGTTTTTTATGTTGTAATTCCAGCCGCGTTGCGTTACAATGGTGTCCGCTGGGAAACTGTCGTTAGAAAGCGTGGGCGGTTTTGTATGTTAAACATCGTGCTGGTGGAGCCGGAGATCCCCATGAATACCGGCAACATCGCCCGGACCTGCGCCGCCACCCGCAGCCGGCTCCATCTGGTGAAGCCCCTGGGCTTCGATATTTCGGACAAGGCCGTGAAGCGGGCGGGGCTGGACTACTGGTCGCTGGTGGACCTGCGGGTCTATGACGGGCTGGACGACTTCTTCGCCCAAAACCCGGAGGCGGACCTGTGGCTCACCACCACCAAGGCCACCCGGCGGTACGACCAGGCCGGATACCGCGACGGCTGTTTCCTCTTCTTCGGCAAGGAGACCGCGGGCCTGCCCGACGCCCTGCTGCGGGCCCACCCCGACCGCTGCGTGCGCCTGCCCATGGTGGAGGACGCCCGCAGCCTGAACCTGGCCAACACCGTGGCGGTGGTGACCTACGAGGCCCTCCGCCAGCTGGACTTTCCCGGCCTGTGCTCCGACGGGGCCGCCGCCTGGAGGGACCAGAAAGCCACCGCGAAGCGACGTTAGTTCTACACCTTTTACAAGATTGAAAGGAGTTTCCACATGAACTACAACAAGAAGACGGTCAAAGACATCGATGTGGCGGGCAAGAAGGTCCTGCTCCGCTGCGACTTCAACGTGCCCCAGGACAAGGCCACCCGCGCCATCACCGACGACAAGCGCATCGTGGCCGCCCTGCCCACCATCCAGTACCTGCTGGACCAGAACGCCGCCGTGGTGGCCTGCTCCCACCTGGGCAAGCCCAAGGGCGAGGTGAAGCCCGAGCTGAGCCTGGCCCCTGTCGCCAAGCGGCTGAGCGAGCTGCTGGGCCGGGAGGTCATCTTCGCCGCCGACACCATCGGCCCCGACGCCCAGGCCAAGGCCGCCGCCCTGAAGCCCGGCCAGATCCTGCTGCTGGAGAACCTCCGCTTCGACAAGCGGGAGGAGAAGAACGACCCCGACTTCGCCAAGGCCCTGGCCGACATGGCCGAGGTCTACGTATCCGACGCCTTCGGCACCGTGCACCGCGCCCACGCCTCCACCGCCGGCGTGGCCGCCTACCTGCCCGCCGTGTCCGGCTTCCTCATCGGCAAGGAGCTGGACATCATGGGCAAGGCCCTGGACGACCCCAAGCGCCCCTTCGTGGCCGTGCTGGGCGGCGCCAAGGTCAGCGACAAGATCAACGTCATCAACAACCTGCTGGAGAAGGCCGACACCATCATCATCGGCGGCGGCATGGCCTACACCTTCGCCAAGGCCCAGGGCCACACCATCGGCAACTCCCTGCTGGAGGCGGATAAGCTGGACTACGCCAAGGAGATGATCGCCAAGGCCGCGGCCAAGGGCGTGAAGTTCCTGCTGCCCACCGACAACCTCTGCGCCAAGGAGTTCTCCGCCGACGCCGAGGCCGTCCCCGCGGGCGAGGACATCCCCGACGGCCTCATGGGCATGGACATCGGCGCCCAGACCATCGACGCCTTCTCCGCCGCTGTGAAGGGCGCGGGCACCGTGGTGTGGAACGGCCCCATGGGCGTGTTCGAGTTCCCCAAGTTCGCCGAGGGCACCAAGTCCATGGCCAAGGCTCTGGCCGACAGCGGCGCCATCACCATCGTGGGCGGCGGCGACTCCGCGGCCGCCGTGGAGCAGCTTGGCTACGCCGACAAGATGACCCACATCTCCACCGGCGGCGGCGCTTCCCTGGAATTCCTGGAGGGCAAGGAGCTGCCCGGCGTGGCGTGCCTGCTGGACAAATGAAAAATGAACAATGAAGAATTAAGAATTTCGCTGCGGCGGGACAGAGGAACCGGGGTTCGGGAATAGCCCCATTCTTCCTTCTTCATTCTTAATTCTTCATTTGAGAAAGGATTGATCTCATTGAATCGCCGCTACCGTAAGACCATCATCGCGGGCAACTGGAAGATGAACAAGACCCTCTCCGAGACCCGCGCCTTCGCCGAGGAGCTCAAGCCCATCCTGCCCAAGGGCAAGTGGTGCGACGTGGTGCTCTGCGTCCCCTACGTGAACATCCCCGCCGCCGTCCGGCTGTTCAAGGACTGCCGGGTGGCCATCGGCGCGGAGAACTGCCACTACGAGGCCACCGGCGCCTACACCGGCGAGGTCTCCGCCGAGATGCTCAAGGAGCTGGGCGTGAAGTACGTCATCATCGGCCACTCCGAGCGCCGCTCCTATTATAATGAGACCGACATCACCGTGAACAAGAAGGTCCACGCCGCCCTGGAGGTGGGCCTGCGGCCCATCGTCTGCGTGGGCGAGAGCCTGGAGCAGCGGGAGCTGGGCGTGACCATGGAGCTGATTGCCTACCAGGTCAAGTGCGCCCTGGCCAACGTGCCCGCCGACAAGGTCCGCCACGTGGTCGTCGCCTACGAGCCCCTGTGGGCCATCGGCACCGGCAAGACCGCCACCAGCGAGCAGGCCGGCGAGGTCTGCCAGGCCATTCGCGCCGTCATCCGCAAGCTGTACGGCGCCCGGGTGGCCCGCAGCGTGACCATCCAGTACGGCGGCTCCATGAACCCCAAGAACGCCCAGGAGCTGCTGGCCCAGCCCGACGTGGACGGCGGCCTCATCGGCGGCGCCGCCCTGAAGCCCGACCAGTTCGTGGACATCATCAACGCGGCAAACCAGGAGGACTAATGGGGCCGGGCGGCCAAAGGCCGCCCCTACCTACCCCTTGTAGGGGCGGCCTTCGGCCGCCCGATCTCAATAGATTCGAGGTTCTATATGAGTAAAACACCGACGACCCTCATCATCATGGACGGCTTTGGCCTTCGGGACGACGTCACCGGCAACGCCATTGCCAACGCGAAAAAGCCCAATCTGGACCGCATCTTCGCGGAAAACCCCGGCTGCAAGCTCTCCGCCTCCGGGCTGGACGTAGGCCTGCCCGAGGGGCAGATGGGTAACTCCGAGGTGGGCCACACCAACATCGGCGCGGGCCGGGTGGTCTTTCAGGACCTGCCCCGCATCACCCTGGACATCAAAAACGGCGCCTTCTTCCAGAACCCGGAGTACATCCGGGCCATGGACAGCGCCAAGGCCAAGGGCACGGCCCTCCACGTGTACGGGCTGCTGTCCACCGGCGGGGTCCACAGCCACATCGACCACATCTTCGCCATCCTGGACATGGCCAAGCAGCGGGGCCTGGAGCGGGTCTACGTCCACGCCTTTCTGGACGGCCGGGACGTGCCTCCCTCCTCCGGCAAGGGCTTTGTGGAGCAGCTTCAGAAGAAGTGCCAGGAGCTGGGCAACGCTAAAATCGGCGTGATTTCCGGCCGGTACTACGCCATGGACCGGGACAAGCGCTGGGAGCGGCTGGTGAAGGCCTACGACGCCCTGGTGCTGGGGGACGCCCCCTTTGAGCCCGACCCCGTGGCGGCCGTGCAGAAGTCCTACGACGAGGGCGTGACCGACGAGTTCGTGGTCCCCGTCACCTGCTGCAAGGAGGCCGTCATCGGCCCCGACGACTCCGTCATTTTCATGAACTTCCGCCCCGACCGGGCCCGGGAAATCACCCGCAGCCTGGTGGACCCCGACTTCGACGGCTTCGAGCGGAAGAAGGGCTTCTTCCCCCTGACCTACGTGTGCACCACCGAGTATGACGCCGCCATGCCCAACGTGACGGTGGCCTATCCCCGGCACAAGCTGGAGAACATCTTCGGCGAGTATATCTCCAAGCTGGGGCTGACCCAGCTGCGCATCGCCGAGACGGAGAAGTACGCCCACGTGACCTTCTTCTTCAACGGCGGCCAGGAGCAGGTCTTCCCCGGCGAGGACCGGGTCCTCATCCCCTCCCCCAGCGTGCCCACCTACGACCTGAAGCCCGACATGAGCGCCCGGGAAGTCACCGACGCCTGTGTGGAGCGCATCGAGAGCGGGGCCTACGACGTGATCATCCTCAACTTCGCCAACTGCGACATGGTGGGCCACACCGGCGTCTACGAGGCCGCCCGGCTGGCGGTGGAGACGGTGGACGAGTGCGTGGCCCGGGTGGTGGAAGCCACCTCCAAAATGGGCGGCGTGAGCCTCATCACCGCCGACCACGGCAACGCCGACCGGATGCTGGAGGACGACGGCGTGACCCCCTACACCGCCCACACCACCAATCTGGTGCCCTTCTATATCGTGGGCGCGGACGTGAAGCTCCGCGACGGCAAGCTCTGCGACATCGCCCCCACCATGCTGGACCTGATGGGCCTGGAAAAGCCCAAGGAGATGGACGGGGAGACGTTGATCGTTTCCTGAACCATCCCGTCCCGTCCATCTCCCCCGCCGCAGGCGGG
>UQGJ01000033.1 GCA_900540545.1 uncultured Eubacteriales bacterium
GTTTTCTTTCCGTCCTCTTTCTCAAATGAGAAAGAGGACCCCCGCCGGAGGCGACGCCCCGGAGGGGCACTCCTACCCCCGTCCCCCTGGCGGGATGCTTCCGGCGGAGTCCTTGGGGCGGTCGATGTCCTCCCCTACGGTGGCGGCGGGCACGATGGCGGCCTGGCCGAACTTCCCACGGATGCCGTCCATGGCCCGCTCCAGGGTCTCCCGCTTCTCCCGCCGGGGGGCGGTCTGGGCCTGGAAGAGGTCCAGCTGCTCCGCCGCCTGGTCCTCGGGGACCAGATTCTGCCCCGTGATGGCCAGCAGCCGGATGGGGGCGCTGAAATTCCAGGACGCCCGAATCAGCTCCATGGCGGCCTCGCTCAGCTCCTTGGAGGTGCAGATGGGGGCATCCAGCCGCTTTTGGCGGCAGATGTTCTTGAAGTTGGGGTCCCGGATGGTCACCTGGACAGTGGCGCAGCGGAAGCCGTGCTTGCGCAGCCGCCCGGCCACGCTGTCGGCGAGGAGGGCCACCCCGGTACGGATGTCCTCCGCCCCCACCAGATTCCGCCGGAAGGTGATGGAGTTGCCGATGGACTTGGGGGGCGGCAGCTCGTCGGCCCGGACCACAGGACTGTGCTCCAGCCCGGCGGCGTTGTCGTAGAGCTGGCCACCCATCTTGCCCAGAAGCTGGACCAACGGCTCCCGCCCGAATTTGACGATGTCCCCGATGGTCTCCACCCCGTACTGCTTCAGCACCTGGGCGGAGGCCCGGCCCACAAAAAGCATGTCCGTCACTGGCAAGGGCCACACCTTGACAGCCACGTCCTCCCGGCGGATGACGGTGGTGGCGTCCGGCTTTTTCATGTCGCTGCCCAGCTTGGCAAAGACCTTGTTGAAGGAGACCCCCACCGAGATGGTCAGCCCCGTCTCCGCCCGCACCACCCGGCGTAGCTCGTCGGCGATGGCTCCGCCGTCTCCGCCGAAGAGGTGCATGGACCCGGTGATGTCCAGCCAGCTCTCGTCGATGGAGAAGGGCTCCACCAAATCAGTGTACCGCTCGTAGATGCCGTTGATGACCTTGGACCAGCGGCGGTATTTTTCGTGGTGGGCGGGGAGGAGGACCAGGTCCGGGCACTTGCGCTGGGCCTGCCAGATGGTCTCCGCCGTCTTGACCTTGAACTTTTTGGCGGCCTCGTTTTTCGCCAGGATGATGCCGTGGCGGCTCTGGGGGTCGCCGCAGACGGCCACGGGCCGGTCCAGCAGCTCCGGGTGGTCCAGCAGCTCCACCGAGGCGTAAAAACTGTTCAGGTCGCAGTGCAAAATCGTCCGGTCCACGCCGTCCACCTCCTGTCACCCCAAGTATAGCATGGGACAGAGAAGATGTCAAACGGATGTTCTAACCATTTAGCAGCCTGACGGCGGCGTCCAGCAGGGTATCCGCGTCCAGCGCTCCGCTGTAATCCAGATAGACCACCTTGCCGCCCCGGCTGGCAAAGACACGGCAGCCCGGCCAATCGTTGTCCTGGGCCACCACGGCCCGGTCCAGCCCCGGCCAGACGGTCTCCGACACGGTGTACTCCTCGGGGAAATAGTGGTGCTCCGTGTAGCGGTAGACCAAGTCGTCCAGCACCGGGGCGGCCAGGAAGGGGAAGGTCAGGTCGTAGTAGTCCATGGAGAGGGCACAGGTGTAGTCCGCGCCGTCGGCGTCGGTCCGGCCGGGGACCTGGCCGCGCTGGTCCACCTCGTAGTGGACCGCCAGGGGCGTCCACTCGTACCGCGCCCAGTGGTTCAGGTCCTGGCCGTCGGGCCGGTAGGCGGAGGGCTTGGATTCGTAGCCGGAAGCCTGCTCCAGTTCCTCCAGAGACAGGAAAGGAATTTCACCTTTCACCTCGTCCAATGGCTTGCTCCAGCGACCGCCGGTCCCGGCGAACATGGGGAGGATCATCACAATGGAGGAGAGGACCAGCAGGATGGACAGGCAGTTCAGCAGTAGGGTGGTCCGGCGGGCCTTGCGGTAGTCCACCTCGTGGTGGAGGGGGACCCCCTCCCGGAGCTGCCGCCGGAGACGGCGGATGCCGTTGGCCTGGGCCAGGAAGCAGCCGGCGGCGATGACCTCCACCACCACCAGAAGGAGCTGGTTCATAAAGCTGCCCTCCACGGCGGAGAGCCAGGGCCAGGGGCTGAAGAGGTAGATGCTCCCCACCATCCCCGCAATCAACAGGACCGAGGCGACGAGGATGATGGAGTACCGCCACAGCCGCTTGGTGAGGGCGTCCAGGGTGTAGCTCTGGGCCACCGGGTCGGTGTGCAGCTCCGGGGCGTCGGGATCATCGGCGCGGTAGACGTGGAAGGTCGCGGCCAGAGGGCACACCCACCGCCAGCCCTGGGCGGCGGCGTAGGCGGTGTACTCCCCGTCCACCACGCCGCCCATGGGCTCCAGGCGGTAACGGGTGCCGGGGGAGGGGGCGCCGGTGGTGAAAACGGCCCGGCTGCCGCCGAATTTCTCCAGAAAGAGACCCTGCCCGGCCAGCTCGGCCAGCCAGCTCTCCATGCCGGGGATGTCGTAGGGGTTGACCGGAATCATTCTTTTGACCCTTTTCATGTCTTGGCCTCCTCCTCCGCGTCGGCCACCCGCTGCCGCAGGCGGACCAGCTCCTCGCCGTATAGGGCGCGGCCCTTGTCCGTCAGACGGTAGGTCCGCTTGCGCCCCTCCACGGCGGTCTCCTCCAGGAGTTTTTCCTCCTCGAATTTGCCCAGGATGGTGTAGAGGGTCCCTGGCCCCATGCGGACCCGGCCCTTGGTCTTGGCCGCCACGAAGTCAGCCACCTCCGTGCCGCACCGCTCGCCCTTCAAAAAGGACATCAGCACGTAGAACATGCTCTCCGTCAAAGCCTCCAGCGATTTCCTGCCCATGGTCTTCACCTCTGTAATATCGAATTACGATATTGCTTGTGGATATTATAATATCGAGATACGATATTGTCAAGATAAAAATGGTTGTGACAGATTCCGCCCCCGCGTGGTACTGTTAGAGGAAAGGGAGGTGGAGGCGTGGAGCGGGAGGAACGGGCGCGGCAGGTCTGGGAGACGTACCGCGTGCTGCTGACCACGGTGGTGCGGTCCATCCTGGGGGACCGGGGCCGGGAGGAGGACGTGGAGGAGTGCGTACAGGACGTGGTCTGGACGTACCTGAAGGACCCGGAAAAGTGGGACCCGGCCCGGGGGAGCGAAAAGACCTACCTGTGTGTGCTGGCCAGGAGCCGGGCCAGGAATTTGCGGAAGAAGCTGGGCGCGTCGGCGGAGTGCCCCCTGGACGAGGGGATATGTCTGGCGGCGGAGGACGGCGTGGAGCGGGCGGCCGTCCGGGACGCGCTGGAGCGGGCGCTGGCGGCCCTGGACGGGGAGGAGCGGAGGCTGTTCACCCTGCGCTTTCTGTACGAGTGGCCCACGGCGGAGATCGCGGGGGCGCTGGGCATCAAGCCCAGCGCGGTGACGACCCGGACGGCCCGCCTGCGGGACAAGCTGAAAAAGCGGCTGGCCCGGGAGGGCATCGGCCTGGTGGGAAAGGAGTAAGCCATGCGGTACGAGATGGACGAGCTGCTGGGGAGCGAAACGCTGATGGACCTGACGGAGGAGGCCCTGGGGGGGCAGAGGCGGCGGAGGCGGACGGTGTGGCGGCGGGTGGCCGCCCTGGCCGCCTGCGCGGCGCTGGTGGTGGGCATCGCCAACCGGGAGGCCATTGCCGCGGGGGTGGAGCGGATGTTTCGCTACATCGCCGGGGTGGGGCCGGCGGAACAGGCGGGGGCGGTGCGGCTCCTGGACGAGCCGGTCTCCGTCACCCGGAACGGGCGCACCTACCGGGTGAGCTGGGCCTGTGAGCAGGACGGCCTGGTGGATGTGGTGGTGGAGGTGCGCTCCCAGCGCCAGGAGGCCGGGGAGTTGTGCATGGTGCGGGCGGAGTTGTGGTCGGGGGACCAGCGGATGCCCGCCTATGAGTGGCGCTCCAGCGCGGGGGAGGAGAGCACTTGGAGTATGACGCCCTTTGTGACGCCGGAGGGGTACGAGGCCGAGTGGGACGGATACGGCTATGCGCTGCCCGCCGACCTGCGGGAGCTGCCCGCCATGGCTTTCCACGCCCTGACCTTTGGGGCGGGGGAGGGGCCTTACCGCTTGAAGGTGTACGCCGACGGCGTGCCGGGCGTGACCGTGATGGACGTGGCCCTGCCCCTGACCAGGGACGGGCGGGAGGCGGACATGACGGAGCGGACCTTTGCCATCCCGGAGGGGCCGGTGACAGCGCTGGCGGCGGAGGACGGGCGGCGGCTGTTCCTGGAGACGGTGCCGGTGGTGCAGCGTTTGCTCCCCATGGATTTGGCCTTTGTGGACGAGACCGGGAAGCGGTGGCCCGCGGCCATCCCTCCGGCCATGAGCTGGCGGCGGCAGTCGGTGGAGCTGCGGCCGGCCGACGAGCCAACGGCCCCCATCGTCTCCATTGAGATCGGGGGCGTGTACCTCAGCATGGACGACGGGCTGACCTGGACGGAATACCACGACCTGAACTGGACCATAGAAATCTCACAATAACGCCAAACAGCCGCCTGTCGAAAAGACAGGCGGCTGTTTGAGAAAGATTCAGATTTCATCCGGCAGGGGCTTTTTCCGGCTGCTGGGGAAGGCTTCGCCGTGGACGATGTACTTGGACACCACCTTGTACACCAGGAAGGTGATCGTCGAGTTGGCCCCCGCCTTGATGAGGTTGAAGGGGGCGATGAAGGGGAAGAGGAGGGTGTCCACGTAGGTCCGGTTGGCAGCCACGGCGGCGGCGTCCGCCACGTCGGGGGTGATGAAGTAGGGTGTGAGGAAGTGGTTGAACATGAGCATGGACCCCGTCATGGCCAGGGTGCCGCAGAGAAGGGCCAGCACCGCGCCGCCCCGGGTGTGCTTGAACTTGTAGATGAGGCCCGCCACCAGCACCAGGGTGGAGGTGGCGAAGATGTGCATGGCGATGCCCATGATGCCGCTGTGGGCGCTGACGGTGAAGCCCTGGATGAGACTGGCCACCACGGTGAGGATCAGGCCGGCCACGGGGCCGTAGGCGAAGGTGCCGATGAGGATGGGGATGTCGGCGGGGTCGTACTCCAGGAAGGCCACGGGGGCGAAGATGGGGAAGTGGACCAGGGACACCAGGACCACCGACAGGGCCACCAGCATGGCCATCACCGTGAGCTTTTTCGTGCGAGGATTCATAAAAATGCGCTCCTTTCAGACGCGGTCCTCAGACCGCGCCCCTGCAAATGTAAAACACCTGAAAGACGCAAATGTCTTCCAGGTGTTACAAAAGCATGGGAAAGGTGCGCTTTTTAACACATCTTCTTCCATCCAGACTTCGCATCCATAGAGGATACGTCACTGTCGGTCCCGGAGTTCCACCGGGTCAGCAACTCGGAAGAGTTGGTCGCGGACTGTACCGCCGATCGGGATTTTCACCCTGCCCTGAAGACATTTTTGATTCAGTTGTTTCCATGAGTATTATACCAAACTCCTGGGAAATTGCAACCCCTAAATTTGGAAAAACAATTGTTCGATAAAAACGTTGACTTGCCCCTCTGGATATACTAGAATAGGAAGCAAAGAGAGAGGGGAACGAGATGGACAGAGAGACGACCTGCTGCTTCACCGGCCACCGGCCCGACAAGCTCCCCTGGCGGGACGATGAACAGGACCCCCGGTGCCTGGACCTGAAAGCGCGCATCGCCGCCGCCCTGGAGGACGCCTACGGGCAGGGCTTTCGCCATTTTATCTGCGGCATGGCCCTGGGCTGTGACCTCTACTTCTGCGAGGCGGCCCTGGCCTTGCGTGCCCGCCGCCCCGGAGTGACGGTGGAGGCGGCCATCCCCTGCGAGGGGCAGAGCGCCCGCTGGCGGGAGCGGGATCGGAACCGCTACTTTGATTTGGTGGCCCGGTGCGACTATGAGACCATGGTGCAGCGCCACTATACCTCGGGCTGTATGCAGCGCCGGGACCGGTACATGGTGGACGCCTCGTCTCTGCTCATCGCCGCCTACGACGGCCGCACCCTGGGCGGCACCATGTACACCCTGACCTACGCCCTGCGGCATGGGCTGGAGACCGTGATTTTAGACGTGGAATCCCCGGACCAGCCCTGACCGGCGGGCCGGGTGTTCCTTTTTTGCACAAAAACAGGGGAGTGATTGACTTTTTTGCCGTGGAATGATACAATAAATAAAACGTTTTATAGGAGGGCGGCGGCATGGAGAGGCGCGTGACCATCAAGGACATCGCCCAGGAGGTGGGGGTGTCCACGGGGACCGTCCACCGGGCGCTCTACGGGAAAAAGGGCGTCAGCAGGGCGCTCCAGGAGACCATTCTGGAGGTCTGCGCCCGGCGGGGATACAGCGCCAACACGGCCGCCTCCGCCCTGAAACGGGGGACGGTGCGCATCGTGGCCGCCTTCCCCGGCCCGGACGAGAAGAACCAGTATTTCTATTCCAGCGTCTGGCGGGGCTTCCGGCGGCACATGGATGAGCTGCGGGACTACAACCTGGACGTGGTGGAGCTGCCCTACTACCAGAATACCCCCCGGAACCAGGCCACCGAGCTGGCCGACTGTTTCAAGCGCTATGAGGGGGAGATCGACGCCCTCCTCACCGTGGGCCACTTCGACCCGGCGTGCAAGGCCGTGGTCCAGTCCTACGCCGAGGCCGGGGTCCCGGTGTTCCTGGCCTGCGACGACACCGCCGACTGCGGCCGCCTGGCCTGCGTCCAGGCCAATTATGTGGTGACGGGTCGCATCGTGGCCGAGCTGCTCTCCAGCCAGGTCCCCTCGGGCAGCACCCTGGCGGTGCTGACGGGCGACGTGCTGATCCCTTCCCACTACCGCACCGTCATGGGCTTTGAGGAGTATATCCGGGACCACTGCCCGGATTTGAAGGTCCTGAAGCTGGACGGCTACTACAACGAGGCCGAGCTGCTCTCCCGCCTGGGCGGTATCCTGGACGACGGGCAGGTCCGGGGCGCCTTCAGCGTCAGCGCCCGGCTCAGCGTCCTGCTGGCCCGGGAGGTGGAGGCCCGGGGCCGGGCGGGACAGATGCGGGTGGTGGCCAGCGACCTCTTCGCCGAGAACGTCCAGAACATGGAGCGGGGCGTCGTGACGAACATCATCTACAAGGACCCCGCCCAGCAGACCTATCTGGCGGCCAAGGTCATGAGCGACTATGTGCTGAAAGCCATCCGGCCCGTGGAGGAGGTCCAGTACGTGGAGAGCCGGGTCATCTTCCGCAGCGGCCTGGAGCTGTTCCGCTAGAGGTATTAAGCACTCAAAGTCAAGGGTATTTTTGCATTTGCAAAAATACCCTTGACTTTTCTCTTCTGCAAATGTAGAATGAGGCTGTAAGAAAGTTCTGCAAATGCAAAAGGAGAGGGTCATTATGGGAGAGAAGAAGCGTCTGCCCGAATCCGAGCTGGACATCATGCTGGTGGTGTGGGGGGAGGCTGGCCCCGTCACCGCCCCGGCCATCCTGGAGCGGCTGGAGCGCCCCCTAACTGCCAGCGCCCTGCACAGCTACCTCAAGCGCCTGGAGGAAAAGGGCTTCCTGTCCTGCACCAAGACTGGCAAGGTAAACACCTATACAGCCCTGATTTCCGAAGAGGCATACCGCGGGCAGGAGGGGCCGGGCCTTCTGGAGAAGCTCTACGGCAGCTCCCTCAAGACCTTTGCCGCCGCCCTGTGGGACGGCGGGCATCTGAGTCGGGAGGACGTGTCCGAGCTGCGGGCCTACCTGGACGAGCTGGAAGGGGGGAAGTAGGATGACAGACTTGTTTTTGCGCGTTCTGGCCGTGTCCGGGGTGGCGTGCGTCCTGCTGGCCCCGCTGATGCTGTGCGGTCCTTGGCTGGAGCGGCGCTATGCGCCCCAGACCCGGTGGGGGATGTGGGTGGGGACCAGTATGTTCCTGCTGCTGGCGCTTCTCGTCACGGCCTATGAACCTAAAATCGTGGTGGAGGTGCCGGCCTACGCCGTGACCCTCCCCGCCGCCGCGCCGGCCCAGCCCCAGTAGGGGGCGGCCCCCGGGGAAGAGGGGGCGGAGACCGGGGCCGCGGTCGCCCCGGCGGCACGGCAGATCCCGTGGACCGACCTGCTGGCGGGCCTGTGGCTGGCGGTGGCGGCGGCGCTCCTGCTGAGACAGGGGGCGGCCTATTGCCTGACCCGCCGAAGGCTGCTCCGGGCCTCCGTCCCGGCGGAGGGGCTGGAGGACTGGGGCCGGGACCTGGACGTAACCGTGTCCTTCCGCCGCCTGCCGGGGCTGAAAAGCCCCATGACCCTGGGTATCCTGCGGCCCGTGGTCCTGCTCCCGGAGGGGGAGGTGCCGGCCCTGGCCCTCCGCCACGAGCTGCTCCACATCAAACGGGGGGACATACTCAATAAGGCCTTCATTTTTCTGGCCTGCTCCGTCCATTGGTTCAACCCGCTGGTGTGGCTCATGGCCCGGACGGCGGACCGGGACGTGGAGGCAGCCTGCGACGCCGAGGTGATCCGCCGGAGCGGGGAGAACTGCAAAAAGCCCTATGGGGAACTGCTTCTGTCCGCCGCGGAGACGGGGGGCCGGGTCCCCTTTGCCACCCGGTTCGGCGGGGAAAAGGAGCAGATGCGCCGCCGTCTGTATCAGCTCTTCCACCCCGGCCGGCAAAACTGGCCCCTGGCCTGTGTGCTGCTGCTGGCGGCCCTGCTTCTGACCGTCACGGTGGCCTGCCGGCAGGCGCCGGCGGACGACACCCTCTATACCAACGAGACCTACGGCTTCACCCTCCAGCTCCCGAAGAGCTGGGCGGGCCATTACCGTGTGTCCGAGGGGCCGGATGGTGCGGCGTTTTATTGCGCCGATTATCCAGAGGGACTTGGGATGCTGGTCCAGCTCAATGTGCAGACGGAAGCGCAGACGGAGCTTACAGCGAGGGAACGTCTGCTGGGCGGACAAAACGGGTGTTGGGTATATCTCTATTATCCACAGTCGGACACACTGGAAGACATTGGGCAGGAGGTTAAGGACCGCTATACCACCATGTATTTTGACATGCTGGAGTTGGATGACGCGGCCTTTGCCTTTGTTGAGGGCGACGACACACTCTACCTCAACCAGACCTACGGCTTTACCCTTCAGCTCCCGGAGAGCTGGGCGGGGAAGTATACCGCCACCGAGAGTGGGGAAGAGGTGGAGTTTTTCCAAAAAGACCACGGCGATAACTCGGGGAAATTCTTTACCCTGCGGGCAGAGGACGCGGCCGCCTTCCGGGCGGAACACCAGGGAAAGACGGATGCGGAAATCGAGGACGATTGGCCTGTCGCCATGCGAATCCTGGGGGAGGGCGGCGGCTCCATCTTCTATGTCTACTTCGTCTCCGACGTGAACGTGGACCTGAACAATGCGGCCGTCCGGGCCGAGTACGAGGAGATGGACCGGGACGTAAGGGGCCAGCTTACCGCGGAAGCGTTTCGGTATACGGGGCAGACATAAAGCAGTTCAGAAAAAGCGGACGGACCGTATCGGTCCGTCCGCCTTTCTCATCCATATCAGGGAAGCAGCGCCTCCGCCAGGGCGGCCCCGTCGGACCGGGTCATGGTGTCGTTGGGGCGGAAGGCCCCGGATTTGGTGTCCAGCAGGCCCAGGGCCCCGGCTTGACGGGCGGCCTCCCTGGCCCAGACGGGAATCAGGTCCTCGTCGGAAAAGGCCTCCGTCTGCGCGGCGGGGGAAAGGCCCAGATAGGCGGCGAACCGGGAGAGCATCACCGCCGCTTCGGCCCGGGTGACGGGCCGGACAGGCTCCAGGGCGCCTTCGCCGTTCCCGGCGGCGATGCCCGCCTGAGCCGCCCAGTCGGCGGCGGGGGTGTAATAGGCGAAGGGGATGACGTCGTAAAACTCATTTTCCGGGGCGGACACGTCCTTCCCGGCGGCTTTGGCGGCGTCATAGAGCAGGGAGAGGAGATAGCCGCGGGTCAGTGGGTCGCCGCCCCGGTCGGGGGGCGTGAACTCCAGCCCATGGGCCAGCAGATACTCTACCTCGGCGTCCCTCCCGGCCAGATAGTCGGCCAGGGTGGGCTCCACCGCCACATCCGGCTGGAGCGGCTCCACGCCATAGCGCTGGCCCGCCTCCAGCAGGGTGCCCAGGTCGATCCATTTGGTGGAGCAGCCCACCCGCCGCCCAGAGTGGGGCAGCGTAAAAGAGCCGACGGAGCCGAAGTGGTCCACGCTGCCGCTGGTGGGGCTGCCCGCCAGCGCGCCGCCCATCTCCTGGATCATCACCGCGTTGATGATGGCGGAGGAGAAGGTGGTCTCCCCGATGAGACCGTAGAGCCGCAGGCTGCTGCCCCGGACGCCGGGGGCCAGCAGGTCCAGCAGTGGGCGGATGACCCCGTCGGAGCCGCCGCCGTTGTTGCGCAGGTCCAAAAGCACCTGGGCGTAGCTCCCGGCCTCCAGGTCCGCCGCCACCTGGGCGGCGAAGTCGGCCATGGGCAGGTCCGGGTCCTCCTGGCAGACGTTGTACTGGATATAATAGGTCTGCTCATCCAGGGGAAGGGAGAAGTAATAGGTCTTTTTGCGGTAGGCGGTGTCCGGGACCCCGTCCCTCTGGTCCGCCAGATAGGAGAACGCAAAGGTCTCCATCTGTTCGCTGGACAGAGGGGGGAGGGCCAGCGTATCCCCGGAGTCCAGGGTGAGGGTCAGGGCCCCGTCCGGGCTGGACAGGCCCAGATAGTCCAGGATTTCGGCGGCGTAGAACATCTGACGGGCCTGCCGGCGCAGCTTTACCTCGTTGTCGGCGCTGACAAGGGTGGAGAAGGCCGCCAGTATCTCGTCCATGGAGCGGCCGTTCATGGCGGTGACGGTCCGGCCCAGGTACGCGGCGGAATCGCCGGGGGCGGTGGTCAGGACCCAGGAGCCGTCAAACCACGTGAGGGCGAAGGGGTAGAAGTGCATGTCGTCGGTCTGCCCCAGGGCGACGGTGGTGTGGGAGTCCCCGGCCAGGGCGGTCAGAGACTGCAGCTCCAGGGCGAAGGTCAGGTCGTCGACCGTGTCCAGCCCGGACTCGATTTCGGACTTTTTCGCCAGGAACTCCGCCTCGGAAGTATTGGCGAACAGATTGGGGTGCGCTTCCTTCAGCGTGTCATAGAGAACGTTCAGGTCCTCCTGTTTCTGCGCGGGGGAGAGGGGCTGAGCCGTCGGCTCTCCGGCGGCCAGGGCGGCGGACAGGAGCAGCAGGGCGGACAGGGCCAGGGCGGCGGCGCGGCGGGCAAGATTCATATCGGGTTCCTCCTCGTTGTGAAGCTGCCCCTACTCTACCAGAGCCACCCTAAGAAAAGAGAAAAAAGGTTTTAAGAATTGATGAAGCTGGCCGCAGAAAAAAGGGCCGCGCACCGGTACCGGTGCGCGGCCTACTTTTATTTGAATCACAGCGCCAGCAAGTCCAGCTTGCCGTCGGTGACCACGGCCTGGAGCTGGGTGATGGGGTGCATGTAGCTGTCGATGATCTTGGAGGCGATGGGGTCCTCCAGGTCCTTCTGGATCTGCCTGCGCAGGTTCCGGGCGCCGTAGGCGGCGGAGTAGGAGGCTTTTACCAGATAGTCCAGCAGGCTCTCGTCCCAGTGGAGGGTGATGCCCTTGTCACGGAGGTTGTCGGTGAGCTCCTTGAGCATGATTTTGGCGATGTCCTTGAAGTTGTCCTCGGAGAGCTGGTTGAAGTAGACCACCTCGTCCACCCGGTTCAAAAACTCGGGCCGCAGGAAGTCGCCCAGGGCCTTCATGGCCCGGTCCTTGCCCTGCTCGTTGGCGGAGCGGCCGAAGCCCACGGACCCGGACTTGGTGGAGCTGCCCGCGTTGGAGGTCATGACGATGACCGTGTTCTCGAAGTTCACGTTCCGGCCCTGGGCGTCGGTGATGTGGCCGTCGTCCAAAATCTGGAGCAGGATGTTCAGCACGTCGGGGTGGGCCTTCTCGATCTCGTCGAAGAGGACCACGCAGTAGGGCTTGCGCCGCACCTTCTCGGTGAGCTGTCCCGCCTCGTCGTAGCCCACGTAGCCCGGGGGAGAGCCGATGATGCGGCTCACCGCGAACTTCTCCATGAACTCGGACATGTCCAGCCGGATGAGGGACTCGGGGGAGTTGAACATATCCTGGGCCAGCTGCTTCACCAGCTCGGTCTTGCCCACGCCGGTGGAGCCAACGAAGATGAAGGACACGGGCTTGCGCTTGGAAGCGATGCCCACCCGGCCCCGGCGGATGGCCCCGGCCACGGCCTTGACGGCCTCGTCCTGGCCGATGATGTGGCTCTTGAGCCGCTCCTCCAGGTGGGCCAGCCGCTCGTACTCCTGCTCCTGGATGGAGCTGGCGGGAATCTTGGTCCACAGCTCGATGACCCGGGCCAGATTTTCCACGGTCAGGGGCGGGTCCAGCTTGTCGGCCAGACCGTCCCGCTCCCCAGTGAGCTGCAGCTCCTGGCTTTTCAGCACGGCCAGCCGCTGGTAGGCCTTCTCGCTGGCCTGCTGCTCCATGGCGTTGCGCTGGGCCACCACCTCGCCCAGCTGGCGCTGGACGTCCTCCAGCTGGGCCTGGCGCAGCTCGGGGGTGGCGTCGTTGGGGGTGGCCTCGATTTTTTCCTTCTGCTGGGTGAGGGCGGTCTCCTTCCGCTTCAGCTTCTGGAACTCCTCGCCGGACTTGTCGTTGGCGGCGGCCAGCATCAGCTCCCGCTCCTTGGCGATGTCGGCCAGGTCCTTGTCGATCTCCATGGCCCGCTTGAGGGCGGCGTTGTGGAGGTTCACGTCGGAGCTGGCCTCGTCGATGAGGTCGATGGCCTTGTCGGGGAGGAAGCGGTCGGTGATGTACCGCTCGGACATGGTGACGGCCAGCCGGCACATCTCCGGGGAGATTTTGACGTGGTGGTACGCCTCGTAGTAGGGGGCGATGCCCTTGATGATGTCCACGGCGTCGGCGATGGAGGGTTCATCCACCATGACGGGCTGGAAGCGCCGCTCCAGGGCGGAGTCCTTCTCGATGTACTTGCGGTACTCGGTGAGGGTGGTGGCGCCGATGACCTGGATCTCGCCCCGGCTCAGGGCGGGCTTGAGGATGTTGGCCGCGCTCATGGAGCCCTCGGCGTCCCCCGCGCCCACCAGATTGTGGACCTCGTCGATGACCAGGATGATGTTGCCCAGCTTCTTGATCTCCTCAATGAGCCCCTTCATCCGGCTCTCGAACTGGCCCCGGAACTGGGTCCCCGCCACCAGGGCGGTGAGGTCCAGCAGATAGACCTCCTTGTCCACCAGCTTGTAGGGGACCTCCCGGGCGGCGATGCGCATGGCAAGGCCCTCGGCGATGGCGGTCTTGCCCACGCCGGGCTCGCCGATGAGACAGGGGTTGTTCTTCTGGCGGCGGTTCAAAATCTGCACCACCCGCTCCAGCTCGGAGTCCCGGCCGATGATGCGGTCCAGCTTGCCGTCCATGGCCTTCTGGGTCAGGGAGATACAGTAGTTCTCCAGGAACTTCCGCTTGGCAGGACGGCCCTCGCCCTTGCCGGGCTTCTCGGAGGGGCGGGTCTGCTCGCCCCGCTCCGGCGGCGTGCCCCCGGCGTCGGGGGCCTGGCCCGCGCTGCCGAAGAGCTTGTTGAGGAAGGGGAAGGTGGCGGTGCGGCCCTCGTCGTCCTCGTCGGCGTCGGGGTCCTCCTGGGGGACGAGACCCTCCATGCCCTCGGCGCCGCCGAAGGCGGACATCATCTCGTTGGTGAGCCCCTCCAGGTCCTCGTCGTTGATGCCCATCTTCTGCATCATATCTTCCACGGGCTTGATCCCCATCTCTTTGGCGCACTTGAGGCAGAGACCCTCGTTTTTGGTCTCGCTGCCGTCGATGCGGGTGACGAAGATGACCGCCACATTCTTATGGCATCGGGAACAAAGTGTAGGTTGCATAGTTCGGTACTCCTTTGCGGGATATGGGTCGCACTGCATACACATCCCAGCTTACTAAAGCTAACATTGAATTGTGAACTTGTCGTGAATTTCGTATGAAAAGAAAGTTACATGGTAGGATTGGTCAGCGCCGCCGTCAATCCGAAGAACAGGGCGATGGGATTGGTGGTGAGGAAGAACTTCAGCAGCTTGGTCCCGGCCACCGTCTCCGCCGGGATGACGGGCCAGAAGGTGTTGAGCAGCCAGGCCAGGAGGAAGAGGATGATGCCGCCCTTCACCAGCCCCAGCAGCGCGCCCCCGGCCTTGTTGAGGGCGGACAGGCCGGGGAGCCGGGCCACCAGGTCCAGGGCGTGAGCCAGGACGGTCCACAGCACCAGGATCACCACGAAGCCCAGCAGGAACAGCAGCCCGTGGACGGCGGCCTTGGCGATGGAGACGGCCAGATATTCCGGCAGGGTCTGCCGCTCCGCCTCGGGTACGCCGCTGTTGACGGCGTCCTCGGCCAGACCGATGATGGCCTTGGGCAGGGCGGAGGTGCGCAGGTAGGCCAGCACGTCGTCCTGATTCAACTCACCCGTGGTAGGCGTCCCCGCCCCGGCCCCGTGGGCGCCGTCGATGCCCTCCTGGAGGGCGCTCTCGATGGCGGACTGGATGGGGGGGGCCAGCAGTTCCGCCGCCTTGGGGGCGAACAGGTCGGCCACAAAGGAGGCACCGATGAAGGCCACCACCACGGCCACCAGGGAGAACAGGGACAGCAGCAGACCCCGGTGGGCCCCGAAGGCCGCGAAGAGGACCAGAATGACGAGAATGGCGATGTCAAACAAAAGCGCTGTGGTTGGCATAAGCAGTTACCTCATAAATGGAACGAGAGTTGTTTACAGGAGGAGCAGGGGACGGGAAAGACGGATTGCCGCACCAGTGTGCACACTGGTGCGCAATGACATGCGGGGGGAGCCGGTTTTCAGTCGGGGATGAACAGGCGGGCGGCGTCGGCGCCGATGAGGAAGGCCGTGCCGTCGGGGCGCAGGACCACGTTCCGGGCGCCGCCGGTGTTGTCCAGGCTGGCGTAGGGCTTCAGGTCCCTGGTGTAGAGGTCCAGGCTTCCGGCGGTAAGGACGGCCACGTAGCGGCCCGCGGCGGCCAGGTCCAGGACCTGGTCCTCCAGCTCCAGGGTCCCCACCTCTTTCCCGGCGGCGTCCACCGTCACCAGGGTGGCCCCGCTGCCCGCCCGGTACTTGCCCAGCAGGAGGGCGGCGAAGCCGTCCCCCTCCAGGGAGTAGTCCTTCAGATACCGGCCCGCGTAGTCATAGGAGCCCTTCAAGGTCCCGTCGGTACCGGCGGCGGAGAGGCCGCTCTCCCCCAGAGCCCAAAAGGCCCCGTCGGAAAAGACGGCGTCCAAAATCACGTTGTTGCCCAGGGAACAGGAGGCGAAGGGGGCGTCGCCGTCCAAGGTGTAGAAAGAAAAGCCGCTGCGGAACACGTCGTTTTCCTGCCCGGCGGTGAGGACGGCCACCGTCTTGCCGTCGGCGGAGATCAGACCGTCCATGACGAACTGGCTGGAGATGCGCAGCCCCACCACGGGCGCGCCGTCCAGGCCGTACACCGTGACCACGCCCTTGAAGCCCGGCTCCCGGCTGGTGACGGTGAGCTGGCCCGAGGGACTGAGCCGGGCGGAGAGGATCTCCTTCCCCTGGGCGGTGTCCAGGGCCAGCACCTCGGCCCGCTTGGCATAGAGCCGCAGGGTGTTGCCCCCGGCGTCGTAGATCACGGCGCTGTCGCCCCCCACGTCGGCCACGGGCCGGTGGAAGGAGAGGGACTCGTTGAGGTAGGCCACGCCGCCGGCGGAGTAGAGCCGCACCCCGGTGGTGGACCAGACCAGCAGGTCGTCCCCCACCCGGTCGAAGCCGCCCTTGCCGCCGGAGTCGTATTCAAAGGACTCGGTCTGGCCGGTGTCGCTGCGCTCCAGGCTGCGGTATGTAAAGTAGCGCTTGAGGGCGTCGAAGTTGAGCTGGTCCCGGAACACCACCAGCGCCACCGCGCCCAACAGCAGGGCCAGCGTCACCAGGAAGGCCAGGAACCGCACCACGATATTCGGTTTTTTCTTGGGCGTCGGCTCCAGCGGCTTCAGTTCTTCCAATTATAATACCTCTTCGTCGTACCAGAGTTTTGTCATATACAGCCCGCCGGGCGGGACCGTGGGACCGGCGGCGGTGCGGTTTTTCTCTTCCAATATCTTCGCCACGTCCTCCGGGGCGAACTTGCCCTCGGCGGCGTAGACGCAGGTGCCCACCATGGCCCGCACCATGTTGTAGAGGAACCCGTTGGCGCAGACCCGGCACTCGATGATGTCCCCGGCGCGGGTGATGTCGAAGTAGTACACCGTCCGGACGGGGGAGCGCACGTCGGTGCCCACGGCCTGGACGGCGGAGAAATCGTGGGTCCCCACGAAGCAGTCCGCCGCCCGCTGCATGACGGCCTCGTCCAGGTGCTTGGGGTAGAACCACGCCCGGTCCACGTAAAAGGCGTTGCGGATGCGGGAGTTGTAGATGCGGTAGGTGTACTCCTTTTTCCGGCAGGAGCCGATGGCGTTGAAGGAGTCGGGCACCTCGGTGGCCTTCACCACCACGATGTCGTCAGGCAGGCGGGTGTTCACCGCCAGAGGGATGCGGTCGGTGGGGATGGTGGAGTCCGTGCGGAAGTTGGCGATATAGGTCTCGGCGTGGACCCCGGCGTCGGTGCGCCCCGCCCCGGTGCACTTCACCGGGTGGCCCACGATGTGGGCCAGGGACTTCTCCAGGGTCTCGGCCACGGACACGGCGTTCTTCTGGACCTGCCAGCCGTGATAGGCCGTGCCCACATACATGAGTTTTAAGGCGATGTTACGTTCCATGATATGACACCTGTTCGGGCCGTCGGGGACGCCGGCCCCTACGGAATAAAGCGCCGTAGGGGGCGGCGTCCTCGACGCCCCGCGTTTCTGATTTATAGCCCGAAGTGCCGCAGCACCGCCACAGCCGCCACCAGGGCCGCCCCAAGGAACAGCCCGATATAGTCCCGCCCGGCGAATTTGAGCTGCCGCAGCCGGGTCCGGCCCTCGCCGCCGTGGTAGCAGCGGCACTCCATGGCGATGGCCAGCTCGTCGGCCCGCCGGAAGGCGGAGATGAACAGGGGCACCAGCAGGGGCACCAGGGCCTTGGCCTTCTGGAACAAGTTCCCGGTGTCGAAGTCGGCCCCCCGGGCCTTCTGGGCCGACATGATCTTGTCGGTCTCCTCGATGAGGGTGGGGATGAACCGCAGGGCGATGGACATCATCATGCTCAGCTCGTGGACGGGCACCTTGATCTTCTTCAGCGGCCCCAGTAGCCGCTCCAGACCGTCGGTGAGCATGATGGGGGACGTGGTGTAGGTGAGCAGGAAGGTGCAGGTGATGAGCAGGGTGATGCGGATGATCATATAGACGGCGGCCCAGATGCCCTCCACCGTGACGGTGAAGATCCAGAACTGGGCGACGGGGGTGCCGGGGGTGTAAAAGAGGTTGAGGACCGCCGTAAAGACGATGATAAAGAGGATGGGCTTCATCCCCCGGAGGATGGTCTTGAGGTGGACCTTGGACACGGCGATGCACACGCCCAGGGCCACGATGAGCAGGGCATAGCCCACCAGGGCCTTGGCGGTGAACAGGGCCACGATATACAGCACCGTCAGCAGCAGCTTGGTCCGGGGGTCCATTTTGTGGATGGCGGTGGTGCCGGGGAAGTACTGGCCCAGGGTGATGTCCTTCAAAGCCATTTACCGCGCCCCCTTTCGGGCGATGGCCTCATGCACCGCCGCCTTGGCCTGCCCGATGGTATAGACCGAGGCATCGATGTCCACGCCCATGGCCTTCAGCCGCTGGAACACCCGGGTGACCTGGGGGACACCAAGGCCCATGGCCTCCAGCTCGGCCCCATGGGCAAAGACCTCCCGGGGCGTGCCGGAGAAGGGGATACGGGCCTCGCTGACCACCACCAGCCGGTCTACCGTCCGGGCCACCTCCTCCATGGAGTGGGACACCAGGATGATGGTGGCGTTCTTGGCCTCGTGGTAGTCGTGGATGTTCTGGAGGATGCTCTCCACCCCCACCGGGTCCAGCCCGGCGGTGGGCTCGTCCAGGATGAGGACGGAGGGCTCCATGGCGATGACCCCGGCGATGGCCACCCGGCGCTTCTGACCGCCGGAGAGCTCGAAGGGGGACTTCTCCAGGATGTCGGGGGACAGGCCCACGAACTGGGCGGCCTCCCGGACCCGGTGGCCCACCTCCTCCTCGTCCAGCCCCATGTTGTGGGGGCCGAAGGCGATGTCCTTGTAGACCGTCTCCTCGAAGAGCTGGTACTCCGGGTACTGGAACACCAGCCCCACCTGGAACCGGGTCTGGCGGGTCCGCTCCTTGCTCTCCCAGATGTCCTGGCCGTCGAACAGCACCTGCCCGGAGGTGGGCTTCAGCAGGCCGTTCAGGTGCTGGATGAGGGTGGACTTGCCGGAGCCGGTCCGGCCGATGATGCCCAGATATTCGCCCCGGTAGGCGGTAAAGTCCACATCCAGCAGGGCCCCCCGCTCAAAGGGGGTCCCCGCCGAGTAGACGTGGCTGAGCTTTCGGGTCTCGATAATCGCGTCCAAAATGGCTTCAGTCCAATCGTAAGATGGTGCATCTCCCAACAGGGATGACGCCCGGGGAATCAAGTATGAATAATTTGCTGGGGCTATCATTCTTCCTTTTTCCTTAGAAAAGCGCGTACAGCGCCGCCGCGCACTCCTCGTCGGAGATGGCGTCCAGGGGCAGGTCCAGGCCCTCCTGGCGCAGCTCCCAGCACAGCTCCACCGTCTCGGGGACGGTAAGGCCCACGGCCTTGAGGCCCTCCACGTCGGCAAAGACCTCCTTGGGGGCGCCGTCGGCCACCACGTGGCCCGCCGACATGACCACCAGCCGGTCGGCCTGGGCGGCCTCATCCATGTGGTGGGTGATGAGGACCACCGTGACCCCGGCCTTCCGGTTTAGGTCCCGGATGGTGTCCAGCACCTCCCGGCGGCCCACCGGGTCCAGCATGGCGGTGGGCTCGTCCAGCACCACGCACCGGGGGCGCATGGCGATGACGCCCGCGATGGCGATGCGCTGCTTCTGCCCGCCGGAGAGGAGATGGGGGGCGTGCTCCCGGTACTCGTACATGCCCACCACCTTGAGGGCGTCGTCCACCCGCTTCCGTATCTCGTCGGGGGGGACCCCCAGGTTTTCCGGGGCGAAGGCCACGTCCTCCTCAACCACGTTGGCCACGATCTGGTTGTCCGGGTTCTGAAAGACCATGCCCACCGTCCGCCGCACATCCAGCAGCCGGGCCTCGTCCGCGGTGTCGATGCCGCTGACGTAGACCTTGCCCCCGGTGGGGAGGAGGATGGCGTTCATATGCTTGGCCAGGGTGGACTTGCCGGAGCCGTTGTGCCCCAGCACGGCCACGAAGCTGCCCTCTTCGATTTGAAGGTCTACCCCGTCCAGCACCACCGGCCGGACCCCCGGCTCGACGCTGGCATAGGAGAACCGCAGCCCTTCCGTCTGGATGATCGCGCCCATGGAGGCACCCGCTTTCCTGTCAAAAATGAATCCAATAAGTCAAGCTAATATTATAGCATTCCCATGGGATGCCGTCAATGTAAAAAACCGGGGCATAGCCCCGGTTTTTAGCACGTTTTGTGTGGTATCGCGGGGCCGGACCTCACCGGTCCGCCTGCCACCGGCCGGTGGCGCCGCAGGGGAGGGCCAGGCCGGTGTCCGTCACCGGCAGGCCCAGCTCGTCGCTCTCGGTGTGGCCGCCGTGGCGCTTGGTCACCAGGGTCTCCAGAAGATAAGTCAGCACCGACGGGGCCAGCCCCGTGGTGTAGGAGTTGATGAGGAAGAACAGGGGCTGGTCGGACAGCACCTGGGCCACCAGCTCCACGAAGGGCCACAGGTTGTCCTCCAGCTTCCACACCTCGCCGGAGGGGCCGCGCCCGTAGGAGGGGGGGTCCATGATGACCGCGTCGTACCGCCGGCCCCGCCGGATCTCCCGCTCCACGAATTTGCCGCAGTCGTCGATGATCCAGCGGATGGGTGCGTCCTCCAGCCCGGAGAGCTTGGCGTTCTCCCTGGCCCAGCTCACCATGCCCTTGGCGGCGTCCACGTGGCACACGCTGGCCCCGGCGGCGGCGCAGGCCACCGTGGCCCCGCCGGTGTAGGCAAAGAGGTTCAGCACGTTGATGGGCCGCCCCGCCCGGCGGATGAGGTCCCCGCAGAAATCCCAGTTGGCCGCCTGCTCGGGAAAGAGGCCGGTGTGCTTGAAGTTCATGGGCTTGACCTGGAAGGTCAAATCGCCGTAC
This sequence comes from uncultured Eubacteriales bacterium, assembly GCA_900540545.1. GTDB lineage: Bacteria > Bacillota > Clostridia > Oscillospirales > Oscillospiraceae > Intestinimonas. The sequence continues at coordinate 20,339 of UQGJ01000033.1, forward strand.
CGGACCGCCCACTGGCCGGGCACGTCCTTCTTCTCCCAGGCCCCGCCGCCGGTGGCCGAGCGGGCGTACCGGGCGTCGGGCCTGCGCCAGAGGGGATTGGTCCGGGGCGTCTGCCAGATGGCCTGGGGGTCGGGCCGCACCAGGATATGCTTGTCCCACCGCTCCAGCTTTTCCCCGCTGCCGCAGTCGATCAGCTCATAATCCCGCCACTTGTCCGCCACCCACATAGCCTTGTTTCCTCCATTTTTTCACGATTGTAAGGTATTATAACATGCCCCACAGGAGGGGTCAAACGCAAATTTCGGCGGAAACGATTGAGTTATACGGAAAGATGTGATAAAATGTCTCGATGAATCGAGAGAATGGAGGCCACGTCCATGAGCGCAGCAGAGAGTTCCTTCCGTACCGCCGTTTTCGGCGGCTTCAACCGTCAGGACGTCCTGAATTATATCGAGCAGAGCGCCAAGTCCGCCAACGAGCGCATCGACGCTTTGCAGAAGGAGGCCGACGCGGCCCGGAAGGCCCGGGAGGAGACCGAGGCCGCGCTTGCCCAGGCCAAGGCCAGGGAGGCCGCACTGGCCCAGGAGAACGACCGGCTGGGCAAGGCTCTGGCCGAGCGGACCTCCGCCCTGTCCACGCTCCAGGCCGAGCTGGCCCGGGAGCAGGCCGCCCACACCGCCGTCCGGGAGGAGCTGGGCGCCTTGAAGGAGCAGACCGCAGCCCTGTCCAAGGGGGCCAGCGCCTACGCCGACCTGAAGGACCGCACCGCCACCATCGAGCTGGAGGCCCACCAGCGGGCCCGGAGCATCGAAAACGAGGCCATTGAGAAGGCAAAGAAGGTCCGCACGGCGGCGGAGCAGATTCTGTATAAGGTCCAGGCGGGCTACGGCCGCCTGCGCACCGACGTGGACGCCACCATCGCCCACGCCTCCGGCGAGCTGGGCCGGGTGGACAAGGCCCTGGAGAGCGTGAAGGCCGAGTTTGCCGAGCACGACGCTCAGTTGGAGAAGCTCCTGCGCTCCTACCGGGAGTCCACGGGCCACAAGCCCCCGGAACCCCTGCCCCTGGAGGAGAAGTAAGCATCTGTCCGCCCCCGAAGCTGTGGCTTCGGGGGCGGTTTTTCGCATCTTTTTCAAAAAAACACTTGACTTAAAGTGCACTTCAAGTGTTAGGCTGATTTCAGAATGATACCATAAAGGAGCGACCTGATATGGGAAAAGCAAAGGTTTATTTTACCAGAGACATCACCCCCGCCGGGCTGGCGCGGGCCTATGAGGCCCTGGGCGTCAAGCTGAAAGGCCGGGTGGCGGTGAAGCTGTCCACCGGCGAGCCGGGTGGCCACAACTTCCTGGACCCCGATCTCATCAAGAATTTGGTCACCGCCCTGGAGGGTACTATCGTGGAGTGCAACACCGCCTACCCCGGACGGCGGGACACCACCGAGGCCCACTGGCAGACGTTCCAAGACCACGGCTTCACTGCCATCGCCCCCTGCGACCTCATGGACGAGGAGGGGGACATGGCCCTGCCGGTGGAGGGGGGCGTCCACCTGAAGGAGAACTACGTGGGGGACCACCTGAAGCGCTACGGCTCCATGCTGATGCTCTCTCACTTCAAGGGCCACGCCATGGGCGGCTTCGGCGGCGCGTTGAAAAACATGTCCATCGGGGTGGCCTCCAGCCGGGGCAAGGGGCACATCCACTGCTCCGGCCACCCCATGACCAAATTCGAGGACATGTTCACCGCCAACCACGATTCCTTCCTGGAGTCCATGGCCGACGCGGACAAGGCGGTGATGGACTATCTGGGCCGGGAAAATCTTGCCTATGTGAGCGTGGCAAACAGGCTCTCCGTGGACTGCGACTGCGCCGCCCACCCCGCCGACCCGGAGATGGCCGACCTGGGCATCTTCGCCTCCTTGGACCCGGTGGCCCTGGACCAGGCCTGCGTGGACGCGGTCTACGCCTCCGACGACCCCGGCAAGGCCGCCCTCATCGAGCGCATGGAGTCCCGCAACGGCATCCGCACGGTGGAGGCCGCCGCCGCCCTGGGGCTGGGCAGCCGGGATTACGAGCTGGTAGACCTGGACGCAAACGAGAAAGGAAGCGCGCCTCATGCCTAAAAACGTTCTGATTCTCTCCGCCAGCCCCCGGAAGGGCGGCAACTCCGACACCCTCTGCGACCAGTTCCTGGCGGGGGCCAGGGAAGCGGGCCATCAGGCTGAAAAGGTCTTTCTGCGGGACAAGGATATCCACTATTGCACCGGCTGCGGCCTGTGCTTTCGGCAGAAGGGGACCTGCTCCCAGTCCGACGACATGGCGGAGCTAGCCGGGCGGCTGGCCGCAGCCGACGTCATCGTTTTGGCCACCCCCGTGTACTTCTACACCATGGACGCCCAGATGAAGACCTTCATCGACCGCTGCTGCGCCTATTATACCAGCTTGGCTGACAAGGAATTTTACTTTATCATCGCTGCCGCCGATACCAGCTTGGCCGATATGGAGCGGACCATCGAGGGCTTCCGGGGCTTCACCGTCTGCCTGGACGGCGCGGTGGAGAAGGGCATCGTCTACGGCGTGGGGGCCTGGGAGAAGGGCGACATCCAAAAGACCCCTGCCATGGCACAGGCCTACGAGATGGGAAAAAAGGTATAAGGGGGGCGGCGTTATGACCATTGCAGAGGTGAGCAGGCGGTACGACATCTCCGCCGATACCCTGCGCTACTACGAGCGCATCGGCCTTCTGCCCCCGGTGCCCCGGAACAAGAGCGGCGTCCGGGACTACGACGAGGCGTCCTGCAACTGGATTGGCCTGATGAAGTGCATGCGGGCCGCTGGAGTGGGCATCGAGGCCCTCATCGAGTACGTGACCCTCTTCCGCCAGGGCGAGGGCACCGCCGCGGCCCGGAAACAGATTTTAGTGGAGCAGCGGGCGCTGCTGTCGGCGCGTCTGGAGGAGATGCAGGCCGCCCTGGACCGCCTGAACGCGAAGATAGAACGCTATGACCAGACCCTGCTCCCCGCCGAGCAGAAGATTCGGGTACAGGAGCCGGAGGGATAACGGAAAGAGCGGGTCCGCTGATATGCAGCGGACCCGCTCTTGTTTATCTCTATCTGGCCGAGAACAGATGGACCAGCCACCCCGGCGTCTCCGGGAACTGGGTGGTGATGGCCTGCCGGATGGCGTCGGGGGTGCCGCTGTTCCACAGGTCCTTTTGGAAGGTGACGCCGCCGTCCACCGCGTCCCCGATGGCGATGGCGGCGCTGGCCGCGCCCCCCGCCGCCACCTTGGAGGCCGTGGCCGCCCCGCCGATGGCATAGGCCCCGCCGATGGCGCAGCCCCCAATGGCCAGCCCCGGGCTGAGGGCCACTCCGCCTACGGCGGCCAGCAGTCCGGCGGCCAGCCCGCCCAGCGCGGCGCCTCCCAGGGACAGCGCCCCCAGAGACAGCCCGCCCAGGCTGACACAGCCCAGAGAGAACAGCCCCGCCGAGATGCCCCCCAGAGAGACCACCCCCGTGGCGACGTTCCCCACGGCGAAAATCCCCTTGGCCCGGTAGACCCCCCAGCGGCCCAGATTCACGTGGACCAGGGGCAGGCCCAAAAGGGTGGCCTTGCTCTTATACTCATAGTGCCAGCCGGGCCAGTACACCGGCCCCGCCACTGGGGCGGGCTCCGGCGCCTCGACCCCCGTGACCAGATAGTCCACGGTCACGTCGAAATAGCGGCTCAAGGCCACCAGATTGTCCATGTCGGGCCGGGAAGCGCCGCTCTCCCACTTCTGCACCGCCTGCCGGGAGACCCCCACCACGTCGGCCAGCTCCTCCTGGGAGTTGCCCCGCTCCTTCCGAAGCTGATAGAGCCTGTCTTGAAACTGCATATGTCGTACCTCCTTTTTGATGGCCGAATCATAGCATGATGCCTTGACAACCGGCCACCAAGAAGAGCGTCCAATTTGACAACCGACGGTTGCAATCCTGGAAAATCAACTATTTACGGGCAACAGGCCCAGCCATTTTGAGAGCGCGTGGATGTGCATGGGGAAGAAACGCCCGGGAGCCGCATACAGAAGCGCCCGGCAGTCGTCCGCCGGCATCCAGCGGATGTGCGCCGACTCATCAGTACAGGCCAGCGGTTCCCCCGCCGCCTCGCACAGGAACGTGCACAGCAGCAGGGAATAACCACCGGAGAGGTTTTGAGTGATACAATAGGGGGAAGGGGCCAGCGTGCGGAAGTCCGCCGGACCGGCCCAAGCTGTCTCCGACTCCCCTTCGATTTGGGTCACGGTAAGTCCGGTCTCTTCCCGCACCTCTCGGCGCAAGGCGTCGAACAGGCTCTCATAGGTGCGTACCTTGCCTGCCGGAAGTTCCAGCAGGCCATTGGTGGCACCGCCGTTTCGTTTGCAGCGTTCCTGGATAAGCAGGTGGGGAACGCCGCCTACCTCCCGCCGGATGATTGCGCCCACCGCGGGCTTGACAAAGGTTTCATGCGTCATATTTTGATTCGCTCCTTTCGTGGATGTGCAGTCCAGTCGAGAGGGGGGCGAGGGCTGCTGAAGTCACCGGTCCAGGGGGAGCGCCTCCTGTTTCTTGAGGGCGACGTAGTGGATCAGGATGCCGGCCAGGGCCAGGAAGCCCACGTACCCGCAGATGGGGTAGACCACCGCCACCATGTTCTTGAAGCCCAGCAGACTGCACAGGAAGGCCAGCACGCACAGGAAGGGGACAAATTTTTTCAGGGACAGGGAGGGCACCCGGAGCTGGATGCGGGTGGTGACGGCGAAGAGGGAGGAGAGGGAGGCGGTGAACATGCCGAAGAACAGCAGGACGGCGTACACCACCCCGGCCACGCCGGAGACCCGCCAGGCCAGCTCCAGCATGGGCAGGTCCGCCTGACCCACCAGAGGGCCGTAGAGGATCATGGGCAGGAGGATGAAGGCGAAAATCAGGGCCAGCATCACCGCCCCCAGTCCCAGGCCCCTGTGGATGGTCTTTTCGTCCTCCGCGTCCACGGCCAGAGGCACCAGAATGGAGACGGAGCCGATCATATTGTAGGAGATAAAGGACAGGGCGGAGAAGAACCAGTTGCCCAGCAGGGGATTGCCGGCGACGAAGGGGCGGGCCTCGATGGGGGCGGCGGGGAGGGTGAAAAAGGCGAACACCCCGATGCAGATGGAGGCCGCCAGCAGCAGGGGGACCACGATGTTGAAGACGACCATCATCCCGGCCGCACCCGCCAGGGCCAGCACCAGGGTCAGGAGGGACATGATGGCCGCCCCCACGGCGGCGGGCACGCCCAGGACCTGCTGGAGCAGGGCCCCGGCCCCGGCGATCATGGCCACCATAACGTCAAAGAGGAAGAAGAGGAAGAACCCGCCCACCAGATTGCGCAGCCACGGGATGTCCTTGGGGACGATGATGTGGTCAAACTCCAGGCGGCCCGTGCGACGGGCGATGCGCAGCACCAGAAGGCTGAAAAAGACGAAGGCCGCGATGGAGAGGACCATCCCCGCCAGCCCGTAGCCGCCGAATACGCCGAAGAACTGCAAAATCTCCTGGCCGGACAGGAAACCCGCCCCCAGGAAGCAGCCGCTGAATACCGTGGCAATGGCCACGGGCGTGATTTTCTGCATGGAGACCACCTCGTAAACAGAGTAAGGCGGCGCCGGGGTGTTCCCCGGCGCCGCACTTTGTGACAGCTTATGTGCGCCCAATGTCCGTGCGGAACTGCATATCCGTAAAGCGGATATGCCTTGCACTATCATAGGCGGTATCGATGGCTTTGTCAAGGGTGCTTCCCGTGGCCGTGACCCCCAGGACCCGCCCTCCGCTGGTGAGGACCGTCCCGCCGTCCCCCAGCTTGGTGCCCGCGTGGAACACCGTGGCGGTCCGGCCCGCCGCCTCCAGCCCGGAGATGGGCAGCCCCTTTTGGTAGTCGCCGGGGTAGCCGCCGGAGGCCAGCACCAGGCAGCAGGCGGCCTCGTCCCGCCAGCGGAGGTCCACCTGGTCCAGCGTCCCGTTCCGGCAGGCCAGCAGGATGTCCAGCAGGTCGCTGTCCAGCAGGGACAGCACCGCCTGACACTCCGGGTCCCCGAACCGGGCGTTGTACTCCACCACCTTGGGCCCCTGGGGGGTGAGCATGAGGCCGAAGTAGAGGACCCCCTGGAAGGGACGCCCCTCGGCCTTCAGCGCCCGGATAGTGGGCAGGAAGATGGTCTCCATGCACTCCGCGGCCAGCTCCGGCGTGTAGCCGGGGGCGGGGGAGATGGCCCCCATGCCGCCGGTGTTGGGGCCCTTGTCCCCGTCGAAGGCCCGCTTGTGGTCCCGGGAGGAGGGCATGGGCGCCAGATGCTCCCCGTCGGTGAAGCACAGCACCGTCACCTCCGGGCCGGTCATGCACTCCTCGATGACCACCCTGGTCCCCGCCGCGCCGAATTTGCCGCCGGCCATCATGGCCCGGACGGCCTCCTCGGCCTCGGCCACGGTCTGGGCCACCACCACGCCCTTGCCCAGGGCCAGCCCGTCGGCCTTGACCACGATGGGCGCCCCCTCGGCCCGGATGTAGGCCAGCGCAACGTCCAAGTCTGTAAAGGACTGGTACTTGGCAGTCGGGATGCCGTAGTCGGCCATCAGGCCCTTGGAAAAGACCTTGCTGGCCTCGATGATGGCGGCGCTGGCGCGGGGCCCGAAGGCGGGGATGCCCGCCGCCTCCAGCGCGTCCACCATCCCCAGGGCCAGGGGGTCGTCGGGGGCCACCACCACGAAATCCACGGCGTGGCTCCCGGCCCAGGCCACCATGGCGGGCACGTCGGTGGCCTTGATGTCCACGCACTCGGCCAGGGCGGCGATGCCGCCGTTGCCGGGGGCGCAGTAGAGCTTGTCCACCTTGGGGCTTTTGGCCAAAGCCCAGACAATGGCATGTTCGCGGCCGCCGCCGCCCACCACTAGGACGTTCATAGGACAACAACCCTTCTGTTGAGAATGAAGAATGAAGAATTGATTGAGAATTGACAATTGATAATTGATAATTTCGCCCACGGGGCGGGACGGGGGACGAGGGGGCGGCCCGTCGAGGACGCCGGGCCCTACGGGGGGACGGGGGATGCGGATTGCCGCGCCAGTTTGCGAACTGGCTCGCAATGACA
>UQGJ01000034.1 GCA_900540545.1 uncultured Eubacteriales bacterium
TCTCAAACGAGAAAGAGGACCCCCGCGCGGGAGCGCCGCCCCCCGGAGGGGGACGCTCCAAACCCTCGTCCCCGCCCTGTGGGCGGACAAAAACACAAAAAAGGACCTCTCCCCTGTTGGGGGAGAGGTCCTCTCTTATCCGCTTTTAGCGGGCGTAATCGAAGAAGCCCTTGCCGGTCTTGCGGCCCAGGGTGCCGGCCCGGACCATCTTCCGGATCAGCAGAGAGCAGCGGTACTTGGAGTCGTGGGTCTCGTTATACAGGGTGTCCATGATGGCCTGGCAGACATCCAGGCCGATGAGGTCGCCCAGGGCCAGGGGGCCCATGGGGTGGTTGGCGCCCAGCTTCATGGCGGTGTCGATGCCCTCGGCGGAGGCCACGCCGGTGTACAGCAGGTCGGCGGCCTCGTTAATCATAGGAATCAGAATCTTGTTGACCACGAAGCCGGGGGCCTCGTTGACCTCCACGGGCTCCTTGCCGATCTCCACGGACAGGTCGGCGATGGTCTTATAGGTCTCGTCGGAGGTGTGGGCGCCGCGGATGACCTCCACCAGCTTCATGACGGTGGCGGGGTTGAAGAAGTGCATACCGATGAACTTGTCGGGGCGCTTGGTGGCGGCGGCGATGGCGGTGATGGAGATGGAGGAGGTGTTGGAGGCCAGGATGGTCTCGGGCTTGCAGATGGCGTCCAGCTCGGCGAACACGCTCTTCTTGATGTCCAGGTTCTCGATGGCGGCCTCGACCACCAGGTCGGCGTCGGCAGCGGCCTTCAGGTCGGTGGTGAAGCTGATTTTGTCGGTGATGGCCTTCTTGCCGGCCTCGTCCATCTTGCCCTTGGCGACCAGCTTATCCAGGCCCTTGTTCAGGCGGGCCTCGGAGGCGGCGATGATCTCGTCCTTGATGTCGCGGACGACCACGTCAAAGCCCTTCTTGGCGAACACCTGGGCGATGTCCAGGCCCATGGTGCCGCCGCCGATGACAACGATCTTCTTCATGATAGCATTTCCCCTTTATGTAATATTTTTTGGTTTTTGGAACGGATTGCCACGCCAGTCTGCGGACTGGCTCGCAATGACAACGGGGAGCGGTTTACTTGTTCTGGAAGTTCTTCTCTGTTCGCTTCTCCAGGAAGGCGCCCATGCCCTCGTCCTTGTCGGCGGTGCCGCAGGTGACGCCGAAGGCCTCGGCCTCGAAGGCGGAGCCGGTGTGGATGTCGGTCTGCATACCCATGCGGATGCAGCGCTTGGACTCCTTGACGGCGATCTGGGCGTTGGCGCAGATGGCGTTGGCCAGCTCCATGGCCTTATCCATCAGCTCCTCGGCGGGGTAGACCTCGCTGACCAGGCCGATGGCCTTGGCCTCCTCGGCCTTGATGACCTTGGCGGTGAGGATCAGCTCCATGGCCTTGGAGATGCCCACGATGCGGGGCAGGCGCTGGGTGCCGCCGAAGCCGGGGGTGATGCCCAGGCCCACTTCGGGCTGGCCGAACTTGGCCTTCTCGCTGGCCAGACGGATGTCGCAGGCCATGCTCAGCTCGCAGCCGCCGCCCAGAGCGAAGCCGTTCACCGCGGCGATGACGGGCTTGGAGAGGTTCTCCAGCTTGAGGAAGACGTTCCCGCCGTGGACGCCGAACTTCTTGCCGTCGGCGGAGGAGAACTCCTTCATCTCGCCGATGTCGGCGCCCGCCACAAAGGAGCGGCCCGCGCCGGTGAGGATGACGACGTAGATGTCGTCATTGGCCTCCACCTGGTCCAGGACGGCGTCCAGGTCGGTGAGGACCTGGCTGTTGAGGGCGTTGAGCGCCTCCTGCCGGTCGATGGTCATGACGCCCACGTGGCCCTGCTGTTCCAATTTGACAAATCCCATTGCTTTTTTGCCTCCTTAATCATGCGTTTCACGCTGTTAACATAGGCTTTTCGCATGTTCTAGTATATCCTGTTTACCCCCAATGCGCAAGAGGCAAAAAGGGAAAAATCTTCGTTCCGAAAGCCCTATGGTTATCGAAGAAAAGGCATTTTTTACGGTGCTTCTGATTGGTAGAACCAATTTACACCGTATTTTCAGAACATCTGCCCCGCCAATCCCGTCACGAACTCCACCGCGGGGAGGTACAGCAGGGGCAAAAAGATGGCGGGGAGCATGTTGCCCACCTTGATTTTCCCCTTGCCCAGGCCCAGCATGTTGAAGCCCATGCCCATGATGATGGTGCCGCCCACGGCGCTCATCTCCACGATGGCGGCCTGGGCCATGAAGGGCCCCACCCAGCTGAAGAGGAGGGTCAGCGCCCCCTGGTACAGGAGGATGGCCGCCGCCGAGAAGGCCACGCCCACGCCCATGGTGGCGGCGAAGGTGATGGAGGTGACCCCGTCCATGACCCCCTTGGTGACCAGGATGGACCAGTCGCCGTGGATGCCCGCCTCCATGGCCCCCATGATGGCCATGGAGCCCACGCAGAAGAGGACGGAGGCGGTGACGAAGCCCTCGGTGAAACGGCTGTTGCCCCCGTCCTTCACCAGCTTCCGCCGCAGCAGCTCCCCCACCCCGTCCAGCCGGTCCTCGATGCGCAGGGCTTCCCCCAGGACGGTGCCCAGGACCATGCAGATGATGACGCAGAGGGTGTTCTGGGTCCCGATGGCGGAGGAGACGCCCATGCCCACCACGCACAGGCCCAGGGCGTGGGTGAGGATGGTGATGAACCGCTCGCTGATGCGGTTTTTGAACAGGAGGCCCAAGAAGCTGCCCAGGAGGACCAGGGCGGCGTTGATGATGGTGGCTGGCATGGTATTGTCCCCTTTTTCGGTGTTATCTTTGGCATCATACCACGATTCTGTATTGGAGTAAAGCGGGAAAGCGGGTGGCTTGCCAGACGGCGCCGTTTTCGGTACAATGGGGGCGAAACTTTGCCGTTTGGATGCCGGAATGAGGTATCCTGCAAAAAGCGAGGGGGGACAACCTTGATACAGATTCTAATCGTGGAGGACGAGAGGGCCATTTCCAACCTCATCCGGCTGAGTCTGACCAAAGAGGGGTACGGCTGCACCTGCGCCCACGACGGGGCCGAGTGCGCCAACCTGCTGGAGGAGCACCGCTACGACCTGATACTGCTGGACGTGATGCTGCCCCATATCGACGGATTCGAGCTGATGGAGTACATCCGGCCCATGGAGATACCCGTCATTTTCATCACCGCCAAAAACGCAGTGGCCGACCGGGTCAGGGGCCTGCGGGCCGGGGCGGAGGACTACATCGTCAAGCCCTTTGAGATCGTGGAGCTGCTGGCAAGGGTGGACGTGGTGCTGCGCCGCTACCACAAAAACGACGCCCTGCTGCGGGTGGGCGGGCTGGAGATAGACCCCTACGCCATGCGGGTGCGGCGGGACGGGGCCGACATCCCGCTGACAAAAAAGGAGTACGACCTGCTGCTCCTCTTCGCCCAGAACCCCCGGCGGGCGCTGTTCCGGGAGACCATCTATGAGCGGGTGTGGGGGGAGGAGTTCCCCTTCGGCAGCAAGACGGTGGACCTCCACGTCCAGCGCCTGCGGAAAAAGGTGGGCTGGGAGGAGCAGTTACAGGCGGTGAACAAGGTGGGCTACCGGCTGGAGGTGCGGGATGAAGTTTAGCCTCAAAATGACCCTGGGCATGGTGGGGCTGCTGTCCGTCCTCTTCGGCGCGGGGGGCAGCCTGCTCATCTCGGCCTCCTTCCAGACCTCCCTGGACCGGGAGCGGGAGGAGGCCTACCGCACCTATCAGATGGTGCTGGGGACCCTTCAGGTGGTCAACACGGTGGGCGGCCCCTCGGACTATCCGGGCATCGCCCGGACCCTGGGGGAGCTGTCCGGCCAGCGGGCCGGGTCCTGGACGGCCCTGCGGCTGGGCTCCGCCACGGAGAACATCTATACCTACGGCCCCGCCATCCCGGCGGGGGCGGAGCCGGCCCGGGCGGACATCGTCACCATCCGGTATGTCTCCGCCGGGCCGGAGGACCACGCCCTGGTCCTCTCCGGCGCTCTGGACGCGGGGCGGGAGACCCTCTACCTGGACATGGCCCGGGACATCTCCCCCCTCTTCGAGACCCGGCTGGCCCAGGAGCAGACCTACCGGGCCGCCTTCCTGCTCATGGTGGGGCTGTGCGCGGTGCTGTCCTTCGGGCTGTCCCGGCTGCTGACCCAGCCCCTGGTGGGGCTGTCCAACGCCTCCCGGGCCATCGCCGCCGGAAAGCTGGGCACCCGGGCCAGGGTGCGGTCCAACGACGAGGTGGGCCTGGTGGCCCGGGACTTCAACGCCATGGCCCAGGCGCTGGAGGACAACATCGGACAACTGAAAGCCTCGGTGGAGCGGCAGGAGCGGTTCCTGGGCGGCTTCGCCCATGAGCTGAAAACCCCCATGACCTCCATCATCGGCTACGCCGACCTCCTCCGGGGCCAGACCCTCAGCGCCGAGGAGCAGGTCCAGGCGGCCAACTATATCTTCACCGAGGGCAGGCGGCTGGAAAACCTGTCCCAGAAGCTGCTGGAGCTGCTGGTGGTGAAGCAGGGGGAGGTCCCCCTCTCCCCTGTCCGGCCCGCCGCCCTCATTCAGGGGCTGCTGGCCCACCTGGGGCCGGTGTACGCCCGGCAGGGCATCACCCTGACCTGCCACTGCGCCGACGGGGTGTGCCTGCTGGAGCCGGAGCTGGTGAAGTCCCTGCTGCTGAACCTGTGGGACAACGCCCGGAAGGCCATGGACGGGCGGGGCGGGGTCATCGAGGTGCGGTCGGACATGCTGCCCGACGGCTGCCGCATCGCCGTCCGGGACACCGGGCGGGGCATCCCGCCGGACGCCCTGGACCACCTCACCGAGGCCTTTTACCGGGTGGACAAGTCCCGGGCCAGGGAGCAGGGCGGGGTGGGTCTGGGGCTGGCCCTGTGCCGGGAGATCGCGGATCTCCACGGGGGCGGCCTGCGGTTCGAGAGTACCGTGGGCGCGGGCACCACGGTGACAGTGGAGCTGAGAGGAGGTGCGGCATGAGGCGCGCGGTCCGGCTGCTCCCTGTCCTCTGCACCCTCCTGCTGGTGGGGCTGGGGGCCGGGATGCCCCGGCTGGCAGCTCTGGCCCTGGACCGGGGGCTGGCCCGGGAGGTCAGCCAGCGGGAGGCCCCCTCCGTCTCCCTGGAACTGCTCCAGGACGCGGACTTCTTCCACACGCTGGAGCTGTTCCAGCGCCGGACCTCCCAAATCCAGCTGAGCGAGGGCTACCGGATGACGGCGGAGGAGGCCGCCCAGGCGGCCCAGGCCATCCTGGCGGACCTGTGGACGGGGGTCCCGGCGGACGCCGCCCTGGAGACCATCCCCTACCTGTTCTCCAACGCCGACACCCAGAACACCTCCGGGGTCTTTTGGCGGTGCGCCTGGGACAGCGGCGGTAAGGCGGAGGCCCAGCTGCTGTGGCTGGACGACCAGACCGGGCTGATGGTGGGGTTCCAGGGCGCCTTCCATGGGGCCGTTCTGGACGAGAAATACGCCGTGTTCCAGGAGCCGGCCACGGCGGTGGCGGAATACTGCCGTCTGAATTACCCGGTGGAAACGGTCAAGCTGGCCCTGGAGACCTCCGACAACTATCTGGCCGCACATCCGGAGAGCGACGCCCCGGCCTACATCCTGTCCCTGGTCCGGGATGAGGACGGCCGGGAGGTCGTCCTCCGGCTCCCCCTGTGGACCACAGGGCGGTGGGTCAATTTTAACCTGTGATGCCGTTTTGATGGCGGTCCGTTGCCGGGCGGATACGACACCCTTCTATGCTGTTGTACAAACAGATGGAAGGGTGTTTTTTATGTACCGAAGAAACAGACGCCGCCGTCAGGCGCGGCGGAACAAGACGCTGCTGGCCGGGGCCCTGGTCTCCGGCTGCCTCCTGCTGGGGGCGGCCCAGGCCCTGAGCGGGCCGCCCGCACCGGTCCCCGTGGTCCCGGACACGCCCCGGCTCACGTTGGCGCTCACCGCTCCGCCGGTCCAGGCCACCCCGGCGGCGGAGCCGTCCCCCACCCCGGACGCGGCGCTGTGGAACCTGGCCCTGGTCAACCCCTGGACGCCCCTGCCGGAGGACTACCAGGTGACCCTGACCACGCTGAAAAACGGGCACTCCGTGGACGAGCGGTGCTATCCCGACCTCCAGGCCATGATGGACGGCTGCCGGGCGGCGGGGCTGCAGCCGGTCATCTGCTCCTCCTACCGCACCCAGGAGAAGCAGACCCGGCTCTACAACAACCAGGTGGACAAGCTGGTGGCCCGGGGGTACTCCCGCGCCGACGCCGAGGCGGAGGCGGGCAAGGCCGTGGCCGTCCCCGGCACCAGCGAGCATCAGCTTGGGCTGGCGGTGGACATCGTGGACCTGTCCAACCAGAACCTGAACGAGAGCCAGGAGGACACCGCCGTCCAGAAATGGCTGATGGAGCACTGCTGGGAGTACGGCTTCATCCTCCGCTACCCCAGCGGCAAGAGCGACATCACCGGCATCATCTATGAGCCCTGGCACTACCGCTACGTGGGCAGAGAGGCCGCCCTGGACATCCGGGCGCAGGGGGTCTGCCTGGAGGAATACCTGGGCGCGGACTGACCGCGCAGGTCTCATGTTTCCCCCTCCCTGCTCATATAGTAGGCAGGAAGGGGGGCGAATCCTTGAAACTCAACCGCTCGTCCATGCTCTACGGCACCTTGCTGCTCACCGCCACGGGGCTGGCCAGCCAGCTTCTGGGCTTTTTTTACCGCATCCTGCTCTCCCGCCTCATCGGCGCGGAGGTCATGGGCCTCTACCAGCTCATCATGCCGGTCTACTCCGTCCTCATGTCGGTGACCGCCGTGGGGCTGACGGCGGCGGTGTCCGCCCTGACGGCGGAATACCAGGCCCTGGGCAACCGCAAGGCGGCCCACCAGGCCCTGGGCCGGTGCCTGCTGGTCCTCTTCGCCCTGCTGGCCCTGCCCGCCCTGGCGGTGGTCCTGTGCTCCGACCCCATCTCGGTGTACCTGCTGGGGGACGCCCGGACCCGGCTGGGGCTGGTGCTGCTGCTGCCCTGCATCCTGCTCACCGGGGTGGAGAACCTCCACAAGCACGCCTTTTACGGCGCGGGGCAGATCCGCCCCCCCGCCTTCACCGAGCTGATGGAGCAGCTGGTGCGGACGGTGGCGGTGCTGGGGCTGCTGGTCCTCTTCCTCCCCCAGAACCCGGAGCGGACGGTGGGCCTCATCGTGGTGGGCATGGTGATCTGCGAGGTCTTTTCCGCCGTGACCCTCACCGCCCTCTACCGGCGGCGGCAGGGGCGGCTGGCCGGGGACCCCGGCCCCGGGGTCCCCTCCCGGACCTTGAACCGGCGCATCGCCCACATCGCCCTGCCCATCGCCGCCACCTCCCTGCTGGGCAACCTGATGGGGTCGGTCTGCGCCATCCTCATCCCCCAGGAGCTGGTCCGGGGCGGGATGGAGGTCTCGGCGGCCATCTCCTCCTTCGGCGTCATGTTCGGCATGACCCTGCCCCTGCTGGGGCTGCCCACCGCCTTCATCGCCGCCCTGGGGCTGGTATTGGTGCCCAAGCTGGCCGAGTCCACCGCCCTGAAGCGCCGGGCGGAGGTCCACCGGCGGGTGTCCAAGGCCATGCTGGGCACGTCGGTGCTCATGCTGCCCGCCATGGCCATGCTGGTGGTGCTGGGGCCCACCATCGGGGCGGTCCTTTTCAAGGAGCCCACCGTGGGGGACTACCTGGCCCCCCTGTCGGTGGCCACCGCCCTGTCCTGTTACCAGTCCATCCTCTCCTGCGCCCTCAACGGCGTGGGCCGCCAGCCCACCGCCGCCCGGAACGCCCTGGTCTGCGGGGCGGTGGAACTGGTCATCGTCTTTTTCACCGTGGGGGTCCCCGGCGTGGGCCTCACCGGCTACGTCATCGCCGCCCTGGTCTCCTCTCTGCTGGGGGTGGGGATGGGCATGGTCTCCCTGTACCGGGCCACGGGCCTGCGGCCCCGGCTGTTCCAGTGGCTCACTGCGCCGGGGCTGGCCGCCCTGCTCATGGGGCTGGTGACCAATCTGCTGTTCCGGGTCCTGGTGGACCGGGGCCTGGACGGCGCACTGGCGGCCCTGGCCTGCCTGGGGTTCGGCGGAGTGCTGTATCTGGCCGCCCTGAACGCCCAGGGCGTGCGCCTGCGGGCGCTGTTCCGGCTGGGATAGCACAAAACAAGAAAGGGGCCCCCGGGAGGGGGCCCCTTTCACACGTCCAGGAAAAATCCGTTGCGGCCGTTTTCTTTGGCCTGGTACAGCGCGGCGTCGGCCCGCTGGTAGAAGTCCTCGTAGCGCTCCCCGGACCGGGCCAGGGCCGCGCCGATGCTCACCGTCAGGCCACCGCCGCTCAGGTCCATGGCCCGGACCCGCTCCAGCAGGGCGGCGCACCGGCGCTGAACGGTGGCCGGGTCGTCCACCCCGTCCATAAAGACCACGAACTCGTCGCCGCCCACCCGGCCCGCCACGTCCTCCTGGCGGAAGACCTCCCGGAAGATGGCGGCCATCTGGGTCAGGGCCTGGTCCCCCACGTAGTGGCCGTAGTTATCATTCACGTCCTTGAAGTGGTCCAGGTCGATGACCAGCAGGGCGCCCCGGGCGCCCCGGTCCAGGCACGCGGAGATGCGCGCCCGGCTCACCGCGGCGTTATAGAGGCCGGTGAGGCTGTCCCGCTCGGCCTTGGCCTGGAGGGCGTCCTTTTCCCGCTTCTCCTCGTCGATGTCGGTGAGCTTGCCCAGGACATAGGCCGGTTTTCCGGCGTCGTCGCAAATGGTCCGGGTGGTGATGCGGGTCCAGCGGGCCTCCCGGTCGGGCATGGCGAAAAAGATGTCCTCCGTGCCGTCGGGCCGGTGGCGTATCATCTGGGCGAAGGTCCCCCGCCACGCCTCCACAGGGGTGAGGCCCTCGGTCTCCCCCGGCTTGGGCGGGCGGACGGTGACCACCCCCGCCTCCGCCTTCTTGTTGGAGAGGGTCAGGGTATCCTGCCGGCAGTCGTACTCAAAGAACTGCTCGTTGGAGAGGTTGTACAGCTCGTAGTGCTTCCGCAGCTCCATGGCCGTCTGCCGGATGCGCAGGGCCCGCCGGTGGAGCACCACCATCAGGGCCGCGATGATGACGGCGGCCAGGCACAGCACCAGGACCAGGGCCGCGCCCGGATTGGCCTCCACGAAGCTGAACAGCGTCACCTCCTGGTGATAGACGGTGTTCTCGTAGATGATGGACTGAAGGGTCTCGGTGGGGATGCTCTGGAGGGTTTTGTTGAGGATGGAGAGAAGGTTCTCGTTGCTGGGCCGGACCAGACCGATGCAGATCTGCTGGAGGCCGTCGGTCTGGGGAATCAGGCTGATGTTCTGATACCGGGGCTGGTTGATGTAATACTGTACCCCGTAGCCGTCGCCGTAGGTGTAATCCGCCCGGCCGGAGCGGATGGCCTCGATGCTCTCCGCCAGATTGTCGCAGATCAGCACGTCCTCCGGCAGGTTCCTGCCATAGGCCACCTCTTTGGACAGGGCCAGGCGCATGCTGCCGGTCTGCTCCGGCGATACGCCCGGCGCCAGCAGCATCACGTACTGGGTGGAGAGATAGGACCGGGTCATGGAGACCCCCCACTCCCTGGCCAGCTCGTAGTCGTAGGTCATGCCGGCCAGCAGGTCGATCTGTTCCTCCGCGGCCAGCCGGGCCAGCTCCGCCCCGCTCTCCGCCGCGACCCACTCAAAGGCCAGGCCGGTCTGCGCCCCGATATACTCCAGCAGTTCCAGGCTGATGCCCTTGAACGCTCCGCTGGCCGGGTCCCGGTACATGAAGGGGGCCTTGTCCAACTGCACCCCCACCCGGACGGTCCCCGCCGCGGCCACGTAGGCCCGCTCGGCGTCGCTGAGGAGGAGGCTCCGGTCCCTGCGGGCGAAGTAGGTCTCATACAGGGTGGTGGAAAAATAGGGGTCGGCCTCGTCGATGGCCAGAATGGCCTTGTTGACCTCCCGTACGATGTCGGTGTTCCCCTTGGTGGTAACGAAGTAATAGGGCCGGGGGGCGAAGCGGGCCACGGTGCGCATGCCCTCCGTGTCGCTCACGTCGGTGTCCAGCAGGAGGTCGGCCTCGCCGTTCACGACGGCCTGGATGCACGCCTCCCCCGTTTGGAACTCTATCAGCTCATAGCCGATGTCGTTCTTCTGGCAGTAATCCTCCAGCTCCTGCCGCCGCATTTTGGCCTGCTCCATCACCGCGATCCGCAGGCCGTGGGTGCCGGGCAGGTTGGACTGGGTGATATTGGTGTTGGTCTGCAATACGTTGAGCACGGTGTACCCGGTGCCGTAGCTCTGGGTGGCGTAGTCCACCAACTCCGCCATGGCGTCGCTGTACAGGGTGCCGCCCAGCAGGTCCACCTCCCCCGCCATCAGCATGTCGTAGGCGGTCTGAAGGCTGTCGTTCAGATCCCCCGTGATCTCGACGAATTCGTAGTCCCAGTCCAGGTATTGAGCGATCTCCTCCAGGTAATCATAGGTATAGCCGGAGTGGTTCCCGTTCTCATCCACGTCGGTGAAGCCCTCCTGGATGGGGTATCCCACCCGGATGACCCTGGCCGCCGGGGCGTGGGCCAGGGCGGGCGCGGCGAGGCCAATCAGGAGCGCCAGCGCCGCCAGCAGGCAGGCCAGCCGTCTCCGCGCCCCGATGCTTTGGTTTTGCCGCTCCATGTCCTCACCTCCCATTGGTTACTTTTTTATCTTTTCTGTTTATTATGTACCAATCTCTGTTTCAAATCAAGTCATTCTTCTGAATAGAGCAAAATTGTGGTACAATAGCACAAAATACAGCAGAGGAGCGGATTTTTATGAAGGCTTTGATCACTGGCGCCAGCTCCGGCATCGGCCGGGACCTGGCCCGCGCCCTGGCCCGCCGGGGCTATGACCTCATCCTGGTGGCCCGCCGGGAGGAGCGGCTGTGCGAGCTGGCCGCCGAGCTGCCCGTGGCGGTGCAGGTCATCCCCCTGGACCTGGCCTCGGCGGACAACTGCCGCACCCTTTACAGCCTGGTGAAGGACCAGGACATCGACATCCTGGTCAACAACGCCGGGCGGGGGCTGTTCGGCCCCTTCGACGAGACCGACCTGGACACGGAGCTGTCCATGCTGGACGTGAATATCCGCGCCACCCACATCCTGACCAAGCTCTTTCTCCCCGACTTCAAGGCCCGGGACCGGGGTCACATCCTCAACGTGGCCTCCTCGGCCGCCTTCCTCCCCGGCCCCCTGCTGTCCTCCTACTACGCCTCCAAGGCCTACGTCCTGCGCCTCTCCCAGGCCATCTACGAGGAGCTCCGCCGGGCCAAGAGCGGGGTGAAAATCACCGTCCTGTGTCCCGGCCCCGTCCACACCGAGTTCAACGACGTGGCCGACGTGCGCTTTTCCACGCCGGGGCTGTCCAGTTCCTACGTGGCCGAGTACGCCGTCCGGGGGATGTTGGCCGGGCGGCTGGTCCTGGTCCCCGGTGCCCAGATGAAGGCCACCCATGCGGCATCCCGTTTCGTCCCGGACAAGCTGCTGGCGCGCATCTGCTGGCACGTGCAAAAGCGGAAGGATCGGCGGTAGACAGGAACCGGGGGGACGCAGAATGCGTCCCCCCGGTTGCAGCTTGTCAAAAAAGTGGCGTAAGGCCCATCCGGGGTGGGGGAGCTCGAGGGGGCGACAGCCCGCCTCGAGTGGGATCGAATGCCCCGCAACGCCTGCACAAGCAGGTATTGCGGCGAGCGAAGCGAGGACTTTTCCGGCGGCGTGCCGCCGGAAAAGTATCGGCATTTTTAGGGGGACGCATTCTGCGTCCCCCCCCGGTTTTTTACAGCAGTTCCCGCAGCAGCGGTTCAAATTGGACGCCGTCCAGCACGGGCGTGTCCGCTTCCAGGGTGCGCAGGACGCATTTTTGGATGAAGTCCACCGCCCTGGCCGCCGCGTCGGCCAGGGTCTCCCCCCGGAGCAGGGAGCCCAGCACCACCGAGGCAAAGAGGTCCCCGGTGCCGGAGAACTGCCCCCGCTCCTGGCGGGCCATGGCGAAGCGTATCTTGCCGTTCTGCCGGTCGAAGCAGCCCGCGCCCACCATGCCGGGGGTGAAGCTGACGCCGGTGACCACCACCGAGCGGCGGCCGCCGTCGGAGAGGCGGCGGAGCCAGTCCTCCATGCCCGCCTGGCTGGCGGGGACCTGGCCGTAGGGCTCCCCCAGCAGGATGGCGGCCTCGGTCAGGTTGGGGGTGATGATGTCGGCCCGGCCGGCCAGCTCCCCCATCCGGCGGCACATGTCGGGGGTGTAGGTACGGTAGAGCCTGCCGTGGTCGCCCATCACCGGGTCCACCAGCACCATGGTCTCCTTGGCCCGGAAGTCCCCGATGAGCCGCTCCAGCACGCCGATCTGGGCCTCGGAGCCCAGAAAGCCGCTGTAAATGGCGTCAAAGGAGGTGTGCAGCTCCGCCCAGTGGCCCAGGGTCTGCTCCATGTCGGCGGTCAGGTCCCGGAAGGAGGCTTTTTCCGACGCGGGGAAGGCCGTGTGAGCCGAGAGGAAGGCGGTGGGTAGCGGGCAGCACTGGGCCCCCATGACCGACAGGACGGGCAGCACGACGGCCAGCGAACACCGGCCCAGCCCGGACAGGTCGTGTACGGCGGCCACTCTCGGCGCACGGTTCATAGGCGAAACCCTCCATAAAATCCAGATTCGTCCCCTATGATACCACGTTCTCCCCCGCCGCGCAATTGACTTTTTGCTGGCGAAATGCTAAAATATCAAACGCATGCGGGTATGATGGAATTGGTAGACATGCGAGATTTAGGTTCTCGTGGAGCGATCCGTTGGGGTTCGAGTCCCCATACCCGCACCAGCTCAGAACGGCCCTGTATGGCACGAATCCCCGCCTGCGGCGAGGCTTCTTAGCCGGACAGGGCCGTTCTTCTCTTTCCGCCCCGTGTCCGCGGCGCTGGGGCACGGGGCGGAGGGGGACGGGAGTGCGTTAGGCCCCTTAGCTAGGATGGGGGGTGCTTGAATCGTATCTATGCACAGGCCATCATAAAGGGGGATTCGCTCCACACCCTCCATCTGGAGGAGATTGATATACAGCACATATCGGCGGCGTGCCCCCGCGTCAGACGGCCGGTCTGATGCACCTCCATGAATCTGTTGCTTGGCACTAAAGAACTTTTAGAAACAGAAAATAAATGACAATTTGGGCCCGCTGCGGATTTTCCGCAACGGGCCCATTCTGTTTATTTTGCGGGGGTCTATGGCAGAACCCCCGCTTTTTTAGCACTCAGCGGCCAGTCATGATTTCTATGATGGTGCGGTCGGTGCCGCCCATCCCCTCCCGGCCCAGACGGCCTACGCTGCGGATGGTCTCCTCCACGCCGGATCGCACAATGCCGTCGCCGCCATAAAACTGGTGGCCGTTTTGATACATCTGCCACCCCAGAATGCCCGCGTCCACAGCGCTGGCGATTTTGGCCGCGCAGGACGGCTTGGCCCCATCGCAGATGATGCCGGACACGATGGCCAGCCCATTGACCAGGGTATGTGTGATGTCCTGATATGTCCCGCCGTTGAGCCAAGCGATAGCCGCCCCGGCCGCACAGCCCGCACAGACCGCGCCGCAGTAGGCCGACAGGCGGCCGATGCCTGTTTTTAGATGGATGGTGAGCAGATTGGACAGGAGCAGTCCGCGCAGCAGCTCCTCGTGCGTCTTTCCCAGCTCCTGGGCATACACGATGACGGGCAGGCTGGCTGTCATGCCCTGATTGCCGGAACCAGAATTGATAATGACGGGCTTTTCACAGCCGCTCATGCGTGCATCGCTGCCGGCGGCGGCCGCGGCTTTGGCACGGACCATCACGTCGCTGCCGTACATTTTCAGCAGCGTCTTACCGATGGCGGCGCCCCAATCGCCCGTGAGCCCCGCCTCGCTGATGGCGCTGTTATATTCGATCTGCCGCTCCAACATCTCGCGCACCGGCTCCAGGTCAACCGTCTCGGCGTACTCCAGAATGTCCTTGACATTCAATGCTTCATAGCCCTCCGGGTGGCTCTCATCCCCTTGGGCGCTGCCCTCAAACACCGTCTTGCCGTTTTTTTCAACGAGAACCACGTTGGTATGGCAGCTGGTGATGCGCACTCGGGCGCACGCCTCACCAGCCCGAAGCTCCACCAGAATGTCGAAGATCTCGCCGCTCTCCGAGGGCGTCACACGGACGGGGACCCGCTCTAAAAAATTGCGGATAGCAGCCCGGCCCTCATCATCCACCTGGCTGATGACCTGAAGGACGCGGGCGGCATCCCCGGCGGCTGCACCGGCGGCCAAGGCTGCCTCCAGCCCTTTGAGGCCGCCTGTGTTGGGCACCACCACGCTCTTGACATTCTTGATGATGTTGCTGCTGACCACCAAGTCCGCCTCCGTGGGCAGGCATCCCAGGGTCTCGCGGGCTTTGGCGGCGGCATAGGCGATGGCGATGGGTTCTGTGCAGCCCATGGCGGGCACCAGTTCCGCCTTCAGGATGGCCGTATACAGCCGGCTCAGTTCGTCGGAAACAGGCATCTCGTTCTCCTTTCAGCGGACGTCGTCCCCGCGCAGGAACGCCAAGTCATCCGCACACAAAATCAGGTCTGCGCCCGCCAGCGAGTCTTCCAGATGTGCGGACGTCTTCGCGCCCAACACCGCCAATCCGGCGGGGGTCCCGCTGGTCAGATAGGCATGACAGATTTGGGTCGGCGTGGCGCCATACCGCCGGCACAACTCGGCGACCCGCCCAACTCTGGCAATGTTCTTCGGCGTTTGAAAGGCGGAATACCCCTCCAGCGCCGGGCAGTCCAGCCCCTGGGCGATGGCTTTAGAAAAGAAGCCGCGGGTCAGCGGGGTAAACGCCATCACCGGCATCCGGGCCTCCTGGTAAAAGGAGGCCTCGGTATCGTTCATACAGACGATGGTGTCGTCCCCCCACATGGCGGGGGTCGCCTCGGCCAGGCTCCATTGGATTTGGCTGATTGCAAAGGGGGTCAGGCCGTTTTCTGAGGCGAAGCGGTTGGCCCGGGCGATGCGCGCCGCCGTCCAGTTGGACGCTCCCAGGAAGCGGACCTTGCCCGCCCGCACCAGTCCGTCCAAAAACGGCATCAGCTCCTCCACGGGGAAATCGGGGTCGTCCCGGTGGAGAAAATAGAGGTCCGTGTGGTCGGTGCCCAGCGCCCGCAGACTGTCCTCCAGGTCCTTTCGCAGCTCAGCGGGGCGGATTCGGGAGCGGTGCATCTCTCCCTTGGGGGGAAAGCCCCCCTTCGTGGACAGCACGACCCTGTCGCGGCAGCCGCGCAGGGAGAGATACCGGCCCAGGACCTCTTCGCTGGCGCCGCCTCCATACATCCGCGCGGTGTCGACGCAGTTGCCGCCCGCGTCCAGGTAGCGGTCCAGCAGGGCCGCGGCCTCGCCATCGGAGATCGCGCCGCCCACGCTGCCGGTCCCGAACACCAGCCGGGACAGGCGGAGGCAGTCCCCTCCGGCGGTCAGTTCCAGGGCGCGCATTCCACAGCCTCCTGGCCGGACTGCAGCTCCGGCTGAATTGAACGGATATCGTTTTGAAGGGCCAGCACTGCGCCCTCGCAGTCCCCATCGACGATGAGCTGCTCAATGCGCTCATGGGAGGAGCTTGTCATCACCTTATGGGAATCCCGCGTAAAGCGATAGAGCTGCATATAGGCCATGGTCTGCATCTGCATGCAGCGCTCCAAAATGGACATGCCGAATTCGTTGTTGGAAAAGGAATAGAGCTGGCGGTGGAACTGCATATTGTCATCCCACAGGTCCCGGGCGGTGGCGTCCTTGTCCAGCAGGAGCAGACGGCTGCGCAGATTGTACTCCCTCAGAAGGTTGAACTCAGCCTGCGTCAGGTTGAAGAAGCACGCCCGCAGGCTGGCGGTCTCAATCAGCACCCGCATTTCGATCATCTCGCGCAGCTGCTTCTCCGGGATGCGCACGATCTCATAGCCGTAGCGGGGGATGCTGCGCAGAACGTTGTCCTTGCACAGTTCCAGAAGTGCATCGCGCACGGGAGATTTGCTCACCTGATACTTTTCTACCAAGCTCTTTTCATTGAATACGTAATCCCAGTCATAGACCCCGTCGATTATGTCATTCCAAATCGCGTTGTAGATGCGTGATTTGATGGTCGATTCCGACATATCAGAGCCGCCTCCTGATTCAAATTCCATCTGATAATATTAATAACACGCCAATATATTACAGCATGACGGCCCCTCTGTCAATGCCAAACACAAATTTCATTATTTTAATATAGTTCTAGCTAAATATATGTCACATTATCTATACTTTAATATATATAAATTACATTATTTCAAGATTCCATTTCTTTCTTCATTGTCTTTTTCGACAAAATATTTCAAATTATTCGTGCTAATTCACAAAATATTATTGCAACCAAACAATTCTATTGACAATATATACGTATGATGCTACCATCACATTGTGCTAATAATACTAGTGATAATATTAATAACATGATTAATGAAACAGGAGGATTTGAAATGAACAAGCGGGAGCGGGTGCTGACGGCAGTGGCCGGCGGAATACCGGACAGGGTACCCAGTGGATTTTGGCTGCATTTCCCCCAGGGCTGCGAGTCCGGCGACCAGGCGGTGGAGGCCCATCTGGCCTTTTTTGAACAGAGCGGTACCGACCTGTGCAAGGTCATGAACGAAAACAGCCTGCCCAACCATCCGGCATTGAACACCGCGGCAGATTGGGGGCGGCTGGAGCCGATTCCCCATGATGCGCCCTTCCTGCAGCGCCAAGTGGAACTTGTGCGCAGGGTGTGCCAGGCGGTGAACGGCCAGGCCGTTGTGCTGGCCACCATCCATGGCATGGTGGCCTCCGCGTTCCACTATCTGGGCGGCGGCGAGCTGTATGACAACGACAAGCTGGCGGTGACCCGCCATCTGCGGGAGGACCCCCAGGCGTTCCGCCACGGGATGGACGTGATCGCAGACTATCTGGACTACCTGTGCGGCGCCTGTCTCGAGGCGGGCGCGGACGGGCTCTACTTCGCGTCCCTGGGTGGGGAGACCGCCATGATGACCGACCAGGAATTCGAGTCGTTTTTCAAGCCCTACGAGGTCGCCCTGCTCCAAAAATACGACCAGAAAGCCCCCTGCTTCAATGTGCTGCACATGTGCAAGGACCATCTCAACCTGTCCCGCTATCTGGGCTATCCCACCCGCGTCATCAACTGGGGCGTATACGAGGGCAATCTCTCCCTGACGGAGGGGCGGGCGCTGTTCGGCCCGGACCATGTGCTGTTGGGCGGGTTAGACGACCGGGCCGGCGTGCTGGTAGACGGGACAGGCGCGGACATTGAGTCGGCCGTACATAAAGTGCTGGACGAGGTGGGACAGCAGAACTTCCTGCTGGGCGCCGACTGCACCCTGCCCACGGACATCTCGCCGGACCGAATCGCGCAGGCCGTTCACGCCACGGGGACTTACCGGCACTGAGCAGCCGCCCTCCGTGCGAAAGGAGAACTGATATGGAATTCTTTACGCAGCAGTTGGTCAACGGCATCGCGCTGGGCAGCCTTTACGCCCTGACCGCCATTGGTTACTCTCTGGTGTACGCGGTGCTGGAGCTTATCAACTTCACCCACGGCACCATGTATATGGTGGGCGCCTATCTCTTTTACGTGTTTGTCAGCCTGTGCGGTCTCCCATTCCTGCCCTCGTTTTTCCTGGCGATCCTGTTGACGGGCTGCCTGGGCTATCTGATCGAGCGGTATACGCTGCGCCCCCTGCGCAAAAAACACCTGCCCAAATTCACGGCACTCATCTGTACCATCGGCGTATCCATCGTCATCCAGAACGTGATGTTGCTCCTGTTGGGCAGCGAGACGCGGCAGTTCCCCACGCTGTTTGACGGAAAATACATCACGGTGGCCGCCGCGAACATCTCCTACATTCAGCTGTTCGTGATTCTCATGTCCGTGGGCATGATGGTGGGCCTGACCCTGTTCATTCGGAAGTCCAAAATCGGGATGGCTATGCGGGCCACGGCCCAGAACTCGGATGCGACCGAGCTGATGGGTATCCCGGTGGACCGCGTGGTGGGGCTGACCTTCTTCTGCGGCGCTGTGCTGGCGGCGGTATCCGGCATCTTTGCGTGCATGATCTTCCGCAGCGTCAACCTCTCCATCGGCGTGACCACCGGCAACAAGACCTTTGCCGCCACAGTGCTGGGCGGGATCGGAGAGCTGCGCGGCGCGGTGCTGGGCGGCCTGCTCATCGGTATTGTGGAGACCTTTACCGCTGGATACATCAGCTCCAGTATGCGCGACATCGCAGCCTTCGTGGTGCTGGTGGTCGTGCTGATCTTCCGCCCCTGCGGCCTTCTGGGCAAGCCCGTACAGAAGAAGGTGTAACGATGAAGAAATTAAAAGCACTTCCAAAGAAGTACCGGCTGGCCATGACCGGAGTTCTGCTGCTGGCGCTGTTTGTCTTCCCGGCATTGAATCTGAGCCAGTATGTCTACCGCATCTGCGTCATCAGCGTGCTCTACGCCATCCTCGCCATGTCCCTGAACCTGATTGCCGGTGTGGCGGGGCAGATTTCCCTGGGGCATATCGCCTTTTACGGTATAGGCGCCTACACCTCGGCGCTCCTGTGCGTCAACTTTGGCGTCTCCGTGTGGCTGTCGATCCTGGCGGCCTTTGTGGTGTCGATGTTCTTCGGCCTGCTGATCGCCATCCCCACGCTGAAGCTCTCCGGCGGGTACCTGGCCATCCTGACCATGAGCTTCGCCGAGATCATCCGTCTGATCCTGCTCAACTGGACCAGCGTGACCCGCGGCCCCATGGGCATCCTGAACATTCCCAAGCCCCAGCTGTTCGGCTACACCATCAAAAGCAGCGCCGCCTTTTTGTATCTGGTTCTCATCATCGCCATCATCGTCTACGTGTCGCTCAATAACCTCATCAAATCCAAATTCGGCCGCAACCTGAAGGCCCTGCGGGACGACGAGATTTCCTCCGAGTCCATGGGCATCGACGTTTACCGCCATAAGGTGGTCGCCTTTGTGATCTCCACCGGTATCGCCGGCATCGCGGGGGCGCTGTACGCCAGCTACATGGAGTTTATTGACCCCTCCAGCTTTATCAGCGACGAGTCCACCGTGATTTTAAGCATGGTGGTCCTGGGCGGGATGGGCAATATGAACGGCTCCATCGTCGCCGCGGTCCTGCTGACCGTGCTGCCCGAGGCGCTGCGCTCCTTCTCCAATTACCGCATGCTGGTGTACGGCGTGGTGCTGGTGGTCATGATGCTGCTGAAAATCACCGACTGGAGCGCGGCAAAGCGGGCGCTGAAAACGGTCACTACCTTTAAGAAAGAACGCTGAGGGGAGAGGAACACATGGATCTGCTGGAAGTAAAGGGCCTGTCGATCTCCTTCGGCGGCCTCAAGGCGGTGCAGGACGTGTCCTTCACCGTACCGCAGGGAAAGATCGTCAGCGTCATCGGCCCCAACGGCGCCGGGAAAACGACCATCTTCAACATGCTGACGGGTTTCTACCTCCCCGACGAGGGCAGCATCCTGCTCGACGGCACGGAGATGGTGGGCAAAAAATCCCACGAGTTCATCTCCTGCGGCATTGCGCGGACCTTTCAGAATATCCGGCTGTACGCGCAGATGACCGTTCTGGAAAACGTGCTCATCGGCTATCAGTGCAGGCTCGACCAGAACCTGTGGGACGCGCTGTTCCACACGAAAAAGAAGCGGCGCACCGAGCGGGAGGCGCTGGACAAGGCCCGGGCGGCCCTGGCGGACATCAATCTGCTGCCCTATGAAAACGAGCTGTGCGTCAACCTCCCCTACGGCAAGCAGAAGGTCCTGGAAATCGCCCGGGCCCTGATGAGCGAGCCCAAGCTGCTCTTTCTGGACGAGCCGGCGGCGGGGCTGAACCCGCAGGAGACCCAGGAGCTCAGCGACTATATCAGAAGCCTGACCCAAAAGGGCTTTACCATCGTGCTCATCGAGCACGACCTGCGGCTGGTCATGGGCATCTCGGACTATGTCAACGTGATCGACCACGGTGTCAAGATCGCCGAGGGCATCCCGTCCCAGGTACAGAAGGACCCCGAGGTCATCACGGCCTATATCGGGAAAGGAGGTGTCAGGCATAATGCTGCTGGAAATCAGCCAACTTAACACCTATTACGGCAACCTGCACGCGCTGTGGGACGTGGAGATGAAGGTAAAGCAGGGGAATATCGTGGCCCTCATCGGTTCCAACGGCGCCGGGAAATCCACGCTGCTGAAATCCATCGCGGGCACGGTAAAGCCCCGCAGCGGCCAGATCGTGTACGACGGTGAAAACCTGTGCGGCCTGCCCGCCAACAAGATCGTAACGCGGGGCGTCACCATGTCGCCGGAGGGACGGCAGATCTTCCCCAAAATGAGCGTGATGGAAAACCTGATGATGGGCGGCTACACCCGCAAAAAGGACACCCTGGCGCCGTCCTTCGACCGCGTATTTGAACTTTTCCCTATCTTGAAGGAGCGCAGCGGCCAGCAGGCCGGCACGCTCTCCGGCGGTGAGCAACAGATGCTGGCCATCGGCCGGGCACTGATGAGCAGCCCCAACATGCTGATGCTGGACGAGCCGTCTCTGGGCCTGTCGCCCATTTTGACCGAAACGATTTTCCAACTGATTGAAGAAATCAAAAAGCAGGGCCTCACCATTCTTTTGATTGAGCAGAACGCCTTTGGCGCGCTGTCCATCGCAGATTACGGCTACGTGCTGGAAAACGGCAAAATCACACTGGAGGGCACGGGCCAGGAGCTGCTGGACAACGAGAAGGTATATGAATCTTATCTGGGAGGGGAGGCATAGAAGAGCGCACCGCACCGGAATGCAACTATGACATGAAATATGGAAGGAGAACACAATGAAAAAGACAATCAGTTTGGTCCTGTCCCTGGTCATGGCCCTCACGCTTCTGGTGGGCTGTGGGAATACCGCCGGCACGCCGAATTCCGACCCCGCGGGCACGACGCCCGGTCAGACTCAAGATACCCCCCCGGCCGGGAGCGGCGAAAAATACTATATCGCCTGCGGCGCGCCCTTCACCGGCGATGACGCCCAGTACGGAAACTTCTTTCAGAAAGCGCTGGATATGAAGGTCAGCGAAATCAATGAAGCGGGCGGCATCAACGGAAAGCTGATTCAAATCGACTACTTCGACGACAAGAGTACACCCAAGGAGGCCTCCAATATCGCCCAGATGGTGACCTCCGACCCCAAATACATCGCTGAGATCGGCAGCTACAACAGTACCTGCGTGCTGGCCGGCGCGCCCATCTACCAGCAGGCCGGCATGGTCCAGATGGCCCCCACCGCGGGCCACCCCGATATCACCAAAGCCAACGACCATCTGTTCCGTCTGCAAAACTCCAACGACGTGGAGTACACCTGGCTGGCCGACGTGGCCGTAAACAAGATTGGCCTGAAAAAGATCGCCATCGTCCACCTGGAGAACGACTCCGGCATCGTACTCAGTCAGATTCTGAACGAAAAGATTCCCGAGATGGGCGGCGAGGTCGTGCTGACCGAGAGCTACGTGCAGGGCCAGGTCAGCGACTTCTCCTCGATCCTCACCAAACTCAAGGCGGCCCAGCCCGAGCTCGTCATCTGCGTGACCAGCTATAATGACATGGGCACCATGCTCCAGCAGGCCAAGCAGATCGACCTGGGCGACGTGAAATGGGTGTCCAGCGGCATGATCTATTCCGACGATTTCCTGAAGCTGGCCGGGGACGCCGGCGAGGGCGTGTACTCCATGACCATCTTCTTTGCCGACAACCCGGACGAGCGCATCGCGGACTTTACCGCAAAGTACCGCGCGCTCTACAACGACGAGAACCCCAACTACTTTGCAACCAACGCCTACGAGGCCCTGGCCCTCATCGAGGCCGCCCTGAAAAACGGCGCCGACGACCGCGCCTCTCTCTACGACGAGCTGCTGAAAATCAAGGAGTGGAACGGCGAGACCGGCTACGCCACCTTTGACGACGACCGCATGGTCAACCGCGATATGACCGTCATCAAGGTGGAAGACGGCAAGTGGGTGGTTGCCCCCGAGAACGACAACTAAACTGCTAAAACCCTCCACGGCCCCACTTTACCGCCGCGGAGACACAGGAAAAGAGGCTATCTTTATGATGTTTGATCTGACCGGCCGCAAGGCCATCGTCACAGGCGGGACCCGCGGCCTGGGACGAGGGATCGCCGAGGCCTATCATGAACAGGGCGCAGAGGTGGTCATCATCTCCACCTCCGACGCCTGCAAGCGCGCGGCGGAGGAGATTGCCGCGGACCACGGCGCGCCGGCGCACGGCGTGGCGTGCGACCTGTCCGACCGGGCCAGCCTGGAGCAGGGCTTCCAGGAGGCCCTGGCCCTGCTGGGCGGCCGCCTCGACATTCTGTTCAACAATGCCGGCATCAACCGCAACCACAAATCCCAGGACTTCCCCGTGGACGACTGGGACATCATCCGCAAGGTGAATTACGACGCGGTGTTCCTGATGAGCCAGATGGCCGCCAAGGTCATGATGGAGCAAAAGTATGGCCGCATCATCAATATGGCCTCCCTGCTGAGCGTCATCGGCGGCCGGATGTCCCTGGGGTATGCCGCGGCCAAGGGGGGCGTGGTCCAGATGAGCAAGGCCATGTCCAACGACTGGGCGCCCTACGGCATCACGGTCAACTGCATCGCCCCGGGCTATATGAACACCGACATGAACAAGGAGTACTGCGCCGACCTGTCCCGCAGCGGCCACCTTCTCGCCCGCATCCCCGCCGGGCGCTGGGGCGTGGAACGGGACCTGCGCGCCGCCAGCGTCTTTCTGGCCTCCGAGGAGGCCGACTACGTGACCGGCATCCTGCTCCCCGTGGACGGCGGGTTCCTGGCCTGGTAGCATGATGTACACCGACAAGACACTGCATCAATTGTGCGTCCAGGAGGACGAGCTGGTGTTCGACCACTTTGATGCTCAGGACGCGTGGGACGTCGGGCGGCTTCTGATTGAGGCCGCCCGGCGGGAACCAAAGCCCATCGCCATGCAGGCGGTCCTGGACGGCTTCCCCGTGTTCCGCTACTTTCTGCCCGGCACGGGCCCCAATAACGCGTTCTGGATGGACAAAAAGTACAACACGGTCCACCGGACCGGGACCTCCTCCCTGCGGGCGGCGGTGGAGCTGGAATTGTCTGGCCTGCCGCCCGCGCCCTGGCAGCAAGACGAGGAGCACTACGCCCTGTGCGGCGGCGGATTTCCCATCCGGGTGCGGGGCCGGGGCGTCGTCGGCGCGTACTGCATCTCCGGGCTGCCCCACCTGGACGACCACCGCGTGCTGACCGCCGCGCTGGCCCGGCATTTGTGGCTGGACCCCGGCGCCCTGGCGGTGGATGCGCCATGAAGAAGGCCCTGGCTTATGCCCTGGGGAGCTCCGTGATCTGGGGCTGCCTGCCTCTGTTCTGGCGGGCGCTGGACGCGCTCCCCCCGCTGTACATCCTGTCCAGCCGCATCCTGTGGGCGACGGTCTTTTCCGGGGCACTGATTCTTGCCGCGGGGCGCGCGGCCCAGCTCAAGGCGCTGCTTCTCAACCGGCGCGCCCTGCTGAAAAGCGCCGCCGCCGGCTGGATCATCGCGGGGAACTGGCTTCTGGGCATCATCGCGGTCAACAGCAGCCACACCTTGGACGCAACCATGGGGTCGTTTCTCAACTCCCTCACCTGTTGCCTGGCCGCCGCCCTCTTTTTCCGGGAAAGGCCCAACCGCACCCAACTGACCGGCATCGTGATCGCCCTGGCGGGGGTGCTGTGGATGGTGGCGTATCACCGTCAGTTCCCATGGATCGCGCTGTTTTTGGCCGGGACCTTCGGCCTGTACAGCACCCTGAAAAAGACCCTGGACACCGACGCGCTGACCGCCCTGTTCGTGGAGGGGGTGGCCATGCTCCCCCTCTGCCTGCCCTTTGTGCTCTATTCCGAGGCGCGGGGCGCGGGGGCCCTGGCGCTGCTGTCCCCGTCCCGCCTGTGGCTGGTGCCGGCCATCGGCGCCGTGACGGGGCTTCCTCTGGTGCTCTATGCAAAGAGCCTGAAGGTACTGCCGTTAGGTCTGGCGGGCTTTTTGCAGTACGTCACCTCCTTCCTCTCATTTTTGATCGCGGTGTTCCTGTTTCACGAATCGTTTTCAGGGGCCTACCTGGCCGGATATTGCTTTATTTGGGCCGCCCTGGTCGTATTCACCTGGGGCAGTCTGCACCCCGTGAACCCGGCCACTGACCGGCAGCCATAGTTCTCCCCTGCGGACGCTTCGCTGAAGTGCTGGATGTACACAGCGGGCAATGAAAGAAAAAGGGGCCTGGACGGAAATCCGTCCAGGCCCCGCTCTGTTTTCCTTATCCCAATCCGAGCTGCGCCAGTAAAAAGCCGAGGACGGCGGCCAGGAGCGCCCAGATGAGCTTGTCCACGATGCCGTCCCAGCGCTTGCCCGGCTTCTCGGTCAGCGCCCGGACGCCGCCCTTGATTTCCTTCACGTCGCTCTCCACTGTCTCCTGCCTGGTGGCCAGGACCTCCACCGAGGTCACCAGCTTGTCCAGATTGTCCTGCCGCCGCTCCACCTTGTCCAGCCGGTGGCTGTTGCCCCGGCTCCGCTGGTCCAGCTTTTCCAGCTTCACCGCCATCTCCTCCGGCCCCATGCTCACCCCTCCTTCCGGGTAAAGAAATAGGTGACGATGGCCCCGTAGCTGGTACAGAACAGCCCCAGCGCCTCAGCGGGCGGGTCGAAGGGGCCGAACAGCAGGGCCGCCATACAGGCCGTCAGGCCCAGGGTGACGAGGCTCTTCACATCAATGAGCTTTGCAAATTTCTCTTTCATAGGTACCTACTTTCCGGCCTTCACGGCCTCATACATCCGCTGAAGCATGGCCCAAGTCTCCGCCCGGGTACAGGTGTCGTCGGGCCGGGTCCCGTCGGCAATGCCCATCGACACCACCCACTCCCGGTACTCCTCGTACCACGGCCCCGGCGCGGGCGTCACCTGAACCGTCGGCGTCTCCTTCGGCCAGAAGCACACGTACGCTTTCCGGCAGGCCTTCAACTCTGCCAGGGTCCCCGTGTTCCGCTTGGCCGTGTCCCCGCTGGGGTCGTTGATGGCCACGTTGGTGCCGTCGCACCCCCACCAGAGGATGTAGTGCCCGCCCGTGGTCCACCGGCCCGGTCCCACGTGGCACACCACCAGTCCGCCCTCCCGCAGGCAGTCCAGGGCAACCTCCGTGTCCGTGGTCTCCTGGCATTTCAGCCCATAGGCCTGTCCTACGTGGGCGAACAGGCTCCGGGCCGTCCCGTTGCTCATGGTCCGGTCCCCGTGGTCGATGGCGAACTGGGCCATGGTTTCCGGGGTAATGGTCCTGTCCCCCGTCAGCTCCGCCGCCAGCATAGCCGCTGTGGTGGGACCGCACCCCGCCGTGCCGATGTAGTCCGGCCCGTCCGCCGGGTTGATGTCGTACAGCTTCCACCGCCACCGCGGGTCCAGCATGGAGTAGTATACCGGCCTGCTTTTCATGCCTCCGCCTCCAGCTCGTTGATTTGGTCCCGCAGCCCCTGCCGCTGGGCGTGGAGCGCGGCCAGGTCGT
>UQGJ01000035.1 GCA_900540545.1 uncultured Eubacteriales bacterium
GGCACCGCCACCGGCGGCAAGGGCGGCGACACCCAGACCGGCACCGGCGGCGCGGGCGGCAACGGCGCCACCGCCGGCTCCAGCAGTACCGTGACCAACGGCTCCGACAGCCAACTCACCGGCGGCCAAGGCGGCGGTACCACCTCCGGCACCGGCGGCAAGGGCGGCGCAGGCGCCCAGGGCAACAGCGTAACCAACAACGGCGGCGCCGCGAATATCCAGGGCGGCCAGGGCGGCGCGGCCGGCGGCGCCTCCGCCAGCCTGGGCGATGGTGGACACGGCGCGGAGGACACCAGCGGCACCAAGCTCGACGGTGTCAGCGCCACCGACGGCAGCATGGGCACAGCGGGCTACACCATCACCCTGAACACGGGGAGCGAGACCCTCACGGTCGTCACCGACGGAGACGGCAGACTCTCCAGCCTGCCCACCCCCAACGCTCCCGCCGGCAAGGTCTTTGACGGCTGGTACACCGAGGACGGCGTGAAGGTGGAGACCGGCCCCGACGGCACCCGCTTCTCCGGGCCGGCCACCCTCACGGCCAAGTGGAAAGCCGCCCCCTCCACCCCCTCCAGCGGTGGCTCCACCTCCGGCAACAAGGGCGACACCGTGAAGAACCCCGACGGCTCCGTCACCGTCACCACCACCGACAAGACCACCGGCAAGGTCACCGAGACCACCACCTACCCCGACGGCACCGTGTCCGAGACCGTCACCAAGCCCAGCGGCGCCGTCACCGAGACCGTCACCAAGCCCGACGGCACCGTCACCGAGACCGTCAAGGACCCCGCCGGCAAGGTGGTCTCCACCACCGTCACCGAGATGGCCAAGGACGGCACCGTCACCCAGACCCACACCGACGCCCGGGGCGACGTGACCACCACCGTCACCACCACCGATCCCGACGGCACGGTCCACCAGACCATCACCGACCCCTACGGCGGCGTGACCACGGTGGAGAAGGTCACGGACAAGGACGGCACCGTCACCGAGACCGCCACCGGCCCCGACGGCGGCGTGACCACCACCGTCACCACCACCGACAAGAAGACCGGCGCCACCACCTCGGACAAGACCGAGCCCGACGGCTCCAAGACCCACACCGTCACCCAGCCCGACGGCTCCATCGCCCAGACCCAGGACCGCTCCGACGGCGTGAAGGCGGAGACCACCGTCACCGCCAAGGGCGAGGCCAAGGCCACCGTCACCGTCCCCGACACCGTGGACGGCAAGGTGGGGCTGGCCCTCCCCGCCGGGGACGGCAACGTGGTCATCCTCACCCAGCCCGACGGCACCCAGCGGCCCCTGGAGTACGCCCTGGTGGAGAACGGCACGGCCTACGTCCTGCTGGACCAGTCCGCCACCCTGCACATCGAGACCCGCAGGGACCTGTTCAGCGACATGTCCGGCCACTGGGCCCATGACGCCGCCGACTTCACCGGCGCCCGGAACATCTTCCAGGGCGTGGGCGAGGGCCGCTTCGCCCCCGACGTGGACATCACCCGGGGTTCCATCGTGACCGTCCTGTACCGCATGGAGCAGACCCCCGAGGCCGGTTCCTCCGCCTTCGTGGACGTCACCTCCGACAGCTTCTACGCCGACGCGGTGGCCTGGGGCGCGGAGTCCGGCGTGGTCAAGGGCGTCAGCGCCGACCAGTACGACCCCGACCGGGCCGTCACCCGGCAGGAGCTGTGCCTCATGCTCTACCGCTACGCCCAGGTCTGCGGCTACGACCTGCGCACCGGCAAGCACGTGACCTTCTCCGATGCCGACACCATCCCCGACTGGTCCCGGGAGGCCATGGAGTGGGCGGCCTCCGCCGGGCTGGTCACCGGCAAGACCGGCAACCTGGCCGACCCCACCGGCCCGGCCAGCCGCGCCGAGGTGGCCACCATCCTGGAGCGTTTCATCATCAACGTAGTCAAGAAATAACGCCATGGAACAGGAGCGGGGGCTCCAAGCCCCCGCTCCCACTTCCGGGACTGAGGGGAGGACATGATTTATGGAAGTAATCGTCCTGGGGCAGGCGTCATCCGGCGGCCCGCTTTTCGCCGAGTGGCAGCGGCGGGCCGACGAGCTGGGCGTTCCGCTGCATATCGTCTCCTGTGAGGAGCCGGAACAGGCATCCGGGGCGCTGGACCAGGCGCTTCTGCGGGAGTACGACCAGTCGGGCCGCGGGCTCCCCTTCCCCGCCGAGGACGGCGTCCATATGCTCCGGCCCGCTCAGGTCCGCTATCTGAGGGGCGAGGGCCACCGGGTCCTGGTCAGCCTGTCCGACGGGCAGCTCCTGCGCAGCAAGACCCTGCGGGTCTCCGCCGGGTCGGTGATCGCCCCCTATCTGAAGTACGGGCGCTTTTTCCAGGCCAGCCGGGTGCTGTACGTCAACGAGGCGTTCATCTCCGCCATCACGTGCGGGGGCATCACCATGACTGACGGCGAGACCCTGCGCCTGGTCCAGGCCCGCTACCGGGACTGGCGGTCGGCCAACGGCCGGCCCTGACCCGGCAGCTCAACGCCAAAGGGCGTGCAATTCCAAATGGAATTGCACGCCCTTTTTTATTCACGGTGCCAAACCGCGAATTCGCCACAAAACCGGTCATCCACGCCGGATTTCTGCTAGAATGAATCAGAAACTGTTGCGTCTATCCGGCGAAACCGCCGCAAAGATGAGGTGTATGCCATGAAGTCGATCCAGACAAAATTCATCGCGCTGATTTTGGGCTGCGTCCTGCTCTCGTCGGTGGTCATCGGCGGGGCGGGCATCCTGAACGTCCAGCGGGTGGTGGACGGGGACTCCGCCAAAATCATGAACCTTCTGTGCGAGGAGAAGGCCCTGGAGCTGGACGGCCTGCTCTCCCGCATCGAGCAGTCGGTCAAGACCCTGTCGGTCTACACCATGGACCGGCTGGAGAGCGTGGACCGGCTGAAAACCGACGGGGCCTACATGGACCAGTACACCCAGCAATTGGAGTCGGTGGCCGTGAATGCGGCCAACAACACCGAGGGTTCCCTGGCCGTCTACGTCCGCTTCAACCCCGAGTTCGCCCCGCCCACCTCCGGCCTTTTCTGGAGCAAGACGGAGCGCAGCGGCAGCTTCCAGCCCCTCACCCCCACCGATTTTTCCAGCTTCAGCCCCTCGGACACCGAGCACGTGGGCTGGTACTACATCCCCGTGAAAAACGGCCGGGCCACCTGGATGCTGCCCTACTTCAATCAGAATCTGGGCGTGCAGATGATCTCCTACGTCATCCCCCTCTACCGGGAGGGCGAGACCATCGGCGTGGTGGGCATGGACATCGACTTCGGCGTCCTGGAGGACATGGTGGCGGGCATCCGCCTCTACGAGAGCGGCTACGCCTTCCTGTCCGACAGCCAGGGCAACGTGATGTACCACCGGGACATCCCCCTGGGCACCTCCATGGGGGCGGCGGACAAGAGCCTCTACCCGGTGGTGGAGGAGCTGGAAAACGGCACCTCCGGCAGCGCCCTCTTCGCCTATGAGTACGGCGGCGAGCGGCGGGAGCTGGCCTTCCGCACCCTGGGCAACGGGATGCGGCTGGCCGTCACCGCCCCGGTGGCCGAGATCGACCGGGAGCGCAACCGCCTCATTCTGGAGAACGTCGTCGCCCTCCTGCTTATCTGCGCCCTCTCCGTGGCCCTCACCGCCCTCTTCACCCGGCGGCTGGTCCGGCCCCTGAAGGAGCTGAATCTGGCGGCCAAGAAAATCGCCGAGGGCGACCTGTCCGTCACCATCAGCACCCAGACCAAGGACGAGGTGGGCGCCCTGGCCGACAGCTTCCAAAAGACGGTGGAGCATTTGCAGCAGTACATCAGCTACATCAACGGCCTGGCCTACCGGGACGCCCTGACCGGGGTGAAGAACAAGACCGCCTGCCAGGAGGCGGAGCGGCAGATGGAAGAGCGCATGCGCACCGGCCGCCCGGAGTTCGCGGTGGTGGTGCTGGACATCAACGGCCTCAAGCACGTCAACGACACCTACGGCCACGACTTCGGCGACATGCTCATCATCGACGCCTGCCGTTTCATCTGCAAGACCTTCCGCCGCAGCCCCGTCTACCGCATCGGCGGGGACGAGTTCCTGGTCATCCTGGAAAACGGCGATTATGAGAGCTATCCCGCCCTGCTGGAGAGCTTCGAGCGGGATATGGCGGAGCACAACCTGACGGCCCGGCCCGACAGCCGCCTGTCCATCGCCCGGGGCATCGCGGTGTACGACCCGGACGTGGACCTGGTGTTCGCCAACGTGTTCAAGCGGGCGGACGACGCCATGTACCAGAACAAGGCGGACATCAAAGCCCGGGAGCGAGGGGAAAAGACGTAAGTCTTGAATAGAAACACATGCGCCCACCGGCCAAGCCGGTGGGCGCATGTTTGTTCCGGGAGGTTTTCGCCTACCGCAGGGCGGCGGCGCGGCGGAGGGCGCGGGCCGCGGTTTTCGCCAGATAGGCTGGGGTGACGAAGCGGTAGGCGCCCCGGCGGAAGCCCAGGAGGGCCAGCCGGAGGAGCAGGAGCCAATAGCGCAGGCGGTAGGACCGCCGGGTCATATATTTGGGGGGCAGGACCAGATGGGTGAGGTCAAAAGACCGCAAATTGGGGCTTTCCGCCCCATCTAAACCGGCCATTTTTTCGTCAAAAAGGGGCGTTTCGGGCAGTGGAGTGAGGATTTGGACCGAAACATACCGCAAGGGAGTTTCCTTTACCCAGCGGTACAGAGCGCAAAAATCCTCTTTTTGGAAGTCCGGGTCGGCCAGGAGGAGGGCCACGCAGTCGGCCCCGTGCTCCGCCAGCACCGCCAGACAGGCCTCGTTGACCCGGCGGGTGGTGCCCTTGTCCCAGGTCGCCAGCTTTTGGTCCGTGATGCCCTCCAGCCCCACCAGGAAGGCGGCGAAGCCGGTTTGGCACAGCTCCCCCACCAGGGCGGGATGGGCGGCGATAAAGTCGGCCCTGGCGTAGCAGAGGTAGCGCTTACGGATGCCCCGGTCCCGGACCCCGGCCAGGAAGGCCCGGACCCGGCCCTCGTCCAGGAGGAAGTCGGAGTCCACGATGAAAACCGTCTCCCCCGGGACCTGCTCCAGCTCGTCCAGGACCAGGTCCAGGCGGCGGGCCTGATACTGGCCGCCGTGGAGGTTCCGGCCGTAGCAGAACCGGCAGGAGAAGGGGCAGGAGGCCGCCGTTTTCAAGGTGGAGATACGGGGCCAGTCCAGATAGCGGAACCAGTCGGCCCTGGCCGCCCAGCCGCTGCGGTCGGGCAGGGGCAGCCCGTCCATATCGCCGGGGACGTAGGGGGTCTCGGCCCACCCCTCCCCCGTCCGGCGGCACAAGCCGGGGATGTCGCCGGGGACGGCCCCCGCCGCCAGCCCCTCCAGCAGGCGGCGGAACTCCGCTGCGGACTCGGAGCGGAACACATAGTCCGCCTCGGGCCAGTGGAGCCGCCGGTGGCAGAGCTGGGCGTGGACGCCCCCCAGCACCACGGTGCAGCCGGGGGCGGCGGCCTTGGCCAGCCGGGCGTAGGCGCGCATCTCCCGCTCCTGGGTCAGGTAACCGGTGACGGCCACCACGTCGGGGGCGAAGCCGCGGACCACCCTGGATAAGGGGCGGGACTCTGTGATGCCGTCGTAAATCGCGGCCTCGGCTCCCGCCGCCCGGCAGGCGGGCAGAAGAGTCTCCAGCTCCAGGGGCTCGCAGGCGATGCCGCCGAACAGGGTCATGGCGTTGAGCCGCCGGGGCCGGACCAACAGGACCCGCATCAGCCGAACATCTGGGCGGCGTCGGCCATGTTCCGGATGATGGGCACGCCGAAGGGGCAGCGGGTCTCACAGGCACCGCAGGCGATGCACGCCTCTCCGCCGGGGGCGAGGGCGGCGTAGTGGGCGCGGATGGAGGGCGGAACATGGTCCGGGTCCAGCCGGGCGATGTCCAGGTACTTGTTCACGCCGGCGATGTCGATGCCCACGGGGCAGGGCTGGCAGTGGCTGCAGTAGACGCAGCTGCCCGCGAAGTCGGTTTTCAGGGTGTGGAGGACCGGGGCGTAGTCCCGTTCCGCCGCGTCCAGGTCCAGGTAGGCCACGGCCTCCTCCACCTGGGCCCGGCTCTGGCAGCCTACCATGACGCTGGCCACGGCGGGGCGGGTCAGGGCGTAGTGGATGCACTGGCCCACGGTCAGGGGCTTGGCGAAGGGGGTGTGCTCCGGGGAGATGAGCTTTCCGGCCCCCAACGTTTTCATGACCGTGATGCCCACCCCCCGCTGCTCACACAGCCGGTACAAGGCGGCCCGGGTGGGGTCGAAGCCGCCGAAGGCCTCCCCGCTCAGGCCCCGGTCCAGCTCGGCCAGGGCGTTGGTTTGGGCGGGGTACAGGTCGAAGGCGGGGTTGATGCTGAACATCATCATCTCCGGCAGCCCGGTCTCCACCACCTTGGCGGCCGTCACCGGGTTGTGGGAGCTGAAGCCGATGTGGCGGATGTCCCCCTGCTGCTTCAGCTTCTGGACGTAGTCGGCGAAGCCGGTATCAAATACCCCGTGGTAGTCCTCCTCGGAATCGATGAAGAACATCATGCCGAAGTCGATGTACCCGAAGATGCGCAGCAGGTCCTCGAAATACTTCTGCACCGTGGGCAGGTCCCGGCTGATGTCGTACTGCTCCCGGACGTTGGTGGAGCCGATGTGGCCCTGGAGCATCACCTTGTCCCGGCGCCCGCCCAGGGCCTTGGCGATGTTCTCCCGGACCTCGGTGCCGGGCATAAAGACGTCCATGAGGTTGACCCCGTGGTCCAGGGCGGCGTCGATGGTCTCCTTCACCTGGGCGTAGGGCTTGCCGTCCAGGTGTTCACAGCCCAGCCCAATGATCCCGGCCTGAACCCCAGTCCTGCCGATTTCTCTGTATTCCATGTGTGACTCCCCTTCTCTTGCGTTTTGGTCTCAGGGCCGCGCCTGCCGGAGCAGCGCCGCCACATCCTCTTTCTTGAGCACCCTGCCGTAGGAGACCACCTTCCCGTCCACCACCAGGGCCGGGGTGGTCATGACCCCATAGGCAGCGATTTGGGCGAAGTCCGTGACATGTTCAATGGCGTCGTCCATCCCCAGCTCCGCCAGGGCCTCGCGGGTGGCGGCCTCCAGGGCGTTGCATTTGGCACAGCCGGACCCCAGCACCTTGACCCCGGCCCGAGTTTTCGCCCGCTCCGCCCGGGCCATGGCGTCCGCACCGCAGGCTCCGCCGCAGCAGCCGCTCTTCCCCTCTGTTTTTTTCTTTCCGAACAATCTCATTATAAATACCTCCCCATCTTAAATCAACAGGAATTGAAGGGCGTTGAACAGATAGCCCACCAGGATGATACCCACCATACAAATGGCGATGAACAGGGCCAGCAGCTTTGGCTTGACCGCCTTGCGGAGCATGATCATGGACGGCAGGCTCAGGGTGGTCACGGCCATCATAAAGGCCAGGATGGTGCCTAACTGCGCCCCCTTGTAGAGAAGGGCCTCCGCCACAGGGATGGTGCCGAAAATATCCGCGTACATGGGGACACCAACCAGCGTGGCCAAAATGACGCCGAAGGGGTTATTGCTCCCCAGCACGGCTTCGATCCAGTGTTCGGGAATCCAGTTGTGAATGAGCGCGCCGATTCCCACACCTACTAAAATGTAGGGGAACACCTTCTGAAACGTAGAGGCGACCTGCTCTTTTGCGTACTGCACCCGCTCCCGCCTTGTCAGCGTGGGAGATTCAATATCCACGCCGCCAGCGCTGCGGATAAACTCCTCCACGTATGGCTCCATACCCAGCTTTTCAATCAGTGTCCCGCCAACCACCGCAATCACCAGCCCGACGAGGACATAAATCACGGCGACCTTTGCCCCAAAAATACTAATCAGCAGGACCAGGCTCCCCAAGTCCACCATAGGGGAGGAGATAAGGAAGGAGAAGGTCACGCCCAGGGGGAGGCCCGCACTGGTAAAGCCGATGAAGAGCGGAATGGAGGAGCAGGAGCAGAAGGGCGTCACCGTCCCCAACAGAGCGGAGATCATGTTGGCCCAAATCCCGTGAAAGCGTCCCAGGATTTTTTTACTCCGCTCCGGGGGGAAATAGCTCTGGATGTAGGAGATGATAAAAATTAGGAAACAGAGCAGCACCGTGATTTTAATGACATCGTATAAGAAAAACTGAACGCTCCCACCCACGCGGGAGGACGTGTCCAGGCCCAATGCGGTCAGGCTGTTCCCAATCACCGCATTGAGCCACTTCATCCCAAGAATTTGATCTTGGAAGAAGAGCCATATGGACTGTAACATTTGCAATCGAATCCCTCCATTCTAGTGTCATATCAAAATATTTTGATGTTTTGTGTCTAAGAAAAGCCATCCGTGAAAGATGGCCTTTCTCAACCACAGCAAGTCTGTGTCTCCGTGTTAGGGGTAGTCAGTTGTATCAGCAGCGCAGCGGCGGCCTTGCTCCCTGCCCCGCTCAAGCGGTAGTGGGTCCATTTCCCCTCCTGGCGGCTCACCACAATGCCTGATTCACAGAGAATCTTCATGTGATAGGAGACGGCGGACTGACCCATGTTCAACTGGTCCATCAGCACACAGACGCATTTCTCACCGCCGCGGAGCAGTTCCAGAATGGCGAGCCGTTTTTCGTCGCACAGGGCTTTGAACACCTTCGCGTTTTTCGTGTGGCTGTTCTCCATATCTCCCCACCTCACATCAATTATTTTTGATATGACTATTATATGCGCTCCCACGGCTTCTGTCAAGGCGTAGGATGCCTCCCCTCCACCTTAATTTTTGGTTAAAAATTTCACAAAAAATCCTGGGAAAAAGTTTGACACGTTAGGAACAATGTGTTACAATTTGGTTACAACAATGACAGAATCGTTTTAGGAGGAAAACATGGCCGAGGAAAAAATCCCGCTGACTTACAAAGGACACCCCCTGCGCCGCAAGGACAACCTGATCTACTACGGCAGCATGGCCGATAAATACATCATTATGCTCCAGGTGATGGACACCAAAAAGGTGGACGACCTGGATGTTGCCACCAAGGTGGCCGTTCAGCTCCAGCTCACCGACCCCGACCTGAAGAGCCGGGACCGGGTGGTCAAGAAAACCGAGAAGGACAGCCTGTACGCCGCCATGGACGTGGCCTCCGTCTGGCTGGAACGCATGCTCTCCGGCAAGTAACCCCCCTCACTATACAAAAGAGAAAAAGATGGAGGTCCTTCCCATGAACAAGCCCGGACATCTGCTCCGCGCCGTCCTGCTCGGCACCGCCCTCACCGCCCTGTGTACGCTGGGCGTTTCCGCCGCCTCCTATGGGGCGGGCACCGTGACGGCCGACGCGCTCCGCCTCCGCGACTCCGCCGCCTCCGAGGGGGCCATCCTGGCTACCGCCCCCGCCGACGCCACCGTGGTGGTGCTGGAAAATCAGGTGGACGGCTGGTACAAGGTCAGCTACAACACCGTGGAGGGCTATATGTCCGGGGAATACCTGGACGTGCTCACCGTCGCCACCATGGACCTGGGGTACGGCGAGGTGACCACCGAGGGCTCCACCCTGAACCTCCGCTCCCTCAACAAGTCCGACGCCTCCGTGCTGGCCAACGTCCCCAACGGCACCGTCCTGGAGCTGAAGGGCATCGCCGACGGCTGGTATCTGGTGACCTACGCCGGCAAGACAGGCTACGTCAGCAGCGACTACGTCACCATCACCGAGAAGCCCGACGAGGCCGCAGTGGGCGACGCCTCCCTCACCCAGCAGATCATCGACTACGCCAAGACGTTTATGGGCACCCCCTACGTCTACGGCGCCAGCGGTCCCAATAGCTTCGACTGCTCCGGCTTCACCTCCTACGTGTACCGGGCCTTCGGGTACAGCCTGAACCGCTCCGCCTCCGGCCAGCTGGCCAACGGCGTCTCCGTGTCCAAGGACCAGCTTCAGCCCGGCGACCTGGTTTTCTTCAAGTACAACACCAGCAAGCCCGCCTCCCACGTGGGCATTTACATCGGCGGCGGACAGTTCATCCACGCCTCCACCAACAAGTACGTCGTCCAAATCGACCAGCTGGTCAGCGGCCATTACGCCAACGTCTACGTAGGCGGTCGCCGTATCGTCGGCTGAGACTGGACAAACCACATACTATCCTGTATCATAGGAGCGGAAGCCTTTAGGCTTCCGCTCTTGGCTTGTCAAAATAGTGGCGGCTGGCCGATTCAGGGCGGGGGAGCGCGAGGGGGCGGCAGCCCGCCTCGCGTGGAATCGAATGCCCCGCAATGCCTGTAAAACAGGCGTTGCGACGAGCAAAGCGAGGACTTTCCCGGCGGCGCACCGCCGGGAAAGTAAAGGCATTTTTAGGCTGTCGAAAAGTCCAACGGACTTTTCGACAGCCTAAGCGGAAGCCTTTGGCTTCCGCTCTTTTCTGCCCAAAGGAGGCGTTCTGTTTGGAAAATCTGACCATCGCCATGGAACATTATCTGGAGATTGTTGACGAGCTGTCCAACCGCACCGGCGGCTGCCGGGTCAGCGATGTCGCCGCCCGGCTGGGGGTGTCCAAGGCCAGCGTCAACAGCGCCATGAACGTGCTGGCCTCCAAGGGGCTGGTGGAGAACGAGAAGTACCGGGAGATTCGGCTGACCCCCGCCGGGCAGCGCATGGCCGAGCTGCTGGGCCACAAGCACGCCATTTTGCAAAGCCTGCTCTCCGACGTGATGGGGGTCCCCCAGGAGCAGGCCTTCGAGGACGCCTGCGCCATCGAGCACGTCATCAGCGCCCAGTCGGTGGCGGCCATTCAGGCCTTTTTGGCCGGACGGGAGGGGGACTAACATGGAACGGTTGGGGCACTCCCGCCTGCTGGGCCACCTGCTGGCCCTCTTCGTCACCACGGTCTGGGGCACCACCCTCATCTCCAGCAAGATTCTGCTGGGGGCCTTCTCCCCTCTGGAAATCATGACCTACCGCTTCGCCATCGCCTGGGTGGTCCTCTTCTGCCTCTCCCCCAAGCCCCTGTGGCCCAAGAGCCTGAAATCCGAGCTGCCCTACATCGGGGCGGGCATCACGGGCCTGACCCTCTACTTTCTGCTGGAAAACACGGCGCTGGAGTACACCCTGGCCTCCAACGTGGGCATCATCATCTCCGCCGCCCCCATGTTCACCGCCCTGCTCATGTGGCTGTGCCGCCGGTCTAGGCGGCCGGGGGGCGCCTTCTTCGTGGGCTTCGCCATCGCCATGGCGGGCATCACCCTCATCTCCCTGTCCAACGGGGAGTCCCTGGAGCTGAACCCCATCGGGGACCTGCTCACCATCGGCGCCGCCCTGTGCTGGGGCGGGTACGGGGTCCTCATCGAGCTGACCCAAAAGGACGGCCTGTCCCAGATACAGGTCACCCGGAAGGTCTTTTTCTGGGGTCTGGTCTGCGTCATCCCCCTGG
Source organism: uncultured Eubacteriales bacterium (assembly GCA_900540545.1). GTDB lineage: Bacteria > Bacillota > Clostridia > Oscillospirales > Oscillospiraceae > Intestinimonas. Next base: position 11,440 of record UQGJ01000035.1, read on the forward strand.
CCCCCGTGGTCCATCTGGACCTCTCCCCCGCCCGGCTGGCCGACCCGGTAATGCTGCTCAACATCTGCTACCTGGGCTTCGTGGCCTCGGCCCTGGGCTTCGTGTGCTGGAACCGGGCCGTGGCCCTGCTGGGGGCGGTGTCCACGGCGGTGTATATCTACCTGGGCCCGGTGGTCACCCTGGTCTTCTCCTTCCTCATCCTGGGCGAGCCCATCCGCCCCCAGGCCATCGCCGCCATCGCCCTGATCCTGCTGGGTCTGTGGCTGTCCCAGCGGCAGAGCCCCGGAGCCGGGGAAACGGCGGACGGATAGTCCCATCGCAAAAAACGGCCCGTGTACCGCTCGGTACACGGGCCGTTTCGATTCCAAAGGCGCGAATTACTCCTTGGGTTCTTCGTCGGTGGTGACGGGGTCCTCGTGAGGCACCTCGGTCTCCACGTCGCAGCCGCAGCCACAGTCGCAGGGGGGGATGTCGTCGTCGTCGATGCTGCCGGCGGCCTTCATCTCGGCGATTTTGGCCTTGTTCTCGTCGATGGTCTGCTTGGACGCGGTGATTTTCTCGCACAGGGCCATGTAGGCGCCCTCGGGGGCCATGCCCCGCTCGGCGTAGTACAGCTTGCCCAGGTCGATATACGCCTTGCGGATGGCGTCCTCCTCGGCGGAGTTGGCGATGTTCAGCTTGGCGATGTCGGTCAGCTCCTTGGCTTTGGCGGCGCCCGCCTGGGCCAGGTCCAGGGCCTTTGCTCTGAGTTCGTCAAAAGAAGTCATGATAAAAACCTCCAGTTTTGTGTTCTTTGGAATCTGACCTTATTCTATACCGCTTTCTCCAAGGGCGCAAGATGTCCTGCTCCGAATTAACTGTTTTTTAATGTTGTCTTAAAGCAACTTCCAGGAATTGCAGTGCATTGCAGGTTTTTCCCCTCTATTTTGTAACTAACCCGTTACTAATACGTTACTAACACTATTAAGTTGTACAAAGCGCCAATAGATAATATTGTAGGGGCGGCCCTTGCCCACGCCCGCCCCGCGCGCCCCCCTGTCATTGCGAGCCAGTCCGCAGACTGGCGCGGCAATCCGTCCCTCCATCCCTGCCTCCCCCATTCCGCCGGAATGGGGGAGGTGCCCCAGTGCGCACACTGGGGCGGTAGGGGCGTCCCCCGTACGGCCCGGCGTCCTCGACGGGCCGCCCGCCCCCGTCCCGCACATAAAGAAGCCCCGCCCGGCGGAGGCCGCCTATACCGCAGGCGGCCCCCCTCCAGGCGGGGCTTGGTCCATTCGTTACCGCTTCACCAGATACTGCACATATCCCTGTAACAGCGCCGCCGCCTCCGCGCGGGTGATGGGGGCGGTCAGGTCTCCGTCCTCCCCCAGCCGCACCAGTCCGGCGTTGATGGCCCAGGCAATGGCGTCGGCGGCCCAGGAGGCCGTCCCCTCCGGCGCCTGGACGCCGGTCCCGTCCCCCGCTGGCACCAGCAGGTCGGCATACGTGGTGTATCGGTACAGCATGACCAGCATCTGCTCGGCGGTCAGGGCCACGTCGGGGGCGAAGCCCGCCCCGGTGCCCTGGATGACGCCGCTCTTGCCGCCCCAGGCCACGGCGTCGGCGAACCACGCGCCCTCCGGCACGTCCGGGAACAGCTCCACGCTCCCCGGGTCCTCCGCCCCGTCCAGCCGCCACAGCACCGTGGCCAGCATGGCCCGGTCCATGGGCATCTCCGGGGAGAACTCCCGCTCCCCGGTCCCCGTCCACAGGGCCCGCGCCGCGCCGAAGTCGGCGGCCTCCCCGGCCGCCCCCGCCACGTCGTCGAAGAACCCCCCGGCGGTGACGATGTTCAGCTCCTCCGAGCCAACCAGCACCACGTAGGCCCTGCCGTCCTCCACCACCGACAGGGCGATGGGGGTGCCGTCCCCCCGCAGCACCACGGTGCCGTCGGCCACGGGGATAGCCACGATGACGGCGGTGTCCAGCCCGTCGGGCAGCGTCACCGCGATGGCGGGTGCCCCCTCCCCCGTGGGCAGGGCCCGGCCTGGGACCTCCACCACCGGCAGAGGCCCTTCCTCAGGAGGCGTCAGCGCCTCCTGAGGGACCGTGACGGCTGCCGTCACGGCGCCGTTTTTCTCCGTCTTGACCACGGCCTCCACGCCGTTTTCGGCCCTGGTGGTCTCGGTGACCGCGCCGGTCTTTTTGTCCGTGACCGTGGTGGTCTTGCTCCCGTCCGGGTTGGTCTCCGTCTTGGTCGTGGTGGTGCCGGAACCGCTGGTGCCGCCGGTGCTCCCGCCGCTGGGCTTGGTGAAGTCCGGGTAGGCCCCGGCGTGGGCGTACCACTTGGCGTAGCCCGCGCCCTCGTCCTGGGCATCCACCCAGGCGTTCAGCGTGTCCGCGAAGGCGGCGGACTGCATGTCCGCCTGCGTCATGGCGGTGGGCGCGTTGGTCAGCGTGCCGTCGCTCACGGCGTCTCCCATGGTATCCAGATAGTAGAGATGGTCGGTTTTTTCGTCGGCTCCCATTGCGTTGCCCACCAGGGCGCCGCACCAGACAAAACGGGCGCCGGGCCTGGCGGCCACCGTCCCCGCCGCGTAGCAATTGTTGATGACCGCCGCCGTCTCCCCCTGATAAGCCGATATGCCGCCCACCAGGCCCCCGGCGTATACAACGTACGCGTTGCGGGAGTAACCCGGACTGGCGGCGAAGCCGCCGGACACCTCCGCCAGGGCGGCGCTGTTGCGCAGTGCCATGTCGGTGCTGGACGTCTCCATCTGGCCCACCAGGCCGCCCACCAGGCCATTCTTTCCGTCCAGGGAGACCGTGCCGGTAAACAGGACGTTGTAGACCTCGCTGATGCCGGACACAGACCCGGCCACGCCGCCCACAAAGGCCGCGCCCGAGGTCCTGGCGACGGACACGTTCCCGGCGAGGGCCAGGTCGTGGACCGTGCCACCACCCACCGCGCCGAACAGGCCGGCGCACTCCCAGTTGCCCGTCACGTTCATGCCGGTGACGGCGTGGCCCTGGCCGTCGAACTCGCCGCCGAATACCCCACTATTTCCCGCAATGGGGACCCAGTCGTGGGCGCTCAGGTCGATGTCCGCCCCCAGCTTGACGGTCTTGCTACCAAAGCTGTTCCCGCCGTTCACCAGTTCCGCCAACCCCGCCAGCGCTTCGGCGGTGGTGAGGGTGTAGGACTCGTCAGCCTCGTGCCCGTCGTACCACCCGGTGTCGGTGAACTCGGTCCACCGGGCCGCGCCCACGGTCACGCGGCCGGCCAGAATCAAATCATTCCCCTCCTGGGTCCCGGTCAGGTCCGCCACCACGTTCCCGTCCTCGTTGTAGAAGTGGTACCCCTCGGCCAGCAGGTCGGCCGGGGTGGCGTCGCCGTCCACCCTGTCCTCCTCAGGCTTGTATATCCAGATGGCCTTCTCCCCCAAGAAACTGCCGCCGGAGAGGCTGCGCTTGTATGCGCCGTTTTCCCACGGCTTGATTCTTACGGCCCCGTACCCCTCCCCCCCTCGGAAGGTGCCGCCCGAGATTTCGAATTGCCGGTACTGATACAAGTTGCATCCAAAAAGGCTGGAACCAGTGAAGCTCCCCCCGGTGATGGTGAGTGCGCCATAGTCACGATTCGAGACATATATTCCGCCGCACCCGAAGTAGCTGCCCCCGGCGATTTGGGCCGTTCCCCACAGCTCTATTCCGTACCCGCTAGAACTCTCCGAATCGCCGTCGCCGCCGGCCACCGTGGGCCAAGCCCCCTGGGGGACCCGCAGCTTCCCCGCCGTACCCACCAGAATGCCCTCGCCGCCGTCGACTTTCCCGACGCCGCCGGTGACGGTGGGGGTCCCGGTGAGGGTCAGGCTGCCGCCCGTCACCCGGACGCCATATCCGCCGTAGCCGCCGCTGTTATCCCCCGTACTCTCCCCGCCCGTCACGTGGGCGTCCCCCGTCACGGTGAGGGCGCCGGCCGTTACCAGGATGCCCCCCCCGCCTTCGGCGTTGTACTTTTTGGATTGATAATAGCTGCCCCCCGCCCCGCCGGTAACGGCGTTTTCCTCATAGTCGTCAAAATCGCTGTCCATGACGGTGAGGGCCACCCCCGCCCCGTTCAGGACCAGGGCGGGCTTACCGTCGGAGGCACCGGTGGCATCAAAGTCGTCCACCTCCGCCCCCGGCGCGCCGGTGATGCTGTAACCGTACAGGTCCAGGGTGTAGCTCCCCGCCGCGATTTCCACCGGGGCCGCCAGCTCCACGTCCCCCTCCAGGACGACGGTACTCGTTCCCGCGTTGATGCGGGCGAACTCCGCCCCGCCCAGGGCGGCCTGGAACTCGTAAATGTCGTGGACCGGCCCACCCCGCCGGGCGACGGTGACGGTTTCGTAGATGAACTGACTAGAGGGCTGGGGGTTCAGCTTGTCGCCGTCCTCGTCCGCGTAGTAGCAGTAGTCCGGCAGGAGGGCGGGCAGACCTGTTTCCCCAGTGTGCATATTGATTCCCTTGTAACAGCCGCCGGAGAGGGCCGGGCGCGTATTGTAGTCGTTCCACTGGACCTCCAGCCCGTAGCCCGCAGTGATTCCCCCGGGGCCGCCGACGTAGGTGCCGCCGGTGAGGAAGCCCTCCACATCGCCGCCGTCGCCCAAAAACAGCCCGGCGCCGCCCTTGCCGCTTTCCCTTCCCTCCCCGCCGGTGAGGGTGGGCTCCGCGCCGGGGGCCAGGGCCAGGGTACCCTGGCAGTTCACGCCGGGGCCGCCGACCCCGGCCGCGTGGACGCCGCCGGTGGCCCGGACCCTGCCGGACAAAATCAGCTTGCCGCCGTCCCCGATCAAGACGCCGGAGCCTGCCGCAGCGCTGTCCCCGGCCTCTCTCCCGCCGCCGACGACCTCCCCCGCGCCGCTGTCGTCGTGGAGGGTCAGCACCCCGCCGGCGATTACCTCAATGGCGTTCTTCTCCGCCCCGGCGGTGAGGGTACACCCGTTCAGGTCCAGGGTCACTTTTTTATCAATCACCAGAGTATCTTGCAAAGCGCCGCTTTGCAAGAGCCGGACGGTCTGGCCGTCCGCCGCCGCGGCCAGGGCATCCGCCACCGTGGGGTAGTACCTGTCGCCCACCGCCGCCACGCCCCTGGAGGCCAGGGTGATGGTGTTCGTGCCGGTGTCCAGCTTCAGCTCGTAGTCCGGGTTGTCCGAGAAAAACGCCGCCAAGTCCCCCTCGGTGAGAGTGTAAGGCTCCCCGCCGTCCTCCACCGTGGCCCCCCGCGCCACCACGCCGGTGGTGGGGACAACATGCACGTCCTCCCCGGCCACAGCCGCCATCCTCAGGCTCACGCCGATAGAGCCGGTCAGTTCCCCGGTGACGATAACCGGCTGGGCCGGAATCGTGTTCTCCCCGTCCGTCATCTCCACCAACACCAGATTGGAGGGGGTCCCGTCCCAAAGGGTGTTGTCCCGGATGGTCGCGTCCCCGGACAGGAACACCCGCCCGCTATGTATGGCGAACACGCCGCCGGCCACGGCAAGCACGGGTGCCCACGCCTCCATTTCGGCCAGGGTTTCCTCCTTCAGGTCCCTATATTGCCCCCGCCAGCCCTCCGGCACGGCGGGCATGGCGGCCCGGTTGCCCGTGACGCTGCCGCCGTTCATAATGAAAGTCCCCTGAGTCTCCACGCCGCCTACTTCAAGGCCCGTGTTTTGGCGAATGGTTCCGCCGTTCATAGTGAAAACGCCATTTTCACGCACTTCCACGCCGCCGACGGTGCCTTCTCCCACACTGCCGTTCCCGGCAATCTCGCCGGCGTCCATGGTGAAGGCGCAGTCCTCATCCACCACAACCCCGCCGGGGCCGTCCACGCCCAGGTTCCCGGTGATGGAGCCGCCCTCCATGGTCAGCGTGGCGGCGTTACTCAGGCTGACGCCGCCGGCATTTTTGCCCAGATTTTCCCGGACCGAGGAATCGGCCATCAGATTCAGCGTGCCGCCCTCCATGACTGCGCCGGCCTTAGGGAGATGCCCCGCCGGCGGGTCCGGCGGCGGGGCGACTACCTTGCCGCCGTTGGCCGCCGTCGCCCCCGCCTCCAAAGTGATGCTTTGGTCCCCACTACCGAATATCACCTCGGGATAATAGCTGGCCACCGGCGGGAACGTTTCGAAGGTCCCGTCCAGGGTCACATCCTTCAACGCGACCGTGGCGTCCGAGTCGCTAGAATTCGGTCGCACCAGCCAATGGACGCCGTCGTTCCGTTTCAGCGTGTGGCCGTTACCGTCCAGAGTAAAGGAGCCTTTGACGCTGTCCAGGTTGCCCTGTACGTCGTTCAGAAGCTGGATGTCCTTCCCGTCAAAATCATCCTCATAATAGTCCTTCATATCCCTTAGGTTTCCAAAGACGCGGGAGACCGTGGTCTCCCCCTCTATGTACTCCACCCGGATGTTTTGGGCGACTTCCCGGACCTCCAGCACCTGGGGGACGGCTTCGCCGCGGTCGAAGTAATACTCCCTGTCCTCCCCCGGCACGAAGTAGCCCGCGCCCTCCGCCAGGGGGAGGGGTATGTCCTCGCCCAACGCCATGCCCTTCGAACCCCCCGCGCCGCCCTCGAAGCGGCCCTTGGAGAGGGTCCCGGTGATACTGGCGGGCGCGTTGCCGCCGACCCCGTCGCCGCCAGCGCTCGTGCCGCTGCCGCCGATACAGGTGAGGTCCAGGTCATCCGCCAGCGTCAGCGACAGGTTGGCTGCCAGCAAGAGGGCATGGCCCCCCTGTCCGTTCTCGCCGTCGCCGTCTCCCCCCGTCAGGGTCAGCTCCCCCGCCAGAGTGAGGGCCGAAAATCCCATCGAGACAGCGGGGGACCCAGGCCCGCCCGTCACGCCTCCCGGCCCCGTCAGGGTCAAATCGGCCTGCTGGGGTACGAGCAGGGCGGGGGCGTCCCCCAGCTCCAGAAGGGTGTGCCCGTTCAGGTCCAATGTCCACTTGCTGCTCTGGAAGACCAGCCCCGCCCCCAGGGTGACGTCGTCGGTGAGGGTGATGGTGTCGCCCTCCAGCGCCGCCCCGCCGCCGAAGAGGTTGGTCACGTCGTCGGCGGTGGTCTCCGCCGTGATGTCCCCGCCCAGGGCCTTGACTTCCACAGCGGGGGCGATTCTGTCGCTCTCCTCCACCCAGTCGCCGTCCTCTTTGTAAAAGCCGTACCCAGGGGCCAGCAGGGAACATCCGCTGCTATTGACGATTGCCGAACCGTCCGAGCCTTCGTCTGGAGCAAACATGCCGTCAGTGAGGGTCCCTTCCACGGTCACCCCGATGTTCAGCAGTATACCGAAGCTTCCATGGCCTGGACCGCCGGTACACACGGGGGCCGCACCGGCGCCGATGGTCAGCGTGGAGCCGCTCTCACAAAAAATCCCTGCCCCGGCCGCGTCGCCACTTCCGCCGGTCAGTTTCGGCTTCGCGTTCTCGCCAAAGGCGAGTGCGCCAGTCCCATGAACAAGAACGCCATGGCCGCCAACCGGCGCCCCGTCACCGACTCCGCCTGTGAGGGCGACAGCACCATCCAGGGTGAGGGTGCCGGACACCTCGGCGGCATGGCTCCAGCCTCCTCCGCCGCCCCGCACCGCGCCGCCCTCGGTGGAGGTGAGGGTGAGCGTGGCATCCTCCCCGACCACCAGCGCGGTGTAGCCGTCCGGCCCGGTGATGGTGTGGCCGCCCAGGTCCAGCGTCCAGTCGCCGCTTTCAAAGTAAAAAGGCAGCGTGGCCCCGGCCCGGATGTCCGTTTTAAGGGTAATGGTGTTCCCCGAAATGGTAACGTTCGCTGTGCCAAACGCCGTCTTGGCGCTCCCCTCGTCCGTGATTCTCCCGCCGGGGGCCGTTGCCGTCTCCCCCGCCGCCCACGCCGCCGCTGGCATCAGGCTCAGCACCATGCACGCCGTCAGCAGGATACTCAACAGTCTTTTTCTCATCATGCGTCCCTCCCTAGATTGCTCTGGTCTTCTTTCTCCAATTATACCAAAGAACCCGGTCAGGATTTTTCAATTTTTCGTCAATTTTTATAACAAAAGGCACCCCCCCTGTCATTCCAAGCTGGTGCGCACACCGGTTCGGAATGACAGGGGGGGTGCCTTACCCTTTTCGCCGTAACTGCCGGGGTTCCTCCCCCCGGGCCACCCGCTTCAAGCCGTGGATGTGCCGGGAGAGCATGAGCAGGGCGGCCAGCACCGCCAGCGCCCCCGCCTCCACCCCCAGCACCAAAAAGGCCGGGAGGATAAACACCGCCGGGATGACCGCCGCCCCCAGGGGCAGGTAGCCGGTCCACAGCACCAGGGCCAGCCCCGCCAGACAACTCACCACGCCCCACAGCGGCTGCGCCAGCACCAGGAAGGTGCAGGTGACGGCCACCCCCTTCCCGCCCCGGAAGCCCTTCCAGGCCGGGAAATTGTGGCCCAGGGCGGCCCCCAGCCCCGCGTAGAGGGCGGCCAGGGCCCCCAGGGCCGGAAACAGGGCGTACCGACACAGCAGGCAGGCCAAAGCCGTTTTGGCCACGTCCCCGGCCAGGACCACCGCCCCCCACTTCACCCCCAGGCTCCCGGCGATGTTGGCCATGCCGGGGTTGCCGCTGCCCAGGTCCCGGGCGCTCCGCCCCGTCCGCAGCCGCGCCACCGCCTCGGCGGTGAGGAAATTGCCGCACAGATAGCCGATCAACAGACAAAGGGCCCGCTCTCCCATGGTATGCCTCCTAAAGCAACGTCAACGCCATCAAAAGCAGTGTGCCCGCGTAGACCAGGCAGTATACCGTCTGGGCGCACCGCTGTTTCCAGCCGTCCCCGCTGCCCCGGCGGAGGAGCCAGACGGCGGCGGTGAGGACCAGCCACGCCGGGAGGATGGGGGCCAGCAGCAGCCAGAAGCGGGGCAGCAGGAGCATCCCCGTCTCCCCCGCCGCCGTGAACAGCAGGAACAGAAGCAGGGCCATCACGCTGCCGGAGACCAGGAACGGGCCGCTGTTGTCCACGTCCTTTTTCCGGTCCCGGATGAAAATGACGGGGGGCAGCAGGGCGTTCACCGCCAGGGCCAGGGCCAGCGGCTTCGGGTAGAGCAGCAGCCACAGGGGGGCCAGGGAGGCGGCCAGGTCCAGGGGGCCGCTGGGGATCTTTTTGGGCGGTTTGGCCTCGGCCCGCAGTTTCAGGAGCTTTTCCGGGATGGGGCTGTATTCCCCCGGCCCCTCCACCAGCAGGCCCATGCCCTCCCGCAGAAGGCGCTCCAGGTCCCGGCCCTCCAGGAGGCCCAGGTCGTAATAGGTCTTGTCTCCGCCGGCGGTGTGGAAGGTGACCTTCAGGGCCTTGCGGCCGCTGCCCTGGCGGTTCCAGACCTCCTGGATGGTCACGGAGCGCAGGTCCCGCAGGGGGATGCGCTGGTTTTTCTTGTCCCGGCCCAGCTGCTCCTCCCCCGGCGTGGTCTCGTCGTCCCCGCCGAATGGATTCTCCATCTGGTAGCCGCTGGCGATGAGGTAGAGGTCCTCCCCCTCCCGAAAGAGCCGGAACAGCTTCCCGGTCTTGCGGGTGCACAGGTGGCAGGAGCCGGAGGCCGCGCAGGCGGCCTCGTATTCCTCCATCCGGGCCTGGGTGTCGGACACCAGGGCGTCCGCCTGGTCCAGCAGGGCCTCGGCCTCCTCCTTGGTCATCTCCGGGTTTTCCTTCTGGAGGTTGAGCCGCGCCCGGCGGCGGAACCACCAGCCCAGCAGGCCGCCGCCCCCCATCAGGACCGCCAGGAACACCAGGTTGCCCAGCCCCTCCTGAAAGAGGAACAGGCAGAGGAAGAACCCGGCCATCATCAGGGCAGTGGGCCACCCGGCCAGGATGTACAGCAGACCGCAGCAGGGGCCGAGGACAGCGCCCATCACCCCCAGGAGGTCCGTGTCCAGGTCCAGGTAGTCCGTCAGGAACACCAGCAGGAGTCCGACGGCCACCATGAGCAGGCCGACAGGAATGCGCTTGGCGATTTTTTTCAAGTCCATAGTTGGGCCTTCTTTCGGGGAGTTTGATATAAGGGCGGAGTCCCTCCGGGGGCGCCCCTTTCCACGTGGAAAGGGGCGGGAAAAACGCCAGGGCTTCGGCCCTGGACCCAGGGGCGGCGCCAACGGGGCAGGGCGGTCAAAACCGGCTAGAGGTAACAAGTCTGCCCTCCCGCCCCCGCCCCGGCCGTTACGGCCTATCTTGCAATCGTTCACCCCCATGCGCTGGCGCGGCGCGCCTAGCATGGCGATTCCCGGCAAGGTTGGTGCAGAGACGGGCAATGGGCATTAAGCTAATTCAAAAACGCAGAAACCAATGGCGGCTTGTTTGCACCAATCAAAACGCAACTACCATCAAGTCTTGCCAGGTTATATGCCGAGGGGCGATAGCCGGAGTCGTTCCAGCGCCAGACCGATACGAGCTGCAACGGCTATCAAGTTTTGCTAACCAACATAAACCGTACCGCCGCCCGGACGTACCCAGAGTCCAGGGGGCCGACAATAGGGGCTTGAAAAGCCCCGTGTCGGCCCCCTGGTTTTCTTTCGGTTCCCTTTCTGAAACCAGAAAGGGAACCCCGCCCGGAGGGCACGCCCCTGCCTTACCCTTTCAAAAACACCGGCATATCCCGCCCGGACCACTCCGCCGCATAGCGGTACCCCAACCCATCGAAGGCGGTGATACCGTCCGGCCCCTCCGCCCCCCGCTCGGCCAGCCAGCGGACCATCTCGCCCCGGGCCATCTTCACGTAGACCCCCTTCTCCATCACCCGGCCCTCCACCAGCTCCCCGAACACCGGGGTAACGAAACGGACCCGGTCCGGGACATAGGGGCGCACGGCCTTGGCGTACTCCTCGGAAGCCAGGTTGAGCACGACGGTCTCCCCGTCCTCCAACAGCGCGTCGGCCAGGGCGCTCCCCCAGAAGTCGTAAAGGTTGGCGCAGAAGTCCGTTTTGAGCTTGGCCTGCATCTCCAGCCGGTAGGGGGTCACCCCGTCGAAGGGCAGCAGCAGGCCGTACAGGCCGGACAGGATGCGCAGATGGGCCTGGGCGTACTCGTACATGGCCGCCGTGAACACGCCGGGGGCCATATAGCGGTACTGGATGCCCTCGTAGGCCAGCAGGGCCGGGGTCAGCCCCCGCCGGAGGTCCAGGACCTGGTAGCGGCGGAAGTTCAGCTCGGCAATGGCGTCGTTGCAGGCCAGCAGCCGCTTCAGCGCCCGGTACTCCAGCCCCCGCAGATAGTCCCCCAGGACCTCCGTCCGGTCCAGGAACCGGGGCAGGCCCAGGGGCGGCAGGCCGTCCGTGTCCACGCGCATCTTCTTGGCCGGGGAGAGGATGATTTTCATGGGTCCACCTCGCTGGAAATGATTGTGGGTTGCCTCCCGGCGGCAAATTAGTTACAATTTGGTTACAAAAAGGAGGCCCTTATGAGACGATTTGTGCTGACACTGGCCCTGGGGGTCCTGCTCACCGCGGGGCGCGCCGGGGCCGCCCCCCTGCTCATCGACGGACAGGCGGTGGACGCCGCCCAGCAGGTCCGTGACAATACCACCTATGTATCCCTCCGCGCCGTGACCGAAGCCCTCCGGCCCGACGCCCAGGTATTCTGGGCCGGGGACCGGGCCGCGGCGGCCGCCTGGGACCTGGACCTGTCCGCCCGGCCCGGCAGCCCCTATCTGGAAGCCAACGGGCGGGCCCTCTACGTCCCCGGCGGGGTCCTGCTGGAGCAGGGCCGCACCCTGGTGCCCGTCCGGACCCTCTCGGCCGCCCTGGGGGCGGAGGTGGACTGGGACCCGTCTACGGGGGCGGTCAGCGTCACCTCCGGGGGCGGGGCCATCGCCGCCGGGGCGGACTATTACCCCGGCGACGCCCTCTTCTGGCTGTCCCGCATCATCTCCGCCGAGAGCCAGGGGGAGCCGCTGGCGGGGAAAATCGCCGTGGGGAACGTGATCCTCAACCGGGTGGCCAGCCGGGACTTCCCCGACACCATCTACGGGGTCATTTTCGACAGCCGCTGGGGCGGGCAGTTCGAGCCGGTGCGCAACGGCACGGTCTACCAGACCCCCACGGAGGAGAGCATCCTGGCCGCCAAGTTGGTGCTGGACGGGGCCGACGTGGCCGGCCCCAGTCTCTACTTCCTGGCCCCCCACCTGACGGACAACCACTGGACCATGGAGAACCGGGCATTCATTATGACCATTGGGTCGCACTGGTTTTATGAGTGAGAATTGATAATTGATAATTGACAATGGATAATTCCGTCTGCGGGCGGGACGGGAGCCGGCTCCGCTCCCTCACCGCTCCTGCACTTGGTCCATCAGATAGAGAATCACGTCGGATTCCCGCCCCGACCAATTTTCTTTCCAATCCCGGAGGTGCCAGTGTTCTCCCTCCACCACGTCCAGCTCGGAAACCTGAACCCGAACCTCCTGGAGGAACTCAATGAGGAGGTCCAATTCCTCCTTGGTGCAGCTCAGCGTCGTCTCCCGTAAGGTCTCCGGCTGCTGCACCTCGCTGTCCCACGGGTAGCCATATGCCAACATGCCATATCCCTCCCTAAGTGTTCCTGGGCCGCAGGCTCTTCTCGCTCCCGGCTACCACCACGGAGCAGGCGATGTCTCCGGTGATGTTCACGGTGGTCCGGGCCATGTCCAAAATCCGCTCGATGCCCCACACCAGGGCCACGCCCTCCACGGGCAGGCCCACGGAGGTAAGGACCATGGTGAGCATGGTGGTCCCCGCCCCCGGCACGCCGGCGGTACCGATGGAGGCCAAGGTACAGGTCAGGACGATGGTGACCTGCTGGCCCAGGGTCAGGGGGATGCCGTAGGCGTTGGCGATAAAGAGGGCGCAGACGCCCTGGTAGATGGCGGTGCCGTCCATGTTGATGGTGGCCCCCAACGGGAGGACAAAGGACCGCACCGGCGCGGGGACCCCCAGCCGGTCCGCCGCCTCCATGGAGAAGGGCAGGGTGGCCGCCGAGCTGGCCGAGGAGAAGGCAAAGAGCATGGCGGGGGCCGCCTCCTTGAAAAAGCGCAGGGGGCTGACGCGGGCGATACCGCCCACCGTCAGGGAGTAGGCCACCAGCATATGGACGATACAGGCCCCGTAGACCACCAGGGTGATGCCCAGGAAGGAGAGCAGCACCTTGGGCCCGTTCTGGGCAATGACCGGGGTAATGAGGGCGAACACGGCGAAGGGGGCGAACTTCATAATGACGGCGGTGAGGGCGTACATGGCCTGGGTCAGGCCGTCAAAGACGTTGTAGAGGGGCGTGCCCTTGTCCCCGATGACCACGATGGCCCCGCCCAGGCACAGGGCGAAGAAGATGATTTGGAGCATGTTCCCCTCCGCCAGGGCCGCCACCGGGTTGGAGGGGACGATGTTCAGCAGGGTGTCCACCACGCTCACCGGGGCGGCGGCGGTGAACTCCACCCCCTCGGCGGCGTACTGAAGGCCCCGGCCCACCGGGAACAGGTTGGCCGCCGCCAGCCCCAGGGTGACGGCCACGGCGGTGGTGCAGAGGTAAAAGAGGATGGTCTTGCCCCCGATGCGCCCCACCTGCCGGGCGTCGCCCAGCCCGCAGGTGCCCACCACGATGGAGGAGAACACCAGGGGGACGATGATCATCTTGATGAGGTTCAAAAACAGGGTGCCGAAGGGCTTGATATAGGTATTGGCGATTTCGGGGTGGTTTTGCAGGGCCAGACCCGCCAGAACCCCCAGCAGCAGGCCGATCAAAATCCATACCGAGGGGTTGAGTTTCCGCTTCTCCATAGCACACGTTCCCTTCTCTGTCCTTTCTGTCGTCATAGTATACCACAAAAGTGAAAAATATGGTATGCTGTTTGGGATGCCTCCGGCGGGTCCCCTTTCTGGTTTCAGAAAGGGGACCGAAAGAAAACCAGGGGCAAGCCCCTGGACCCCCGAGAACGTCCGGGCGGCAGTATGGTTCTCGGAAGTTAGCAAGACTTGAAAGCCGTTGCAGCCCGTATCGGCCCGCGCCCGAACAACTCCGGCTGCCGCCCCTCGGCAT